>CABVRW010000023.1 GCA_902500785.1 uncultured Nitrospira sp.
TGAATGCTAACTTGGCGCGCTTTTTGTCGTGCCCACCGCACGCAAGCTTCCCGTTTGATCAAAACACGGTTAACCGTAGCGGATAGTCATTGTGATTAAGACAGCCGTCGCACGTCGATACGCAAAAGCTCTGTTCGAACTTCTTGATACCCCAAGCATCGAGCCTGCCCGCTCGGCGTTGAACGGGCTGGGAGAGGCCTTCACGCAGTCTGCTGCGTTGCGCCATGCCATCGCTTCTCCTGTGTTCCCGGAAGAAACCAAATTGGGTGCGCTGATTGAATTGGCCACTCGACTCGGATGCCCGCCGGTCGGCCAGAGATTTCTCGAACTCTTGGTCAAAAAGAATCGGGTCAGTTTCCTGCCGGACATCGCCGAGGCCTTCGCCAAGCTCGTGGATCAATCCAAGGGGACGCAGCAAGTGCTCGTGTCATCCGCGAATGCCTTGCCCGCGGCCGAGCAGGATCGGATCACCACCCGATTGCGCGATCTTTTACAGCGCGACGTCGATGTCACCTTCCATACAGAACCTGAACATGTCGCCGGCCTCCACATCCGCCTGGGCAGCACCGTCGTAGACAGCACGGTCCGGGGCCGACTGAGCGCCATGCAGCGTGTGTTGACCAAGGAGTAGCCATGCAGATCAAGGCAGAAGAGATCAGCTCCATTATCAAAGAAAAGATCAAGGGATTCGATCAACAAGTCGATGTCAGCCAGACCGGCTCCGTCATTCAGGTCGGAGACGGGATTGCGAAAGTTTATGGCTTAGACGGTGCGATGGCCGGCGAGATGCTCGAATTTCCGGGCGGTCTGTACGGCATTGCTTTGAACCTCGAAGAGGACAACGTCGGCGCCGTGTTGATGGGCGACGATGTCGGGATCAAGGAAGGCGATCCGGTCAAGCGGACCGGCCGCATTGCTGAAATCCCTGTCGGTGAAGCGCTGGTCGGACGGGTGGTGAACGCGATCGGCCAACCGATCGACGGCAAGGGTCCGATCAATTCCCAGCACTCCTCCCGTATCGAAGTGGTGGCCCCGGGTGTCAACACCCGGCAGTCCGTGCGTGAACCGTTGCAGACAGGCATCAAGGCCATCGACGCCATGATCCCTATCGGTCGCGGTCAGCGGGAGTTGATCATCGGAGATCGGCAAACCGGAAAAACAGCGATTGCTGTCGATACCATCATCAATCAAAAAGGCCTCGACGTATTCTGTATCTATGTTGCCGTCGGGCAGAAGCGGTCGACGGTTGCGCGTGTGGTCAAGACCCTCGAAGAAAATCATGCCATGGACTACAGCATGGTCGTCGCGGCCACGGCGAGCGATCCGGCGCCGATGCAGTTCTTGGCTCCGTTCTCTGGTGCCGCGATCGGTGAATATTTCCGTGACAACGGCAAGCACGCGTTGATTGTGTACGATGACTTGTCGAAGCACGCGGTGGCTTATCGGCAGCTCTCCCTGTTGCTGCGCCGCCCGCCGGGCCGCGAAGCCTACCCGGGCGATGTCTTTTATCTGCACTCCCGTCTGTTGGAGCGTGCCGCTAAGCTGAGTGACAAACTCGGCGGGGGCAGTTTGACCGCCCTGCCGATCATCGAAACACAAGCCGGCGACGTGTCGGCCTACATTCCCACCAACGTGATCTCGATTACGGATGGGCAGATTTATCTCGGCAGCGACCTGTTCTATTCCGGTATTCGCCCGGCTATTAATGTCGGTCTGTCGGTCTCTCGCGTCGGCGGGTCCGCGCAAATCAAGACCATGAAACAGGTCGCCGGTACGCTGCGGTTGGACCTTGCGCAGTATCGGGAAATGGCCGCCTTCTCACAGTTCGGTAGCGAACTCGACAAGGCCACTCAAATGCAGCTTGCCCGTGGTGTGCGCATGGTGGAACTGCTCAAGCAAGGGCAATACAAACCGATGCCGGTCGCAGACCAGGTGTTGTCGATTTATGCTGGCGTCAATGGATTCCTGGACGATGTGCCCGTAGACAAGGTGCTGCAATTCGAAGCAGACCTGCTTCATTATGTGGGCCAGAACCACCAGGACATGCGGAAAGAGATTGCCACGGTCGGAAAAATCGACGACAAGGTCGGCGGCAGGCTGAAAGAGATCATCGCGACGTTTAAACAGAAAATGGGCTACGGAGCAAAATAGCGATCAACCTTCAGCTATCAGCATGGAGCTGTAGGCTGAGCGTTGACTGCTGAGAGCATACAAGAATGCCGAGCTTACAATCTCTCAGGCGGAAAATTGCCGCCTTCAAGAATACACAAAAGATTACGAAGGCCATGAAAATGGTGGCGGCGGCGAAACTCAAACGGTCGCAAGACCGTATCCTGGCCGCACGGCCCTACGCCCATAAAATGCGTGGCGTGCTCAGCAATCTCAGCCGGCGTGTGAATCGTACCGCTCACCCCCTGCTCCAGAAGCGCGAGGGGAAGAAAATTGAAATTCTGGTCGTGACGACCGATCGGGGACTCTGCGGCGGCTTCAACGGCAACATCGTCAGGAAAAGCTCCGAGTTTGTCCGGCAGTGCGAGTCTCGGGGCCTTTCGGTCAATCTCAGTATTATCGGCCGCAAGGGGCGTGATTATTTTCGCCGACGTTCCTGGCCGATCAGGCAGGAATGGACAGGGATTTTCGATAAGCTGACCTTCGAACATGCCATCGACATCGGCGGGGACCTGACGGAACATTTTATCAATGGCGCATTCGATGAACTCTACGTGGTCTATAATGAGTTCAAGTCTGCGATCCAGCAGCGGGTCATTGTCGAAAAGTTATTCCCCATTGATACGGCGGCCGAGTTCGAGGCGGCGGCGAGCTCGACGGAAGGCTCCTCCGTCGGGGGAAGCTATTTGTATGAGCCGGACGAGGGCGAACTCCTGGACGTCTTGGTTCCGAAGCATTTCCAGATTCAGGCCTATCGCATCTTGCTGGAGTCGGCGGCGGCGGAACACGGGGCACGAATGGCGGCCATGGACGGCGCGACTCGCAATGCCGGACAGCTCATCAAGAAAGTGACCCTGTATTACAACAAGACCCGCCAGGCGGCCATTACCAAAGAACTCATGGACATCGTGGGCGGCGCAGAAGCCCTGAAATGAAATGTAGAATGAGGAATGCTGCACCACGGTGATGTGCCGGGTGCATCATTGACGACAAGAGGAGCCTTATGAGCACAGGAAAAGTCATTCAAGTCATCGGCCCCGTGGTCGACGTGGAGTTTCCTCCCGGTCAATTGCCGAACATCTACAATGCGATCAAGGTCACGCAGGAAGAGAACAAGGCTGCCGGGACGCCCGCCGTACGGATCACGCTCGAAGTTGCCTCGCACCTCGGCGAGAATCGTGTGCGCGGCATCGCGATGTCGACGACGGATGGTCTCACCCGCGGGATGGATGTACAGGACACGGGTGCGCCGATCTCTGTGCCCGTTGGACGTGAGACATTGGGTCGGCTGATCAACGTGCTGGGTGAGCCGGTCGATGAAAAGGGGCCAATCAAGGCGAAGAAAACCTATCCGATTCACCGGCCTGCGCCGCGATTGGAAGATCAGGATACGAAGACCGAAGTGCTCGAGACCGGCATCAAGGTAGTCGATCTCTTGGAGCCATACAGCAAGGGCGGCAAGGTCGGTCTTTTCGGTGGTGCCGGAGTCGGCAAGACCGTCATCATCATGGAACTCATCAACAACATCGCGTTGCATCACGGCGGGTTTTCCGTGTTTGCCGGCGTTGGTGAGCGCACACGGGAAGGCAATGATCTCTGGCACGAGATGCAGGAATCCAAGGTCATTGATCCCGACGATTTCACCAAGTCTAAAGTAGCCCTGATCTATGGACAGATGAACGAGCCGCCCGGCGCACGTCTCCGGGTCGCGCTGACCGGTCTCGCCGTGGCCGAATATTTCCGCGATGAAGAGAACCAGGACGTATTGTTATTCGTCGACAACATCTTCCGGTTCACGCAGGCGGGATCGGAAGTGTCCGCGCTGCTCGGCCGTATGCCGTCAGCCGTCGGCTATCAGCCCAATTTGTCCACCGAGATGGGCGCACTGCAGGAGCGAATCACGTCCACCAAAAAGGGTTCGATTACTTCGGTGCAGGCGATCTATGTGCCGGCCGACGACTTGACCGACCCGGCTCCGGCGACCGCCTTCGCGCACTTGGATGCAACGACCGTGTTGTCCCGGCAGTTGGCCGAGTTGGGTATTTATCCTGCGGTCGATCCGCTCGATTCCACCTCGCGAATCCTCGACCCCCAAGTCATCGGAGAGGAGCACTACAAGGTTGCTCGTGGTGTCCAGTCCGTGTTGCAGCGGTACAAGGATTTGCAGGACATCATCGCCATTCTCGGAATGGATGAATTGTCGGAAGACGACAAGATGGCCGTTGCGCGCGCGCGAAAAATTCAGCGGTTTCTTTCTCAGCCCTTCCATGTGGCGGAGGCGTTCACGGGCGCACCGGGTAAATACGTCAAACTGAAGGATACGGTGCGGAGCTTCAAGGAAATCCTTGAAGGGAAATACGACCACCTTCCCGAGCAGGCTTTTTACATGGTTGGTCCGATTGAAGAAGCAGTGGCCAAGGCGGAAAAGATGGGCGTGAAGGTTTAAGAGCGGGTTCCGATCGTCCTCTTTGCCGGCGCGCAGCAGAGGACCCTTCGGTTCCCTCTCAAATGAGAAACGGGAGTAGGAAGAGAAGATGGCGGGGAAGATTCTATTAGAAGTAGTCACGCCGGAGAAGTTGCTCCTGAGCCAGGATGTCGATGAGGTCATCGCTCCAGGCAGCGAAGGAGAATTTGGTGTTTTGCCGGGACACTGCCATTTTTTGTCCAGCCTGCGCATCGGAGAACTCCGGTACAAGACCCAAGAAGCCTGGCACTACATGTCGATTCTGTGGGGCTACGCCGAGGTCACGCCGTCAAAGGTTACTGTGATGGCGGAAGTTGCGGAGAAGGCGGAAGACATCGATGTCGGTCGTGCGCAGCAGGCCGTTGAAACGGCCGAACAACGGCTTCAAGCCGGTGGGCTCCCTTCCGAAGTGAAAGAGGCGCAGATCAGCCTCGAAAAAGCCCGTCTTCGTAAAAAGATCGCCGACCGCGCTAGGAAAACAGGACACGCCTAAACGCTCTCCCTCGTACTTCATGTGCGCCCATCGATTTTGAGCCTCCCTACTGGTCCTGCAGCTCGTCTCCTCGATACGAACATTACGCCACCTGGAACCAGGAAGCACTGTCTGCCATCCTAAGCCGATTCCTTTCGCCGGAGCGGGTGGGAGATGGATGGTGCTCCGCCATGATGGCGACGCAGGATGTCGTGCACCTCAACCGGCAGAACGTGGTACGTTCTGCCGGTAGGCTCATGGCCTATGTTACGCCAGCCTGAGAAGACGTAGGACGCTATGGTCCGACAGGAATCGTAATCACGATCGCACCCATGACATCATTGAGCTTGAAGTCACGCTTTGGGCTGTCGGGGTGGGCATTGTGACAGCCGAGGCAAGCCTGGGTTGATGCGAGATCGGCGTACACGGCCTGAAAGTAGCGCGTTTCTCCGACCTTCATGAAGCCGGTATGCGGACGATCGGGTTGCGTCAAGATAGTACCGAGACCCGACTGTTCAAGCTCATTCGCGGCGACATTGCGCTTGTTGATCGGCCACAAGCTGATGAGCCGGTATTGGATTCCCAATCCCTTCTTGGCGATATACCGTCCCGATTCCATCAGAAACTGGGCCGGTAAGGGCAACGTATTCTTCTGCTCCCAGTTCTCCGATGCTACGACCACACCCTTTGTTTGTAGGCGCTCGACGACATGTCTGGTATACACATCCCGGTCCGCTTCAATCACGGCATGAATATAGTTGGCTACCGTTTCGATCGGCAGAGTGATTGGAGCGTTCTCCGATCGCGCATGAGTCGGCCCCAGCACTATCGCGCCGACCAAGGCGAATCCCATCAAGGTCGCGACCCGCAGTAATGTGATGGAGGATGTCATAGAGGCCTCCTTGTTGTGCGCACGGGTGAGTCGGACTGGCCGGCGCACCGCGTGAGCGGGGTTGCACGATGCAGTTCGGGAACATGCGTACTCGGCGCAATGGAGAGGCACGAAAGTTCGATTGCCGAATAGACCAGGAGAATAAATCGAGTGGGATCGAAGAGGCGGAAGGGGTGTAATGGTGAACCAGAATGTCGGCCCTACAGGGGGCCCTCTGGAAAAACGACCGGTCGTGGGAAGGTACCGAAGGCATAGCCCCAGCTCCTTACCCGTACGAACCAGCGTGCCCACAAGATCATACGATGCTTTATCCTACTCTTGAGTGTGGGAGTTGTCCAATGCCAACTGTGCAGACTTTTTCCGCCGCGACTGCTGAATGCTCCGGAGACCGCAGATAATCGGCTGGTCGTCACCGTGCTGATAGCGGATCGCTTCAGATGTGCCGAACGGAATCCCTGTCGGGTTGCCTGGTTTTAGCCGCGGTCTTCGTCCCTGTCCACATCAGCCGATCGTCATCGGAAGACCGGAGAACGAACGTCTTTGATTGCATTCGGTTGTGACGCTGCCGTAGCGTAATGCCGCCATGCAAACAGAGTTTGTCATTTCAGCCGGAGAGCAGCCAAAACGCCTGGATGTGTTTCTCGTACGCCGAGAACCAAGGTTGTCTCGTGCCGCCTTGCAACGCATGATTACGGCCGGATGGGTACGGGTCAACGATCAACTTGCCAGACCGAGTCAGCGAATCAAGCCGGGTGACGTCATCAAATTCGACAGTCCCAAGCCTGCGCCGCTGCTGGTGGATGGGCAACCTAGGCCGCTGGAGATCCTCTTTGAAGATGCTGCCTGTCTGGTTCTCAACAAGCCTGCTGGTGTCGTGGCCCATCCGGGGCCGGGTCATTGGTCCGACACCTTACTCAACGCGCTCCTCCACCATGGTGTTCAGGCCGGAGAGATAGCCACTCCTGGATTTGTTCATCGCCTGGACAAAGACACCTCTGGCGTGATGGTCGTGGCGAAAACGGCGGAGGCGCATCGTCGGCTTGCGGTACAGTTTGTAGGCCATTCGATCGTCCGTCAGTATGAGGCGCTGGTCTGTGGCGTTCCGACGCAACTCGACGGCCGTATCGAGATTGGGATCGGACCTGATCGACAGAACCCCAAACGGACCTCAATGGAAACGCTGCACCCCAAAGCGTCGATCACGGAGTATACGGTCGAAGAATCATTCGGTGCCCTGGCGGCCCATGTGTTGCTGCGGCCTCACACGGGGCGCACGCATCAAATACGGGCGCATCTTCAGGCGATCGGCTCGCCCATCATGGGAGATCACGCCTATGGAGGAGCCACCATCTGCACGGCGGATGGGTCTCAGATTCCTCGTGTGATGCTGCATGCGCGAACACTCGGGTTCTCACATCCCACGACCGAGGCCTATTGCGAGTTTGCGGTCTCCCCTCCGTCAGATTTCTGCGCTCTCCATCAGCGACTACGCTCGGCCCTGTCCTGCGAAAAAGAGAGTATTGCCAGAGGTGGCGTGTCACGCCTGCTCGCCTGGCTGTGAGGATTCGTGTTTAAGGCAGTCGAAACAGACCGTTATAGGGAGAACCCGGAAATATCACGGTCCAGGTGCTGACGTTGGACGAGGAAGTACGGGAACCGCCCAAACGTCAGACGGCAACCGACTAGATAGCGGGGCTGGGTCGTTCCAACCGGGAGGGGCATGGCCCATCGCACTTCGAACAGGGTCAGTGAACGTTGCCGTTGAAGGGCTGGATTTTGAATGCTCAACAACTGTCTGTTCTGAGGTTTCTGGTCCAGCAAGAGGAGAACACCGTCTGAGCTGACATTCAGCGAATGGGCCTTCCCGAGGATAGTGGACGCCTCAAGCCCTTGACCCTCCACTAGCTCATAGATGCAGGGAGTTCTGACGGCGAACCGTGCATCGATGCGGCGATCACGCTCGGCGACCGGCATCAGCAGTTCGCTCTGGTTCTCCACAGCAGAGTGCCGAACGGTTGGGGTCACAGCGGGAGAGCTCTGTAGCGACCTGAGGATTCTGTGGATAAAATTAGCAGCCATGGAATTGTCACAACCTCCCAATCGTGTCACGTCAAACTATCCTCATAGAGAAGCAATTCAGGTGCCCGTAGAAGGCCGAATAGTCGTTGCGCTAAGGGTATGAATTTTTTCCTTGATGCAAATCCGTGACGGTATGCCATCAGGAGAGTGCGCAGAATCGTGGTGTCAAATTGACCGCAGCCATGACAGAAATGAACAGTCGAACACGTGTTCGTCCTGGGGCTCAGCAAGGTGCGTATCTATGCCGACATGTGGATGAATTGTGGACGACATGTGTGTGACATGTGCAGAACGGAGAGAGGTGGCGAGTATCTTGTTTTTGCCCGCCCCGTGTGGCAGCCTAGGCGGTCGCATGGCGGTCTATTTCGGGCAGTCCCAAGGTGAATAGGGTGAGCACCACTCCGGTTGAATTTGTCGTGACCGGAGGAGAATCGTCCAAGCGGATCGATGTCTTCCTTGCCAACCGCGACCCGACCTTTTCCCGCTCGGCCCTACAGCGATTGATCGGGGAGGGACGCATCCAGATCAATGGCCAAACGGTCCGGCCGAGCCAAAAAATCAAGCCAGGGGATCGCATCAGACTGGAGGTGCCACGGCCTGAGCCGCTTGATCTCAAGCCCGAGGCCATCTCATTTGACATCCTCCACGAAGATTCAGATTTATTGGTGCTCCATAAGCCGGCAGGTCTCGTCGTTCACCCGGCGCCGGGAAATTGGTCCGGAACATTGGTGAATGCACTACTGCATCACTTTGCGACATCGGGAGTCACTCCGTCGCACATCGGGGGCAAGGAGCGTCCCGGTCTCGTCCACCGGCTGGACAAGGAAACGTCCGGGGTGATGGTGATTGCCAAGACGGACCAGGCGCATCGCGCTCTGGCAGCCCAGTTCAAGCTGCATACGATCACCAGGGTGTATGAAGCACTGATGTGGGGGGTGCCGAAAAAGGGACATGGCCTCATCGAGCTAGCGATCGGGCGGGACACCAAAGAGCGGAAAAAGTTTTCAGCCCGGACCACCAAACCGAAACCCTCTGCGACCGATTATCAGGTCAATGAGCGGTATGGAAAAATCGCGGCGCATGTCCGCCTGTGCCCTAGGACCGGACGAACCCATCAGCTGCGCGTTCATTTAACCTCGATCGACCATCCCATCCTCGGGGATAAGACATACGGCGGGTCCAAAGTGATGGTGGTTGCGGGGATACCGATTCCCCGTGTGATGCTGCATGCGCGCACGCTGGGATTTACGCATCCCACCGGCGGGGAGTACCATGAATTCGATGTGCCCTGTCCGCCCGATATGGAGCAGGTGCAGGAACTGCTTCGCGCTGCCTCGGCTCACTGAGATTGCCGGGCGTTCACCTGAACCAGATGACGAGGATGCCGACGGTAACGGTCGGCGAGAGTGAGGAGTGATGAACGATGGAAACCAGTGCTGTGCTCGATCGGATCGGTGAGCTGATTGCGCAGCTCAAGGGATATGCTTCAAAACTTCCGGCGGTGGTGCATCTCGCGTCGGTGCCGACCGGGATCAAACCAAAACCTGAGGCGGTGGAAGTCTTCGAGCAGGCCCTACTGCGATTTCGGGAACAAAGCGGCCGCTCTCCGTTCAAGAGCCTGCAAGATTATCTGATCGAGTCACTCGAAGCCTTTGAGGTCGGCAATGTGCTGGGCGTTGTCCAGCCGCTTCTAGCCGTCCTTGATCAGGTGGAGCGCATGCATCGGGATAAGGAAATCAAAGTCGGTCCGGCCGATGAGAAACGGATGGGTGAGTATCGTGCGGCGCTGGTCAAGATCCTGCCGGGCAGTCAGCCGGAGTTGGAGGGTGCAGGGCGGGGCATGTGATACCCGCAGTGACCATGTTCAATTGAGCATCATCATTCATTGAACATGGCGCGAAGCGCTAATGTCCCATCTTCGGCCCGGCAGCATTGTCGCCGGCGGTCACCAGCTGGAAGCGGACGGTCGATCCACAGTGCGGACATTTCGCGCGGACCGTTTCTTCGTCGAGGACGTCATAGTGATCCTGCTTCAGCCACATCAATTGAAAACACTTCGGACAGCTTCGCACTTGCGTTCCCATGGTCTTCCCCTTACACTACGGTTAACCGACTCACCCCGCTCGGAGGGATTAATTTAGTACAAGATGCCTCCCGCTCTCAAGACCGACAAGCACCCCATCACATTTTCCGACCGCAACGATTTCGACGCTGCACAACTGATTCATTTATACCGGCAGGCCCCTTGGGCCAAGCAGCGCGCGCTCGAGCAGACTCAGGCGATGCTGGCGAAGACGGACCTGGTCATTTCGGCCTGGGACGGTCCTCGTCTGGTCGGCTTCGGCCGCGTGTTGACCGACTATGTATTCCGGGCTTCGATTTGGGACGTGATCGTCGATCGCGAGTATCAGGGGCAACACATCGGCACCGAGATTGTTCGACGGATACTCGACCATCCCACCCTTCAGCAAGTCGAACTCGTTTGGCTCTGCACGCGCATGCCCGGGTTTTATGAACGGCTCGGGTTCAGTGCGAAAGAGCAGACCGGCATGGTCTGGTCTCGTAAGAAGCCGGGGTCGCCACCGTAAATATTCCCTCCGCGAGCCGTGTCCTTCTCCTGCATTCATCCGAGCCCCATCGATAAGTACATGTCTTGTACGGTCGTTCCTGTCAGGAACCCGGTTTGGCAGGTCTCTTCTATGCCCGCTGAATTCGATGCAACCGTTTGGGCGAACAACAGACCGCGAGAAAAAAGAGGCTGGTCGCCAGCAGGACAATCGACGGACCGGACGGCAGATCAAAGGCATAGGACAGCAGCACGCCGCTCACGGCGCAGAAGACGCCGATGAGCATGGAGTAGAGGGTCATCTGGGTCAGGCTGTGTGTGAGCTGGTACGCCGTAGAGGCCGGAATCAGAATCATCGCGAACACGAGAATGGCCCCAACGGTTTTCAGTGAAATCACCACGGTGAGCGCTACGAGCGTGAGTAGCAGATAGAAAATTTGTCGCGCGGGGACGCCGGAGGCCGCCGCCATTTCTTGGTCGAAGGCGATAAAATACAGTTCCTTCGAGAGCAAGAGGATCGTCCCCAACACCACCACGCTCAGCCCGCCGATGATCATGAGCTCGTCCGTCGTGACGGACAGCACACTGCCGAACAGGTAGCCGTATACCTCCGGATTGTACGTTTTCATGAGGCCCAGAAAGAGAATGGCCAGCGCCATGGTCGCGGTATAGAGGATGCCGATGGACACGTCCAGTTTCATGCGGCCCTTTTCCTCGACCCAGCCGGTGATCCAGACCGTGGCCAGTCCGAACACAATCGCGAGGCTGAGGGGTGGGAGGCCGACCAGATAGGCCAGGGTGACGCCGGCGAACGCGGCATGGGCCGTGCCGGCTCCTGCGAAGGCGAGGCCTCGCAGGACCACAAATACGCCGATGACGGAGCAGACCGCGCCGACCAGGGCGGCGGCGAGGAGAGAGCGTTGCATGAAATCGTATGCGAGCAGTTCTAGCATTGTGGTATGTGGTGACGTGGCGATCTGGTGAGTGAGTGATTGCGAAGAGTGATCCGACTACGCCTCTCGATCCTCGAATCAAGACTGTCACCAGATCCACACATCGTACGTTCTTCAGTGGTGGTGGTAATCCTCCACGATGACGAAGTCCTTGTCGGTAATGACCAGTTCCTTCCCATACACCTGGCTCAGAATATCGGGTTTCAAGACTTCTTGAGGCGGCCCCGCGGCAAACAGCTTGGTCTTGAGGAGGACCAACCGGTCCACCCGCGACCGAATCATATTGATATCGTGGGTGATCATGAGGATCGTCAGCTTCAGTTCTCGATGCAGCTGTTGGATCAATTCCACCACGCTATGTTGAGCGGTGAGGTCGAGCCCGGTCGTCGGTTCGTCCAGCAGAAGAATCCGTGGTTGCTGCGCCAGCGCCCGCGCGATGAACACACGTTGTTGCTGTCCCCCGGAAAGGGCTCCTAATGCGGAGTCTCGATGGTGATCCATACCGACCTGAGTGAGCGCTTGACGGGCAATGTCCCGATCTTTCTGTGTCGGTCGACGAAAGAGACCGAGCGCGCCGTATCGTCCCATCATGACGGCTTCCAGCACGGTGACGGGAAAGTTCCGATCGATCATGCCTTTTTGCGGCAGATACCCGATGAGGGCGCGATGGTGGCAGCGGAGTTCTTCGCAAGCACAGTCGAGGACGCGGAGGGTGCCCCGCAACGGGGCCATCAGGCCGAGCACGGCACGACAGAGGGTCGTTTTGCCGGATCCATTGGGCCCGATCACGCCGACGAACTCCGATTCCGGAATGGTCAGGGTGATGTCTTCCAGTGCCACGATGCCGGGAAAACCGAAGGTGGCATGGTCGAAGCGAATAATGGGATGGGTCATGCGCGGCGGCGTTCGTTGAAATGCTGGTTGAACTGTCGATGTCCGGGTGGCTGCGGCGGTTAGGTCTGCTCAAGTGCCTGGGCCAATTGGAGCACATTATAGCGGAGCATGTCGAGGTAGGTCTCGGTTCCCGGTACGCCTCCCGGCAAGGTGGTCAGCACGGCGATGCGCGCTCCGGTTTCCCGTGCAAGAAGCTCCGGAAGCTTCTGATTCAGCTGCACCTCGGAGATGATCACGCGGACGTGGTCTCGTTTGATGGTGTCGATCAAGGTATGCAGATGTCGAGCGGACGGTTCTCCCCCCGGTTGCGTCAGGATCGTCCCGGCGATGCGCAGATCGAAGCGTCGAGCAAAATAGGGCCAGGCCGGGTGGTGGACGATGACGGTTCGGTTGGTCAACGGGCGGAGCCTGGCCAGCGATTCTTCCTGGACGCGCGTGAGCGCCTGAAGATAGGTCGCGGTGTTAGTCCCATAGTCCGGTGCATGGGCAGGGTCTGCCGCAGCCAAGGCGTTTGAGATGTGTTGCACCATCGTGGCTGCGGCAGCAGGGTCCAGCCACACATGAGGATTCCCCGCCGCATGATGGTGTGCGTGTGTAGTTCCTGCGGGTTCGGGCTGATCCTGGATCAGCTCAATATCCTTGGAGGTGGTCACGACGTGCAAGGATCCGTTGCCCGCATTTTTGACGAGCGAGGAGACCCATATTTCGAGTCCGGCGCCGACTTCGAACAGCAGGGCGGCTTTATGAATCACCACCAGATCGCTTGGTTTCGGTGAATAGGTATGTTCGCTCTCATACCCGGTCATGAGCGAGTTGACGCGCACATGTGGTCCGCCGATCTGTTGTACCCAATCCTTCAGCACCGGGAGGGTCACGACGACATTGAGCGGTTCGGCAGCAGAGACAAGCGGAACAGTGGCGGTGAGACTCCACTCGCATGGTATCGCAAGCAGGAGCAGAATGGTCAGTACGATCAGGCGCAACATCCGGCGGACGGTAACACCCGATTTCTGCAAAGTCAACGCGAGGGCCGGTGGAGGCCGTGCGTGGACATGCCGTGCAACGCTTGACCCGTCGCCGAGGTTTCGATTAGCGTAGCGGACCGAATATAAACCGGATTGCTCTCAGATGTGTGCATGAGGAGGGGCAGAATGAAGGTGGTCGGACTCATGTCCGGGACGTCGGCGGATGGTGTGGACGCGGCGCTTGTGCGGATTATCCGGCGCAACGGGAAGCCCCGAATCACCCCTGTGGCCTTTACAGCCCTCTCCTATCCACGATCCCTGCAGCAACGCATTGTTGAACTGTCGCTCCAGGGCCGGGTGGGCGAGATCTGTCACATGAACACGTATCTGGGGGAATTGTTTGCCAAGGCGGCGCTGCGCGTGATCCAACAGGCGAAACATCGCCCGTCCGATATCGACTTGATCGGCTCACATGGGCAAACGATTCAGCACTTGCCAAAAGGGATACGTGAGCCGGGCATCGGGCTGGTCCGGTCCACCTTGCAGATCGGCGAGCCGACCGTCATCGCGGAACGCACCGGCATTACCACCGTTGCGAATTTCAGAGCCCGTGATATGGCGGCGGGCGGCGAGGGGGCGCCGTTGGTTCCCTACGCCCATGCGATCGCCTTCTGTCATGCTCGCCGGGGGCGGCTCGTGGTGAATATCGGTGGCATCAGTAACGTGACCTACCTGCCGCCGGGAGGCGGAGTGGCCGAACTCCATGCATTCGACACCGGCCCCGGCAACATGGTGCTCGATGCGATCGTACGAGAGCTGACCAACGGACAGCGTGCCTACGATGTCGGCGGGCGATGGGCACGAAAAGGAGTGGTGAATCGGCGATTGCTCACCGATCTGATGGCCCATCCGTTTTTGGCACGGCGTCCGCCGAAGTCTACCGGCCGGGAAGAGTTCGGCGCGCCGTTGGTTCGAAGACTGCTCGCGAAGCAGCGCAAAGTGCGCATGTCCGTCGAGGATCTCCTGGCGACGTGTGCCGCGTGGACGGCGGAGGCAATCGGCTCGTCCCGGCGATGGGTAACTGGTGACATCCACGAAGTGATCGTCGGTGGTGGCGGTGTGTACAATCGCGCCGTCATGGCATCGCTCCGGCAGGTGTTTGCGCCGACGCCCGTCTTGACGTTTGACGACTGTGGATGGAGCAGCAAGGCGTTTGAAGCGACGGCGTTCGCCCTGCTCGCCCACGACACGTATCATGGGCAATGCACGAACGTCCCGCAGGTGACAGGTGCCCATCACCCTGTGCTGCTCGGCTCCATAGTCCCGGGTGCCCCTCAGATGCTGATGAAAGGGGCCCGACGCGCCGGTTGATTCGATCGGACTGTGATGGATTTGCTGTATCCTATCCTTGGTATCGGAGCGCTGGCCTTTCTGGGGAGCCTGGCGTGGGAGAGTTTTGGGCGGAGGCGCTCGCCCGGTTCGTCCAAGGCTGGTCCTCCCGCCGGGATGAGCTTTGTCGCCAAGCCCCTGCTGACCGACCAGGAAGTGCAGCTCTACAACCTCCTACGCTTGGCCGTGGAGGATCGGTACCTCTTGTTCACGCAAATTCCCCTCTGGAGCCTGTTGGATTTGCGTGTTCCATCGGGAACGCCGCCTGCGGAGACCTTGCGGGATCTTGCATTGAAACGCGCGACGTTTGTGCTGGTACATCCGGGCAGCCGCCTGGTCGAGAAGGTGGTGCAAGTCGAGCGGCCGGTGCCGGATGATGCCCCGGATGGGGCCCAGGATTCTCTGTTTGACACGGCCCTCCGCGCTGCAGGCGTACAACTCGTCCGCCTGAGTCCTCTGCATGTCTATACCGTGCCCGGTCTCGTCACGGTGTTGGATCTTGCCGACCCGGAATGACGCCGCCACGCCGGCGGAACGGGTGCTGAGTAGACGGGGACGGAGTCCAAATCAGCTCGGTTCAGAAGTGATCAGTTCACCTTTTGCGGCGGCGGCGTCCAAGGCCTTACGAGCCACTTCGGCCTCCGCGCTATCGGGATACTGGTCCGTCACCCGTTCAAACATCATCTGTGCTTTTTCGCGATCGCCCTGCTTTGTGTAAATTTGGCCGATCTTGAGCGTCGAGGCGGCGAGTTTTTGGCTCGTCGGGTAATCGGCGATAAGACTGTAGAACGATCCCAGCGCGTCTTTATATCGGCCCGTGCGGTACTGGCACTCACCCAGCCAATATTGAGCGTTCGCTGACAGTGACGATTGCCCATGAAGTTCGAGGAAGAAACGAAACCCTGCGAGGGCGGCGTCATAGTCTTTGTGGCGGAACTCTTCCATCACGCGATCGTACAGGCGGCGGGAGGCATCAGGTGGTTGGGGCGACGCCGCGAACAGAGGTGGAACGGTCGTGAGATGGCCGAACAACACTAATAGGGTACAGATGCTTCGTACCGAACCGAGGTTGAAATGAGTTATGGTCATGAGAGCCCCTCTTTCTTCCCTGTTGGCAGAGCCTGGTTCCACGCAATCGCTGTGCTCTGCCGATATGAAAGAAACGCACCAGCGAGACGCCATGCGCGAACCTGCTGTGAAATTGTAGGGTTCGCAGGGGAATGAGGGTGGGGAGGCGAGGATGTGCGGGACCGTCGTGGACGGAAAGCAGACAGCACTGTACGGAAAGCGCCAGCCGCTGGGTGGGGCGAGAACAAGTTGACAGATCGCACGTTCTCACTTGTTGTCGGTTAACAGGCCGCAGGGCGTGAGGGGCTGCGGTAGTGATTCCGAGTCCCGAAAGGATGAAAAAACCGGCATGGAACGATCGTACGAATCAGGCGCTGTCGGCGGGGGGAGGGAGCCACTCAACGAACCTCCCCCGAATCCGAAAGGGGGCCGGACATTGATTGTCGACGCCCGAGATCCCCACGCATACATTAGGCCGAGCGCGGCGCTGAAAGACGCCGGCGAGACCGACCAGGTGTTTGTGCGCCCCGGCATCTATGAGGACAAGGTCTTCGTCGCGGATCGCCCCGTACTCCTCATCGGCGCCGGGCGCGATCATGTGCAGATTTACAGCCGGCGCGGGGGGCCGCTTTATCTTCAACGGGTGCCCTCTGGCCTGATCAGCGGGATTACCTTCCGGTACGTGGGGAGTGATCAACATTCGGCGATCAATGTCCTGGACTCGGTCTGCACCATTAGGCAATGTCGGGCGACGGAAGGCGTGCTGTCCGGAGTGGTGATCTATGGCCCGGAGGCCCGCGCGACGTTTATCGATAATGAGGTCTGTTACAACCGGGAGTCCGGCATTTTTGTCTTTGCGGGCGCACAACCACGCGTGGCGCAAAACCTGTGTTATGGCAACCATCACTTTGGTCTGGCCGTGCGAGATCCCGGGAGCCATCCGGAATGTGTCCGCAATATCTGCCACAGCAACATGCTCAGCGGGATCTTACTCTTCCACCATGCGGAGGCGTTGCTGTTCGACAATACCTGCCGGGACAACCAGCATTGGGGGCTGGTGATGACCCCGGAGACCCATCCGGTTCCTCCGCGGGAAGAACTGGTGACGGCCAATGTGTTGTTGCCCAATCCCCGAGGATCGTTGGTGGTGACGGAACAGCCGCTCGCCGATATTGGTCGGTAACCCGATGGCGTGGAGCGACGATGGTTTCGGAAAGGCCATCGATGGGTGAGCGACAGAGGACTCGATGCGTGGTGTCGCTACTGTGCCGGGGTAGGGGAGTTTGCCGGAGGATGCCCGGTCGGCGAATGAAAATGAAAGCGGTTTCCGCCTTGGTGCTTGGCGGCATACATGGCCTTGTCGGCATGTCTGAGCAGTTCGTCGATATCCTCATCGTCTGATGGGTAGAGCGTGACGCCGATGCTCACGCCGATCGAGATCCGATGCGGTCCGATCTCAAACGGTGTGCTGAGCGACGCCACAATGCGCTTGGCGACCACCAGTACATCTTCTTCGCCGGCAATGCCTTCCAAGATCGCGGTGAATTCATCCCCGCCCATGCGGGCCACCGTATCCACTTCACGAACGCATTCCTCCAGGCGCATGGCCACGACCTTCAGGAGCTGATCGCCGACGTCGTGCCCGAGCGTATCATTGACGGTTTTGAATCGATCGAGGTCGAGGAGCATGATCGCCAAGGGGTGATCTTTCCGTTTGCTGCGCGCCATGGCATGGACGAGCCGGTCCCGAAAGAGAGCCCGGTTGATCAGGCCGGTCAATTGATCGTGCTGGGCGAGGTAGGTCAGGCGTTCCTGTGCCCGCTTGCGCTCGATCGCATAGAGAATCGAGCGCGCGAGAAAGTCGGTTCCGCCTTCGCCTTTCACGAGATAATCCTGGGCCCCGTGCTGGAGCGCTTTGAGGGCGAGTGGGTGATCATCGTGCCCGCTCAGCACCACGACGGGCACGCCGGGACTTGTCGCCAAGACTTGAGTCACGGTGTTCAGTCCGTGGGTGTCGGGAAGTGAGAGATCGAGGAGCACGACATCAAACCGATTCCGGCTCAGGCTGACCAGTCCGTCCGCCAGGATCGCGGCATGCGTGATCTCGAATCGGTCGTGCGGCCATTCGGCAAGGAGGTCCTGCGTCAGTTCGGCATCGACAGGATTGTCTTCAACCAGCAGCAATTTGATCATCGGTTGGTGCCCGCGCCCGCAAGACACTCGGGTCTGGTTCTGTGGTATCGACGAAGGAACGAGAGAACGCCAGGTGAACTCGGTGCGAGAAGGTCTCCCCAGCTAGACGCGCTGTGTCGTACAAAACACGACTCGGAAGCGATTCTAACACGACGGTTCGACGCGTCAAACAAGAGCGTGCGTCCTCCCGATGGGATTGGATTACGTCATGTGCCGTTGTCCCTATGACGGTCCCGCTGGTGTGAGCGCATCTTTGGCAGGCAACTCACCTTTTCAATGCCGCCCCTGTGCGTTCCGTCCGTCACTCGTTCTAACCGTGATCCGGTAACGGAGAGGAACGAGCTAAGGAGCAAAATACGGCCAGGTGGTGGCGCAAAACGGCGTAGGTCCTTCTGCTACTCACCACAAAGATGTATCCCGGTGGACGCGCTAACTGTCCGAAGTTACTGGCGCTGGCCGTTTTGGCACGTGCCGGGACGTTGGCATGAAAGCTGCGGTATCGAGGCTGGTTCGCAAAGCGTCGGAACTTCGGTAGTGATCTGTGGCGAAATGGGAGGAGTCATGAATCACGGACAATCTGTCCGACTTGAGTCACGAGCAACGCACCAGAGCGCGGGTGGTCAGCGAGATGATGGCGTGCGGAATGCCACCGCGTGGGTCCTTCCTCTGGCGCTTGCGGGAGTGCTGGTGGTCGGGGATTCCGTTGCTGCGGAGAGCGAGATCTATGGCTATGTCGGGCCGAACGGAGTCTTTGAGATGACCAATGTCCCGACCGACCAACGTTTTCGACCGGCTGAATCACAGGTTCGTCGTCTGTCACATCGTGTCCCGGCGGAAGAAGTAGAAGCGGCGGTTGAGCGGTATGCCTGGCAATTCCAGCTCCATCCGGCCTTACTATTGGCCGTGATCAAGGCGGAGTCGGATTTTAATCCCACCGTTATTTCACGCTCCGGGGCGGTCGGACTCATGCAACTGATTCCTGAGACCGCCATCAGACATGGGGTGCAAAATCTGTATGATACCGGTGACAACATTCGCGGCGGCGCGCGGCACCTTCGGTATTTGCTGGATCGCTTTAATGGGAACGTGCGGTTGGCGGTGGCCGCCTACAATGCGGGTGAACGGCGCGTGGAGCGGTATCGCGCGATTCCCCCGTATCCGGAAACTCGCGACTATGTCAGGAAAGTAATGATCTACTACAAGCGCTTCCGAGGTGACTATCAAGCGAGTCCCGGGAGGGCGGTGTGGTTGGCCATGCACCATAAACCACTGCAACTTGAGCCACGGCCTGTTTCTGTTGAAGTGCGCGGCTCACGATCTGTTGCCAAGAAGTAGCCGCTTCTGACCAGGACGCTGTGTCTTTTGAGTGCGTTTCTGGGAGAAACCAGCCAATATCAAGGCCGACCGTGCGGTTGGACCGTAGGTCACCTAGTCACAAGCAAGCGATATGTGGATTGCAGATCTGGCAACTCCAGGGCTAGGCTAACGCCTAGTGTGGCAGCCCGTCATATCGCTTCACCATGGGCCAGAAAGTGAATTACTGTTCTGAAGGCCAGAGATATGGACGATATCCAGGTGTGTGATCGTGTCGAAGGTATTTCTTCATCCAGCGCGGGTGATTTCGAGGCTGCAACAAGCAGCGCTGCTGTGTCCGAATCGATACCATCACCTCATCTCACATCCGGACGGTGATGTGGGGCACACCGCTGAAGAACGTGACCAGCGAATCGCAGAGCTCAATCAATAACCTCCTCCAGCTTCGGACACGATCATGATCCAAAAGAACCGCATGTTTGCAGTGAGCGTGCTGCTTTTTTTGACAGTCACCACATCTGCAGGGTGTTCGCTGCTCAATATTCCAGCAGCGCTCAAGGGCGGCTATTCGGTGCAGGAGGTCTCTTATGGCGACGGCCCGTCAGATAAGCTGGACATCTATGTTCCGGACGGAGGTCGCTCTGCAGGAAAAGAGGTCATCGTCTTTTTTCATGGTGGTCGTTGGCAATCCGGAACAAAAGAGCAATATCGTTTTGTTGGTACCGCCTTGGCTCAGCGCGGATTCGTCGCGGTCATCCCGGATTTCAGAAAATATCCTGATGTTCGCTTCCCCGTGTTTGTTGAAGACGGCGCCAGAGCGTTGGCCTGGGTAGATGATCATATCGAGGAATATGGGGGACGGCACGACCGCATCCATCTCACCGGCCATTCCTCCGGCGCACATATGGCCGCGTTGCTGACGGTGGATACGCATTACCTCGCTGCGGAAGGCAAGGAGACACGATTGGTCGTAACGGACTTTGCGGGATTGGCCGGCCCGTATGACTTTACGCCGGAGGCAAGTGATCTGACGGATATGTTTGGACCGCCCGACCGCTATCCGCAAATGCAGGCCACGACGTTTATAGAGGGGAACGAACCACCCATGCTGCTTCTGTATGGAGAAGAGGATGGGACCGTGAAGCCCTATAACCATGAACGATTGGCCGCGCGGATTCGCGATCGCGACGGACGTGTGGAGGTCATTACCTATCCGAGCCTAGGCCATATTGGCATTATTGGAACCTTCTCTGGGTGGGGCCCAGAGTCCTCGGTCGTTGATGACATGACCAATTTTTTCCGAGCGAACGAATAAATCATAAAATCTACTGCCGAGAGCGACTGTGTCCACGAATGCTATATCGACGCGGACGTAGACAACCTCATTGCGGCGACCAAGATCATTCATATCGAATCGGGCATCTTGAGCCATGCCTGTCAGCTCGCCGTCAAGGAATGGGAGTGGGTGACGGAGAATCCGGTGATCCGCGTGTCGAGAGAGAACGTGCGTAATGTGATTGAGCGATGTCATGCGGAAGGCAGAGGTGAAACACTTTCGGTTTCATGACCTTCGTCATACCTTCGCGGCATGTCTTCTGATGGCCGAGGTCGGGACCGAAAATGCTGTAAGTGGTTGAGAGAGTAGGGAGAAAGGTTGGTTGCGGGGAGAGGATTTGAACCTCTGACCTTTGGGTTATGAGCCCAACGAGCTACCAGGCTGCTCCACCCCGCGATGGGATACTATCAGGCGTGTGAAACGAGAGTCAAGGAACGGTCTGGGAGAATTGCATTCGGATGGGGAGAATGATAAAGCGTGCGCATGCGCATCGTATTTATGGGGACGCCTGACTTCGCCGTGCCATCTCTGGAGGCGTTGCTCAAGTCGAATGATGAAGTGGTCGGTGTGGTGACTCAGCCCGATCGGCCGAAGGGCCGTGGCCAGGAAGTGGTCTGGTCTCCCGTGAAAGTCGTCTGCCAGCGCGAGGGGATTCCCGTCCTCCAGCCTCTCAAGATGAAGGACCCTGTCTTTGTAGACGCCTTGCGACAGTGGGAGCCCGAGGTCATTGCGGTCACCGCCTATGGCCGCATTCTGCCTCCGGCGATTCTGACGTTGCCGTCTCGTGGCTGCATCAATGTGCATGGGTCGCTCTTGCCGAAGTACCGAGGCGCAGGTCCCATCCAATGGGCCATTATCAGGGGGGAACGGGAAACCGGCATCACGACCATGTTTATGGCAGAGGGCATGGATACCGGCGACATGCTGTTGCAGGAGAAGGTAGCGATCCAGCATGATGATACTGCCGGCACGCTGGCGCCTCGACTGGCGGAGGTGGGCGGGCGGTTATTGGTCGAGACGCTCCGCCGTCTGAGGGAAGGGACGCTCACTCCTCAACCGCAGGATCATGCGCAAGCGACTATGGCGCCGATGCTGAAAAAAGAAGACGGTGTGGTCGATTGGACGTTGACGGCCGTGGAAATTGTGAATCGGGTGCGTGGACTCTCCCCATGGCCAGGCGCATACACCTATGTGAACGGCGAGCGTTGGATACTGTGGCGAGTGACGCCGGGCGATGAGGCTCAGGATGCGGCTCCCGGAACCGTGACGAAGGTGACGAAAGACTGGATCGATGTGGCGACCGGTGGCGGGACGATCCACATCGTCGATATCCAGCCTTCCAATAGCCGACGTATGACGATGGCGCAGTATCTAGCCGGCCATCGCCTGGCCGAAGGCATCAGCCTACAAGCGATTCCATCCTCACAGGGTTGATTGCAAAACTGACACGCGCCTCCTCTGGACGACCCTCTCCCCATGACCATTTTTTTCGAACATGGCGTCTGATCAGCAGCCATCACATTCCGGCGAGGCTGCCTCTCCAGGGCGTCGCGCGGCCGTGAAGGCCTTGCTGGCGATCGACAAGGCGGGTCTGTTGGGGGATGACCTGTTCAATCAGGTGTCTTCCCGTGACTCGTTGGATTTGCGAGATCGGGCCTTCATGGTGGAACTCGTGCGCGGGGTCTTGCGGTATCGTGCAACTCTCGACTGGCGATTGGGCTTGCTGTCGGATCGGCGGATCGCGAAACTTCCCACCCTGGTCCAGACCATTTTGCGTCTCGGCGCGTACCAAGTCCTGTACTTAGACAGGGTGCCCGACTCCGCAGCCGTGAATGAGTCTGTGCAGATGATCAAGCAGCAGAGTCGGCGTCTGGGACGGGATTGGAGCGGGTTCGTGAATGCGGTGCTCAGGGCGCTCCTCAGATCCTCTGAACCGGCATGGCCCGATGCCGCTAACAATCCCGTCGAGGCCTTTGCCGTGCGCTATTCCTGTCCGACCTGGCTCGTGGAGCGCTGGTGTCGTCTCTGGGGCGACGAGCGTGCCGAGACCCTGTGCCGAGCATCGGTAGAGGTGCCGCCGCTCACGCTGCGGGTGAATACGCTGCGAACATCGCGCGCGGCGCTGCTGGCCGACTTGACGGAGGCGCAAGTGGAAGCCGGCCCGACGTTGGTCAGCGAGGTCGGCATTCAATTGGCCCGCACCCGTTCCGTCGCAGATCTGCCAGGATACACCGAGGGACGGTTTTACGTGGAGGATGAGGCCGGGCAACTTGTTCCGTTACTCCTGGATGTCCGGCCAGGGCAACGGGTGTTGGATGCCTGTGTCGCGCCGGGAGGGAAAGCGACGCATTTGGCGGCCCTCATGGAGAATCGAGGAGAGATCGTCGCGGTGGACCGGTCCGCAGCCCGGCTTGATCTTGTCATGGCCAATTGTCGCCGTCTCGGAGTGGATCTACTGACGCCGCTGGCTGGTGACGTGCGCGCGCTGATCGGTTCACGGCCGGTGTCTGGAGAACAGGGCATGAGCGCTGCTGTGTCTCATCCGGCGTTGTCTCGACCGTTCGACCGTATTCTTTTGGATGCTCCGTGCAGCGGCCTCGGCGTGTTGCGGCGTCATCCGGAAGGCAAGTGGTATAAAGCGCCGGAGTCGATCGTGCAACATCGGCAGGTGCAAATGGAATTGCTGACCGCGACGAGCCGTCTCTTGCGGCCTGGGGGGGTGTTGGTCTATAGTACCTGCTCGATTGAGCCGGAAGAAACCGAATCAATCATTGATGAGTTTTGTCAGTCACATCGTGGCTTTCTGCGTGAGTCGATCGCGCCCTGGTTACCCCCAGCCGGTGTCCCATTCGTGACCCCTCGAGGGGACCTTTCTACGATGGCCAATATGAACAAGATGGATTGCTTCTTTGCCGCCCGCCTGCGGAGGACAGAATGACCACCGGCCGGACTATTCGTATCGCGCCCTCCATTCTGTCGGCTGACTTTGCCCGCCTGGCAGACGAGGTGGCGCGGGTTGAGGAAGCAGGAGCCGACTGGTTGCACATCGACGTGATGGACGGCCACTTTGTGCCGAATTTGACCGTGGGGCCTCCGATCGTCGAAGCCTTGCGGAAAGTCACCACCCTGCCGTTGGATGTGCATCTGATGATGACGAACCCGGAGGCCTTCATCCAGGAATTCGCCGAGGCGGGCGCCGATTCTCTCACCGTGCATGTGGAGACCTGTCCGCACCTGCATCGGACCGTTCAGTCGATCAAAGAGCGAGGCGTGAAGGCGGGGGTGACGTTGAACCCTGCCACGCCGGTCGGTACCCTGTCGGAAATCGTTCGGGACGCCGATCTCATTCTCGTCATGTCCGTGAACCCTGGATTCGGCGGGCAACAGTTTATTCCTTCGTCATTACAGAAGATTGCTGAGGTCCGGACCTTGATCGATCGTGCGCAGAGCCGAGCCCTCCTGGAAGTGGATGGGGGTGTGAAGCCGGACAATGCGAAGGAGATTCTCGCGGCCGGCGCCGAGGTACTCGTCGCAGGATCGGCCGTATTTTCAAGCCATGACTATGCGGCGGCCATTACGGCATTGAGAGCCGGGCATCAGCCTGCCGCCCGCACCAGCAGAATTGCGGCTGCACAGCGATAGAAGAGGCGTCAGACCGCACCCTTGTTCATGGATAATCTTCATCCCCTGGAAAGCAAAGTGCTGCTGGCGTTGACCCGGCAGCCTGACTCGCCTCCGACGCTCGATCACCTTGCGGAATCCACCGGGTTGGAGCCGTCGCAGTTGAGCATGGCCGTCGAATGGCTGTTGGCCAAGTCGCTGATCGCCGTTCATGCGGAAACCGTCGCGCACATCGCCTCGCTGACCCCGATCGGGGAAGTCTTTTTTGAGAAGTACTCTCCGATCGAACGGGTCCTCTCGGCGGCGCGGGATGCCGGGCAGACCGGGAAACGGCTCACGATTCAGGACATTCAGTCCAAGGAAGCCCTCGAACCGTCTGATGTGAGCAAGGCCGTCGGCACTCTCAAGAAAGAGGGCGCGATTTTGATCGTTCAGGGCGGATGCATTGAAAGCACCGGCCGCAATAGTGCGACAGCCGAAGCCATGCGCGCGTTGTTGCAGGAGTTGCGCAGCGGCTCGCGAGAGCAGCAGGCTTTTTCTGAGCCACTTCGGAATGTGCTTCAACAACATGCGGTGAAGCGCGGAAATGCGCGCGAGCCGTTTCGCATCGATGAGCGAGTGACCCGTTCGTTTCTGCTGACTCCTGCCGGGCAGGAGGTGGCGCAGCACCTCTCGCGCGAGGGGGTCGCGGAGGAAGTCTCGCAATTGACGCCGGAGCTGCTGAAAGAAGGCGCATGGCGGACGAAACGGTTCCGGAAATATACGATCAGTTTGCGAGCACCGAGAATTGCGGCGGGGAAACGCCATCCCTATCGCGAGTTCCTGGATCTGGTGAAGCTCAAGCTCGTGAGCATGGGATTTCAAGAAATGCGGGGAACCCTGGTCGAAACCGAGTTCTGGAATATGGACGCGCTGTTTATGCCGCAGTTTCATCCCGCTCGTGACATTCACGATGTCTATTTTGTGAAAGATCCGACCCATGCTCCCACGATCGCCGAGCCGTATCTGACGCAAGTGACGCGGGTGCATGAACAGGGGATGGGGGCCGGATCGACTGGTTGGGGGTATACCTTTGATGCCGAGCGCGCGAAGCGCTTGGTGTTGCGGAGTCAAGGGACCGCCGTGTCGGCGCGAACGTTGGCGGCCGGTGCCTCCGTGCCGGGGAAATATTTTTCGATCGCCCGATGCTTTCGGTATGACCAGGTAGATGCCACCCATGCCACTGATTTTTTTCAGGTGGAAGGGATCGTCGCGGGCTCGGATATCAATTTCAGGACCCTGCTCGGATTGCTCAATCTGTTTGCGCGGGAAGTGGCGCAAGCCAAGGAAGTGAAATTTCTTCCGGCCTATTTCCCGTTCACCGAGCCGTCGGTCGAAATGCATGTGCGTCACCCGAAGCTGGGGTGGATGGAATTGGGCGGTGCCGGATTGTTCCGGCCTGAAGTGACGACCCCGCTCGGTGTCTCCGTGCCGGTCATTGCCTGGGGGCTGGGGCTCGATCGCATGGCGATGGTGGCGTTGGGGATTCACGACATTCGCGATTTATTCTCGGCGGATCTCGAATTCATTCGCACCATGCGGGGAAGCTTTTAGGACGACGACACCATGCCCACTATTTCCCTTCAACGAGATGATCTCGAAGCCTTGATCGCCGGACCGGGCGAGGAGCCGTCGCGTATCCCGCTCGATCAACTCGAGCAATGGTTGATGTTGGTGAAGGGGGAGTTGAAGGGCCACAATTCGGACACAGGCGAGTTGCGCATCGAGTTGCAAGACAGCAATCGTCCGGATTTGTGGTGCTGCGAGGGAATTGCGCGACAGATCCGGATCAAACGGCAAGGCAAGGCGAGTGCCTATCCCTTCTTCACGAAGCAGCAGCGCGTCGCCGGGAAGCTGGTCGTGGCGCCCGGTCTCGACAAGATTCGTCCGTACGTGGCCGCCTGTACGGCGGTGGGATATCGGGTGACGGCGTCCGGCCTGGCACAGCTCATTCAGACACAGGAAAAGTTGGCCGACATTTTCGGGCGTAAGCGGCGCTCGGTTTCGATCGGCTTGTATCGTTTGGCCCCTATCGTGTTTCCGGTGTCGTACGATCTGGTCAAGCCGGATGACGTGCGGTTCACGCCGCTCGGCATGGAGACGATGATGACGCTACGGGAGATCCTCATGGTCCATCCCAAAGGCGTGGAGTACGGCAACATTGTCAGCGGCCATGACCAGCTCCCCGTGTTGCGGGATGCGAAGGGGCAGGTGCTGTCCTTTCCTCCGATCATCAACAGCCGGGAAATCGGCGAGGTCCAGGTCGGGGATCATGAATTGTTCGTCGAAGTGACAGGGACCGATCTATGGATGGTCGCGCTGACTCTGAATATTTTTGCCGCCAATCTTGCGGATCGCGGCGCCGTGATTTCTCCGGTGGAGATTCAATCTCCGGTGAAAACCACTTTTGGGCGTCGCTGGAGCACGCCGATCGATTTCGGAGCGCCACGGACGATTCCGCTCGATGCCATTGAATCGGCATTAGGGGAAGCCCTCGGTGCCAAGGAAGTCTCCGCGGCGCTGAAGTCCTACGGTTATGTGGTCAAGTCGGCGGGACGAAAGGTGGCCGTGCAGCTACCGCCGTATCGGAACGATCTGCTTCACACCGTCGATGTGGTGGAGGATGTGGCCATCAGCCAGGGATATGCTCGGTTTCCACCCGTCATGCCCTCCCAGTTTACGGTAGGCGGTCTGTCGAGGTTGGAGCAGATGGCCGACCGGGTCCGTCACCTCATGGTGGGCTTGGAATTCCAGGAGATCATTTCCAATATCATGGGATCCCAGCATGACTTTTGCGGGAAAATGCGGCTGGAGGGTACGGAGTGGGCGAAGGTTGTGGAGGTGGACAATGTGATGTCCCTCAACTACTCCTGCCTGCGCCAGTGGATCACGCCGTCGCTGCTGCAGGTGGAAACGAATTCAAGCCGCGCGTTCTATCCGCACCGCATGTTCGAGGTCGGGGAAGTGGCTGTTCCTGATAGGAGTGCCGATGTCGGCTCTCGGACCGTAACGATGCTGGGTGCCGTGATCGCCCATGCCGGAGCCCACTTCTCTGAAATTCATTCCTGTTTGGATCTGCTGCTGTATTACCTGGATCGTCCCTTCACGTTGGAGCCGGTGGCTCACCCCTCTTTCCTTGACGGTCGAGCCGGGAAGATCGTGTCGAACGGTCAGGCTATTGGGTTACTGGGAGAGTTGCATCCCGAGGTCCTGGAGCACTGGCAAATTGGAGTGCCTGCGGTCGCGCTGGAGTTGGAGATCGACCGGCTGCTGGGTGAGGTGTGACGAGAAAATCCGTTCGATCAGGATTTTCCCGCCACAGACAGTGTGCGTACGCGTGAATCTTAGCTCGCCGCAGTCGCGAGCTGTTGTTTCGCAACCCCGACGAGTTTTTCAAATCCCGCCATATCACGGATCGCCATATCTGACAGCACTTTTCGATCCAACAGGATATTCGCTTTCTTCAGCGCATTCATGAAGCGGCTATAGGCGATGCCATGCAGGCGAGTCGCGGCGCTGATGCGTGCGATCCAGAGCTGGCGGAAGTCGCGCTTGCGATGCTTTCGTCCGACGTAGGCATAGGCCTGCCCTTTATCGACTGATTCCGTTGCTGTTCGAAACAGCCGACTCTTGGCTCCATACTGGCCTTTCGCCAGTTTCAGGCGCTTTTTTCGCCGCTGTCGTGTTTTTGGGCCACCTTTTGTACGAGGCATGGGGAACTACTCCTTTCAGATCCTGTTCACGGCACAATCATCATTATTGCGGAAGTAAACGGTTCAATGCTTGGGTCGAGGTGGAGGACACCTCAACGGCTCCCTTCAGGCGCCGCTTGCGGTCGCGAGGTTTCCCAGTGAGCAAATGCCGCCCTCCGGCCTTCCGGCGAACCAGCTTCCCTGTTCCCGTGCGTCGAAACCGTTTCTTGGCGCCGCTGTGGGTTTTCATTTTCACTTTCATACTCTCATTCCTTCCTTGTGTGCGCGTGGCACACTATTTGGGAGCCAGAATCATGATCAGGCTCCGCCCTTCCATTCTTGGCGCAAACTCCACGGTGCCCGCTTCCGTACATTCCTTGATGACGCTGGCCATCATTGTGCGCCCCATTTCCTGATTGGCCATTTCGCGTCCACGATAGGTCAGTGTCACTTTGGTCTTATTGCCGTCGGCCAGGAATTCCTTGATCTGGCGAATCTTGATCTCAAGATCGTGCTTGTCGGTGCGTGGACGAAGCTTGATCTCTTTGACCTGGGTAGATTTTTGATGACGCCGGCTTTGGTGGTCTTTCTTGCTGAGTTCGAACTTATACTTCCCATAGTCCATGATGCGGCAAACCGGCGGCTGCGAAGTCGGGGCCACCTCGACGAGATCGTAACCCCCCTCCTGTGCCTTACTGAAGGCCTCTGCGGTCGGCAGTATTCCTAGTTGTTCGCCTTCAGGACCGATGACTCGAACTTCCCGAATCCTGATTTCCCGGTTTACACGTAATTTAGGGACGATAGGTCACCTCGTTTGTGAGTGGGTTGCCGTTTGACGCAAGGTTTGATTCGCATCTGTGCGAAGGAGTTCCAGGAACGCTTCAATCGGCAGGCTCCCGTGATTCGCGCCACTCCGGCCGCGAACCGACACCATGCCACTCTGCACTTCCTTGTCTCCCACGACCAGCATATACGGAATCTTATTCTTTTCCGCTTCACGGATCTTAAATCCGATCTTCTCATTGCGGATGTCCGCTTCGACTCGAAAGCCGTG
Source organism: uncultured Nitrospira sp. (assembly GCA_902500785.1). Taxonomy (GTDB): domain Bacteria; phylum Nitrospirota; class Nitrospiria; order Nitrospirales; family Nitrospiraceae; genus Nitrospira_A. The sequence goes on from CABVRW010000023.1 coordinate 29,161, forward strand.
GCTCTTGAGCGTCGAGACAATCTTGGCCGCAAATTCCTGCTGATTGTCCGTGATCGTGAGTACGGCGGCCTGCACGGGGGCGAGCCACGTCGGGAAGGCGCCCGCATAATGTTCGATCAAGATACCGAAGAAACGCTCGATGGAGCCCATAAGGGCCCGATGAATCATGATCGGCTGATGCGCCTTGCCGTCTTCGCCCGTATAGGCCAGCTTGAACCGCTCAGGATTGTTGAAGTCGACCTGGACCGTTGAACATTGCCAGGATCGACCGAGGACGTCTTTGATCTTGATGTCGATTTTGGGGCCGTAGAACACCCCTTCGCCGGGATCTACTTCGTAGGCCACGCCGCGGCTCTTGAGCGCAGCTTCTAGGGCGTTCGTCGCGATCGTCCAATTCTCCTCGGAGCCGACGGACTTTTCCGGGCGAGTCGAGAGATACACCTCAAACTCGGTAAATCCGAAGGTGCCAAGGACAAAAATGGTAAAGTCCAGCACGCGACTGACTTCAGCTTCGATCTGATCGGGCCGACAAAACAGATGCGCGTCATCCTGGGTAAATCCGCGGACACGCAGCAAACCGTGCAGCACACCGGTTCGTTCGTAGCGGTAGACGGTTCCCAGCTCTCCATAGCGGATCGGCAAATCCCGATAACTGCGCAAGTGGGATTTGTAGATCATGATATGGAAGGGGCAGTTCATCGGCTTGAGCTGGTACTCGCTGCCCTCCAGCTTCATCGACGCGAACATGTTTTCGCGGTAGTAATCGACGTGACCGCTCGTTTTCCACAGATCCAGCCTGGCGACATGGGGGGAATACACCAGATCGTAGCCGTCCTTGATATGTTGTTCCCGCCAGAAGTTTTCGATGAGCAGGCGGATCAGTGAACCCTTGGGATGCCACAGAACCAAGCCGGGACCGATCTCGTCTTGAATCGTAATCAAGTCGAGTTCCTTGCCGAGCTTTCGATGGTCACGCCGCTTGATCTCTTCTAATTTCGCGAGATGGGCATCGAGTTCTTTTTTGGTCGGGAATGACGTGCCGTATACTCGCTGCAGCATCGGGTTTCGTTCGTCGCCGCGCCAATAGGCGCCGCCGGTGGAAAGGAGCTTGAAGGCTCCCACATACCCGGTCGTGGGAAGGTGCGGCCCGCGGCAGAGGTCGACAAATTCCCCTTGGCGATAGAGCGAGATAGGGGACGCGTCATCGAAGCTATTAATTAGTTCGACCTTGTACGCTTCCCCGCGTTCCTGGAAAAACTTGATGGCATCCTGCTTGGATAGCTCGCTCCGGGTGACAGTCAGGCCGCGTTTCGTGATCTCGATGGCGCGCGCCTCGATCTTTTCCAGATCCTCAGGTGTGAATGGGCGGTCGAAGGCGAAATCATAATAAAACCCATCGTCCAGTGCCGGACCGATCGTGAGTTGTGCCGTGGGAAATACTTCCTTGACGGCTTGCGCCATGATATGGGTGCTGCTGTGCCGATAGACTTCTCGCCCTTCCGCAGAGGCGAAGGTCAGGGGCTCGAGAGTCGCGTCATGTTCCAATGCACGCGACAAGTCCACCGGCTCGCCGTTGAGCTTGGCCGCCAGCACCTTGCCGTCGAGGCGTCCGCCCTCCGGAGTAAGGGCCTCGCGGACCGTGCATCCTGCTGGTACTTGTTTTCGAGTTCCGTCAGGAAGGGTAATGTGAATCTGCTGTGAGGCCACTCCGGTCAATCCTACAAAAAATACAGCGCCGTGCCGACCACCATGCCGCCGGTAGTCGGATCACGAATGTGTGAGCGAACCAAAAATGGTAGGCGCGGACGGTCTTGAACCGTCGACCTCTACCGTGTCAAGGTAGCGCTCTCCCCCTGAGCTACGCGCCTATCGCCCGGCGATGCTAATACAGCCTCACCAAAGGTGTCAAGGAAACCCGCTGGCGAGACGGGCTTTTCTCAGCGACCTCGTGAAAGAATTGCCGCCTCATCATGCAGCTGTCATCGGGTTTGACGGCGAGGGGCTACTTGACCGCCGCTTTGAGCTCTTTGCCGGCTGAGAATTTGGGGATGCGGGCGGCGGGAATCTTCAAGGCCTCGCCGGTCCGCGGATTACGTCCCATCCTGGCCTTCCGTTTCGAGATCGTAAAGGTTCCGAAATTCACCAGCGTCACGCGTTTTCCCTTCTTGAGCGATGTGGTGACCGCTCCGGTGAAGGCCTCGAGTGCAACCGTCGCTGCGACCTTGGTGATTCCGGCGCTGTTGGCCATTTTCGCAATCAGTTCTTCCTTGGTCATTGCTTCCCTCCATTGGTGGTTGGCGACCTGTGGATGTATGGGCGCATCAATCTGGCGCCTCTGGTGAGGTGGTGAGGGTTCAGGCGCGGGCGAATCTAGCTCGCCCTTGCGCGTTTGACCGGGATATCCAGATCAAGAATCTTTTTTCTCAGTGTATTTCGATTCAGCCCGAGCAGTTCTGCGGCTTGGATCTGGTTCCCCTTGGTCTCCCGCAGGGTCAGTAAGATCAAAGGGCGTTCGACGGCGGCGATCAGCATCGGATGGAGGTTTCTTCCCGAGCCGTTCCGCATCCCTTTGACGAAATCACCGACTTTATGTTCCAGAAAGGATTCTAAACAGACCGATTGCCCTGTTCCATTGGAGAGCGGTAAGTCTGCCTTAGGGGGCTTGGTTGCGTGTAGCAACGTCGCGGTCCGTTTCAGAACCGTTCGAGATCCTGCGAGCAAGAGCGTCCGCGCTGGATCGATCCTCGCAAGCCACTTCCCAAGGTCTGCCGTCGTCAGTGTTTTCGATTCCACAATGACGGCATCGTACCCGCGCTTCGCAATGTCCTTTGGGAGCGACAGTCCCTCGCGGCCGATGGTGACCGCCTGCTCGCCGAAAAGGTCCTTGTAGTGAGCCTGGACCTCGCTGTCAGCGCTGAGCAATAGGATATTAAATGTTGATGAATGCAGCGTCATGAAGGTACCGAGGAAGAAGAGGGCGGGATTATTGCGCAGGCCCCAGATGATGTCAATCACCAAAAATGTACCGAGTTGTGGCCGGCGACGGGTGTGAACCATTTATGGGTCGGCCTGGTCCTGGGTTGCAACGCGGTGGCGGTCGAAACGTGGCACCGGGAAACGGAGGCGAACAGGAACGAAGCGGCTGCAGATGCTCTCCAGACTCGACATCTGTACGACTTGCGGCCTGGTTGTCGGAAGTGACATCCTGCCTGGCTTGACAGGAAAGTCGCCCTCAAGGTATAGAGATTCATGAATCCCCATCGGAATACTCGCAAATGAAGGTTAGTCTTCGAGCCACCTATGGAATTATTGCCGCCGTGGATCTTGCGTTACAGCATGACGAGCTGCCGGTCTGTGCCAAGTCGATTGCTAAGCGCCAAGCGATTCCGGCCCGATTCTTGGAGCAGGTTCTTCATGCGATGAAAAAGGCCGGGGTGGTGACTAGCCAGCGGGGAGCTCAAGGCGGGTATGTGCTGAGCCGTAAGCCCTCGGAGTTGTCGGTGGCGGACATTCTCGACGCGTTAGAAGGCCCGCTTCTCACCTCGAATGGTGAGGTCGGCATGAAGAACTTGTCTGCGCGAGGGGCGAAACAGGAGGCCCTGCTTGCACACATTTGGGATCGGGTGAAACGGGCGGAACTGAGTGTTCTTTCGGAAGTCACGGTCGAGGAATTGGCCCAGCGCCAGCGGGCTCTCGACGCGCAGCATACGTTGATGTATCACATCTGAAGCGGCCTGAATCATGCCCACGCACATTACTCTCCAACCGACGAGGTCGTCATTATGACTCCTAATACAGCGGCTCTCCGTCCAGCGATCAAAACAGAGCCCATTGCAGCCCATATCGTCGAAGAAATCGAAACGTTTGAAGCGGAGGCCCATCGAGTCCTTGGGGGAGATCTCTCAACCGACATCTTCAAGCCATTCCGTCTGCAATACGGAATCTATGGCCAGCGGCAACCCGGGGTTCAGATGGTGCGGATTAAGATCCCGTTCGGCGGGCTGACGGGAAATCAGTTGCGCCAAGTGGCTGACCTGGCCGACAAGTTCGCCACCGGGGTGGGCCATGTCACGACACGCCAGGATATTCAACTGCACTTCGTGGAGCTCAAACATGTCCCGGAGATGATGCGTCTGTTGGCGTCTGTAGGGATGACCACGCGCGAGGCTTGTGCGAATACCGTACGAAACGTCACGGCTTGTCATTTAGCGGGCGTGTGCCAAGGGGAAGTGTTTGATGTGACGCCGTACGCGAAGACCGTCGCGCTGCATCTGTTGCGGAATCCGTTGAACCAGAGCCTCCCGCGGAAGTTCAAGATTGCGCTGTCCGGGTGCCGGCAGGATTGCGCGCTTACGCCTATCCACGACATCGGTTTGCTGGCGGCGAAACGGGCCGACGGGACCATCGGTTTCCGAATGGTGGCGGGCGGTGGATTGGGATCGACGCCGCGTATGGCCCAAGTGCTCAGAGAATTTACGCCGATGGATGAATTGCTTCCGACCATCGAGGCGGTGATCAAGGTGTTCGATACGCTAGGGAACCGCAAGAATCGCAATAAGGCGCGCATGAAGTTCGTCATCGAGAAGCTCGGCTTCGACGAATTCAAGCGTCGCTGGGAAGCGGCCTACGCGGCCATGGGGTATGCGGTGCCGACGCATGAGCCGATCAAATTGCTGGAGTATGCCGATGCGCCGCCGTTGATCATGCCGAGCCATGCAGGTGTCCCCTCCAACGGCAATGGGAATGGTGCCGGGTCGCTGAAGGGTCAGGCGTCCGCGTTCCAGGCCTGGACGCGCACCAATGTAGTTCCGCAGCGACAGGCGGGTTTTGTCACGGCGGCGATCAAATTACCGATGGGTGATTTGACGGGCGGGCAAATGTGGGTCGTCGCGGATCTGGCGGAACGCTATTCGAACGGCAACATCCGCACGACCATCAATCAGAACATGGTCATCCGATGGATTTCCGAGGGACGGCTGGAAGAATTCTATCAGGAGCTCGTGGCGCATAGCTTGGGTGACCCTGGCGCAGAACTCGTCGAGGACATCATCGCCTGCCCCGGCACCGACACCTGCGGCTTGGGAATCACCTCCTCCAAAGGCATGGCGCGAGCCTTGGCCGAAGTGTTTCCAGCCGGCCAGGTTCCGGAAGATCTGAGGGACGTCAGTGTCAAGATCAGCGGTTGTCATAACTCCTGCGCACAGCACCATATTGCCACCATCGGCTTGCATGGAGTCGGCAAACGTCTCGGCGAGCATACGGCTCCGCATTATGAACTGCATTTGGGCGGGCACGTGGACGGCACGCCGAAGATCGGACAGCTGGTGGTCAAGCTGCCGGCCAAGAGTGTGCCGGCGGCAGTGCGCCATCTGGTGGACGTCTATCGTCGGGATCGGAAGGCCGACGAGACGCTTCAGTCGTTCATCGCGCGAGTCGGAAAAAACGTCCTCAAGGATGAGCTCATTCCTTATACGATCGTGCCGCCATATGACCAGGACCCGACCTATTATTACGACTGGGAAGGGGAGGCGGAATTTGTGCTTGAAGATCTCGGGCCCGGTGAGTGCGCGGGGGGTGCCTTGGAGATGATCGACGACCGCATGCTGGAGGCTGATCAGGAGCTCTATCAGGCGAAATTGCTTGTCGAGAAGCACCAGTATGCCTTGTCGGTGAATAAATCGTATCGGGCGGTCTTGGCGGCAGCGAAAGGTCTGCTGGTCACCGAGGGTGTCGATCCGGCGACCGATGCCGACACGTTTCAGGAGTTTGATCTGCGGCTGGCAAGCAAAGGCATCGTCCCAGCCATGTACAAGAATCTTGGCGCGCAGGTCGGCGACCTCGGGTCGAAGGATGCGACCGCCGAGACGGCGGCGGAGAAAATGGCGTTTGCGAAACAGTTCCTCGCGGTGTGCAGAGCGGCCACGGAACAAATGGGCAAAGACCTGAAGTTGGCCCAGGTGAAAGAGGAAGCTGTGCCGCCGGCGACTCCCGCACTGGTGCCTGCCGCTCCCGTCGCCACGGCGCCCGTGTACGATCTGCGCGGCGTCGCCTGTCCGATGAACTATGTGAAGACCAAATTGAAACTGGAAATGATGGACAACGGTGAGCAGCTGGAAGTCTGGCTCGATGCCGGAGAGCCCATTCGAAACGTGCCGATGAGCTTGCGGAACGACGGACACAAGATCCTCGAGGAGGGACCGTTGGAGCCGGAGGCCACGCATTTCAAAATCCTTGTGGAAAAGGTTGAGGGGTAAACGGGGTGCAAGACGAACAGATGCCTACTGCACGACCATCCGACGCAGCGCTGAAAGCGCTGAGCGATTCGTTCGAGACCAAGCAGCCATGGGAGGTGCTGGAGTATGCGCTCACGACCTTCCGGCAGCGAATTGTGCTGGCCTGCAGTTTTGGGGCGGAGGACGTCGCCCTGGTGGATATGGTGCATCGGATTGATCCGGACGCACCGCTCTTTTATCTGGATACGGACTTTCTGTTTCCTGAAACTTTCGACGCGCGTGACCGGATTATCGCGCGGTACGGGTTGAAGCCGGCGCAGGTCATTGCAATGAAATCCCTATTGACGCCGGAACAGCAGGCCGTCCAATACGGAGCCTCGCTTTGGGCGAGCAAGCCTGACCAGTGCTGCGAATTGAGGAAGCTCGAGCCCCTCAACCGCATTCTGGCGAACTATACCGCCTGGATCACCGGGATCAGGCGAGACCAAGCTCCGACAAGAGCGAACGCCGGGCTGATCGAGTGGGACCGGAAATTCAATCTGGTCAAAGTGAATCCGCTGGCCCGATGGAGCAGTGAAGACGTCTGGACGTATCTCCAGCTCCATGAGGTCCCGTATAACGCGCTACACGACCGCAATTACCCCAGCATCGGCTGTACCCATTGTACGGCGCCTGTCCTTCCGGGAGACGATCCGCGTTCCGGTCGGTGGAAGAATTTCGGCAAGACCGAGTGCGGCCTCCACAAGTAATATTGCGTCACCCTGAAATCAGACAAGGTCAGTACTATCCATGCAACATCTGCTCGCGAAAGTCGCCAAAGGTCAAAAAACGTCCAAGGATCTCACGTGGGAGGAAGCCAAGCAGGCCATGCGCCTGATGATCGAAGGGACCGCCACGCCCGCGCAGGTCGGAGCCTTCCTCATTGCCATGCGATTCAAGTCGGAATCGTTCTCAGAGTTAGCCGCCTTCACCGCGACCGCGCGCCAATATGTTCCGCCGGTGCCGGTTCGCTCCGGGCTGGGAGTCGTCGATGTTCCCGTCTATGGGGGCAAGCGGGAAACCTTCCACGCCATCATTCCCGCCGCGATTGTGGCGGCAGCAGCCGGAGCCGTCCTGTTGCTGCATGGGGTGGATGGGCCTCCGGATCGACGGGGCATCTCATCCGTGCTGAAATTGTTGGGCATTCCGATCGATATGACGGCCAAGTTGGTCGGAGCCGAGCTGGAAAAGAAAGGGTTCGCCTACTTGGACCTGGCGCTGTATCACCCGCCGGTGAGCCGGTTTCTGGAAATGCGGCAGGAATTGGGTGTGCGAAATTTTTTCCATCCCGTGGCGCGAATGCTCAACCCCGCCCGTGCGACCTCGCAGGTGATCGGCCTGTCGCATCCGCCCTACTTTGAGAAGACGATCGAGGCCTTGCGCATGTTGAGTTGTCCGCGTGCGTTGGTCATCCGCGGTGTCGAGGGTGATCCGGAGCTCTCGATCGGCAATTCGACGCGGCTTTTAGAACTGAAGGACGAGCGCATCACTCCATTTACCTTCCAGCCAAAGGATGCGGGGCTGACGATGGCGACGTTTCGTGAAATGGCGGGATTCCCTGTTGAACAGCGGGAGCGGGAGGCCGATCTGATCAAGCGGCTGCTCGCAAACGAAATTCAGGGGGGACAGCGCGACTGGGTGCTTCTCAATGCGGCGATGCTGCTGTATGCGGCCGGCAAGGGGGCGTCGATCACCGGAAATCTTGGGACTGCCAGAAGCGCACTGGAATCCGGGCAGGCCAAGGCCAAGCTGGCCGAGCTGGTGGCGGCCGCCGGATCGAGCGCCGGTCGTGAGCCGACGGTCGGCATGTCAGCGTAACCAGAAGAGTGTGAATCATGAAACATTTGCGTCAACTCGAAGATCAAAGCGTTTATATCCTTCGGGAAGCCTACAAGCATTTCAACCATCTCGCCATGCTCTGGTCGATGGGGAAGGATTCGACGGTGCTCTTGTGGCTGGCCCGCAAGGCGTTCTTCGGGCATGTGCCCTTCCCGTTACTCCATGTGGATACCAGTTACAAGATCCCGGCGATGATCGAATACCGCGATCGGATTGCACGCGAATGGCGGTTGAATCTGGTCGTTGGTCAGAACAAGGAAGCTCTGGCTGCGGGCATGAACCATACTCTGGGGCGGGATGTCTGCTGTACCGCCTTGAAGACGACGGCCATGAAGAATCTGGTCGAAGAGAAAGGGTACACCGGCATTATCCTCGGCGTTCGCGCGGATGAAGACAGCACCAGGGCCAAGGAACGATATTTTTCTCCTCGCGACAAACACGGTGATTGGGACTTTCGCGATCAGCCGCCCGAATTGTGGGATCAGTTCAAGACGACCTTTCCGCCGGGCACGCATATCCGGATTCATCCGCTCCTCGATTGGACCGAGATCAACATCTGGGAATATATCAAGCACGAGAACATTCCATTCATGGATCTGTATCTCGACAGAGGAGATGGGACGCGCTATCGAAGCTTGGGCTGTGCGCCCTGCACCATGCCCATCCAATCTACGGCGAAGACCGTCGACGAGATCATTACCGAACTGCGGGGGAGTCATGTGGCGGAACGAGCGGGCCGTGCGCAGGACGCGGGGCGAGGCATGGAGATGCTCCGCAAGAAGGGGTACATGTAAACCGGCTGACCTCGGCCGGATGGCTGATGAGCATCCGAACGACGACGATCATGCAACCAGGGTTCAATTGAACGAGTGAATCATATGACACAGCAGGACCAGACCAAGCCGCAAGAGAGTCTCAACATCGTCATCGTGGGCCATGTGGATCACGGGAAATCCACGCTGGTGGGACGACTCTATGCCGATACGGGCTCGTTGCCGGACGGCAAATTGGAAAAGGTGCAGGCCATCTGCCGCCAGCAGGGCAAGGAATTTGAGTATGCGTTTCTCTTCGATGCGTTTCTGGAGGAACAGGAACAGGGGATCACGATCGATACGGCGCGCACGTTCTTCATCTGGAACGGACGTCAGTACATCATCATCGATGCGCCTGGCCACAAAGAGTTTTTGAAGAACATGATCTCGGGCGCCGCTCGGGCCGAAGCCGCGCTCTTACTGATCGACGCTCTGGAAGGGGTGCGCGAGCAATCGAAGAAACATGGCTATCTCCTGTCCTTGCTGGGCGTGACGCAGTTCGCGGTCGTCGTCAATAAAATGGATCTGGTCGGGTATCGCCAGGATGTGTTCGACGGGATTGAAAAGGAATATCGGGAGTTTCTGGGCCAGTTCCGGGCCGTCCCTCAACAGATGATTCCGGTCAGCGCCAAGATGGGCGACAACATTGCGGTTCGCAGCGGCAATATGAACTGGTATCAAGGTCCCACCGTGCTGGAGACGCTGGCGCTCTTCAAGAAAGAGCAGGTCCGTTCCGAACAGCCGCTTCGGTTTCCCCTGCAGGACGTCTATAAGTTCGATGCGCGGCGGATTCTGGCCGGTCGCATTACAGCCGGCCGCCTCAAGGTCGGCGATCAACTGGTGTTTTCCCCTTCCAACAAGACGGCGATCGTGCAATCGATCGAAGGATTCAATGTCGATCCACCGGGAAGCGAAGCCCAGGCCGGGCAATCGGTCGGGATCACGCTGGATGAACAGATTTTTGTCGAGCGCGGAGAAATCGCCTCGCATCGGGATTCGGTTCCGCTCGTCTCGACGGCGGTTCGGGTGAATTTATTCTGGATGGGACGGCGGCCTTTGGAGAAGGGGCGGAAGTATGTCCTGCGCCTTGCCACGCGTGAAGTCGCCTGTGAAGTGACCGCCATCCACCGCATTATCGATACCGCCGACCTGGATCAGCTTCAGGAAAGTCAGTCAGTGGCCAAGAATCAAGTGGCCGAACTGACGTTGCGAGTGAAGGCGCCGCTCGCGTTTGATCTCTCATCATCATTTGAAGCGACCGGCCGGTTCGTGCTGGTCGATGAATACGACATTGCCGGGGGCGGGATTATCACCGAGTTGGTGCATGACGAACAGGAAGGATTGCGCGAAGAGGCTCGGCAACGAGAATATGCGTGGCTCTCGGGAGATGTCCGGGCAGAAGATCGCGCGGTGCAGTATGGGCATCGGGCCGCCATTGTGCTGTTCACGGGATCGGCCCAGACGGGTAAGACATTTCTCGCGAGACGGGTGGAGGCGTTGCTGGTTGCCGATAGCCGGCATGCGTATCTGTTGGAGGGTGAGAATCTGCTCCAAGGATTGGATGCGGATTTATCCGCCGCCGATCCGTCCTTCGCGGCCGAGCGAGTGCGCCGGTATGGGGAGGTCGCCAGGCTGCTGATTGATACGGGGCTCATCGTCGTGTCCACCAGCAAAACCTTCGGCATCAATTATCAGCGGATGGCCGAGATGATACGGACCTTGGTTCAGCCGGCTCCGGTCATCTCCGTGCACATGAGCCGGGCCGGGGAGGAGCCACCGCCGAATACCGATCTGCACTTTGCCGGGCCTCAGGATTTCGACGCAGCGGCCCGGCAGATCCTGGAGGAGTTGAAGCGGAGTGGGGTGCTCATCCAGCCATCCGGAACGAAGCCTACGATCCAATACTCAATCTAGGTGAGTGGCGCGGAGCCGTTTGACTCCATTGAAACCGCTGTGGTAGCGTTCTTGATCAACAATTTCGAGGGTTTTTCATGACCATGGCTGCCGGCAAGGATCTCAAGTCGATCCTCACGAAACTCCAATATTCCGACGATGCCAAAGTCGTCCAGCAGATCACTGCGCAGATGAAGCAGGTGCAGGCTCGAATGGCCGGTGTCAAGCAGAAGCTGGTGGTCATGAGCGGGAAGGGCGGCGTCGGCAAGAGCATGACGACGGTGAATCTCGCCCTCGCGTTTGCACGCCAGGGCGCGAAGGTCGGTTTGCTGGATGTTGATCTGAACGGCCCCTGTGTCCCGAGGATGATGGGCCTCCACGGCCAATCGCTCACCATGACTCCTGAAGGCGCGCAGCCTCCTGTCGGCCCGCTCGGCATTAAAGTGGCCTCGATGGATTTTTTCCTCGATGACGCTTCGCCGGTGCGTTGGAAGGGTCCGATGGATTTGAGCCCGGTATGGCTGGGCCTGATGGAAATGAATGTGATTCGAGAATTCTTGGCCGATGTGATCTGGGGAGAGCTGGACTATCTTCTGGCCGATCTTCCCCCGGGTGCGGCTGCCGATAAACCTCCGGTCATCGCCGGATTCATCCCTGATCTCGCCGGTGCCATCGTCGTCACGACCCCGTCGGAAGTGGCGTCTGATGTGGTGCAGAAGTCCGTGACCTACGCGCGGGATATGGGGATACGGGTGTTGGGCATCGTTGAAAACATGAGTGAGTATCGCTGCCCCGCCTGTGGAGCGGAGAATGAGCTGTTTGAGGGGAATACCGAGGCGATGTGCGAAGTGCTGGACCTGCCGTTGCTTGGGCGTATCCCGTTCGACCGAAAATTAGCGAAGACGTTCGATAAGGGTCAGCCGCTCCTCGATCCCGACTATCCGACGATCCAAAAATATCAAGAGATCGTCGGGCGGATTCAATCGTTACTGGATTACAAAAAAGTCCTGGCGGAAAAGCTGTAAATGCGCCGACCGGGAAGGGGGATCCTATGAAGTTCGTTTGTTTGAACTGCGAGACCTACATGACCTTTCAGAAGGTCGAAAAGCCCGGGGAGGGGTCGCTCGGTGTCTTTTTTGGCTGCCCATCTTGCGATGCCAAGTTCTCCATGGTGACCAATCCCGGCGAGACGCAAATGGTCGCCTCGCTTGGTGTGAAGCTCGGAGGTCGCACAGAGACGGCTGAACCGTTTGAGATGACTCGCGGGACCCTCAAGGATGAAGCGCAAGCCGGTGCGGGACAAATGGCTGCCTATCTCAATGAGAAAATTCAAAGTGGGCAACCAGCAACTGTCTCGGAAAAACCCAGCACCCCCACGTCTGCATCTGGCGAGGAGAAGACCTCCGGCGGCTGTCCATTCTCCGCCATGGTGGCAGAAATGGGATTAACCTCCGGCGGCAAGCCACAGAATGGAAATGGCACCAGCGACTTCACATGGTCCGCAGATGCCAAAGAGAAGTTGGAACGACTGCCGTCTTTTGTGAAGCCGATGGTCCAAAGCAGTGTGGAAGCCTATGCGCGCAAGCAGGGGTATAAGAGTATCACGCTGCAGGTCATGGATGATTCCAAGAACGATTCACCCAACGGCATCGCGTGGACTAAAGACGCTGAACAGCGCATGGATAATATTCCCGACTTCATTCGTCCGATGGCCAGACGAGAAATCGAGCGGATTGCGAAGGAGCGCGGACTGACGGAGATCACGGCGCAAGTAATGGATGAAGCCAAAGAGAAGTTCATGAAGTTCATGTAGTCGACGAATGCATGTGTGAGATGAGTGTGTGGCCCATCCGGATCGCCGGATGGGCCTTCCGATTCCCGCCAAGTCTTTCTTCTCGACCGATTCCTCGTCTGAGAGTCCTGGGGCCACGGCTCCTCCCTTCGGTGATGTTCTGTCTTATCGTCCTGATGTGGGGCGCGTCTTCTGCGGTGGCGCAGTCTACCGATCACGGCCATGCGGCCGTCGAGGAACAGGGTCACCATCATGTCGCAGCCACGGGGGAGCCTTGGGAAGGCTCGCTGCAGGGCATCGCTTATTCTGAATTCAACCATCACTTGGCCGGAATTTTTCTGCTGCTGATCGGATTGAGCGAAATCCGGCAAGCTCTGGGGTGGCCGGCGCTGGCGTGGACGAGATTTCTTCTCCCCAGCGCCTTGACTGTGGGAGGGATTTTCCTCCTGATTTGGAGTGATCATGATTCCTGGCCGATCGGGTCGATGACCTTCGTTCAGACGTTCTTTGGTGGCGATCAGGAGATCCTGCAACACAAGATCAATGGTATGTTGGCAGTTACGGTAGGAGCCGTCGAACTGCTGCGAAGGCTCGGCTGGTTTGCTCATGCAGCTTGGATGATGCCCTTGCCGCTCTTTGCGATCGTCGGCGGCCTTATGCTATTCAGCCACTCTCATGGGGACCATCCCGGCGCATATCAGATTGCGCTGCACCATGCGATCATGGGAACTATGGCCATCACTGCCGGGTCATCAAAATTGGTCTCCGGGTGGCGAGGACGACAACTCATGACGGAGCGCTCTCTATGGGAACTCATTTGGGCCAGCTTGGTATTGATGATTGGGTTGCAGTTGCTCCTCTACTCCGAATAAGGATTCCTCCGAGGTACTGCGTTCCAGGCCATCTTCGTTCTCACGGCATTTCCAGCAAAAGCGGCTCCTCTCATCGCAGTAGTCGGCGGCAAGGGACCTGACTCCTCGCGTTGACAGTCTCGTAGGGTCTGTGTTAGCTGTAATTTTTGCGATGAGATTTCAGTGCGGGCCTGAGCTGGACGAGACCGTGCCGGCTCAGGAAAGAGGAGTCGCCATGGGTGGCCATAGTCATTGGGCAACAATCAAGCGCCATAAGTCCGCGGTCGATGCGAAGCGGGGCAAGATTTTTACCCGCCTTATCCGTGAGTTGACGATTGCAGCGCGGTCCGGTAGTGATCCGGACGGCAACCCGCGCCTGCGACTGGCGATTGCCAAGGCGAAAGAAGCCAACATGCCCGGCGATAACATGAAAAAGGCGATTCAGCGTGGGACCGGCGAACTCCCGGGCGTGACGTATGAAGAATTTACGCTGGAAGGATACGGTCCCGGGGGCACAGCAGTGCTGATGGAAATTACTTCCGACAATCGTAATCGCACGGTGGCTGAAATCCGTAACTTGTTGACGAAGAACGGCGGCAACATGGCCGAGGCAGGTGCCGTAGCCTGGCAGTTCCACAAAAAGGGAATGTTGGTGGTCGAAAAAGGGAAGGTCGAGGAAGATGCACTGCTGAGCATTGCCTTGGAAGCCGGCGCCGAAGACGTCAAAGTAACCGACAAGACCTTCGAAGTGCTTACCGACACGCACGACTTTGAAGCGGTGAAGAAAGCGCTCAGCGACGCGAAAATCGAATGCACCCTTGCCGAATTGAATTTCATCCCTCAGAATACGATTGCGCTGGACGAGCGACCCGCCGAGCAGATGTTGAGGCTGATGGAGATTCTGGACGAACATGATGATGTCCAGAAGGTCCATGCGAACTTTGACATCTCCGATGAAGTCATGGAGAAAGTCGCCGCTGCCACCGCGTAATCCGGGAGGATCGGCACTGAGTACCCTGGCGCACGCAGTCTCTCCACCAGTTCCTTCGCATCACACGCCACCGCTACTCACATGATCGCTCTACTGACGGGCCTCATGGCCTTCAAGGCGCCTTCCCACGTCACCCTTGATGTCCATGGCGTGGGCTACGAAGTATTGATTCCCCTCAGTACCTACTATTCGTTGCCCCATCAGCATGAACTCGTGACGCTCAGCATCCATACCCATGTGCGCGAGGATGCGATTCAGCTCTACGGATTCCTGACTGCAGCGGAGAAGGAAGCCTTTCTGTTGCTGACCGGGATCTCCGGCATAGGGCCCAAATTGGGACTCAGCGTTCTCTCGACGCTTTCGGTCCGCGACCTCTTTTCAGCCATTCAGTCTGGTGATATCGAAAAATTGGGAACGGTCTCGGGCATCGGCAAAAAGTCAGCGGCAAGGATTGCTCTGGAGTTGAAAGATAAGGTGGCGCGGCTGGCCCCCTCCGGGGAACCGGTCGAGGGGAGGGGCGCGCGCCCCGAGAATCCACTTTACGAGGATGCCTTGTCGGCGCTCGTGAACCTGGGGTATCGGCAACCTGATGTGAAAGAGGCATTGAAGAGAGTTGAAAAGTCCGGCGCAATGGCGCAGGGATTGGAAGGCGTGATTCGCGAGGCACTGAAGGATTTGGCCAAGGGGTGACCATGATGGTGACGCGACAGACGCAAGGGGGCAGAAGTGGGTATGCCTGTATGGCGAGGATGGTCATGATAGCCGCATTGTGGTGTTCCGGCTTAGCGGGACTCATTCAGGCGGCGGACGTCGTGGAGGAGCCCAAGACCATCCGCAAGACCTGCAGGGTGTGCCCGGAGGGGTATGCGATGACCGGTGTGACCCCTGCGCCGGAACTCTGCAAGGATGGCGGCGAGCCGACCCTGGTGCAGTGCGTGCCCTTGGGCGGCAATATGCTCTCCGTCTGCGGGACCTGTCCGGAAGGGTATGTGGAGGTGGGGCGTTCGAATGTTCCCTCGCGTTGCGGATCCGCAGATGGCGGCCTCGTGTCGCAGTGTCAGCTGCAGAATATGGGGACGAACCTCCCCGATCCGAGTCAGGGCGGAATCAGGTGTCCGCCCGATTGTGGGAGTGCAGCTGCGCCAGGCCAGGGGGCCGCACCGCCGCCGCCGAAATTCAGGCCATCACCGGACGTCAGGTAACCCGACTCACTCTTCGACAAGATCATCCTATGTCCGACCGCACCGTGAGCAACCAAATGACCGACGACGAACGCGGGCTGGAAGCCGCGCTGCGTCCTCACAGCTTGCAGGAGTATGTGGGCCAGTCGCGGATGAAGGAATCGCTGGAGATCTGTATCGAAGCGGCCAAGCGTCGTGGAGAAGCGTTGGACCATGCGATTTTTTACGGTCCGCCGGGATTAGGAAAGACTACGATCGCGCATATCATCGCACGTGAAATGGGGTCGGCGATTCGGTCGACGTCTGGCCTGGTGCTGAGCCATGCCGGAGATCTCGCCGCGATCTTGACCAATTTGCAGGAACGGGATGTGTTGTTTATCGATGAAATCCACCGGCTTCCGGCCTCCGTGGAGGAGGCCCTCTATCCGGCCATGGAAGACTACCAGCTGGACTTGGTGGTCGGCCAAGGGGCCTCAACGAGGACGGTCAAGCTGGAATTGCCTCGGTTTACCCTAGTCGGGGCCACGACCAGGGCCGGGGCGCTGACGTCGCCGTTGCGGGACCGATTCGGATTGGTTCACAGGCTGGAGTTCTATTCTTCCCAGGAACTGACCTCGATCGTCACACGGTCTGCGGGGCTGCTGAATATTCCGATCGACGAGGCCGGCGCCGTCGAGATCGCCCGCCGGGCTCGCGGCACACCGCGCATCGTGAATCGGCTGATTAAACGTATTCGAGATTATGCCGAGATCAAAGCCGGCGGGCGTATCACCAAGCAAGTGGCGCAGGACGCTTTGGTCTGGCTGGCCGTCGATGCCGCGGGATTGGATGAGATGGACCGCCGTATTCTGCTGACCGTGATCGAGAAGTTCAACGGCGGGCCGGTCGGGGTGGATTCCTTGGCGGCGGCGGTGCAAGAGGACAAAGGCACGCTGGAAGACGTCTATGAACCATATCTGATCCAGGCGGGCTTTCTGGAGCGCACCGGCCGCGGCCGGCAGGCCACCAGGTTGGCCTTCGAGCATTTCAAAAAACAGAAAGACCTGTTGTCTCTCTCCGGGGACGCGACATCCGTCACAACTCCTTGAATCCCCACACCTATCCTTGCAATGCTCTTGGAGGCTCCTGTAGGATACTCACTTGTCCAAGTTCGGCCGTGGTCTTGGATTCGTTTCGCGGTTCCGTCGTGCTAACGGCTGGTTCCGCGAGGAGGGAACCCCCCCGTCATGTCTGATGATCTACAGGGACATCGCCAGGCAATCGATCGGATCGACGATCAGATTTTGCGCCTTCTGAATGAGCGCTCGAAGTCCGTGATCGAAATCGGAAAACTCAAGAAAAAGAAGGATGCGGATGCCCATCTGCATACGCCGGCTCGTGAAGCGGCGATTTTTGAACGCCTGAGCAAGCAAAACACCGGCCCCTTTCCTACCGACGCCATCCGAGCGGTGTACCGAGAGATCATGTCGGCGTCGCTGTCCCTGGAAGGGCCTCAGAAGGTCGCCTATCTCGGGCCGCGGGCCACATTTACGCATATGGCCTGCATGCAGAAGTTTGGGGCGTCTGCCCAGTACATTCCTGTCAACAGCATCAAAGATGTGTTCAGCGAAGTGGAGCGCGGTCGAGCTCATTTTGGGGTAGTGCCGATCGAAAACACGACGGAAGGCGTGGTCAATCACACGCTGGACATGTTCGTCGATTCCAGCCTGCTGATTTACGGAGAGGTCTTGCAGGAAGTGGCGCATCACTTGATGTCCAAGAACGGGGTGACAGGGGATATCAAACGAATTTATTCGCACCCGCATGCCATCGCCCAATGCCGCAATTGGTTGGAAACGAACTTGCCCCACGTGCCGGTGTCCGAAGTGGCGAGTACGGCACGGGCGGCGGAACTGTCCGTCGACGATCCGTCGGCTGCGGCGATCGCGTCGGAGCTGGCCGCCCAGTTGTACGGATTGAAGGTTCTCACGGCTCGGATCGAAGACAATATCAACAACTTCACGCGCTTTCTGGTCTTGTCGCAGAAGGCGCCTGAGCGGACGGGGCGCGATAAAACGTCGCTGATGTTGTCGGTCAAAGATAAGGTGGGCGCTCTGTACGACTTGTTGCGGCCTTTTGCGTCCCACGGCCTCAACATGACCAAGATCGAATCTCGCCCCTCTCGCCGGAAGGCCTGGGAATACATTTTCTTTGTCGACATCGAGGGGCACATCGATGAAGAGCGGCTCAAGAAGGCGGCGGAAGAGGTCAAGAGCCGCTGTCTCTTTATGAAGATTCTCGGGTCGTATCCCGCCCATCCCTAGAGGTCCGAGTTACGCCATGCCATTGAAGGTGCATCCCGATATCGCCTCCCTTGTGCCGTACGTGCCCGGAAAGCCTATCGAAGAGCTGCAGCGAGAGCTGAGCCTGCCGCGCGCCATTAAATTAGCCTCCAATGAGAATCCGATCGGACCCTCACCCAAAGCCCTCGCGGTGTTGGCTGAGATCGCATCGACGCTGCATCGGTACCCCGACGGCGGAGCCTTTCGTTTGCGGGGCGCATTGGCGGAGCGGTGGAAAGTCACGCCCGATCAGGTCATTCTCGGAAACGGTTCGGACGAAATCCTTGGGCTGCTCGCGCGGACCTTCTTGTCGCCCGGAGATGAGGCCGTGATGGCCGAGCATACCTTCGTGATTTATAAAATGGAGGTGAAAGCGGCTCACGGTGTAGCGGTGGAAGTGCCGCAGAAGAAATGGCACCACGATTTGCCCGCCATGGCGGCTGCCATCACCGACAAGACCCGGTTACTGTTTGTCTGTAATCCGAACAATCCGACCGGGACCATGGCGACCAAGGCTGACGTGGCGGCGTTGATGGCACTGGTGCCCGAGCATGTCGTGGTGGTGTTCGACGAGGCGTATTACGAGTATGTCCGGCATCCCGAATTTCCGGAGTCGCTCAGCTACGTGACGGCCGGCCGCAATGTCATTGTGTTACGGACATTCTCCAAGATATACGGATTGGCCGGACTTCGGATCGGATACGGTATCACCACGCCGGAGATTACGAACTACCTGAATAGAATTCGTCCGCCCTTCAATGCCAACAGCATGGCACAACGCGCGGCGTTGGCGGCGTTGGGCGATGACGCGCATGTGAGCGCAAGTCGAACCCTCAACCATGCCGAAATGGACAAGGTCCGGGCGGGCTTGCGGACATTAGGCTTCGACGCCTTGCCGAGTGAAGCGAATTTTCTCTATTTCGATGTCGGGAGAGACGGCCGCGAGGTATTCGACGCGCTGTTGCGGAAGGGCATCATTGTCCGCCACATTGAAGGCCGAATGCTGCGGGTGACCGTCGGCCTTCCGGAAGAAAATCAACTGTTCCTGAGCGCGCTTCAGGACGTGACGCGCGCAGCTCGATAAGGAAAGCGAGACGAGATCATGATTATTGTCTTGAAGCCTGACGCGTCGGAGCGGGAAGTCGATCACATCATCGACCGGCTTCGCGAACTGGGGTTGAAGTCGCATATTTCAGCGGGCCAAGAACGGACCATAATCGGAGTGATCGGGGATGATCGTATCTTGCACAATCAGCCGCTGACCGCATTGCCCGGGGTGGAGAGCGTGTTGCCGATTTTGGCTCCCTGGAAACTGGTCAGCCGGGAATTCAAGAAAGAGAACACGATCATCGACGTCAATGGCGTCAAGATCGGCGACAAGAAGATTACGATCATGGCCGGTCCCTGCGCGGTCGAACGGTTGGAGTTGACCGTGGGCATTGCCCATGAGGTCAAATCGTCCGGCGCGACCGTCCTCCGTGGCGGCGCCTATAAGCCGCGCACCTCGCCCTATTCCTTCCAGGGGTTGGGTCGGGAGGGGTTGGATTATCTGGTCGAAGCCAAAAAGCAGACCGGGCTTCCGGTCGTGAGCGAGATTCTGGACACCCGTGATATCGAGCTGTTCCTGGAAAAGGCCGACATCATTCAGATCGGCGCCCGGAACATGCAAAACTTCGAATTGCTCAAGGAAGTCGGCGCATATGACAAGCCGGTATTGCTGAAGCGCGGGCTCTCCGCCACGATCAAGGAGTTTCTCCTCTCTGCTGAGTACATCATGTCTCGCGGTAACCGGAATGTCATGTTGTGCGAGCGCGGGATCCGTACGTTTGAAACACAGTATCGAAATACGCTGGATCTGGCGGCCATTCCAACCCTCAAGGGTCTCTCGCATTTGCCGGTCATCGTGGATCCCAGTCATGCGACGGGGAAGTGGGATTTGGTGGCCCCCATGTCGAAGGCGGCCATCGCGGCCGGGGCCGACGGACTGTTGATCGAAGTGCATTCCAATCCTGAATGCGCGTTATGCGACGGGGAAGAGTCTATCCGGCCGTCGAAATTCAAAGAGTTAATGGGGGATTTGCGGAAGATCGCCGCAGCTGTCGACCGAACGTTGTAAACGTCGTGACGACGTTCCGCGTCAGGTGCCCGGGATTTCTGAAGACCAGCAAACATTGAACGATGGCACCACATTTCAAACAAGTGGCGATTGTCGGTGTCGGTCTGATCGGTGGCTCACTGGGGATGATTCTACGCCGCCAGAAGCTGGCGGATTCCGTCGTCGGTATCGGACGACGCGTCGAGAATCTCAAGACCGCCGTCGAAGTGGGCGCCATCGACCGGTATGTGTCGGACCCGCGTGAAGGTGTCGAAGGGGCGGACTTTGTGCTGCTGGCCACGCCGGTGGACACCTACGAGCGCCACCTGCAGGAATGGGCGAGTTGTCTCAAGCCGGGAACGATCGTCAGTGATGTAGGCAGCGTGAAGGGTGATCTGGTGACGCGGGCGGAGGCCTTGCTGCCGCCGTCAGTGCGGTTCGTCGGCGCGCATCCCATTGCCGGCAAGGAAAAGACCGGGGTTGCCGCAGGGTCGGAAACCCTTTTTGTCGGAGCCCGTTGCATCCTGACTCCGACGGTCAAGACAGATCACGAGGCGTTGCGGACGGTGCGGATCCTCTGGGAACAAGCCGGTTCGATTGTGTTGGAGATGGATCCCTTTCTGCACGACAAGATTCTCGGTGCCGTCAGCCACCTTCCGCATGTCGCCGCATTTGCGTTGATGACCGCATTGGCGGACGTGCGCGACCATGGGGTGCCGGAACTCGACCTGGCCGCCCATTCGGGCGGGGGGTTACGCGATACCACCAGGATCGCAGCGAGCTCGCCCGAGATGTGGCGGGACATTTTCTTGTGGAACCGGGACAACGTCGTGTCGCTGATTGAGACGTACAAACGGCATCTCGACGAACTCAAACGCTTGATCGCCGCCGGCGATGCCGCGGGAATCGAGAAGCAACTGGACAAAGCCAAGTATGAACGGGAGCAACTCACGCCTCGAACCTCGGAGAAGGGGTAGGTTGCGATGGCATCCCTGACGATTGCGCCCGGCCGTCCGCTGAAGGGGACCATTGCGGTTCCGGGCGACAAGTCCGTCACCCATCGGGCGATTATTCTCACGGCCCTGGCTGAAGGGCTGAGCACGGTGACCGATTATTGCCGCGGCGAAGATTGTTTGAACACCATGCGCGCGGTTCAGTCGTTGGGCATACGGATCGAAGAGACTCCGGCACAGTTGCATGTCCATGGCAAGGGCATGTGGGGACTCACCGAGCCGTTCGGTCCGATCGATTGTGGCAACTCGGGCACCGGGATTCGCTTGATGACCGGTTTGCTGGCCGGACAGGATTTTTTCACCGTCCTTACCGGAGACGAATCGATCCGGCGCCGTCCCATGGGTCGCGTCGTGAAACCCTTACGGACGATGGGGGCCACGATTGCCGGACGGAAAGGCGGAGAGCTGGCGCCGTTGGCGATCACCGGGACACGGCTCAGGGGTATGTCGTATGTCTCACCGGTCGCGAGCGCTCAAATTAAATCCTCACTGCTCTTGGCCGCGCTCTATGCTGATGGCCTGACGACCATTTCAGAACCCCGGCTTTCCCGCGACCATACCGAACGCATGTTCACCTATTTCGGTATTCCCTTTCACCGCGACGGGTGTACGGTTCGGATCGAAGGGCGTCCCTCGGTCCGCTGGAGCGGGAAAACCGTGGTGGTGCCTGGAGACCTGTCTGCAGCCGCCTTTTTTATCGTGGGAGCATCGATTGTGCCGGATTCCGAGGTGACGGTGCTCTCGGTGGGCATGAATCCCACGCGGACCGGCCTGCTGGAGATCCTGCGTGACATGGGGGCGCAGATCGACGTGCTCAATCCGCGCGAAGAGGCCGGAGAGCCGGTGGCGGATTTGCACGTGCGCTCGATGCCGCTTCGGGGGGTACGGATCGGGCCGGACCAGATTCCGCGGACGATCGATGAGTTTCCGATTCTCTGTGTGGCCGCAGCCGTGGCCGAGGGAGATACGGTGATCACCGGGGCCGAAGAGCTTCGAGTCAAGGAAAGCGACCGCATCGCGACCATGGCAACGGAGCTGCGCGCGATGGGGGCGCGCATCGAGGAGCGGCCGGACGGCATGGTGATCCAGGGGCTGGGGCGAAAGGGCGCGAACGGCACGCTCACCGGCGCGACGTGCGCGAGTCATGGCGACCATCGTGTCGCCATGTCGGTCGCGATCGGTGCCCTGACCGCGGCGCAGCCGACTCAAATTCAAGACACGGCCTGTATTGAGACCTCCTTCCCGAAATTCGATCGTACGCTCGAGGAGCTGTTGACTCATTCTGGGAAACGTCTATAGTGCGAGGCTTGCGTGGGTGAGACAAGCACGTCCAGTCGGGGGAAGCGGGGGTTGATCATCGCCATCGACGGCCCGGCGGGTGTCGGGAAAAGTACGGTTGCGAGACTCCTGGCGCTGCAGCTGGGATACCTCTATCTGGATACCGGAGCTTTGTACCGCGCCGTCGCCTGGAAAGTGCGGGATGCAGGGTTGAGCCCTGACGAGCCATCCGCGATCATTGCGCTGCTCCCCAAGACGACGCTGCATATGGCCTGTGGACCCGAGCAATCCCATGTGTTGCTGGATGGGCGGGATATCACCGGCGAATTGCGCACGCCTGGGGTGACGGCACTGGCGTCCATGGTCTCGGCGATTCCGGCCGTTCGAGAATGGCTGCTACCGGTGCAACGGCAGATCGGCGCCGAGGGCTGTATCGTGGCAGAGGGGCGCGACATCGGGACTCGAGTGTTCCCGGAAGCCGATGTGAAATTTTTCCTCGAGGCCGATGCGGAGGTCCGAGCGACGCGGCGACATCGTGAGCTGGTAGCGGCAGGCCACTCGGTTCAATTTGATCAGACGAAACGAGATCTGACCGGACGGGATGATCGGGATCGTTCTCGAACGGTGGCGCCCTTGATCCCCGCGCCCGATGCTGAACGAATTGATACGTCGAGCATGCCGGCGGAGGCAGTCGTTGAGCACATGATGGCCGTGATCACGGCGAGATTGTGAGTTCTGCGCTGTATGGCCTGTTGTGGGTCCTCTCCCGGGTAATCGGCTGGGTGTGTTTTCGGTATCGCACCGTCGGGAAGGTGCCGCGGCAAGGCGCAGTCCTCATCGCCTCGAACCATGCCAGTTATTTGGATATCCCGCTGCTCGGTTGTGGGATTCCTCGTCGGGTCTGGTATATGGGCCGGCATGATTTATTTCCGATCCCGCTCCTCAACGGTCTGCTGCAGGCCCTGGGGTGGATTCCCTTGCGGATCGGTCGTCTCGATCGCGACGCCTTCAGCAAAGCGGTCGCATTGATTCAAGACGGGAAGGCGGTTGCGATTTTTCCCGAAGGGGGACGGACGATGACGGGGGCCCTGAAGCCGGGCAAGCCGGGCATCGGAGTGATCGTGTCGCAGACGGGCTGTCAGGTGGTGCCGGCGCATATCGGCGGCACGTTTGATGTCCTGCCGCCCGGCGCGAAGTGGCCGAGATTTCGCCGCGTGACCGTGGTCTATGGAGAGCCGCTGGATTTTTCATCGGATGCCGCGCGGTTGGAAGGGAAAGCGTTTTATCAACACGTCAGTCGGACGGTGATGGCGAAGATTGCAGAGCTGGGACAGGTTCCGATGCCCGGGGAATGGCCGGCGAACGCCGGGCAGCCTCACGATCCCGCTGCCACACCCACAGCCAAGTCTTGCAACGCTGAGTAAGACTCGGTTTTTCTCACTATCAGCACCCGGCACGAGCCGGAGGACGAGGACCTTTTCATGAGTACTGTCACACCGCAGAGTGAACCCAAGCTTGATCGCGACGCCTTGGCGGCGATGTATGAGGAAACCTTCCGGAATTTCGAGGAAGGAACCATCACCGAGGGTATGGTCGTGGCCATCGGCAAGGACAAGGTCGTGGTCGATATCGGTTACAAGTCAGAAGGCATGATTCCCTCCGACCAGTTCTCGAATGAAGAATTGGCACAATTGAAGGTCGGCGATCGTCTCCAGGTGTATCTCGAAGAGTGTGAAGACGCGGACGGCAACCTCGTCCTCTCCAAAGAAAAAGCCGACAAGATGAAAATCTGGGAGGAATTGGAGACGCTGC
>CABVRW010000024.1:0-40565 GCA_902500785.1 uncultured Nitrospira sp.
CGAGAGGGCGGCAAGACCGTCGGCTCGGGCGTCGTCACGGAAATTCTAGCGTAGTGATGTCCCGGTCAATTGGCCGGCATGTGAGGAGTTGAGCGTGAAAGTCGATCAAAGAATTCGTATCAGGTTGCGCGGGTTCGATTATCGCGTGCTTGATCAATCAGTAGTCGAGATCGTTGAGACGGTGAGGCGTAGTGGTGCCAGGGTTGTGGGCCCTATTCCCTTACCGACTCGGATTGAGAAGTTTACGGTGCAGCGCTCGACTCACGTTGACAAAAAGTCCCGTGAGCAATTTGAGATCCGTACTCACAAGCGGCTGTTAGATATCATGGAGCCGACGCCGGAAACGATGGACTCGCTGATGAAGTTGAATTTGGCGGCCGGGGTGGACGTGGAGATTAAGCTCTGACGATTGACTTCGGTCAATCACTTTTGAGCTGACAGGAAGACGATGACAAACGGATTGTTGGGTAAAAAGTTGGGGATGACCCAAATTTATGACGAAAGCGTTCTGGAGCCTGTCACAGTCATTGAGGCTGGCCCCTGTCGCGTCGTGGCAATTAAGACGAAAGAGCGTGACGGTTATGAAGCGGTCCAGCTGTCGTTCGGAGAAGTTAAGGAGCGCAGGCTGTCGCAGGGTGAGCTAGGTCACCTGAAGAAGCATCAAGCTCCGCCCAGTCGATGGTTACGGGAATTCCCGAAAGTTGGAGACGTCACGGTCGGTCAGACTATTAAGGTCGATATCTTCAAGAAGGGCGACTGGGTTGATGTAGTTGGAGTGTCGAAGGGTAAAGGATTTCAAGGTGTGGTTCGGCGGCACAATTATTCCGGCGGTCCGGAGTCTCACGGATCCATGTTTCACCGCGCTCCAGGATCGATCGGCGCCAGTTCGTACCCGTCGCGTGTGTGGAAAAACAAGGCCTTGCCTGGGCATATGGGGGATGAGCGCGTCACCGTTCAGCGATTGAAAGTGATTGACGCACGTCCAGATGAAAACCTGTTGTTTGTCCGCGGAGCAGTGCCCGGTGGTGAGAATGGGCTGCTGGTTGTGCGGAAGTCAAAAAAG
The DNA here is from genome assembly GCA_902500785.1 of uncultured Nitrospira sp. Taxonomy (GTDB): domain Bacteria; phylum Nitrospirota; class Nitrospiria; order Nitrospirales; family Nitrospiraceae; genus Nitrospira_A. The sequence continues at coordinate 1,064 of CABVRW010000024.1, forward strand.
AGTTGAGCTATGCCGATCGTTGATGTGGTGGACTCGAAAAAGAAGAAAGTTGGAACTGTGGATTTGCCGAACGAAGTGTTCGGTTGTAAGCCGCACGGTCCGCTCGTGCATGAGGCAGTCGTGATGCAGCGTGCGTGCGACCGCCAGGGGACCGCGTCCACTCTTCGCCGAGGCGAGGTCAGCGGATCTGGCAAGAAGCCTTGGAAGCAAAAGCATACCGGGCGGGCCCGTGCCGGCTCTTTGCGTTCCCCAGTCTGGAGGCACGGAGGGACAGTATTTGGTCCGAAGCCAAGAAGCTACGCGTTTGGTATGCCGCGAAAGAAATATCGCGCAGCCTTGCAGAGCGCGCTGTCAGCCAAGGTGCTTGAGGGGAATGTTGTTGTGGTGTCTGAGTTAGCCATTGCGCAAGCGAAGACTAAGTTGCTTGCCGCTGCGTTAACGCAACTTGGTATCTCGGGTACCGCACTACTGGTGATTGGCGATGTCAATTCTCATGTAGTGCAGGCTGGCAAGAACCTTTCGAACATTACTGTGTTAAGGCCGGAAGAATTGAATGTCTACGACGTCCTTCGCTGTCACTCCCTGGTGATCCCGCAGAGTGAATTGAGTCGTGTCAGTGAGGTGTGGTCATGAAGGGCGACCTCCATCAGGTGTTAATCCAGCCGCTGTTGACCGAGAAAATCACCGCGTTGCGTGAACGGAGCAACACCGTAGGGTTTCTTGTGCATCCAGACGCGAATAAGATTCAGATCAGGCAGGCCGTTGAGTCACTCCTCAAGGTCAAGGTCTCCCGCGTAAACGTGGTCAACATTCGAGGCAAGGTGAAGCGATTGGGACGGTTTGTCGGGAAGCGATCTGATTGGAAGAAGGCATTTGTCACGTTGAAAGAAGGCGAGAAGCTAGAGCTATTCGAAAGCGTGTAGCCATCGGGCCTCTCGATAGAGTGAGAATCAGCTATGGCATTAAAGGTCTATAAACCAACGACACCCGGCCGGCGCGGTATGACGGCAATCCAGGGCGAGAAGCTCACGAAGAAAGAACCTGAAAAGGCTTTGACGGGCTTCCATCTCCGGACGGGTGGTAGAAACAATGACGGTCGCCAAACGATTCGCTTTCGTGGGGGTGGGCATAAGCGACTCTATCGTCAAATTGATTTTCGGCGGGATAAAGCCGGAATTCCCGCTAAGGTTGCGGCTATTGAGTATGACCCTAACCGCTCTTCAAGAATTGCTTTGTTGCACTATGCCGATGGAGAGAAGCGCTATATTCTGGCCCCCGTCGGTCTGAGCGTCGGCGATATGGTCCAGTCTGGGGTTGGTGCAGAGGTTCGACCGGGAAATGCCCTCCCGCTCGTCAACATCCCCTTGGGTACCACGATTCACAACATCGAATTAAAACCCGGTAAGGGTGGTCAGTTGATCCGCAGTGCGGGTGGCTCTGCCCAAGTCATGGGCCGTGATGGGGCCTATGTTCAGATTCGCCTGAAGTCTGGGGAAATGCGTAAGGTTTTATCGACCTGTATGGCTACGGTCGGGCAGGTTGGAAATGTGGATCACGAAAACGTTGTGGTCGGTAAGGCCGGTCGTACGCGATGGAAGGGGAAGCGTCCCCACGTTCGCGGTGTGGTTATGAATCCTGTGGATCACCCGCACGGCGGCGGCGAAGGTAAGTCTGGCCAGGGTAACCCTCATCCTGTGTCTCCATGGGGAACGCCGGCTAAGGGCTACAAAACTCGCAAGAATAAAGCGACCGATAAATTCATCATCGCGCGCAGGAAGAAGTAGGAGAGGGGATCATGCCTCGTTCAATTACTAAGGGTCCGTTCGTCGATGATCATCTGATGAGAAAAGTCGATCAGATGAATCAAACGAAGGATCGGAAACTGATCAAGACCTGGTCGCGTCGCTCCACGGTTGTGCCGGATATGATTGGGCACACGTTTGCGGTGCACAACGGGAAGAAGTTTATTCCCGTCTTTGTGACAGAAAATATGGTTGGCCATAAGCTCGGAGAATTTGCTCCGACGCGCTTTTTCAAGGGGCACGGGCAGGCAAAGACCGAAAAAGCAGTGGCTCTTAAGTAATCGCTGGTTCGCTGAAGGATCGGAAGGTTTGGGGTGGGGTCAGCTATGGCAGAAGCAAAAGCAGTGTTACGTTTTGTGAGGGTGACGCCTAGGAAGGCGAGGATCGTAATCGACATGATTCGGGGGCAACAGGTTCCGATGGCATTGGCTATGCTCAGGCATACCCCTAAACATGCCGCGCGTGTCATTGAAAAGCTCCTGCGTTCTGCGGTTGCCAATGCCGAGCAAAAGGAGCTGGGCGACAGCGATGAGATGTGGATCTCTCAGGCGGTTGTCAACTGTGGGCCGATTTATAAGCGTTTCCGTGCGCGGTCGATGGGCCGAGCCAACTCGATTCAGAAGCGCACCAGTCATATCACGATTGCGGTCGCTGCTCCCGGCGTCGCAGTGAATAGCTAGGGCTTTTACACTTAGACTGAGGGTTATTCTTAATGGGTCAGAAGACACATCCAATTGGATATCGCATCGGGTATAACTACACGTGGAGCTCTCGCTGGTACGCGGATAAAGATTACGCCAGGCTTCTTCATCAGGATATCAAAATCAGAAAGATGGTGAAGGCAAAGCTGTACCATGCCGGAGTCGCCAAGGTGGAAATTGAGCGGTCTGGAGATCAGACCCGAGTGATTATTCATACGGCTCGACCCGGCATAATCATTGGGCGTAAGGGGGCCGAGGTCGACAAGCTCAAGGCCGCCTTGGAGAAGGAATACTCGGGGCAGGCGTACATTACGGTCAAAGAGATTAAGAAGCCGGAGTTGGACGCCCAATTGGTCAGTGAGAATGTGGCGACTCAACTGGAGAAGCGTGTCGCGTTTCGCCGTGCGATGAAGCGCAGTGTGCAGTCGGCGCTTCGTTTGGGTGCCCAAGGAATTAAAATTATGGTGGCGGGACGTTTAGGTGGTGCTGAAATTGCTCGAACCGAGTGGTATCGAGAGGGTCGTGTGCCGCTTCACACCTTGCGCGCAGAGGTGGACTACGGATTCGCCGAAGCCCACACGACCATGGGACAGATTGGTGTTAAAACCTGGATTTACAAGGGTGAATTATTACCTGCCCTTCAACTGAAACCAGACTCGGCACTCGGCCGGCTTGGCTAAAAAGCCTTGATAAGGAAAAGGTGGGTTTGTGTTAGCGCCAAAGAAAGTTAAGTTCAGAAAAATGCAGAAGGGGCGGATGCGAGGGAAGGCATACCGTGGAGGAGCCATTACCCTGGGCGAGTTTGGTTTGAAAGCTCTTGAACCAGGATGGGTGACGAGCCGCCAAATTGAAGCCGCACGTATTGCCATCACTCGATTCGTCAAACGTGGTGGGCAGGTATGGACTAGAATATTTCCCGACAAGCCCATCACCAAGAAGCCAGCAGAAACCCGTATGGGTAAAGGTAAGGGCAATCCTGAGTATTGGGTAGCCGTGGTTAAGCCAGGGCGGATTATGTACGAAATGGGCGGGGTTGCTCCAGATGTTGCGAAGCAAGCCCTGAAGCTGGCGGCTTACAAGCTTCCTATCGCGACCAAATTTGTGGCCCGCGGCGAGTTTCTGTAACCTGTAGCATTGTTGAGTGGTGATGTGATGGATGTGAAGGATCTGAGCGGTCTCTCGATCGAGGAGTTGGCCGAAAAAGAAAAGCAGTTGCGCCATGAGCTGTTCAATCACCGGTTCCAGCTTGGTATTGGTCGCCTTGAGAACCCCATGCAAGTACGGAGCACGAAACGCGACATTGCTCGCCTAAAAACGGTACGGCGTCAATTGGAATTGCTGCAGACACAGGCCGACCAGTCGGTCGGAAAGTAAGAGAGAAGAGGCGTATGAAGGAAGGCCAGCAACATCGACGTGAATGGTATGGCAATGTCGTCAGTAACAAGATGGATAAGACGGTCGTCGTTGCCGTGGAGCGCTCGGTAACCCACCCGATTTACAAGAAGGTTCTCCGACGCGTGACGAAGTTGAAGGCGCACGACGAGGGAAACGTGTGCAAAGTAGGGGATCGGGTTCAGCTCAGCGAGACTCGCCCAATAAGCAAAGATAAGCATTGGCGTGTGGTACGCGTCATGCTGAAGGGGCAGGTCGAGAAGTAACTACGGAACACACTTGAACCGCTGGAAGGGCAAGATCCTTTTGGCAGTGAGTAGGGCAGGGTATGATTCAGAATTACACATACATGGATGTGGCCGATAATTCCGGCGCGAAGCAAGTCATGTGTTTTCACGTGCTTGGTGGAACTAGGCGACGGTATGGATCGTTAGGCGACATTGTGGTCGTGGCGGTCAAAGAGGCGATCCCTCAGGCTGGTGTGAAGAAGGGCGATGTGAGCCGGGCGGTCATCGTGAGGACGACTAAGGAAGTGCGACGAGATGACGGTTCATATATCAAATTTGATCGGAATGCCTGTGTGTTGATCAATGCCCAAGGAGAGCCTGTTGGTACCCGTATTTTCGGCCCAGTCGCTCGTGAACTTCGCTGGAAGAAGTTTATGAAGATTATCTCGCTTGCGCCGGAAGTCTTGTAGTTGAAGGAAGAAAGGTTCTGGTAGGGATGGCACGAATCAAAACGAAAATTCGCAAAGGCGACACCGTCATGGTGGTGACTGGGCGTGAGCGCGGAAAGTCTGGCAAGGTATTGTCCGTTGACACCGTGAACGGCAAGATCCTGGTAGAGAAACTCAATATGATCAAGCGTCACACCAAGCCGAACCAGAAACTTCGTCAGGGTGGCATTCTTGAACGTGAGTCTCCTCTTGCCATTTCCAATGTGATGTTTTTGTGTCCAGTTACGAAGAAGCCAACTCGCTTAGGGGTCAAGCGCCAAGAAGATGGTCGGCGCGCGAGACTGAGCAAGAAGTCAAAAGAAATTGTCGAATAGTCGGAACAGGAAAGACGTTCATGGCAAAAGTAGAGAAGGGTAAGGGCGGCAAGGGAGCTACTCCCCGGTCGTCAACAAAGAAGGAAGCCGCCGTTCCTGAGGTTTCTCAGGATTCAGGCAGTGAACATCAGTTCGCTCCGCGACTCAGGGAAACCTATCGCGATCAAGTGGTCCCGGCTCTCATGAAAGAGTTCGGTTATGGGAATTTGATGCAAGTTCCTCGTCTGGAACGAATCGTCTTGAATGTCGGCATGGGTGAGGCGATTCAAAACGTGAAATTGCTCGAAAGCGCATCAAACGAATTGGGGATTATCACCGGCCAGAAACCAATCACGACTCGAGCGAAGAAAGCGATCGCTGGATTCAAGCTGAGGCAGGGTATGCCGATCGGCGCAAAGGTCACTCTCCGCAGCCGCCGTATGTGGGAGTTTTTGGATCGTTTGATCTCGCTGGCCCTTCCCCGAATCCGAGACTTCCGCGGCGTGTCACCGAAAGCGTTTGATGGACGCGGCAACTATACCCTCGGATTGAAGGAGCAATTGATTTTTCCTGAGATCGAATATGACACTGTGGCCTCCATCCACGGAATGGATATTACCATCGTGACCACGGCCCACACGAATGATGAGGGGAAAGCCCTGCTGAAACATCTTGGTATGCCATTTCGAGCTTAGGGCTCGGTTTGAATGAGGATCGCTTGGCGGCGTTCGCCATGCGCGATTAAGGGGGATTCCGTGTCAAGATTAGCGCTCAAAAATAAGGCGGCTAAGAAATCGAAGTTTGGCTGTCGAGATTACAACCGCTGCGGGCTCTGTGGTCGTGTGCGTGGATTCTTGCGTCGCTTTCGGATGTGTCGTATTTGTTTTCGATTTCTGAGCCTCAAGGGTGAGATTCCCGGAGTGCGCAAGTCAAGCTGGTAGTCGGTCTAGTGGAAGCTTGCCGCTGCAAGCGTAAAAGAGGAATGCATGCTTACTGACCCAATTGCTGATCTGTTGGTGAGATTAGGGAACGCTGCGCGTCGGCGTCAAGATGTAGTCAAGGTCCCCGTTTCCAAGGTGAAGCGGCAAATTCTGAATATCCTCGGCAAAGAGGGATTCATTCTTGGCTACGGTGAGATTGAAGAAGATGGTCATCCATTTTTCTCCGTCCAGCTTCGGTATGTAGAAGAGGCGCGTCCGATGATCACGGGTATGCGCCGAATCAGCAAGCCAGGGCGCCGGGTGTATGTAGGGAGAGATGAAGTGCCGAAGGTCAGGAACGGGATCGGTGTCGCGGTCATTTCAACCTCGAAAGGTCTTATGACCGACAGTGATTCCAGGCGGTCTGGGTTAGGTGGTGAAGTTCTCTGTTCTGTCTGGTAAGCAAAGTTGGGTGAGACGCAGTAATAACCGGATTCGGTATAACGTAACGGGGTTCGTATGTCGCGGATAGGGCGTAAACCAATTTCAGTTCCAGCGGGTGTGGACATTAAGGTTGCCGGTCGTCTCGTGTCGGTTAAGGGACCGATGGGTAAGCTCGATTGGAAGTTGACCGATGGTGTGAGTGTCGCGGTCAACGACGGGCAGCTGGTCGTCAACCGTTCTGGTGATGCTCGCCAGGTACGGGCGATGCACGGGTTAGTTCGGGCAGAGCTCAGTAACATCATCCAGGGTGTTACCAAGGGGTATGAGAAGGCGCTTGAGATTACCGGGGTGGGTTACAAGGCCCAGCTTCAGGGACGTGAGATGAGTTTTAACGTCGGCTACATCAATCCCGTGGCTTATACGGTTCCGCCAGGCATTGATGTCAAGGTCGACAAGCAAACCCTCATCTCGATTCGAGGTGTTGATAAGCGGCTTGTCGGTCAGGTCGCGGCGAATATTCGCTCCATTAAGCCCCCTGATGTGTATAAGCAAAAAGGAATTCGATACGCTGGTGAAGTCTTGAGGAAGAAGGCAGGCAAGACCGGCAAGTAGAGGCTTCTGATGAATACCCAAGAAAAAAACAGAAAATTAGCTCGCCGGAAACAACGTGTTAGGAAATCTGTCATCGGGACAAGTGATCGGCCACGTCTGAACGTGTTTCGTAGCCGCTCTCACATCTACGCTCAAATTATCGATGACCTTCGTGGGCATACCATCGCTGCGGCTTCGACGTTGGACGAGGCGTTACGGAAATCGGTGAAGTCCACGGGTAGTATTGAGGGGGCGAAAGCCGTTGGCAAACTTATTGCTGAGCGTGCGAAGTCAGCCAAAGTCTCAATGGTGGTCTTTGACCGCGGCGGGCGACAATATCATGGGCGTGTAAAGGCGTTAGCTGATGCGTCCCGTGAAGGCGGCCTGCAGTTCTAAGTACGGGATCATGCCAAGGTTGGCCGTCCTCTGCTCGTAGCAAGCCAAATGAGACGACTTAAAGGAGAATGACGCTGTGCGAGTCAATCCCGAAGAATTGAGTCTGAAAGACAAGGTGGTGTTTATTAACCGTGTCGCCAAAGTCGTGAAGGGCGGAAAGCGTTTCAACTTTTGCGCCTTGGTGGTTGTGGGCGATGGGCAGGGGTATGTCGGCGTGGGGAAGGGGAAAGCAGCAGAAGTCCCCGTAGCGATTTCAAAAGCTGTCGAACAGGCCAAGAAACATTTGGTCCGTGTTCCCATAAAAGGGGGAACCATTCCTCATGAAGTGCACGGACTCTTTGGTGCAGAACATGTCTTGCTCAAACCGGCCGCCGAGGGAACCGGCATCATTGCCGGGGGAGCGGTGCGGGCGGTCGTCGAACTCGCTGGCGCGCATAATATCATTGCGAAGACTCTAGGCCGCGGCAATCCTTTCAACGCGGTCAGGGCGACGCTCAATGGGCTTCAGCAGTTGTGTGATCCTCAAGAAATGATGAAATTACGCCGCAGTGCTGGAAACGAAGCGCAGGTACATCTCTAATGGCTACTGAAAAAAAAACAGCAAGTGCTCAATCAAGTCTTCGAATTACCCTGAAGCGGAGTCCGATCGGTACGCCGTATAAGCATCGGTTGGTGCTCAGGGGATTAGGGCTGCGTAAACTTAATGCCACGGTGTTACGGCCCGCAAGCGATCAAGTTAAAGGCATGATTGCCAAGGTGGGCTATTTACTGGAAGTGAGTCCCCAATGAAGTTGCATGATCTTGCTCCTTCTCGAGGAGCGAAACACAAGCGAAAGCGAATCGGGCGGGGTCCAGGATCCGGTCATGGGAAGACCGCCACGAAGGGGCATAAGGGTCTGAAGGCTCGATCAGGCGGAGGCAAACGCCCTGGATTCGAGGGTGGTCAGATGCCGTTGATTCGTCGGGTGCCGAAGTATGGATTTACGAATCAATTTCGAACGGAATACACGATCATTAATTTGAAAAGTCTGGCTGATCTGGAAACGACAGAAGCCATTACGCCCCAACTCTTGATGACCGAAGGCCTTGTGCGACGGAAAGGGGAGCTGATTAAGATCCTTGCCCAGGGAGAGGTCACGAAACCTCTTGTGGTCCAGGCTCATAAGTTCAGCAAGTCAGCAGAGGCAAAGATTCAGGCAGCCGGGGGGAGGGCCGAGGTCATTCCCTGTGTTTGAGCGTCTGCTGACTAGTTTTCAAAACATCTTTAAGATACCTGAGCTGCGGACCCGCGTCTTGTTTACGCTGGGGATGCTGATTGTCTATCGCGTCGGCGCTCACATCCCCACCCCGGGTATCAACGGAGAGGCCTTATCAGAATTTCTGCAGAAGCAGGGTGGAGCCTTGCTGGGATTCTTGGATATTTTTTCCGGGGGGTCCCTGTCGCGACTGACGATCTTTGCGCTCGGCATCATGCCCTACATCAGCGCATCGATCATCCTGCAGTTGCTGACGGTGGTGATTCCCCACCTTTCCAAACTAGCAAAAGAGGGTGAGCGCGGTCGAAAAAAAATCATTCAATATACGAGATTTGGCACGATTGTCATCGCCTTGATTCAGGGATTCGGGATTGCCGTGGGTCTCGAACAAATGAATCAAGGGGCTTTTGTGCTCACCCCTGGATGGGGATTCCGGTTCATGACGGTGATTACGCTCTGCGCCGGGACTGGATTTCTCATGTGGCTGGGTGAGCAAATCACGGAGCGAGGGATAGGAAACGGTATTTCCCTCATCATCTTCGCCGGAATCGTCGCGAGGTTGCCGGCGGCGGTGGCTCAGACGTTTGACCTGTATAAGGTCGGGCAGTTGAGTTTCCCACTGTTGGTCGTATTGACGCTGGTGATGTTCGGCGTGGTCGCCGCCATCGTGTTCTTGGAGAGCGGACGGCGAAAAGTTCCGGTTCAATATGCGAAGCGGGTCATTGGGCGAAGAGTATACGGGGGCCAAAGCACCCACATTCCGCTCAAAATCAATACGGCCGGAGTCATTCCTCCTATTTTTGCCTCTTCGATTATTGCTTTTCCAGCCACGATTGCTGGATTTTTTGAAACGCCGTGGATCAAGGCTTTTGGATCGCAGCTCGCTCCAGGGTCTCTTCTCTATACGTTGATGTATGTGGGTTTGATCGTCTTTTTCTGTTTCTTTTATACCGCAGTGGTCATGAACCCGGTCGACATGGCTGATAACTTAAAAAAGTACGGGGGATTCGTGCCGGGAATTAGGCCCGGACAGCGCACCTCCGACTATATCTACTCGGTGCTCACGAAGATTACGTTTGCCGGGGCTATTTACTTAGCGATCGTGTGTGTGATTCCAGAGTTTCTCATTTATAAGCTGAACATGCCATTTTACTTCGGCGGCACATCACTCTTGATCGTGATTGGGGTCGGCCTGGATACCGCTCAGCAAATCGAGTCTCATCTGCTGAATCGCAATTACGATGGGTTTCTACAAAAGGGCAAGCTTCGAGGAAGAACCAGCTAAGGCGAGTTGATGCGACTTGTGTTTCTCGGCGCTCCAGGGGTGGGAAAGGGAACTCAGGCTGATCGGGTGACCGCTCAGTTTGGATGGCCCAAGATATCTACCGGCGACCTCTTGAGAGAGGCAGTACGAACGAAGACCGCGTTGGGGCTCGAAGCGAAGAAGAGCATGGATGCGGGCCAACTGGTCCCTGATAGTGTCGTCATTGGTATGGTGCGCGCTAAACTGGCTGAACCACTGTGCGAGAACGGCTTTGTGTTGGATGGATTTCCGCGAACCGTTCCGCAGGCGGAAGAGTTGAACGGAATTTTGCACGATCGAGGTCTCAGGCTTGATCGCGTGATCAACTTTCGCGTCTCTCGTGAGGACATAATTAAGCGGCTCAGTGGACGACGTAGCTGCTCGAAGTGCCAGAGTGTCTTTCATGTGGATTTCGCCGCTCCAAAAGTGAGCGGAGAATGTGATCGGTGCGGGGGCGTGTTGGTCCAGCGGAGTGATGATAAACCTGAGACCATTGAAGCTCGCTTGAAGGTTTATGATGAGCAAACGGCCCCATTAATTGCGTACTACGAACAGAAGCAGATCCTGAGTGAACTGGATGGGTCTGGCGATATGTCTCACGTTTACGATCGGCTTGCCAAGGTGCTCGTTGGGCTTGGCGCTAAATGATCGTGTTTAAGACGCCGGACGAAGTCTCGTTAATGGCGCAGGCCTCACACGTGGTGGCAGAAGTGTTGGAGTTGCTAAAGACGAAGGTGGCTCCCGGTATCACAACGGATGATTTGGATCGAATCGCCGAAGAGGCGATACGAGGTCGTGGTGCCATCCCGGCCTTCAAAGGGTATCGTAACTATCCGAAGACGCTGTGTGCCTCGGTGAATGAGCAGGTGGTTCATGGGATCCCGTCCAAGCGTCGTCTCAAGGAAGGTGATATCATCGGCCTTGATTTGGGTGCCATTGTTTCAGGATTCTACGGCGATTCTGCGGTGACCGTACCGGTTGGTGCTGCGAGCAGCGAAGCGTTGCGGTTGATTCAGGTGACCGAGGAGGCGATGTACCGGGGCATTGCCCAAGCAGTGGTCGGAAACCGGCTGTCCGATGTGTCGCACGCGGTCCAAACGCATGTGGAGCAGGCCGGCTTTGCCGTAGTGACCGAATTTGTTGGTCATGGTATAGGGCGACAGCTTCATGAGGAGCCGCAGGTTCCGAATTACGGACGGCCAGGGCAGGGTCCACGTCTCCAGGTCGGGATGGTTTTGGCGATTGAGCCGATGGTAAATCTTGGGAGCAGTGCGATTCGCATTTTGGAGGATCGGTGGACGGCTGTAACGCAGGATGGCCGCTGGTCGGCGCATTTCGAGCACACCATCGCCATTCAGCCGACGGGCGCAGCACGGATTCTTTCGCAGTTGTCACATTAAGACAGGGAGGCGTACTGATACGTGCCAAAAGAAGATGTTATAGAAGTGACCGGCACGGTGGCGGAGACACTCCCGAATGCAATGTTTCGCGTGGAATTGGAACATGGGCACAGAATTTTAGCGCATATCTCGGGGAAAATGCGGATGCACTTCATCCGTATTCTTCCTGGCGATAAGGTGACTGTGCAATTGTCGCCCTATGATCTAACCAGGGGCCGGATTACCTATCGCTTCAAGTAGTGGAGAAATGGAATTGCTATGAAGGTCAAGTCGTCAGTCAAGCCGATTTGTGCGAAATGTAAAGTGGTCCGCCGGCGTGGTGTCGTTCGGGTGTTATGCGCTAATCCGCGTCACAAGCAGCGACAGGGTTGACCGGAATGTGGGTTGCCTTGGCAGGGGTATGTCGAGCCTGCAAGAGGCTGGTCATGGCGACATCGGAACGGTGTTGCGAAGGTCCTTCAAGCCAGCTCACGGTGCAATCAAGGGAAGGAATTAGGGGGTAATTATGGCGCGTATTGCGGGCGTGGATTTGCCAAAAGACAAACGGATCGATATCGGTCTGACCTATGTGTACGGGATTGGCCGTGTTGCCGCTCAGGCGATTTTGAAAAAGGCCGGAGTCGACGGATCCATTCGCGTGAAGGATGTCAGTGAAGACAAAATCGTCAAGATTCGAGAAGTCATCGAACGTGACTATCGCGTGGAAGGCGATTTGCGTAAAGAAGTGTCGATGAACATCAAGCGACTGGTGGATACCGGAACATTTCGTGGGCTCCGGCATCGCAAGGGGTTGCCTGTTCGTGGACAGCGGACCAAGACCAATGCGCGTACCCGCAAGGGGCGCCGCTCCGGTGTAGGAAGCAAACCGCAGAAGCCCGCTGGTTCAAGAGCATAAGAGATTAGACCGAGCAGGCGCCATGCGCTGAGGGAGATTCTATGAGTGTGAAGAAGGGCAAAAAGAAAGAACGCAAGATTGTCCAGAGCGGAGTGGCTCACGTTCAAGCATCGTTCAACAACACGATCGTGACCATTACGGATATGAGCGGCAATACCGTGGTGTGGGCCAGCTCAGGCAATCAGGGGTTTAAGGGGTCACGCAAGAGCACTCCCTTTGCGGCACAACGTGCGGGAGAGGCGGCGGCGAGGAAGGCCATGGAAAACGGAATGCGCCAGGTTGATGTGTATGTCAACGGGCCAGGGGCGGGTCGTGAGTCCGCCATTCGCTCGTTGCAGAGTGCCGGATTGCGCATCAATCTCATCCGCGACGTGACGCCAATTCCTCACAATGGATGCCGACCGCCGAAGCGTCGGCGCGTCTAGTCGTGATCCCAACGTAGTCAGAACAAGGTAATCGCTGATTCAGTCGTACTTGAGTCGTTGAGGTAGAGGAGGGGTAGTAGCGTGGCAAAATATAGTGGACCTGTCTGCCGCTTGTGTCGGAGAGAGGGCGAGAAGCTCTTTTTAAAAGGGTCTCGTTGCATGACCGAGAAGTGCGCGATTGAGCGCCGGAGTTATCCCCCTGGGCAGCATGGTCAGGCTCGGCAGCGGACGTCGGACTACAGTCTGCAGTTGCGTGAGAAGCAGAAATTGAAGAGGATTTATGGCCTGCAAGAGTGCCAATTCCGTGGCATTTTTGAACGAGCGGAACGTCAAACCGGGGTGACCGGCGATACGTTGCTGCGCCTCTTGGAATGTCGCTTGGACAATGTGGTATATCGGCTCGGCTTCGGAGCCTCTCGGAAAGAGGCCAGACAGCTGGTCAATCATGGTCACATGATGATCAACGGTCGTAAAGTGAAGGCGCCCGGTGCCCTCGTCAAAGCAGGCGATTCTGTAGAAGTGCGGCAGAAGAGCCGAGAACTACTCCCCATTCAGGGGGCGCTGCTGGCTGTGGATGGCCGTGGCATTCCGGAGTGGCTTGAGTTGGACCGGGCGGCCTGCAAGGGCACCATTCGATCGTTGCCGACTAAGGAGCATATCGTGCTGCCGGTCAACGAGCAAATGGTCGTAGAATTGTACTCGCGCTAAGAATACGTGGTCGGGGAGTATCTCGCTTTTCCGGCCATGGCTGAACGATAGACGTGCACACACGAGTTAATGAAGGGGGAGTCATGATTAAAGCGATGAAAGACTTTCAGATCCCCATGCGGGTGGAAGTCGATAAGGACACTCTTTCCCCGACATTCGGCAGATTTACGACCGAGGCATTTGAACGAGGATTTGGCACCACGGTGGGGAATTCCTTGCGCCGTGTGTTGTTGTCTTCCTTGACGGGGGCTGCGGTGACCACGGTCAAGATCGAAGGAGTGTTGCACGAATTCTCCACGATTCCTGGCGTGACGGAAGATGTGACGTCCATTATCTTGAACGTGAAAAGCCTCCGATTGGCGCTCCAGGGCGACAAGCCCAAGACCATTCGGCTCAAGAAAAAAGGACCGGGGGAAGCAAAAGGCTCTGATATCACTCATGACGGAGATGTGACGATTCTCACTCCGGATCTGCACATCGCAACGCTGGACAAAGATGCCGCGCTGGACCTGGAAATGACGATCAAGCATGGTCGCGGCTTTGTGCCGGCTGAACGGAATAAGGAAGAAGGGTTGCCCATTGGGGTGATCGCCGTGGACTCGATTTTCTCTCCGATCAAGCGGGTCAATTTTCATGTCGAGAATGCCCGTGTGGGGCGGATGACCGACTATGATAAGCTGACGCTTGAAATTTGGACGGATGGCACTATTTCTCCACGTGATGCGTTGTCTAATGCGGCAGGGATTCTTCGCGAGCATCTAGACATCTTCATTAATCCTGAGGAACGTTCTGATGCGAAGCCTTCCGTAGGCAGCGAAGATCTGTCTGATGAGGTGAACAAGAATCTGTATCGAAGCGTGAATGAGTTGGAATTGTCCGTTCGCGCGGCCAATTGTCTCAAGAATGCCAATATCAAGACGATTGCTGATTTGGTTCAGAAAACAGAAGCAGAGATGTTGAAGACCAAGAATTTCGGAAAGAAATCCCTCAACGAAATCAAGGAAATCCTGACCGAAATGGGACTGAGCCTTGGAATGAAAGTCGACGCCTTGCCGTCAGGCGAAGCGGGCGTGCGTTCAGAGTAAGAAAGGAACAGGACTACCGTGCGCCACAAAAAGAAGGGTCGACAGCTCGGACGTCAAACGAAACACCGATGGGCTCTGTTCCGGAGTCTGGTGACGTCATTGTTGGAACATGAACGAATCGAAACGACGGAAGCCAAGGCGAAGGAAATTCGTGGCTTTACTGATCGAATGATTACCCTTGGAAAAGAGGGGGGGCTTCCGGCCCGTCGTCGTGCCCTGAGCTTCTTGCGAAGCAAGGCGGTGGTGGCGAAGCTGTTCAGCGATGTCGCGTCGCGATTTCGTGAACGCCCAGGAGGGTATACGCGGATCATCCGCACTCGTCGACGCATTGGCGATGCGGCTGAGATGGTAGCCATTGAATTGGTGACCAGGTCAGAAAAGCCCAAGGCCACGTCATCGACGGAGGTTGCGGTAGCTGATAAGGACAAGAAAGATACGACAGAAAAAAGTTCTGCTCCTGCAGAAAGCTAACGCTTGCACGCCACGACGACCCCACGGTCGTCGTGGCATATAATCCCTTCCCCCACTGCACTCTCCATCGCAATTTCAAATTAATTTCTCATGTCATTGGCAGTCGGTAGGTTTACTTGGCCTTGGTGGAATGCTACTATCATGCCACCGGATTTGACCTTGGAAGCTCTTTAAATTATGGGCTTTTCGCCATGTGGGAACGTTGGATTCGACGAGGACTTCTCGCTCTCAGCCTAGTTCTTGCTGCATTTCTTGGGTATTTGCTCGTCACCCGCTCGAATCCTGGATCCTCGTCACGTTCGGTCGCCCCTGTCGATACTGAAGCGGCCGACGCCCGTATTCAGGACTTCACCTTCACCCAGACAAAAGGCGATCTTGTTCAGTGGAAAGTGGAGGCGGAACAAGCCCGTTTGTTTGAGAAGGACAGTCGGGCGATTTTGAACAATGTTCAAATTACGCTGTACGGGGTACAGGGCAGAGAACTGACTTTGTCCGGCGATGAGGGCACGCTTGATACGCAGACGAAAAACTTTCACCTTTCGAACAGGACCACACCGATTGTGGTTGAAACCCAAAGTGGCTATACCATTCAGACAAATCATCTGGTGTGGACCGATGCGCGGCATGAGATCCAAACTCCTGACCATGTCACAATTCATGGGCATGGGCTGCAAGTCACCGGCAGAGGGCTGCTCGGGAAAATGGACACTGAAGAATTTCAGGTCTTGGACGATGTGCGGGTGGATGTGGTGCCTGCTTCTTAGTCCCGGAGTCGTGCCGACCATTCTGGTGGCACACGCATCGGAGCCGGGCGTTGCGAAAGAGTCCGCCGCCAATCCTGCGCCGACGACGATTACGTCTCGAACCATGACGGTCAGCAATCAGGAGAATACCGCGATCTTTGATGGATCGGTTGTTTTGACCCGTGGCCTTCTCGTGGTGCATTCCGATCACATGGTGGTCTCGTTTCATGGCACCGATAGTAAGCCAGTTGCCGGTGCGAACAAATCGCAAGCTCATCCGAGTACGAATAAATCGGAAGTGCAAGGGCGGGATGCGCCACCAACGGTCTCGGATCGTAGCATCCGGATGGTTGAAGCAACGGGTCGAGTGAAAATTGTGAAAGCGGATGGTCGTGCGACCTGTCAGAAGGCTGTCTATTACGAAGATCAAAAGAAAATCATTCTTACGGGTGATCCGGTCGCTTGGCAGAAGGGAACTCGGGTATCCGGAAAGCGGATCATCATGTTCCTGGATGAAGATCGAAGTGTGGTGGAAGGCGACTCGCAGGTCGTCATCGAAGGCGAGGGCGGGGGCAAGCGGTGATCGGTACGGGCTCAGTAGGTCACGCTTCGCTGGATACGCATGCGACTCCGCCAGGGGTTGCGAATCGCCTAGCCGCCAGCGGTTTGGTGAAAAGCTTTCGCGGCCGGAAGGTCGTGAAGGGGGTCTCACTGGACGTGCAGGCCGGGGAGGTCGTCGGCCTCCTAGGACCGAACGGAGCAGGGAAGACCACGATTTTCGACATGATGGTGGGCTTGTGTCAACCAGACGCAGGGCAAATCGCCTTGAGCGGTCATGACATTACTGATTTGCCTATGTATAAACGGGCTCGACGAGGCATCGGATATTTGCCTCAGGAATCGTCGGTGTTTCGTCGACTGTCAGTGGAACACAATATCCTTGCGATTCTGGAGATGCTGGGCTATTCGAGAAGTGAACGGATGGAGCGGGTCGAGACTTTGCTGAAAGAACTGGATCTGGTGCATATTCGCAAGAGTAAGGCCTATGCCTTGTCGGGTGGGGAGCGCCGTCGTCTGGAGATTACCCGCGCATTGGCGACCAGCCCCCTGTTCATGTTGCTGGATGAACCGTTCGCCGGCATCGATCCCATCGCGGTAGCGGATATTCAGCAAATCATCATTCGCTTGAAACAGCGGGACATCGGAGTCTTGATTACCGATCACAATGTTCGAGAGACGTTATCGATCACCGATCGAGCCTACGTCATCAACGAAGGCACGATATTAGAGGCGGGGCCTCCCGACGTGATCGAGAAAAGTGAAATGGCCAGGGCCGTGTATTTGGGCGAAGGGTTCCGCCTCTAGCGGCAGGGAGTGAGTGCGCGATGAAGCTGCGACTGGATCTCAGGCTCAGTCAGAAACTTATCATGACGCCGCAGTTGCAGCAGGCGATCAAATTGCTGCAGCTGTCTCGCTTGGAGCTCCAACAGAGCCTGCAACAGCATCTCATGGAAAACCCGTTGCTGGATGAATTGGCGACGGAGACGGAGGAGAGCGAGGAAACGGCGGTTGCCGAGCGCGAGCAGCCGGATACGTCGACTACCGTGGCCAGTGAGACGCGGAGTGAAGGCGATGATGATAAGCCGGCTGAGAGCGGAGAAAATGCCGAGGAGTTTTCGGCATCCAGCTGGGAAGACTACTTTGATACGGACATGCGTCGCGGAGAAACGGAGTACAGTTCCTCCTCGAAGGAAGAGTTTCCTTCTTATGAGCAGACCGTCGCCAAGTCGACCTCGTTGGAAGACCATCTTGTCTGGCAACTGTCTCTGTCGGGACTCTCGGATCGCGAGAAGGCCATTGGGCGACTGATTATCGGGAATCTGGACGACGACGGGTACCTTCGGATGACGTTGGAGGAACTCGTGGCGCAGACAGCCTACTCCGTGGCAGAGGCTGAGTCGGTTCTGAAAGACGTCCAGGGATTTGATCCGAACGGCGTCGCGGCTCGAGACCTGTCGGAATGTCTCCTGCTCCAACTCAAGTTTTTGGGCCGCAGCCAGATTGGTTCATTGGGGTCTCGTCCCGGGGTGCTGAAGGGATCGGTCCTGGAAGCCATGGTGATGCATCACCTCAAAGATCTGGAGAAGAAGCAATACAATCGAATCGCCAAGGCGCTGAATATTTCGATGGAGGATGTGTTCGAAGCTACTCGGATCATCGAGGGCTTGGAGCCGAAGCCCGGGCGTCCGTTCTCCAACACGCAAAACTATGCGATCGTGCCGGACGTCTTCGTCGTGAAGAACGAAGGGGTGTGGGAGGTGCTGCTCAACGATGACGGCCTGCCCCGTATGCGGATCAGTCCGTATTATAAGCAGTTGATGTCGTCAGGGCAGTCGGGTTCGGCGGAGACCAAAGCCTATCTGGATGACAAACTGCGCGCGGCGCAGTGGGTCATTCGAAGCATTGAGCAGCGGAATAAGACGATTGTGAAAGTCGTGTCGAGCATCGTGAAGTTTCAGGAAGGATTTTTCGAGCGCGGGATCCAGCATTTGAAGCCACTGGTCCTCAAGCAAGTGGCCGAGGACATCGGCATGCATGAGTCGACCATCAGTCGGGTGACGGCCAATAAGTACATGTATTGTCCCCAGGGGATGTTGGAGTTGAAATTTTTCTTCAACGCCGGCCTTCAGCGCGCCGATCAGCCGATGGATATGTTGTCTTCGCTTACCGTGCGAGAAATGATCCGGCAAATGGTGGCGGCTGAAGATGCGCGCAAACCCCTCAAAGATGAGGAGATCGCGGCGCGGCTGCGTACGCAGCAAGTCCTGATTGCCCGCCGAACAGTGGCAAAATATCGCGCAGAGGACAACATCCCCTCCGCAACGCAGCGAAGGAAATTTTTCTGAAGGGGGCGAAGTCTGACACCATGGAGCAGGCTCTGTGGGGACACAACAATCGTCGCAACGGGCTAGGCCGCATGGTGGTGGCGGGGGTCCGAGAAACGAGGATGGAATGCGATTGATGATCACAGGACGACACGTGGCGGTCACTGCTGCTCTACGGGAGTATGTCGAGACGCGCATGGAGCGGCTGGACCGCTACGGATTGAAGCTGGGGACGTTGCAAATCCTTCTCAGTTTGGAAAAATTTCATCATGTGGCTGAGGTGGTGGGAGTCGTGCAGGGGCGTCGTTTGCAAGCCAAGACATCGACCGAAGAGATGTATGCGTCGATCGATGAGGTTGTGGATAAGCTCGGTGCGCAGTTGCGCAAACTAAAGGAGCGGAAGGTCAATCACAAATTCGGCGATCAGCCGCGCGTGCGCGCGTCGGCACGGCAGCCTCCGAGGTCGGAGAGCCACGACGTGCAAGTGGTTCGACCGACACTCGAAGTGCTGACGATTGAAGAGGCTGTCGAGGCGCTCAATGCCTCGAAGCTGGGTGTCCTGATGTTTGTGAATGCGCTGTCCGGTACGGTTCAGGTTCTCCAGCGTTTGCCGAATGGAAACGTGTCTCTGATTGATCCCGCGAGCGACCGTGCTCGCACTGCTCATGGCCGCGCTTAATCTCGTCGTGATCAGCGGTCTTTCCGGATCCGGAAAGAGCCATGCGTTGAAAGCCTTTGAAGACGCAGGATACTTCTGCGTCGACAATCTTCCTCCGGCCCTCCTGCCGACTTTCGTCGAATTGTGTCATCAGCAAGGCGGTGAGATTAAGAATGTCGCGCTCGGGATCGATATTCGCGAGCGGGTATTTTTCGGGGACTTGGCGAAGGTCTTAGGCGAGCTGAAGGCGCAGGGACATGCCCTGCAACTCGTGTTTTTGGAAGCACGCGAGGAGGTGCTCGTTCGCCGGTTTTCAGAAAGTCGCCGCCCGCATCCCTTGTTGCCCCATATGCCGGTCGTGGAGGGCGTGCGGTTTGAGCGGGAGCAGCTCAGCGAGCTGCGGAAGCATGCCGACCGAGTAATCGACACCTCCAGCATTACGGTGCATGAACTGCGGGAGTTGCTGATCAGGCAATTTCGGCAGGAAACAGCCGCCCGCCGTATGACCATCTCCCTGGTCACGTTCGGTTATAAGTTCGGTGTGCCGTATGATATCGATCTTCTCTTCGACGTTCGCTTCATTCGAAATCCCTTCTTCGTGCCGGAGCTCAAAGCCTTGACCGGCGAGGATGTTCGAGTTCAACAGTACGTATTCGGGGACCCGCCAGCCGGTCAATTCCTCGAACATCTGGAAGGTTTGTTTGCTTTCCTGATTCCCCTGTACGAGCGGGATCAACGGAGTTACCTCAGTATTGGCATCGGTTGTACTGGAGGGCGGCATCGATCGGTGACCCTGGCGTTACGCCTTCAGGAGCGATTCGCCGCCCTCGGTTATGATGTCTCCGTGACTCACCGGGATCTGCAAAAACCCTAGTTTCTACGCGCTCTTTCCTCGCTTTCCTACGATAAACCTTCGATTGGTCCGCTTTCTTGACAGGCGGACTATATCAACTATACTTAATTTTGTGAGCTCGGATTATGCGATGAATAGCGGCGTTTGAGGCAGTGTGTGAAGAAAGTCAGCGATGTCCCCAAAAAGAAATTGTACAAGACCAATGAGGTCTGCGAGATGTTCGACATCTCGCGCGCGACGTTATTTCGCTGGGAGCGTGAAGGGTTGATCACCGGGCCGCCGCGCGATTGGCGGAACTGGCGGCTGTATACCGCCGAGAATGTCGAGCAGATCAGACAGGTGATGGGTGGTGGGCGTAAAGAGGTCGCGTAGAGAGGACATGCGCATGCTGGCTTCATTGAAAAAACTCGCCGATCAGGAATTTCTCTCAATGTTTTCTCCTGCGCGACAGTTGTTGGGGCTCGACATCGGCTCGAGCAGCATCAAGCTGGTGCAGATTAAGGAACATCGGGGCCGATATACGTTACAGAAATTCGGTGTGAAGGAATTGGAGCCGGAGGTGATCGTCGACGGGACGGTCATGGACGAAGGACGGGTTGTTGCGGCCATCAAAGAACTGTTGGTCGAACAGAAGGTCAAATTGAAGCAAGTCGCAATTTCCATCTCTGGCCATGCGGTCATTGTGAAGAAAATCACCCTGCCGCCGATGCCCGACGAGGAACTCGACGCGCAGGTGAAGTTGTCGGCCGAGCAGTACATTCCCTTCGACATCAACGAAGTAAACCTGGATTTTCATGTCTTGCCCCCATCCGAGAATCCCGACGAGCAGAGTGAAATGTCGATCGTCCTGGTCGCGGCGAAAAAGGACAAGATCAACGAATTAACTGAATTGGTCAAAGCGGCCGGGTTGATTCCCGTCGTGATGGACGTCGACGCCTTTGCGGTGGAAAACATGTATGGCGTGACTTCGCCCGCCTCGCAAGAGGACACGACGATATTGGTGAATATCGGGGCCAGCGTGATGAATGTGAATATTGTGGGCGGGGGCGTCTCCCTCTTTACCCGTGATATCCCGTTGGGTGGAAACCGCTATTCCGAAGCGGTGCAGCGCGAGATGGGCGTCTCGTTCGAGGAGGCGGAGCAACTGAAGAAGAGTGATCGGGACGATGACCATACGCTGGCCTCCGTCATGGAGAGCGTCAATGCGGAAGTGGCGTCGGAAATTGGGCGCACGATCGATTATTTCAAAACAACCTCCTCTGATAGCGAAATTGCGCGGGTGTTGCTGTTCGGCGGGGGAGCCAAGGTCAAGGGCCTGGCTCAACAGCTTCGCGATCGAATGCATGTCGAGGTGGATATCGCGAATCCCTTTAACGAGATCGACACCTCGCAGTGCGACGTCGATCCCGATCTGTTGACAGAGATGGGGCCGCTTGCGGCGGTAGGCGTAGGCCTCGCGCTTCGGACGGTGGGGGACCGATGATTAGAATCAACTTACTCGCAACTGGACCGAGGGCCAGGAAAGCCAAACCGCAGTGGGATGTGCGCGCCGAGGCATTGCTCGGTGTCGGGGTGTTGCTGATCACCTTGGCCGGCTGTTGGTACTACGCCTCCTCACTCGACGACGAGATTCAAGCCAAGCAGAGCGAGAAGCAGGTCAAGGACAAGCAGGTGGCTCAGCTGAAAGAACAAGTGAAGGCCGTCCAAGACTTTGAGGAGAAGAAGAAGCAGCTTGAAGCAAAGAATCGCATCATCGATCAGTTGGAAAAAAGTAGGACCGGACCGGTCAAAGTGCTGGACCATGTCAGCCAAAGCCTGAATCCGCTCAAGGTGTGGCTCGTACGGTTGAATCTCAAGGGCAACAATGTCGAGCTCGAAGGCCGTGCGCTGACGAACGACGATGTGGTCGAATTCGTGAATAACCTCCGGCGGACCGATCAATTCGGCGCTATCAAGTTGATGGAAAGCCGAGCCGGTCAGGACAACAAGATGAATACCTATCAATTCAAACTTGACCTGTCGATGAAAGGCTAACATGAGTCTGAATGCGATCAGCTTAGACAGCCTCCGCAGCATTCCGACGGGCCAAAAAGTCGCGCTGCTTGGATTGTTGGTGGCGGCGATTTTGGTAGGGTTCTATTTCTACGTGGTCGATCCCAAGACCATTGAGCTCGAAGCCGTCCAGGGGCAGGTCGCCCAGTTGGATACGGAGATTCAGAATCTGACTCTCAAGGTCAAGCATCTGGATGAATTGGTGGCGGCGAACAAGCAGTTGGAAATCGAGCTGGCGGCGAAGAAAGAACGCCTCCCGCCGGAAGAAGAAGCGGTTATGTTGCTCAAGCAGGTGTCCGATCTTGGCTTGCGGCTGGGGTTGGATGTCCGGCTCTGGAAGCCAGGTGCGCAATCGGAGGATCCGTCGAAGTTGTTCATTCGTATGCCCATCAATGTGGAAGTGGCCGGCGGATACCATACAGCCGCCATCTTTTTCGATCGAATCAGCAAGTTGTCCCGTATCGTGACCGTCCAGGATGTGCGTATCGGCGCGGCTCGGGTGGATCAAGGACGCGTGGTCACGCAAACAGTCTTCGATTTGGTGGCCTATGCCGCTCCGGGGGAGAAGAAGGTCGTGACCCCGGTTCCCGCGGCAAAGCCCAAGTGAGGAATGGAGCCCAGCTTATGCCCAACGCGAGGGGAAGCACTGTGAATACACGAGTTTGCTGGAAGGAGTGGAGACGGTGGATGACCGCCGCTGCGGTCGTGCTCGTGGTCGGAGGTACGGCTCCGCCCATTGAGTCGAAAACCCTCCATCACTTGCGCCAAGTCGGATCCATGCGGCCGGCTGATTCTCTCAAGGTCATGCCGTTGCCTGATGGACAGAAGCCCGTGCCGTCGATTGAGACCATGGCTCCTCGTGCGGAGGCAGCCGTATCACAGTCTGGGGATTCGTTGTCGCTGGAATTCTCAGGGGCGTCGTATGACCCTTCTGGTCGTCGTGACCCTTTCTTGCCGATGATCCAGCTCGGTCAGCAGGTAGAGCTTGACGCGAGTCTGCCTCCGCTCCAGCGTGTCGGCCTCACGGAACTGAGTTTGATCGGAGTGCTCTGGGGCAATTACGGGTATACGGCCATGGTTCAGACGCCGGACGGCAAAGGGTACAGTATTCGGCGGGGTACGCGAATCGGGCCTAACAATGGGGTGGTCAGTTCAATCACCGAACGAGGCATCATCGTTCAAGAGCGGTTCACGGACGTGTACGGGAATAAACAGGAGCGTGAGTACGTCAAGCTCCTGCACCCGAAAGAGGGCACAGAATGAAACAAACACAGGTTGGTGTACATCCGCTGCTGAGTGTCACTGTGATGGCCGGAGTGTTGGGGCTTGTCGGGTATGTGCAAGCCGGTACGCCAGACGAGACGACCGGACTGGCCGGATTCACGCAAGCCGCCGATCACGGCGCCGCCGTTTCGGCGAGCAGCGCCGCGTTTGAGGCGACGCATTCGGTTGCAGCCGTCCCGGTCGCGACGTTGCTGTCGAAAGTGGAGGCGAAGCCCGACGGCGGGCGGATGGCGCTCGTCCTGACCGGCAACGGGGTCTTCGCTCATACGGTAAAAATGATCGGGGATCGTCGAATGGTTCTCGACATGCCGCACATTCAGTCAGACGGGCACCAATCGCAGCTGACCGTCGGTCACCAACTGCTGTCGCGCGTGCGGTTCGGCTATCATCCGGGCAAGGTGCGGTTAGTTCTTGATTTAACGCAGTCCGTCGATCATCGCATCGATTCGAGCGACGGCCGTCTGGTTCTGACGCTCCAGCCAAAGTCGGTGCTGTCTCTCCATGACACGAAGGCTGCGGACGGTGCGGCAATATCATCGGCCGCTCCAGCAGCGAACCGAGCGGTGTCCTTGGAACTGAATCATGCCACGGCCCAACCGATGTTGGTGGCACACAAGTCGCCCAAAGCGATGTTTCGCATTCAGCCGATTCAATTGACAGCGGAGACGGTCCAGAAAGAAGATCGGAAGGCTGAGACCAATGAGGTGGTGAATGGGTCGTCCCGATTCATCGGTCGGCGTATTTCCCTTGATTTTCAGCAAGCCGATATCAGCAATGTGCTGCGTTTGATTGCGGAGGTCAGTGGCTTCAATATTGTGGTCGGCGAGGGTGTCAAAAACAAAGTCACCATGAAGTTGGCGAACGTGCCGTGGGATCAGGCACTTGAAATGCTCCTGAAAATGAATGCGCTGGGTATGATCCGACAGGGCAATATCGTTTGGGTCGATACCCTGCAAAATATCGCCAAGCAACAGGATGAAGAGGCGCGCGCCAAGGACTCCAGAGCGAAGGCGGAGCCGATCGTCACCCGAGTGTTTTATATCCGCAATATCAACGCCACGGAAGTACAGACGTCGTTGCGACAGAATTTGAGCCCGCGCGGAACCATGACGATCAGCGCAGCGAGCAATGCCCTCATCATCAGCGACACGGAATCGAAGCTGGAAGTCCTACGGCAATTACTGGATGGTGTCGATCTCGAAGTCCCGCAGGTGCAGATTGAGGCACGCATCGTCCAGGCAGATACCACCTATACCCGTTCACTCGGTGTGCAGTGGGGCATTCAGAACGTCAACCAGATGGGAAGCACCAGCGGGACGTCCGCCTTCAGGACCGGTACCACCGGTGCATTCGGTGCCCAGGCCTCGGACTTCCTGATCAACCTGCCGGCCAACCCTGGACTGCCGTCGGTGCCGGGTGCCGGATTCTCGATCGGAAAAACCGACGGTGCGATGTTGGATGTGCGGTTGTCGGCCGGTGAATTGCTGGGGTTAACCAAGGTGATTGCGGCACCGAAGATCACGACGTTGGATAAGCGGGACGCCAAGATTGCTCAAGGTGAATCCATCCCGTTTCAGACGACGTCCTTGCAGGGAACGCAGACCACCTTCGTGGATGCGAACTTGGAGTTGAACGTGACGCCGCAAATCACCTCCCGCGATCCGAAAGAGATCGGGAAGCAGATTCTCATGAAGGTGCGAGCCACCAGGAATGCCGTCGGTGCCCGGAGTAACCCAGCCGGTCCGAGTATCGATCGTCGTGAAGCGACGACACAGGTACTCGTCCGAGACGGGGAAACCATGGTCATCGGCGGTGTCTTCGTCGATACCCAGTCGAACAATGTGGCGGGTATTCCCTATCTGTCCCGCATCCCGGTTCTGGGGTGGCTGTTTAAGAATAAGACGGAGAATGTCTCCAAGCAGGAATTGTTGATCTTCCTGACGCCGACGATCGTCCGCTCCACGACTTGACAGGCCCTAGCGCGGCAAGCTAATAATCGCCCCCATTGACGATGGTACGCTATCTCAATGGGGGCGATTCCCGTGAAACGTGTCAGCTCCCCGTCATTGATGGCGCTCCTTCCGGGCTTCTTCCCTCCATAGACCTCGTGGTCCACGATTCGTTCCTCGTCCGCATCATTGCATGTAAGACCTCTGGATTGTCCGTGCCGCCGTCTTCGTGGATGATGCGGCCATCGCCTGTTCGATATTCAGGATCGTGTCCCCATTCTGCGTGATACCCGATGACTACTCTTGGTACTGATACGTCTTCCCACGCCATTCATGTCGAGCTCGGTGCGCGGACCTACACCATCGTCATTCGACGGAACCTGGTGCAGGACCTCGGTGAAGAGCTGAAGCGGCTACGATGTGCCGGCAAGGTGGGGGTCGTGACGGACCGGAATCTTGCCAAACATTATCTCAAGCAGGTGACCCGTAGGGTGAAGGCGGCCGGGTATACGGTCGTTCCCATCGTGCTGCCGCCTGGAGAACGAACCAAGACGCTCCTTTCAATTGCGAGAGTGATAGACGCGCTTGTGGAGGCTCGGTTCGAACGTAGTTCGACCTTGTTGGCCTTGGGTGGCGGGGTCATCGGCGATATCACGGGTTTCGCGGCAGCGATCTATCAGCGGGGTATTCCCTTCGTGCAGGTGCCGACGAGTCTGGTAGCCCAGGTCGATTCCAGTGTCGGCGGGAAGACGGGTGTCGATCACCCCAAGGGGAAGAATTTGATCGGGGCCTTCAACCAACCGCGCGCGGTGTTCATCGATCCTGTGATGCTGGCGACCTTGCCGACTCGTGAATGGGTGGCCGGCCTGGCAGAGGTCATCAAGTACGGCGTGATCGCGGATGAGACATTTTTTGAGTATCTGGAACGGAACATCGGCTCGATTGGCAATCTGACGGATGAGGCGGTGGCGCACATCGTGAAGCGGTCTTGCGAGATCAAGGCCCAGGTGGTGGCCGAGGATGAGCGAGAGGCGGACCGCCGTCGCATCTTGAACTTCGGCCATACGATCGGACATGCGTTGGAATCCCTCGGCGGCTATCGAGGATTCATTCACGGTGAAGCCGTGGCGATCGGGATGGTGTATGAGGCGGACCTGGCCAGGCATCTCGGCTATTGTGGGGAAGATGTGGTGACACGGGTTCGCGCTCTGGTGAAGGCGGCCGGTTTGCCCGTTCGGTTGCCGCGCGTGACGTTCAACGATTTGTGGGGCGCCATGCAGCAGGACAAGAAAGTCTCCGCAGGGACGCTTTACTGTGTGGTGCCGGAGCGCATTGGGGTGGTGCGAATCGTTCCGCTGAAGAAGGACGAGACTCGAGCCTGGTTCCAAGCGGTTCGTGCTCGGGACACATCCGGGTGGAAGCCCGCCAGGTCTGTCAGGCGCGGACGATAGGAATGGGATGGCGACGAAACGAACACTGACTCA
Organism: uncultured Nitrospira sp.; assembly: GCA_902500785.1. Taxonomy (GTDB): domain Bacteria; phylum Nitrospirota; class Nitrospiria; order Nitrospirales; family Nitrospiraceae; genus Nitrospira_A. The sequence goes on from CABVRW010000024.1 coordinate 27,790, forward strand.
AGTCGAGCAGGCCTTGCGTGAAAAGACTCGTGAGGTGGATGCTCTTCATCGCATCAGTGAGTCGATCAGCAACACGCTTGATTTGGAGGCGGTGCTCCGGCATATCGTGGACATGGTCGTTGAAGTGACCAAAGCCGATGCCTGTTTGTTGTATCTGCTGTCCGATAACCGGGACGAACTCATTCTGCGGGCCTCAAAGAACCCACACCCGAAGTTGATCGGCCGGATCACCATCGGGATGGGAGAGGGAATCACCGGGTGGGTGGCGCGAGAGCGGACGCGTGTCGTCATCCCGAATACCGCCAGTGATGACCCGCGCTTCAAGTTCTTTCACAACCTCCCTGAAGATCGCTACCAGGCATTCGTCTCCGTTCCGATTACGACCAAACAGGAAGTGGTCGGAGTGATCAATGTGCAGCACAAGCGGTCGCGCCGGTACCGGCCGGACGAGTTGGCGCTTCTGTCGACGATCGCCACGCAGGTCGGCGGAGCCATTGAGAACGCGAGACTGTACGATCAGATGACACGCAAGGCGCTGCAGCTTGATACATTGTCCCAAGTATCGGAAACCGTGTCGTCGAATCGGCTGATCGAAGACGTGCTGCAACTTATTGTGACCATGACGGCGCAAATGATGGGATCGAAAATTTGCTCCATCATTCTTCTGGATCAGACGACGGGTGAACTTCGAATTACTGCCACGCAAAGTTTGAGCGAACAATACCGGCGCAAGCCCAATGTGAAGGTCGGCCAGAGCATCAGCGGTCGTGCCGTTCAGGATCGTCGCCCGATCATCGTTCCGGATGTTACCAAAGAAGGCTCCTATATGTATCCGGAAATGGCCGCGAAGGAAGGCCTCTGCTCACTCCTCTGTGTGCCGATGCTCGTGCGGGAGAAAGCTATCGGGGTCATCAATACGTATACCTCCAGGCCACATACCTTCACGGCTGAGGATGTCAAGCTGATGCAGGCCATTGCCAATCAGGCCGCGATTTCTATTGAACACACAACTTTGCTGGAAAAATCGTTTGAGATGCAGGAAGCCTTACAGGTCCGCAAATTGCTGGACCGGGCCAAGGGATATCTCATGCGATCGAAACGGCTGTCGGAAGACGAGGCGTTCAAACTGATCCAGCGGCAGAGTATGGATCTTCGCAAGTCCATGCGAGAGATCGCGGAGGCCATTCTCTTGGCCGGTGAAATCGAAGATCGGGCCGATAAAAACCGAGGGTAGCCGCTTACGGCGTCCGGTCTGTGGATCGGGAGGGAGGCGGCGGTTGTGCGGGCCCACTGCTTCGGTTGGTCTGTTGCTCTCTCAATTGTCGTTTAATGTCTTGAAGTTCCTTTCGCAGCTCCTCGACCTCAGAATCCTTTTTCTTCAAATCTTCCCGGATGGCTCGAATATCGGTATCGGTTTCGCTCGACTGAGCCGGAGGCGGCGTCGGGGACGTCTGTGGTTGCTCGGTGGGTCGAGTGGTGACGGGCGGCGTAGATGATGGGGAAGAGAGTGTGGCCAGCCGATCATAATCGATGATCAGGACGTTCGCCGGATCTTCCACAAACGCCGGGGCGAACTGATCGGAACGCAGGGCTTCCTCCGGCATGAACAAGACTCGGCGATTCAGTAGGCCGCTTGGCTCGGGCAAACGGCGATTGGGCATGTTCACCGTGTCAGGAGCATCTCGCCGCTGCCGGTACTCGGTCAGATAGAGATAGAGCGAACGTCCGTAGGCAAACACCAGGCCGCTCGTGGTTTCTCGAGATAAAGGCCGGAGTGGCGGTTCCGAGGAGCCGATGGCCGCTCCCGCCCGTTCTCGATAACCGCCGTTACTCGCCTGAATCAGCCGAAACCCCACCGCTTGATCTGAGGCAGCCTGTTTTAATCCTTCGGCGATAGCAGGCGTTAGGAAGGCAATCTCAGTTCCTGAGAAGACGGGGATGGCCGGCGTGTCATTCGAGGTCAGGGCTCGGAGGAGTCCGGTTTCTTCACGGATCAGCATGCCCTGTAAGCTGCGCGCGATCAGGGCCTCGTCGAGTCGAATGGGATGGCTGGCCTGGAATCGGCTATCGGGTAGACGATCTAGATACACCATCCCTTGGGCGGTTTCACGGACGAGCAGATCGACTCGCGAACCGGTGGTACAGCCCGCAGCCAAAAGCCAGCAGGACAAGACCAATGCAATAGGTCGAGCGTAGTGCATGTGGGATGGTGTCGGTTTCCGAGCTCAGCCTGTGATGGACGCAGTGTAGCACAGAGAAAACCATCGACGCCTGAAAGAACTCGTCGATTCTCTTGCTTGACAGCAGCGCCCTGAAAAGCGTATACACCCCGCTTGTATACGGCAGGGGTCCTGACAACGGCGTCCGGACTTTGTTGCAGACGCTACGAGTGCAAAGGACAATGACGTCCTTTTGGTCCAATGGTTGGACCGGAAGGGCGTTTTTTTTTGCGCGCTGGCTCTCCGGTCTGGTTCATTCCAATCGTGTGTAACCAGGAGGGCTATCAGGATGAGTGCAGGAATGTCACGAAGACTCCTACTGGGGGCGATCATGATGACGGTCGCCGCCACGGCTCCGGTAATGGCAGAGGACCAGAGTGCGGGAGAAGCGGCGGGAGCCGGTCGCCTGAGCCGTGAAGTGGAGACTCCCCCCGCGGTGATTTGCGGCGGATGCGTCACTCCCAGCTTCGCGGGCGAAGGGAAAGGAAGCATCGTTCCCTATGGTCGTATCGAGCTGGATGCGATCTACAGCAACAGAAACACAAATCCACTCGATCCTGGGCAGTTCAACGGCTATGCCACCGCTGCGGGAAAAAGCAGCAACGCGTCCTCCACGCTCAACCCTCGTTATAGCGTGTTCGGCCTGCGAGCCGACCGGACGGACGGGAAACATACCCTGACTGGTGTCGTCGAAGCGGATTTTTACAGTCAGACCGACAATGCCGGCAATATCTCACCTCGCCTGCGGTTGGCCAACGTCAAATATTCTCCCAACAATAGTCGGACGACCATCACGGCAGGCATGGATTGGACGCCGATCATGTCGTCTCATCCAAACCTGATCGATTTTTCTATCATGGGTTATAACGGGAACTTGTGGCAGCGTCTCCCGCAGATTACCGTGAAGCATCAATTTACCGACAACGTGAACGGCCTGTTGACGGTCATGCGATTCGAGCGCGGATTGTCGGCCATCCAACCGCAGACGCAGCGCCGAACCTTTCAGGGAGCCGGCGCCGCCGCGGCCACACCGGGCAGTTGCGGAAGCAGCGGATTTGCCTGTTCGGAAAACGCATTCAACGATCCAGTGCAGATGCCCTATGTCGGAACCCGGTTTGCCTACATGGGAACGGGTGATCGGGCGGGCTACATGGTGGCATTGAATGCCGCGTTTCGCCATTATCGATCCGCGCCGACGGCCGGAGGAATTCCTGCCGGCAACGATATCAATTCGTATCTCGTGGGGGCGGAACTCGCGGTGCCTTTGACCAACCGGTTGAGATTCACCGGTGAGATTGCTTATGGGCAAGCGCTGGGGGTTGAGTTTTTCCGATACGGACAGGAGCGAAATCTGGGCACGGGCAAGTCGATCCGGACCGTGGTCGGCTGGGGAGAGTTGGATTATGCCTACGATCGGCAGCTCACGCTCATCGCCGGCTATGGGTTCGATAACCCGCTGAACGCCGACCTGCGAGGCACCAGCGCCGGGCCTGACACCCAATATGTCCTCAATCATCGGACCTACCTGACGGCCGTCCGGCATATTTGGGGTGATTTGTACACGTCGTTCGAGTGGAATCACCTCATGACCGAATGGTCCACCGGGGAGCATTTTGCAGGAGACAATTTCATGCTCTCAACTTGGTACAACTTTTAGCCTGGCCTGACGTCGAAAGGAGTCTCACGATGACCTCTCCGAAACCACAGAGTACAGACCAAGAGATTTCCACGAGCAGGGTTGAGGGCCTTCCGTCGCGCCGCGATTTCCTCTTGCAGAGTTCACGAACCGCGGCGGGCATCGGGGTAGCGGCGTTGCTGGGCAACCTGGGCCATTGGGCTTTATCTTATGGGGCCGACAAGGAACCGATCAAGGTCGGGGTCTTGCACTCGCTCAGCGGCACGATGGCTATCAGTGAAGTGTCGTTGAAGGATGTCGTGTCGATGGCGGTGGAAGAAATCAACGTGAAGGGCGGCCTGTTGGGACGCCCGTTGAAGCTGGTGATCGTCGATCCAGCTTCGAACTGGGACTTGTTTGCAGAAAAGGCCAAACAATTGTTGGTACAAGACAAGGTGGCGGTGGTCTTTGGCTGCTGGACGTCGGTCAGCCGGAAATCCGTCTTGCCGGTGTTTGAAAAGAACAACGGTTTGCTCTTTTATCCTGTGCAGTATGAAGGCGAAGAGTGCTCACGGAATGTGTTCTACACCGGGGCGGCGGTCAACCAGCAGGCTGTGCCGGCAGTCGAATATCTGATGAGCAAAGAAGGCGGCGGGTTAAAAAAGTTCTATCTTCTGGGGACCGACTATGTCTATCCACGGACGACGAACAAGATTCTCCGCGCCATGCTGTTGGCCAAGAAAGTTCCCGCCGCTAACATCATGGAAGAGTACACTCCGTTCCATCATCAAGATTACCAAACCATCGTGGGAAAGATTAAGAAGTTTGCGGCCGGTGGCGGCGCCTGCGTCATCAGCACGATCAACGGTGACAGCAATGTGCCGTTCTACAAGGAGTTTGCCAATCAAGGTCTACGAGCCGAAGATGCGCCGATCATGGCTTTTAGCGTCGCGGAAGATGAGCTGCGCGGAATGGACAAGACGGCGCTGGTCGGACATCTCGCGGCCTGGAATTACTACCAAAGCGTCGACACGCCGCAGAACAAGCAATTTGTGGCGAACTTTAAGGCCTATTGCAAAAAGCATAATTTGCCGGATGGAGATAAGCGCGTCACCGACGATCCGATTGAGGCCGCCTATTTTGGGGTACATGTCTGGAAGCAAGCGGCCGAGAAGGCGGGCAGCATTGAGGTGGACGCGGTTCGTAAGGCCATCTATGGACAGAAGTTCCTGGCGCCGGGCGGGGAGATCATGATGGACGTCGCCAACCATCACACGAACAAACCGGTGCTGATCGGGGAAATTCTCAAGGACGGCCAATTTAAGGTCGTGTGGCGATCGAAGGGTTTGGTCAAACCGGAACCGTGGAGTGAGTATACGAATCCGGAAAAAGGGTGTGATTGGGTGACGCATCAAGGAACCTATAAGAAAGCCTGATGGGTATGCAACATTCAGGTCGCCGGATGCAGAGGAGGGTGCGCGGCGAATGAGGCGCATCGTTGGGTTGGCACTGGTCTGGTTCATGGTGTGGGTCGTGACAGGCGGATGGGCGGCGGAGGCGCATACAGGCGCCTCCCCGCCGATGCAGCTTGAGCAGGCGTTGAAAGATTTGTCGAGCGAAGAAGAGACGACGCGAGACCTGGCGATTCATGCGCTGATCGAACAGGGAGACTCGACCTGGTTGCCACGCTTGGATGCGTTGCGGGCCAACGCAGATAGAAGTCTGCGCATGGCGATCAAGCCGGTGGCCGATGCCTGGAAACACCGCGCCAATCTGACTAGTCCCGATGCCGATACGCGCAGGTCGGCGGCGACTGATCTGGGAACCAGCGGGCGGACGGTGGCTATTCCTTGGCTGGAGGCCGCGACGGCCACCGAATCGCATCGTTGGGTGCGATATGCGATGGAGGAGTCGATACAACTCCTGAAACTCGCCTCGGATGATCCGGTGGTCAAGGCGCAGGCGGCGGCAAAGCTGGGTGAGCTGCGCAGCCAGAATGCGGTTCCAGCGTTGAAGACATTAGCGCAAGGCGCCGGTGAACCGAATAGCTCCGAGGATCAGAATCATGTCGCGCGGGTGGCGGCTGTCGCGATTGATCAGATTGAAACCTGGAACGTTTGGTCCACGGCGATCGAAACGTTATTTCGCGGTCTCAGTCTGAGTTCGATTCTCCTCATCATGTCCGTCGGACTTGCGATTGTTTTCGGGTTGATGGGCGTCATCAACATGGCGCACGGCGAGCTGATGATGATCGGAGCCTATGCCACCTTTGTCATGCAGGAATGTTTTAAGTTATATGTTCGTCCAGACTGGTTCGACGCGTACTACCTTGCGGCCCTTCCGGCCGCATTTCTGGCAGCGGCCTTGTTCGGATTGGTCCTGGAAGCGACCGTCATTCGTTTCCTCTATGGCCGCCCGCTCGAAACGATGCTGGCGACCTGGGGAGTCAGTCTGATCCTGATTCAGGGGGCGCGAATTTATTTTGGCGATTTGACGGCGGTCGCCGCGCCGACCTGGCTCAATGGCGGCACGCAAGTCATGGTGGGGGTGTTCTTGCCGTTCAATCGTCTGTTCATCATCGGGCTCTCCATCCTTTGTGTCACCGGGATTTACCTGTTACTGTTTCGGTCGAGCGTTGGGTTGCGAGTGCGGGCTGTCACGCAGAACCGCAACATGAGTGCGTGCCTGGGCATTCCTACCAGGAAAGTCGATGCCTACACCTTTGCCTTCGGTTCCGGCCTTGCCGGCATCGCCGGTTGGGCCCTGACCCTGGTCGGGAATGTCGAGCCGGGACTCGGGCAGAACTACATCGTGGACTCGTTCATGGTGGTGGTGACGGGCGGTGTCGGAAAACTCGCCGGAACTATCATTGCCTCGTTGGGGATCGGAGGATTGAATAAACTGATGGAGCCCAGTTTTGGAGCGGTCTATGCAAAGGTGTTGATCCTCGTGCTGGTGATTCTCTTCCTGCAGCGACGACCTTCGGGGCTGTTTTCAGTCAAGGGGCGTCACGCCGAGGGGTAAGGATAGAGCAGGAAGAATGGCAGAATCATTGGCCCCACGGTTGAATGCGGAGCGAAACGAAGGTCCCGTCTTTTGGGTCGTCGGGTTCGTGCTACTGTTTGTGCTTCCGGTCCTCAACGTGTTGCCGGCGGAGGATTCCTGGCTGCATGTCTCCGATTTCGCCTTGAACCGATTCGGGAAGTTCCTGGCTTTTGCCATCCTGGCGCTCGGCCTCGATCTGATCTGGGGATACGCAGGCATCCTCAGCCTGGGACAGGGCGTGTTCTTCGGGTTAGGGGCATACTGCATGGGCATGCACCTGATGCTCGCGATCGGAAGCGAGGGCGTCTACGGCAGTGCCTTGCCGGATTTCATGGTCTGGAATCAGGTCACCGCATTGCCGTTTTTCTGGGAGCCGTTCCATAGCTTCACCGCCGCTATCCTGGCCGGCCTGTTGGTGCCGGCGGGCTTCGCGCTGCTGTTCGGCTTTCTCGCCTTCCGCAGCCGGATTCGGGGAGTATATTTCGCGATCATTACGCAGGCCTTGGCTCTCATGGCGTGGCTCATCTTCAATCGGAATGAAACGAATCTCGGCGGAACGAACGGTCTGACGGATTTCAAGACAATCCTGGGCTTTCGGCTGTCCGAGCCAGGGACGCAATTCGCGCTCTATGTCATCACCGTGTTGTGCCTGGGCGGAGCCTACCTGCTCTGCCGCTGGATCATCACGTCGCGCGCCGGCCGAGTGTTGATCGCCATTCGAGACAGTGAGCAACGCGTCCTATTTTCAGGCTACTCGCCGGCCAACTACAAATTGTTCGTCTTTGTGATATCGGCCGCGCTGGCGGGGCTGGCCGGAATGCTGTATGTCCCGCAGGTGGGGATCATTACTCCGGCGCAGATGGGCGTCCTGCCGTCCCTCGAAATGGTGGTCTGGGTGGCGGTGGGCGGCCGCGCGACCCTGGTCGGCGCCATTGTCGGAGCGGTGGGCGTCAATCTAGGCCGTAGCATTCTCACCAACCATTTTCCGGAATTATGGCCGTTTTTTCTCGGCGGGCTCTTCGTCGTGGTCGTGCTGCTGTTTCCAGACGGAGTCATGGGTCTCACCAGGACCGTGAGTGAAAAGATCGCAAAGCGGAACGTCCGTTTATCAAAAACCCCAGCCGTCGAAGAGGAACAGGCGTGACGGAACAGGGCTCCATTATCTATTTGGAAGGCGTCACCGTCGATTATGACGGCTTCAAAGCGTTGAACAATCTGAATTTCATCGTCAATCATCGTGAATTGCGGGTAGTGATCGGGCCGAACGGCGCCGGGAAGACGACGTTGCTGGATGTGATTTCAGGCAAGACGAAACCGGCGGCCGGTCGCGTCATTTTCGGGAAAGACACTGATCTCATCGGTATGCGGGAATACGAGATCACCCAGCTGGGGATCGGGAGAAAATTCCAGGCGCCCTCGATTTACGGCAATCTTACGGTGTGGGAGAATCTCGACCTATCGTTGAGTCGCGTCAGCAAGGGCGTGTTGTTTACCTTGCGAGGTCGGTCCACGGCTGCGGAACGGACGCACATCAATGAGGCTTTAGCGACGATCGGTCTCACGGAGCAGGCCTTTCTGCGCGCGGGCGCTCTCTCTCATGGTCAGAAGCAATGGCTTGAGATTGGCATGGTCATGTTGCAGGATCCTGAGCTGCTGCTGGTCGATGAGCCGGTGGCCGGCATGACCGACGAAGAGACCGCACAAACGGGGCGGTTGCTCCAGTCGCTGGCGGAGAAACATGCGATCGTCGTGATCGAGCACGATATGGAGTTTGTTCGGCAAATCGCGCGGACCGTGACCGTGTTGCACGAGGGGACCGTGATCTGCGAGGGGTCGGTGGAAAAAATACAAGCTGATGAGCGGGTGAGAGAGATTTATCTCGGTCGCCAGAAGGTGGCGCATGCGTAAGCGGCCTCGTCGGAGACTTTGCTGAACATCCTGGGAGAGTCATCGAACACGATTATGCTGCGGCTTGAGAAGGTCAACGTCTACTATGGCGAGAGCCACATTCTTCGGAACGTCTCATTTCACATCGAGGCGGGCCAGGTGGCCTGCGTGATGGGCCGGAATGGCGTCGGTAAGTCGACGACGTTGAAAGCAATTATGGGCCTGTTGCCGGTAGGCAGCGGACAAGTCCTCTTCGACGGAGCGGACATCACCAAGGAGGCGACCGACCGGCGGGCCAGGAGTGGCCTCGCGTACGTGCCGCAAGGTCGGGAAATCATTCCGCATCTGACGGTCCGAGAAAATCTCCAGTTGGGCTATTGGGCGCGTGGAAATGGGACGAATGGAGATTCAGAGAAAGCCGCCTTCGACGAAGTCTATACGCTGTTTCCCAAACTTACACAGATTCTAGAGCGGCCGGGTGGGGTGCTGAGCGGTGGAGAACAACAGCAATTGGCCATCGGTCGAGCCATCTTGTCGAGCCCGAAAGTCCTGTTGTTGGACGAACCGACGGAAGGCATCCAACCCTCGATCGTTGATCAGATTGAAGATGTCATCATCGGTTTTAAAACCGCGCGTCGATTTGCCATCGTCCTAGTGGAGCAGGGTCTGCACTTCGCGGCACGGCTGGCGGACAGCTACGTGGTGATGGCTAAGGGAGCGGTCATGGCAGCGGGGAAAAAGGATGCGCTCAGCGCCGAGATGGTGAAGCAGCACTTGACGGTGTAGGGCCGCAGGGAAGGAAGGGCGTCGTGGATGAACGCACATTGAACCTCGCCACGTAGTGCTCGATATGGCACCAGCCTCTGTGCAGAGGGTTGAAATGATACGGTTGATCTGATGGACTTCCCTGGCTACTATGTCTCCCGTATGCCGGGCTGTTTGTTGTTTCGCTTACCTGAGGGGAACTGGCTCTGAAGTCCTCTATCAAGATGCTGCTTGTGGCCTGTCTCCTCACGGTGGCGGCTTGCGCAACTGGAAACTACACCCCGCTGGCAGGGGCCGATAAGGATCAAGTCGAGCAGCTCAAGGAGAACGTCTATCGCGTTGAGTATCGCGTCAGTTCATTTACGTCGCAGGAGCAGTTGGATGCCTACCTGCGCCGGCGTTGTGCTGAATTGACGTTACGGGAAGGGTACGATTTTTTTCATCTGGCGCAGCGGGCTGACGTCCTGGCCCTGTCACGGCGAACTTCGATGACGGTGACGATGTATAAGGGATCGAAGCCAACCGGTGCGGTCGATCTGCATGATGCCCGGGACGTCTTGGCCAAGCCGGCGATCCTGCTAAAAAATGAATGACGAATCATGTGTGACGAGGGCCGGATATGCATCTGACACCGCGTGAACAGGAAAAGCTGTTGATCTATGTGGCGGCGAATTTGGCCAAGGATCGCAAAGCGCGAGGCCTAAAGCTTAACCACCCGGAAGCGGTCGCGTTCATCACCGCCGAGATTCTGGAAGGCATTCGCGACGGCAAGTCGGTGTCGGAATTAATGAGTGCCGGCGCCACGCTGCTCACTCGAAAAGATGTCATGTCGGGTGTGCCGGAAATGATCCCGGAACTTCAGGTCGAAGGCACGTTTCCGGATGGCACCAAGCTGGTGACGGTGCATGAGCCGATCCGATAGGTGAAGGAATGAAGACGAAAGCCAAGACCGTGGTGAGGAAATCTCGACCAAAAGCGCCCGCCTCAGTGAGTCGGCGCGATGGACTCCAGCCTGCAGCCGTCATCCCCGGCGAAGTCATTCTCGGCGAAGGTGATATCATTGCGCTGCATGGTCGGCAGACAGTCGAACTCACCGTATCGAATACCGGCGACAGGCCGATTCAGGTGGGGTCGCATTGCCACTTCTTTGAGGCCAATCGGGCGCTGATGTTTGATCGCGAGAGGGCCTATGGATTCCGGTTGCAGGTGCCGGCTGGGACGGCGGTGCGGTTTGAACCTGGTGAGTCGAAGCGGGTGACGCTGGTCGCGCTTGGCGGCCATCGTGAGGCTTACGGCATCAATGGTTTGGTGAATGGCAAGCTGGATGATCCGATAGTGCGGGAACGAGCTCTGGCCAGCGCTAGAGAAGCAGGGTTCTTGAGCAAGCGGCCTGGCTAGTCCCGTTGCTCGTAGAACGCCCACGATGAAACAGTGCTCGTCCCATGCGCGCAGTCGGGCCCAACCAGGCCGCTGCTCCAATGCTCTGAGAGGCTGGGGATAATGAACATTCCGCGACGCCAATATAACGATCTCTACGGCCCCACCGCTGGGGATCGCATTCGTCTGGCCGATACGGAGCTGTTGGTCGAGATCACGCGCGATCTGACCGTGCCTGGGGAAGAGGCCAAGTTCGGCGGCGGCAAGGTCATTCGCGACGGCATGGGACAATCACCAGCCGCGACGCGGGCAAAGGGCGGGCTGGATCTCGTCATCACCAATGCCGTTATCATCGACTGGTGGGGCGTGGTGAAGGCCGACATCGGGATTCGCGACGGACGAATCACGGGGATCGGGAAAGCGGGGAACTCCGATCTGATGGACGGCGTGACACAGGGCATGGAAATCGGCCCTTGCACGGAGGTGTTGTCGGCTGAAGGCAAAATCATCACGGCCGGCGGGATCGATTCGCACATCCATTTCATCTGCCCGCAAATCATCACTGAGGCGTTGGCCAACGGGTTGACAACGCTGATCGGTGGCGGGACCGGCCCGGCCACGGGCACCAATGCGACGACCTGCACGCCCGGGCCCTGGAACATTCATCGCATGCTGGAGGCGGCGGACGGCTTCCCGATCAATCTTGGATTTCTAGGCAAAGGGAATTCTTCCTTGCCTGAAGGGTTGAACGAACAGGTCGAGGCGGGTGCCATCGGGTTAAAGCTGCATGAAGACTGGGGAACGACGCCGGCAGCTATCGATACCTGTTTGAGCGTGGCAGAGCGCTATGACGTTCAGGTGGCGATCCATACCGATACGATCAACGAAGCCGGCTTTGTCGAGGATACGATCAAGGCGTTCAAAGGCCGGACGATTCACTCGTTCCATACCGAGGGTGCTGGCGGAGGACATGCTCCCGACATCATCAAAGTCTGCGGTGAGGCGAATGTGTTGCCTTCCTCGACGAATCCCACCATGCCCTTCACGGTCAATACGATGGATGAACATCTGGATATGTTAATGGTGTGTCACCATCTGAATCCGCGGGTGCCGGAAGATATCGCGTTTGCCGAATCGCGCATCCGCCGGGAAACGATCGCGGCCGAGGATATTCTGCACGACATGGGCGCGATCAGCATCATGTCGTCCGACTCGCAGGCGATGGGACGGGTGGGCGAGGTCATCATCCGCACCTGGCAGACGGCGCACAAGATGAAAGTGCAGCGGGGGCACCTGTCTGAGCGCGGCATCGACCAGCAGGATGGCCGGCATGACAACTGGCGCGCGCGGCGGTATATCGCGAAGTATACGATCAATCCCGCCATCGCGCATGGGGTGGCTCACGAGGTCGGGTCGGTTGAAGTCGGGAAACTGGCCGATTTGGTATTGTGGAAACCGGCCTTTTTCGGCGTGAAGCCTGAGATGGTCATCAAGGGCGGATTTCCCATGTCGGCGGCCATGGGCGATCCCAATGCATCGATTCCGACGCCGCAACCGGTGCTGACAAGACCCATGTTTGGCAGTTTCGGCCGGGCACCCTTCTCCACGAGCGTGACCTTTCTCTCTCAGAAAGCCTTGGAGCGAGAGGTGCCGAAACAACTGGGATTGCAGAAGCGCGTCGCTGCGGTCAAAGGTTGTCGGAGCATCGGTAAGCGAGATTTGAAATTGAACGATGCGTTGCCGCAAATCGAGGTGGATGCTGAAACCTACGAAGTACGCGCGGACGGTGAGCTTCTCACATGTGAGCCGGTAGCAGTGTTGCCGATGGCGCAGCGCTACTTCCTGTTTTAATCAGAATGCTGAAACAG
>CABVRW010000024.1:40665-52280 GCA_902500785.1 uncultured Nitrospira sp.
TTCTTTCCGTCCGGCGGCTATGCCTACTCGTCGGGGCTGGAAGCGGCGGTGCAGGGCGGCGCGGTGCGTTCCGGGGACGATCTCTTCTTGTACGTCGAGGATATGTTTCGACAAGGTGTGGCGCACCGCGAAGCCGTGGCAGTGGCGATAGCTCACGAGGCGTTGGTACGCAATGACATTCAGGCGGCGCTCGCCGTCGATCATGAATTGCATGCGATGAAGCTGGGACAGGAATCGCGGGTCGCGAGTCAGCAGATGGGGCGGCAGGTGGTGAAGATTGCGGTCGAACAGCCTACCGCGCATGTGGTTCTGCGGGACTTTAATGCGGCAATGGAAGCCGAGCGCACCCCGGGTCATTTCCCGGTTGCCCTGGCACTGACGCTGGCCGATGCTGGTTGGAACAAGGCGGAGACAATCGCCGCGTTCTGTTATCAGACGGCTGTGGGGTTCGTGTCTGCCGGGTTGAAGCTCTTACCGATCGGACAGCGCGAGGGGCAGCATCTGCTCGAGCGCTGGATGCCGATGCTCGACGAATGCGCGGTCCGCGCAGCCGAGTCGAGCACAATGAGCGCCTGGTCGCCGATTCAGGATATTTACGCCATGCGACACAGCCGTTTGGAGTCGCGGCTCTTCCGATCATGAAGGTGTGCTGATTATGCATCGTGAAGACGAACATGTCTGTGGAAGCGGCCGCCCGACCAATGCGCGAGCGAAGGGCATTCCTATCGTCGGGATCGGGGGGCCGGTCGGGTCGGGCAAGACGGCGCTCGTCGAGGCCCTCTGTTTGAAACTGCGGGACCGCTATAGCTTGGCGGTCGTCACGAACGATATTTTCACAAAAGAAGACGCGGAGTTTCTGACCACGCGCGGTGCGCTCCCGCAGGACCGCATCCTCGGAGTGGAAACTGGCGGATGCCCCCATACGGCGATTCGCGAAGATGCGTCCCACAATCAGACGGCGCTCGACGATTTATTGAAGCGCCATCCCGAGGTTGAACTGATGTTCGTCGAAAGCGGCGGAGACAATCTGGCCGCCACCTTCAGTCCAGAATTGGTCGACCGGGTCATCTATGTGATCGACGTCGCAGCCGGTGACAAGATTCCGCGCAAGGGCGGGCCGGGAATCACGCGGTCGGATCTGTTGGTCATCAATAAAATCGACCTAGCGCGGCATGTCGGCGCGGATCTCGCTGTGATGGACCGGGATAGCCGACGTATGCGCGGCGGGCTGCCGTTCATTTTCACCAACCTGCATACGGGTGAGGGCTTGGATCGGGTGATTGAGTGGATCGAGCAGTCCCTGCCGCTACATGCCCATCATCACTAGGCAGGATGTTGAAAATGCCTCCCGGCTTGGTTCCCGCATCACACAGGGGCTCGACGTTCGCTGACAGTGCACCTCGCCTCTTCGTTGGCTGCGGCCGCGCTGGATGGAGGTGTTGAGCATCCTGATCGAGAGGAACCATCATCTGTGCCGATACTATCGGTTCACCAGTCGGCGCTATCGGAAGTCGGCCGTGTCGGCCGGCTCGACCTCCACTATGCGCGGCACGGCCAACGGACCATTCTCGCTCATTCCCGCTGTTCCAGTCCTTGGCATCTCTTTCCTCCGATGTACCTGGATGCGACCGGTTGTGCCTTCACGTCCCTCGTCAATCCATCCGGAGGGTTTGTCGCAGGCGATCAGCTCTCGATTCATGCATCGCTGGACCGTGATGCGCACGCGGTGCTTTCCACCCCCTCGGCGAATCGTGTGTACCGCTCCTTGGGTAGAGAGGCCAGACAGACGGTCACTCTTTCCGTGGCATCAGGCGCCATCCTCGAATGGTTCCCGGAGGTGATGATTCCCTATTCCGGCTCGCGCTTCGTGCAGACGATAGATGTGCGGCTGGAAAAAGGTGCGACCGCGCTGATCTGGGACAGTCTCGCCTCCGGCCGCATGGCTCGGGGGGAACGTTGGGCCTTCGCATCTTTACGGAACGAGATTCGGATCACGACTGCCTCCGGAGAGCGATTGCTGGAGCGGTATGAGATGGGGCCTGACCCATACTCAGTCGGGCTGGTGTCCACGTATGACTATGTCGCATCCTTTTTCGTGGTGAGCGACAGTATCGATCCGACGAGGTGGCCGCCGTTGCGCGGAATCGTGGCGGATGTTCTAGAGTCCCTGGGCAGCGACCTGCTGGGTGGGGTGACGGAGCCGACTGTTCCCGGGATGGCCGTCAAATTAGTGGCCCGCTCGTCGGAGGTGTTGGTTACGGTACAGGAACGATTATGGGACGCGACTCGCCGGGCATTGTGTGGTTTCTGCCGACCATCCCTGCGTCGCTACTAATTAGAATTTATGGTGTCGCCGTCGGCTTGCGAGGCGTCAGTTTCGGCCTGGCTTTGGAGGAAGCGGACTCTTTCTCGGCTAGCTGACGCCGTACCGATTCAAGTTCTGCCTTGAGCTTCTGCAGTTCCTCCGCCTGCTTGACCACCACATCTTTTGTAGATTGTAGTTGCTGTTGCACGCGGCTCTGTCCGGAATCGGGAGCTGCCGACGACGGTGTTTCCTCGGTAACCGGTTTCTTGTCGGCAGGGGCGAGGGACAATGCCGGAAGCTGATTGAGCGCATCAACAGAAACGGCCACACGGGGTTGTTCCGGTTCGATAATCATCCAGGACTGCGGTGTGTCTGTGTGTACCCAAGCCTCTGGTGGGTTGAAGGAGAGGGCGAATCCCGCTGGTTTGGGCTGCCCGTCTGTTGCCGAGGATCGGTAGTGAGACAGGCTGAATTGGACCGTTCTTTTGTGCAGGTAGAGCGTACCTTGGGTTTGAAGGCCATCATCGTGCATGGTGAACCGGACCCGCTGGTCCGGCTGGGCATTCGCCAGGGCGTTCGCAATGAGCGGGGCTAAGAAATCAATCTCCTCGGAGGAGAATAGAGGATAGGTCTCCGGCGCCGTTGCACTGCCGGGCCGATCGACACCGGAGATGGCTAGGCCGGCGAGCAGGCGGGAAACGAGCGCGGTCGGCAAGTGTGCCGGATGCGTCGCCTGAAAGGTCTGCGCGGTACCGTACTTGGCGGTCGTGCCGCGGCTGGCCAGTCGTTCGAGCGCGACGGTTCCTAACGGTCCGCTTCCGATGAGGGTCAGATTCGACGCCACGCCGCACGCGCAGATGAGAAGAGAGGGGAGCAAAACCTGCCAGGCCTGGTATAGGCGTCTGAAGGGTGATTGAGCTGCGGTGTCACGTGACATCCTGAGACGCATAGCGGACCGATTGTAACACAGGCGGGCAATGGAACTATCGGGGTTTCCTACGAAAACCCACGATGGGTCGGTTGACAGTCCATTCCTGCTGATGGTATACCTTCGCCACGCTTTTCTGGAGACAATGGCGTCTCCGGTGGGTATTCGTTCTAGATATGGCGCAGGACAACGACGTCCTCCGACTCCGGCTATCAGGTCTGGGTCAGAGGACTTTTTTTTTGAGCCACATGCCGAAAACCGCTGTTAACTTCGTGCTTGCTGACTCGAAATTTCAATGTACTCGTCGCTATACGACTGAAATCCTGGTTTCGCTGTGGGGTGGCGAGACGAGTGTGTTGAGTATTCTGTTCGGAATCTCCGGCATCTCAGAATTGTCGAGGCTGGGGGAGCACTGATGCGGTTGTTTCGGATTGCGATGGCCCAGATTAATCCGACGGTCGGAGATATCGGCGGGAACACGCGCCTGATCCAGACGTGGATCAAGGAAGCACGCCGGGCCAAGGTCGACCTCGTGGCCTTTCCCGAACTGGCCATCACCGGTTATCCGCCGGAAGATCTGTTGTTCAAGCCCCGCTTCATCGAGGACACACATCGTGCGCTGAAGTTGGTTGCGGCGGCTGCGCATGGTCTGGTCGTGGTCGTCGGGTATGTCGGTCAGGGGGCGGCGGCTGTTTCCTCCACGGCCGCGCCGCCATTCTCGTTGACCGGTCGGCATGAGCTCTACAACGAGGCGGCGGTGCTATCCGATCGCCGGATCGTGGCCACCTACCGCAAACGACATTTGCCCAACTACGGCGTGTTCGATGAGAGTCGGTATTTTCATCCCGGTTCACGCCTGCCGCTGTTGGTCCTGAACGGGACGACGATCGGGGTGAATATTTGCGAGGATATTTGGTTTTCCGACGGGCCCACGCGTGTGCAGGCCGCGGCGGGCGCCGAGGTCATCGTCAATATCAACGCGTCGCCATTCCATGTGGGTAAGAGCCGAGTGCGTGAACAGCTGCTGGCGACAAGGGCCCGCGAGAATCGCGTGATTGTCACCTATACCAACCAGGTCGGGGGACAGGACGAACTGGTCTTCGATGGATGCAGCATGATCGTGGACCAGGCGGGTGAGGTCGTGGGGCGCGGTAAGGCGTTCGCGGAGGATCTCATGATCGCGGATCTCGATGTCGCGGCTGTGGGGCGGGCGCGTCTGGCTCAGGGCCGCAAGCACTCGTTGCCGCCGCGTATGGCGGCCCTCATTGATCGGGTCGATGTGCGGGTGCCGGCGAGAACCTCGCGGTCGATCATGGCGCCGGGTCTGGAGCCGCCGCTGGATCGACTTGATGAGGCGTATCGAGCCTTGGTGCTCGGGGTGCAAGACTATGTGCGAAAGAACGGATTCAAGCGTGTCGTCATCGGATTGAGCGGGGGGGTGGATTCGGCCCTCACCGCCGTCATTGCGGTCGACGCGCTGGGTGCGGAAAATGTGCTCGGAGTATTCATGCCGTCGCCCTATACGTCTCGGGCCAGCCGTGAAGATGTCGCCGAGATAGCTCGTCGGCTGCGCATTCAGGTCGATACGTTGTCGATCACGGCCACGTTCAACAGTTACCTGCGCGCCCTCAGCCGATCCTTCAAGGGACGACGTCCCGATACGACGGAAGAGAATCTGCAGGCCAGAATCAGGGGCAACCTCCTGATGGCCTACTCGAACAAGTTTGGTCATCTGGTGTTGACCACCGGGAACAAGAGCGAAATGAGTGTCGGGTACGCGACGTTGTACGGTGATATGGCCGGAGGGTTCGCGGTGATTAAGGATGTGCCGAAGACCATGGTGTATGAGTTGTCGCACAGGAGAAATCTGGTCGGGCCGGATCCGGTGATTCCGAAACGTGTCCTTGAGCGGGCTCCGACCGCGGAGTTACGACCTGATCAAAAAGACGAAGACAGTTTGCCCCCTTACGCAGCCCTCGATCCGATTCTCAAGGCCTATGTCGAGGAGGACCGCGCGTTGGAGGATATTGAGGCAATGGGATTCGATCGGGACACGGTCGCGCGGGTCATCGCGCTGGTGGACCGTAGTGAGTACAAGCGGCGGCAAGCGCCGCTGGGAATCAAGATTACGCATCGCGCGTTCGGGAAGGATCGGCGCATGCCCATCACCAACGGGTACCGGTAGCAGAGGCTCCATCGGGACCGACAACGACGTCGGTCAGCAACACTGGCAATGGCGCCAGAGGATAGAGGATCGTGGCCTCACCTTGAGGCTGCAGGAACAATTTTTTATTCTTTGGGAGGTGCCATGCAAGCGCTCGGAAGAGAATTGGTGCGAGGGTGTGTCTGGGGGGTCGTGATAGCGGCGACACTGTTGGTAGGCTCGAATGGCCAGGCGCAGGATGTCGAGGTGGTTGCTCCCAAGGTGATGGACAGCTCGATGGATACGACCAAGCATCCTGTGGCGGTCACAATGGCCATGCAGGCCGACAGTTTTTTCGGATTTAATCCATCCATCTATGGAACCTACGGGCTGACCGACAACATCGCGCTCGCCTTTAACTTCACCTATTGGACGATGATCAGCGGCGTGGGTGTGCACGACAATGCGCCCTGGCTTGAGACTGACGTGGGCCTGAACTTCACCTTTCTTGAAAAACGTTTGTCTGTCACACCCATGATCGGGTTTGTGCACGGGAGCCTGCTCTCCTCTCGCGGGGGTTTCTTTCCCAATGGCGGCGGGAGTGTGAACGAGCGTACCACGGCATTTGAAGGTGCTGTCCCGAATCTGACCATGAACTACTTGGACAAGCGCTTCGAGGGAGAGTTCTACCTGGGCTACTACAAGGCGATCCGGAGTGAAGGCGGCAGCGGCGGCGGCGGTGCGACGGGGTGCAGCGGTTTGGTCGACACGAATTGCCTAGGCACGAGCCAGACCGGTGGCCGGGGAACCTGGGATTTTCTGCACTACTGGGTGAGTGCCGGTGTTCGCATGAACAGCATGTGGTCGGTTGGAGCGCACTATGAGCATTTGCTCACCACGCGGGACAGCAGCGCACCAGGGGCGGCTCAAGACTATTACCGTTGGATCGGGCCTTATATCGAAATGAAATTGCCAGGGAACATGGCCTTCCGGTTCACGGCGGGTAAGGACCTAACTGATAACCAAGATTTCTATAAATTGAAGTTCACGAAGACGTTTTAGGCTCTTCCCTGGGCCTCCTCCTTTGCGGCGTGAAGGAGGGGGCCTCTCGGTAAGCGGCGTAGCCGAAGGAGGAACATGGTCAAGGCACCGGCACAGCGAAAAACGGTCATCGTGGGCGTGGCAGGGGGGCTCTCCCTGCTGGTGGGGGTAGGGGTTGGTCAGGCCTGGGCTCAAAACGCCCCGCTCAAGGTGGATAGCGGAGATACGGCGTGGGTCCTGGTATCGTCAGCGTTTGTACTGGCTATGCTCATGCCCGGGCTTGCGCTATTTTACGGTGGGCTCGTGCGCACCAAGAATGTGCTCGCCACGATCATGCAGAGCGTCATGATTTTGAGCGTGGTCAGCCTGTTGTGGATCTTCTTCGGGTATAGCCTGGCGTTCGGGCCGGATAAGGGCGGCGTGATCGGTGGATTGGACTGGGTCGGGCTCAGCGGGGTCGGCAGCGAACCCCATCCGATCTATGGGCCGACCATTCCGCATCAGGCTTTTATGTTGTTTCAACTGATGTTTGCCGCCATCGCTCCGGCGTTGATTACCGGTGCCTTTGCCGAACGCAAGCGGTTTACGTCGGTCGTGCTCTTTGCGGCCCTGTGGTCGGTGGTCGTCTATGTACCGCTGGTGCATTGGATCTGGGGCGGCGGATGGCTGGCCAAGCTGGGTGCGTTGGATTTCGCCGGCGGCGCGGTGATTCATATCAGTTCCGGCGCCTCAGCGCTGATCTGCGCTATAGTATTGGGCAAGCGGCGAGGGTATGGGACGGACTATATGGCCCCCCATAATCTCCCCATGACGCTGCTCGGAGCCGGGTTTCTCTGGTTCGGCTGGTTTGGGTTCAATGGGGGCAGCGCGCTCGGCGCGAACGGCGTGGCAGTGTCGGCCATTCTCGCGACCCATGCGTCCGCGGCCATGGGTGCGATCGCTTGGTGTGCGGTCGAATGGGCCCATCGCGGCAAACCTACCGTGCTCGGCGTGGCCAGCGGCGCGGTGGCGGGACTGGCGACGGTTACTCCTGCGGCCGGATATATCGGGCCCATGTCTGCCATTGCTATCGGCTTGGTGGCCGGCATGGCCTGCTACGCGGCGATTGTCTGGAAGGGGCGATTCGGCTATGATGACTCGCTTGACGTCGTGGGGATCCATGGAGTCGGGGGGGTGATTGGGATTCTGGCCACCGGACTCTTCGCCAGCAAGGTCGTCAATGCGGGAGGCGCCGATGGGTTGTTCTTCGGCAATCCCGGTCTATTCGGCGTCCAACTCCTGGTCGTGGTCGTCACGACGCTGTTCTCGATCATCGGCACGTTTGTCATCCTCAAATTGGTGGACTCCATGACGGGGCTACGGGTGTCATCTGAGGAAGAAGCGACCGGTTTAGATTTGAGTCAACATAACGAGCGGGCGTATTCATGAATGAGGCCGACGGCGACCAGCTGTCAGCCTTCAGCATGATTCTTGGAGAGGCGTTCTTTTGGCTGAGAGCTGAGCGCTGTCAGCTCCCCTGGAGGCAAGGATGAAATTAATCGAAGCCATCGTCAAACCGTTCAAGCTCGACGAAGTGAAGGATGCCCTGCTGGAAATCGGGATTCAAGGGATGACGGTCACGGAGGTCAAGGGCTTCGGCCGCCAGAAGGGCCATAAGGAAACCTATCGCGGGCAGGAGTATACCATCGAGTTCGTGCCGAAGGTGAAGATCGAGGTGGCTGTGAACGATGGTCAAGTACAGCGTGTCCTCGAGACGATTACGCGTGCCGCTAAAACGGGTAGCATCGGCGACGGGAAAATCTTTGTGCGGGAACTCACCTCCGCCGTGAGGATTCGTACGGGCGAGACGGGAGAAAGTGCTCTCTAGCCCGACGCAGAAACAGCCTGCCTGCGGCGTTTTCGACATCCGTGAATCGTGACGCGTCTCTCGTCAGGGACTGCCGCCGGGCTATACCGAGAGACGGACGGCGTTTCATGAACAAGGACTAAGGAGACGGCCGCTGTGAACAGCCGGCCGGTCGGTTCCGAGTCCAACTCCCAGCGGTTCTGTGGTTCAGGAGTACCGGAATGTTTCAAGAATTTGAATAGGTAGGTCGCCGGCTGTGAATGCGGATTCCCATATGATGCAGGATGTGACTCCGACGTCAGTGCCTGACCTGCTGGCGGAGCAACGCCACGCGATCCAGCAGCGGTTGTTGGCCGGCGCCTCAGGCGACGAGGTGGTCACCGCCACGACGGATTTGATCGATGGAGTGATTGTCGGACGGTATCGGACCGCGGCGAGGGCCGGCGGCGAGGCGCTGACGACGACGGGATTTCAGCACTCTTGCCTGGTGGCCATCGGCGGGTATGGCCGGCGTGAATTGGCGCCTCATTCCGATATCGACCTAATGTTTCTCTATCACCCGGACGCCGCCAAGGTCATTCCAGAATTGGTGAAACAGGTCCTCCATCCTCTGTGGGACAGCGGATTCCAGGTCGGTCATAGCGTGCGAACCATTCAGGATTGTGTGGATTTGGGCTTGGCCGATTTGACGGTACGGACCTCGATGATGGAGGCCCGGTTCCTCGCGGGCAGCCCCGAACTGTTTCAGCAATTCCATGCGCGGTATGTGCGAAAAGTTGTGTCGAGGGGGTTTGATGCCTACCTTGAGCAGAAGGTGGCCGAGCGGCAGCGTGAGTATCACAAGTTCGGTGAGACGGTGTATCTACTGGAACCGAACGTCAAGAAGAGCAAAGGTGGCTTGCGCGACTTACACCTGTTGCAGTGGATCGGATCGGCGCGCTTTCATGCGCCGACCATCCGTGAATTATCGGATCGCGGCATTCTGTCTCAAGCCGATTATCGGGCGATCAAAGAAGCCAGGGAATTTCTCCTCCGTGTGCGATCGTTTCTCCATCTGCGAGGCGGCATGGCGCAGGAAATTCTGACGTTCGATGAGCAGGTCTGGCTGGCTGGGCACCTCGGCTTCACCGACCGGCCGCACTTGCTCGCCGTCGAGCAGTTCATGCAGCAATACTATCGTCATACGATGGGGCTGCACGCAGCGTTGATGCGATTTGTCGAGCGCTGCCGTCGTCGTTCATTGTGGCAGCGAGTGTCCCGATGGTTGCCGTCGCCTCGGATCGAGCAGTATTTCGTCGTGGACGGCGAGGCGCTGACGGTCCCGTTCGAATTGCGCTCACAGGTCTTGGGTCGGCCGGCCTTGCTCTTGACGCTGTTCGACTTGGCGCGTTCGCGCAAACTGAATATCGATCCGTCTCTCCTGGAAGACATTCATCGTCATGCGGAGACGCTGTCGGTCGAGCAATTTCATGCACCGGAGACCGGCCGGACGTTTCTGTCGATTCTGGCTGGGCCCGGCACGGCACGGACGTTGGAGGCCATGCATCGCGCCCACCTCTTGGAGAAATTAGTGCCTGCCTTTTCTCGTGTGCGTGGGCTGATGCAATTCAATCAGTACCACAAGTATACGGTCGATGAGCACAGTCTCCTGGCGGTGGCGAAGGCCGAAGCCTTGGCCGAGCATCCCGGTGTACTCGGTGAGGTGTATCGGGAGATCAAGCGGAAGGACCTCTTGCATTTGGCGTTGCTCCTTCATGATTTGGGCAAGGGGCATGAGGAAGATCACAGCGAAGTCGGTAAGCGCTTGGCGGAAGAAACGGCGGCGCGATTGGGGTTTGATGAGCGGGACTCCCGGACGCTGGTGATGCTGGTCCATCGACATTTGCTGATGGCTCATACGGCCTTTCGTCGAGATCCCTACGATGAAAAAGTGTTGCTGCCGTTCGCTCGCGAAGTGGGTACGCCGGAAGTGCTGCGCAAGTTGCTGGCCCTGACCGCCGCCGATATCGCCGCGGTCGGCCCGGATGTCTTGACCAAATGGAAAGAGTCTTTGTTGATCGAGTTGTATCTGCGGGCCATGCAGGAGGTGTCCGGCGAGCGTGAGACGGTCGACGAACCGCAGCGGCTTGGGCGTATCGCGGCCGATGTGGCTTCGCGGCAGGGTCCTGACCAGAACCTTTCGATGGATCAGGCGTGGATCCGGTCGGAGCTGGAACAGTTTCCCTTGCGGTACGTCTATGGGACATCCCCCCGGCGCATCGCCGCGCATCTCGGGGCGATGCGCCGGTTGCACGAGGGTGGGGTCGTGGTTGAAACGGACTTCAATGCCTCGCTGGGGACCTGTGAATATGCCGTGATCGCGCATAATGATCTGATCCCCGGCTTGTTCTCGAAGATTGCCGGAGTCATGGCGTCGGGCGGATTGCAGATTTTGGATGCTCAGATTGTGACGCGAAAGGACGGTGTGGTGGTCGATACCTTTCAGGTGGCCGACCCCGATTATCAAGGCGCTCCGCCAGTCGAGCGGTGCGAGTCGATTGGTCGCACGATTACGGAGGTGTTATCCGGACGTCAGTCCATCGACACGGTGATGCGTCGCGGGGCCAGATTGAACATGGGGCGATCGTTGCCTGCGCATCGGCAGCCCGCGGAGGTGCGGATCGACAATGAGACGTCCGACCGATTTACCATTCTGGATGTTTTTGCGGATGATCGGCAGGGATTGTTGTACATTATCACGAACGCGATTTTTCAGTTGGGGTTGTCGGTGCATGCGTCTCGGATTTCCACCCGGCTTGATCAGGTGGCCGACGTGTTTTATGTGACGGGTATGGATGGGAAGAAGATCGAGGAGGCCGGTCGTCTGGAATCGATCCGGGCCTCGATTCTCACTGAGATTGAACTGTTTCTTGGGGCTCATGCGGCGTAAACGACAGCGGGTGGGGCAGTTATTTTATCGGCGGTTGAAAGGAGGAGGGGATGAACGTTCGTGAGGTGTTAGATTTTGCAAAGAAGAATAAGGTCCAGGTCGTGGACATGAAGTTTGTGGACCTCATCGGCACTTGGCAGCATTTTACAATTCCTGTCAGTGAACTGACGGACGGCCTGTTCAAGGACGGCTCCGGGCTCGATGGTTCGTCGATTCGAGGCTGGAAAGCGATCAACAACAGCGACATGCTGCTCGTGCCGGATCCGGCAACCGCCTGCATGGATCCGTTTTGTTCCGTGCCCACATTGAGCCTCATCGGCAACGTCGTCGATCCGATCACGCGGGAAATGTACGATCGCGATCCGCGATTCATCGCCCAGAAGGCGGAGAAATATCTCCAGAGCACCAAGATCGGCGACACCT
>CABVRW010000025.1:0-37054 GCA_902500785.1 uncultured Nitrospira sp.
CTCCTGCTGGTTCAATAGCCTCTACAGCCGCGTCCTGCCGAGCCATGCCATCGAAATGACCTCCGCCCTGCTCGATCGCGCCGTGGCACACGCGATCGGATCACATCGCAGGCCCCGTCCCACGTTCCAGCAGAAACAGGAGCTGGCCGCGCTGATTCATCTCTGCGGCGCCGGCGCCGGTCACGCGTACGTGGCGCGCGGCTTTCGGTTGACTCCGCATCAACGATGCGGCGACCACAGTGCCAAGAGCTATCTGGATCGAGTCAATGACCTGAAACGAACGTTCTCCAGGCTGGCCGCCGGGGGGAACCTGCTCCGCTTCGTTCGTCCTCGGTAACCGATCTCGACAGCGATGCCCAGGTCGCACGAGCGATGAGTTCTATCGTGAGCAGGCATGGTAGAGTGGCCCATGTCCGTCACACCCTTTTTCCCATGCCCTGTCACCGGAGATGCGTTCATCGGACGCCAAGGGCTCGTCCGAAACCTGCGCGGACGCCTCATGAACGGCGAATCCGTGGCGGTGATCGGCGGACCGAAGCTCGGGAAAACGTCGCTGGTCAGAAGTTCGCTGGCAGACCTGCCTGACCACCGAGTGATCGAGGTGGATCTTCGCCAAGCGCCGCCGCCCAATGAAGAGGCGACATCCGGCGCGATGCTCGTCCTGGACAATCTCGACCATCTGTCCGACGAAGCGATCGACAGGCTGCTCCGGCAGGTTTCGATTGCCCGCCCCAGGAACCTGATTCTCACCGGAAGCCGCCGATTGAGAACCGTGTTGGACAATGCGTCCACGTTGGCCGCGCTGTCCATTCGCCTCTATCCGCTCTCCGTCCTGCTGGATGGAGAACTGCGTCGGTTGGTCGGCCACGATAGGGCGGCACCGATCGCCAAGTGGACGGGCAACCACCCCTATCTGAGCCAACTCTTCCTGCACTACGGAGAGGCCGCGCTTTCCGAAGGCCGGCCGCAATGGGAACCGTTCGTTCGCGGGCTGGCGGAGGAGATCGGTGAGGGAGCGGAGCGTCGACTCTTGAACTACCTGATCACATGTGGGAGACCGGTGAACCCTACGAAGGCAGGCGCGGAGACCGGAATCGAGGACATCAAGGCGGTAGCAGACCGACTCGTCTATCTGGGAGCCGTCAGCCGTTGGATCAGACAGGACGAAGCCACACTCTTTGCGGGTTGTCGGCTGCTCAACGACTTCCTTGCCGGCGACTCGCCTGACCAGGTGGATGAGAAGACCTGCTCCGTCGAGCCGTGATCGCTCACCATGCCCCGATACTCTTATCGCACGCCATTCTCGCCCAAACCCCTTCAGTTCTTCATTGAAAAATCCGACATGGTGAGGAGGCCTTCTCGCTATGCCGACAACCCCCTCAGCCGCGTTCCATTCCTCACGCGAGTCGCCGGCTCCTGTTACCGACCTCCCATCGCCCACCCATCACTACTCTCTCGGCCAACGATGCCGTTCGCTCTATCATGAGCTAGGGTATCGCCTCTCCGAGCGGGTGCGCTGGTCCAGAAGACCGTATCATGAAGTCCCCGTGGAACGCCTTACCGACCTGGCGTCCTGGCAGACGGCGCTTATCGATCGCCTCCAGGCTCGTTATGAGATCCGTTTCGAGTCGCGTTACGGACAACACACGTCCCTGGCCAACTACGCCTATCTCGATCTATTGGATCAAGCCTGGACATCAACCGGCCGGACCATTCCTCGGAGTGGCCTCGTCACGGATGTGGGCTGTGCGAACTTCTGGTATGCGCGGACACTTCACCGGTTTTTCCGTCCGGCGACACTGACCGGCGTGGATGTGGAAGGATTCCGCCTCTATCCCACCGGCTACAGCCGCTACGATGCCGCCGCCGGATACATCGCGGATCTCCCGCACACCTCGTTTGCGATTGCGAACTACTGCGAGAGGAACGAGCAGGTTGATGTGATCACGGCCTGGTTTCCGTTTGTCACGCCGGCGCCAGTCCTCGCCTGGCGGCTCCCGCTGACGGTCTTTTCCCCTGAGCGACTCTTCGCGCGCATTGCGCGCAATCTTGCGCCGGGAGGCACCTTCGTGATGGTGAATCAAGGCACGGAGGAAGCGGCTATCGCGGCAGACTACTGCCGTCGGGTGGGACTTCATTCACAAGGCGAATGGATGCATCCTCGTCCCTTGCGTCCGCGGCCTCACCCCCCGGTCGCCTCCTGGTGGACGGCCTGACAGGATCCTACCGTCGCGCGCGGTTCACCGGCTCAGGACCAGACCAGCCACCGCCCATCTGCTGCGGCGGCTGAGTATGTCTCATGGATAGGCGGTCACCTCATTTGCGGCTGAGCCCCTGAGGATCAGATTCGGGAGTTTGGACCACTTTCACGATGTTGACGATCTGGTCGTCGAGATCGACTTCGATGGTGACGAGATCCCCTTTGTGCAACGGCTCGCGTCGCATCGCCGTCGAATCAGCCACTCGCAACATTCGAAGCTGACCGTCCTGAGTCTTGAAGGTCAACAGTTGATTGCGAAGATCCACGTGCTCGACCCGGCTGGTGGGAAAGACCGCGGCGGTCTGAAACCCGATGACTGGGCCGACCGTCCCCATCCAGATGAGCGTGAACGCCATCAGCATACGCATGTTCATCGTGAGCTCCTCTCAATTGCAGGTGTACGGTCGCACATGAACGGCGGGTTGGGCACACCGGCACTCTACCGCCCATCGCGCTTCCGGTCTGTCGCGCTTGCTGCCATTCTTCGGCAGAGATAGGGCCGCAGCCTGCGGTCGGCCGTTCTACGAAGAACTCTTGTGGCATGGGACCATCCCGGCGCCTGCCGTCGAGAGACGGACCGGGCGACGGCTCCCCCGGAGACGGTGCCGGTGGCTCAGGGAGCAGCGTCGACGACGGGAAAGGACCGCGAAGGAAGTCAGCGCGCAAACACCAGCAGGCTATTGGCCGGGAGCACGACCGCTGCCGAATAGGCAAAATCGTGCAGAGGCTCTGGAACGGCAGTCACATGCCCGCCGTTGCCGACCACGCCGGCATTGAGCCAATTCTCATACGCATCACTATTGAAGACTTCACGCCAGTCTCCATCCCAGGGAAACCCGAGACGATACCCGACCCGGGTGAAGTCGGCGAGATGCACGATCACCATCACATCGTGGCCTGCGCCTTCGACCCAACGATGGAAGGCCAGGACACGGTTCTGGTCGTGCACATGCACGACCCGAAACCCCTGCCCCTGCAATGCGGGAAGTCGGCGACGCAGGCTCACGAGGTCTCGCGTAAACCGCAGGTGGTCAAGCATCTGCTTGTCGCCCTGATCGAGGCCGGCCCAATAGAGCAGCAAGTCGCGATGCGTCACGAAGTCGTCCGACCACTGTTTGTCCTCCAGAAACTCCTGTCCCATGAAGAGCATCGGAATGCCCGGCGCAGTGAGACTGAGGCCGGTGGCGACGCGCGCCCGGCTGCGGGCGAACCAGGAGCGCGGATGCTCGGGATCGCCCAGTCGAGCAATACGCTCCTCGCGACCATGATAGACGATGTCATGGTTCTCCGGCCCCTGCACGAATCGCCACGCCTCGTGGAACCCTTCAGGCCACAGACTGCGTGCCAGGCCCGTCATATTAAGCGGCCGCTCATTCGGCGCGCCCGCGCTGCCGATGACCTCGCGAATAGCCATGCGCAGACCGTCGGTGAGCGTGGTGTCGAAGCCGGCACCGACCGGCAGGGGTTGGACCACGAACGGATTCACCTCCCAATATTCGGCATGGTGGAGCGTCTCCGGCCGCTGCGCATGCAGCGTGGCCGTGAGGTCCTGACAAAATCGCCAGCCTTCCGGCGCTCCGTCATGATCAATCACGCTGACTTGATCGTACCGAAATCCGTCCACGCGGTATTCATCGAGAAAGAATTTCGCGTTCTGAATCAGGAAGTCGCGCACCTCGGGTTTGGCGAAATCGAACACGAGGCCGCCGGCATGCCCCATCTCGGTGAAATACAGCGAGTTCCGTTGCCCGCCGGCCGGATCTTGCCGATCGAAAAAGTACAGGCTCTGGTCGCCGAAGTCTCCGCCGGCATGGTTGTAGACCACATCAAGCAGCACGGCCAGGCCATGGATATGGGCCAGATCGATCAGCGCCTTGAGCTGATTCATTTCTCCCCGCAGCTCCTCCGCCTGGTACCGGCGCTGGCCCTTCGCATCGAGCAGTGCGTTGACTTCCGCGACGTAGGGAGGCAGGTCCGCATCTGCCACGGCAAAATCCATCTCGGGCGAAAAATAGTCGGTCCCGTTGTAGCCAAGGCTGAAGGCGGTTTGAAATTCCTGAATGGGCATGAGCTGCAAGGCGGTCACACCGAGCTCAGCAAGATAGGGCAGCTTGCGCGCCACGTCGAGAAAGGTGCCGCCCTTGTGGGGCAGGTTCGGCGTATAGAAGGTGCCCACGTGGAGTTGATAAATGACGAACTCGTGGAAACGCGGCGTGATGTAGCTGCTCGCGTGCCAGGGAAAGTCGGGATGGCGGATGATACATTCGCTGGGGAACGGCGACTCCAGCTCTCGGGCATAGGGATCACGCTTCAGGCCTTCACTCCGCTCGCCGACCACGTAGAACATGTAGCGCTGACGGTCCTTCACGCCAGGAATGAAGCCCCGCCAATGCCCCTGCGCATCTCGCGTGAGTAAACTCGCGTCGTCGCGAACCCGATGATTGAAGTCGCCGACCACATGCACTGACTTGGCGTGCGGGCCCCAGCAGCGAAACGTCGCGCCGGCGGCGACAAGGTTCGCCCCCATCGGAGTACCGGAATGAATGTGATCCAGTGACGCGGGCATGGGCGCCCTCATGGTGAGTGATTGCGGTAACGGACTCATCCTAGCGAAGGCCGCTCAACTGAGCAAGGGCCTGAATCACGATGCGACGGCGAAACCGTATTACGGACGACGACCAGAACGGACCAGCAGAAAAATCTGTTCGGCTGCGGCGTCCGAGGACACCACTGTGGTGTCGATGGCCAACGCCGGCGAGAGCGGCGCTTCATAGGGTTCTTGGAGCCCCGGGACCGTGGACGACTCACCGTGCATCCCTCGCTTGTACGTTCCCTTCTTATCGCGCTGCATACAGACGTCCAGCGGACAGACAATCGACACTTCCTGCAGCGGCGGAATCAAGGAGCGGGCAAAGTCTCGATAGACTCGCCGACTCGCCGTCGCGTCGAAAATCACGTTCACGCCATGGGCCCACAACCGCGCGCCCATATAGGCCAAGGCGCGATAGAACAGATCGCGTTCTTCCTTCGAGTAGCCGGCCTCCGGCGTCAGAATGCGCCGGACGGCATCGGACTCCAGGACTTCGACAGCGGCTCCCGATGACTCAATCTTGGGTAGCAAGCGCGCCACAATCGAACTTTTCCCGGAAGCGGGAAGACCGGTGAGCCAAATAGCGAACGGAGTGTGCGTCATCACAACACCTACTCGCAGTAGCGGTTCACGTCCGCCGGGTCGAACCGCGGCACCGCCAATACATTCTCGATGAACCGGAAGATTTTCCGCCGCACGGTCGTCGTCAGGTTCGGATACCAGAGGGGACTCGCAAGCACCAACCCGCGGAAGGCAAAGAACGGCGCCGTCGCATCCAGCACCTCGCGATCGCGGCTCCGGACAAGATAGGTATCCCAAAACGAACGAAATACCACTTCCAGCGCCCCCTTCAACGTCCCATGTCGGCACAGGGAGAAAAACAGATAGTTGATCGACATCGAGGTGACATCATCGGCCGGTTCGCCCCACTCCCCGCGCGACCGGTCCAGCACGGAGAAATCCGTCCCGCGACGAAACAGCACGTTCCATGGATGAAAATCCCCATGCACCTGCGACAATCGAGCATGTCGGCCGCGTAGCCGCCACCGCCATTCGTTGCAGGCCACCTCAATGCGTTGCAACAGATCTTCCGTAATGAAGGCAAAGCGATCGGGGTAACTATCGGTGAGCCCCATGATGCATTCGCCATGACCGAGCAACTCCCGTAATCGTCGGCGATACAGGTCGGGGTCATGATGCGTTACCCGATGGATGCCGGCCAGATATCCGGCCAACGCCTCGGTCCGTTTCCGATCCAGCGCGGTCGGCTTGCGCGCAGCGGCAAGGCGTTCCAGGTCCCTATGGTAGGTCTCCCCCTCGGACCATTGGGTGAGTAAAAAGAATTCTTTGGCGGAGGCTACGGACATCAACTCGCCGCGCTCGGTAAAGGCCCCCACATCCAGCGCCGCGATATGCTTCGGCAGACGGCCGTAACAGTCATAGTCCCACAACATCGCCTGAGCCCGGTCGGACGAATGCTCATGCCCGAAGGGGCCGGGACTCATGGTGCCCAACACCACCTGGCGGGTCTTGCCCTTCTGGCGAAACGTCAACCGGACCGGCGCGCCATACCCGTATTGCTTATATCGCGCGCCGCTCGTCTCCTTGCCGATCGGTCCATAGGCACGCAACACCGTCGTGGGACCGAACCGGTCTTTGAGGTAGGCGTCCAGGGCGGATTTCTTCAACACCGGCATATGGGCTTCCCACGCAAGACATGTTCCTGAAAAATGCCCGCGCCGGCCATGCAATTCCGCCGGCAACTGGCGCATTGAGCTTCAGCTCGGCTCAGATAGTGAGGAATTATGCGCCAGTCCCCCGATAGGCCACCGATCTCTCCCTTCCCCCCAGACGTGCAAATGCTCCACTTTCAGCTGTTTCCACCCCAGCTCCACCCAGTTCGCCCGCCGACGGCAAGGGCACGTGCTTTGCTGAGACAGTAGATGAAGCAGTCTCCATCTGAGCCGAGAGGAGGACGCATGAACCTGGAAGTTGAGAGCCGCAACATTGCCATGACTCCGCGCTGGAAATCCGAGATCGAGGAACGCATGGCCGCCTTGCAGCATGGCCACGACGACATCATTCATGGACGTGTCACGCTGACAAAAAATCGCCATCATAAAAAACAGGCCAATGTTGCAGAGGCGCTCGTGCTGGTCACGATTCCGACCCGTCACACCCTGACCTCCCGCAAGGAGGACAAGACGTTCGAGGAAGCCATCCGGGCGGCCTTCGACGCCGTGGCGATCGAATTGCGGAAATATCGCGAGAAACGAGCCGGCACCGTCGTGCGAATCGAACCGCTCCCGCAGCTCCGGGGCGTGGTGAGTAAGGTCTTCCCTCAACAAGGTTATGGCTTCATCCTGAACGACGGCGGGGGCGAAGTGTATTTTCACAAGAATGCCGTGAAGGGCATCCCGTTCAATGACATGGAAGACGGACAGGACGTGATCTTCGAGAACGAACCGGGGGAGAAGGGCCTACAGGCCACCATCGTGCAACCACCACCCACGCTGGAACTGTCGTGAGGGGTTGCCCATGCCTATGTATGATTACACCTGTCTGGATTGCGGAAAAAAATCACTGATCATCGTGACGCTGAAGCAACACGAACACGGTGAGGTCCAATGCCCGGCCTGCGGCAGCACAAAACTGCAGCAACATTTTTCGTCGTTCATCGCCCACACGACCAAGAAAAGCTGAAGGAGACACTGAGCCCCATGCAGATTGCCATGGCCACCGGCATCCAGCATTCATTCCTCGTCTCTCTCTTCATGACCATTGCGGCCGCCTGTGGCTCTGCGGCGGCACAGGATTTCCCGCCGGATGTCACCAAAGGGAAGGCTGTCTACGAGCGCCATTGCCTCGCCTGTCATGGCAGCGGTGGACGGGGCGATGGTCCCGAGGCGGCCGCATTGACGGTTCCGGCGGCCAACTTCCACCGGTTCAAATCCTTCCTCAAATCCGACGAGGAGCTGCTCAGAACGATCGAGCACGGCGTCGTCTTCAGCCCGATGCATGCGTGGTACGGGCAGCTGACCGAAACGGAGATGCAAGACGTACTGGCCTACATCCGCCTGCTCGTGCAACAGGGTCGATAGGATGTCGGGCGGACGAATCATGCGAAGGGACTCCGTATGAATCCTCTTCACGCAGGCGATGCACTGCTCATCGTGGACGTGCAGAACGATTTCCTTCCGGGTGGCGCCCTGGCGGTGCCCAGCGGCCAACAGGTGATTGCTCCGTTGCGACGGTATCTCACCCTCTTTATCCACAGCGGCCTGCCGGTGTTTGCGACCCGCGACTGGCACCCGCCGGACCATTGCTCCTTCCGCGCACAAGGAGGCCCCTGGCCGACACACTGCATCGGGCAAAGTCCCGGGGCACAATTTCCGGAGGAACTCAAGCTGCCTGCATCGGCCATCGTGATCTTCAAAGGCACCGACTCCGCCCAGGAGGCCTACTCCGGCTTCCAGGGCACTCCGCTGCATGCTCGCCTCCAAGCGGCTCGCGTCACGCGATTGTTCATCGGGGGACTGGCCACGGACTATTGTGTGCGCGAAACCGTACGGGAGGCTCGCAGCCTCGGATATGAGGTGTGTCTCTTGATCGACGCCATACGAGCCGTGAACGTCCTGCCTGAAGACGGTCGACGGGCCGAAGCCGAGATGGTGTCGGCCGGTGCGATGCCCCTTCGGGTGGAGCAATTGGCCGCATGAATAGCACCTCAGACGCCCTCCTCATCGACCTCTATGAACTCACCATGGCGCAGGCCTACCTGGACCAGAGGATGACGGAAGTCGCCGTCTTTGAATTTTTTGTCCGGAAACTGCCGCCGCAACGAAACTTCTTCATGGCCGCTGGGCTGGAGCAGGTACTGACCTATCTGGAGGAGTTTCAGTTCTCAGACGGCGACATCGACTGGCTCGACCGGGCAGGCGGATTTACTCCGGCGTTCCTCGACACCGTCCTCGCGATGCGTTTCACAGGTGCCGTCCATGCCATGCCGGAGGGGACCCTCTTCTTCCCGAACGAGCCGATCCTTCGCATTACCGCACCACTTCCGCAGGCGCAACTCGTGGAAACACGGGTCATGAATCTGCTGAACTTTCAAACAATGGTCGCTTCCAAGGCCTGCCGTTCGGTGTTGGTTGCGGACGGCACACCCCTGATTGATTTCGGCCTACGCCGCGCGCATGGCGTGGAAGCCGGTCTCTTCGCCGCCCGGGCCGGCTACGTCGCCGGACTGGCGGGCACGTCGAACGTGTCGGCCGGCGCCCGCTTTACCATCCCGATTTACGGCACCATGGCCCATTCCTTCGTCCAGGCCCATCTCGACGAAATGCAGGCCTTCACGCACATCGCCCAGGCCCAACCAGGCAACGTCGTACTCCTCATCGATACCTACGAGACGGAAGCCGCTGCGGGAAAAGTGGTCGCTCTGGCGGCTCGATTGAAGGAGCAGGGCATCTCGATCCACGGCGTCCGGCTCGATAGCGGAGATCTGGCCGAGCATGCGCGGAAGGTTCGGCGCATTCTCGATCGCGGAGGCCTTACGGCAACCAAAATTCTCGCCAGTGGGAATCTTGACGAGGAACGCATCCACGCGCTAGTGGCGGGCCAGGCTCCGATCGATAGTTTCGCCATCGGCACGGCTATGACCACGTCAGCCGATGCCCCATACCTGGACTGCGCGTACAAACTCCAGGAATATGCCGGCAGGCCTTGCCGAAAACGGTCCGAAGGCAAAGCCACCTGGCCCGGCCGCAAACAGGTCTACCGCCGCATCGGCACAGACGAACGACTGAACGGTGATATCATCACGATCGAGGGCGACTGCCAGGAAGGACGGCCCCTGCTGGGCCACGTCATGCAAGGGGGCCACCGCCTGACCTCCCCCCCATCGCTCGAAGAAATTCGCAGACATGCCCGGCTCTCTTTAGCACAACTTCCGGACCCATTGCGCCGCATCGACCGATCCGCGCCCTACGACGTTCGCATCTCGACCCTCCTCACCGAATTGGCGCACCAGGTCGATCGGCACACGTGAACCGGATCATGATCTCTCAGGCATGCGATGCACCGAGGCACCGAATCTTCTTGAAGGAGGCCAGTTCATGAAACAGAATTCCCTGTCCATCACCATCGCCGCGGGTGGGGTGGCGGCCATGCTGCTCGCTCTTTCGACCGGTGCCGACGCCGCGCCGAAGTCTCCCCCCAAACCCACACCTGCCAGTGTCTGTGAGAGCCCCCTCAAACAGCAGCGCCCTTCCGCCAAAGCACTGGACAAGGTGCTGCAATCCCATGCGCGTTGGCTGGACGACCGAGAATCTCCCGATGGCCGCCGCGCCAATCTCTGCCGGGTAGACCTTCGTCACCTTCGCCTGGTGGGAGCGAACCTTGAACGGGTCAATCTTGAAGGGGCGATCCTAAGAGGCACCAATCTGCGCGCAGCAGATCTTGTGCAAGCGCACCTGAAAGGCGCCGACCTCTCTCAGGCCGTCCTCGATGACGCCAATCTTGAGGGAGCCGACCTGCGCAAGGCCTTGCTGGTCAAGGCCCATCTCAATCGCGTGGCGGCCGATGAAGCCGCATTCTACGGAGCCGACCTTCAAGGCGCGTTCTTCCGAGAAGCGCTGTTGGAGCGGGCCCATTTTGAGGATGCGGATCTGCGGCTTGCGGATTTCAGCAACGCGACCCTGCTGGACGGCTATTTTTACGGAGCGAATCTGTCGAAAGCCAATCTGACGGAAGCCGACGTGGCCGGAACCGACCTGCGCCGGACCGACTTGCGACAGGCCAATCTGCGCCGGGCCAATCTGCAAGGCGCCTTGTTGGACAGCGCCAACCTCGACGGCGCGTCACTCATCGAAGCGGATCTGGACAGCGCCTATTTGGACGACGCCTCCCTCAGGAATGCGGACCTTCACGAGGCCAACCTTCGAGGCGTGGATCTTCGCTATGCCCAGCTTGGCGGTGCCAACCTGCAGCGGACCAATCTGGAACATGCGAACCTGGAAGGCGCGAATCTCGTCAAGGCCCGGCTGGACTCCGCGACGATGACCATGACGGTCTTGTACAAAGCCAATCTGTCTGGCGCCAATCTCCACGGGGCCAGACTTTCTCATGCCGTCATCATCGGTGCGCAATTCGCGATCGCCGATCTCCGAAAAGCCGACCTCACCGACAGCTACGGTCCGAAAGCCCGCCTGTCGCAGGCCCGCCTCAGTGAAGCCAATTTGGAGTCGGCCAATCTGGTAGCCGCCGACCTGAGTCAGGCCGACATCAGCCACGCCCTCGTGGTCCAAACCAATCTACAGGAGGCCAATCTGCGCGGGACGAATCTGAGCGCGTCGGATTTGACGGGAGCCCAACTGAACGATGCCGATCTGCACCATGCCGACTTGCGAGGAGCAAACCTCAGCGGCGCACTCGGACTGGTGCAAGCACAATTGGATACGGCCTGCCTCGATGAGGCGACCCAGATTCCATCCGACCTGAAGCGACCGAAGCCTTGCTCGCAACATCAGCCGCGGCAACGACGATGACGTGCCGCAGGAAAGCACCACATGAAGCGGCAGCACTTACCCCTCCTGCTCATTGCCGGGCTGGCGGCGATGGCCGTCGTAATGTCTCTTGTCTGGTGCCCGCCGGCCGCCTGCCGTGTCCTCCATATCCAGACCTATACCATTTCGAGTTTGGATGAATATCGTCAATTCCTACGCGACGAAGCGGCATTTACTGCGTTGCACCATGTCCGAGCGGTTCGGATGAATTGTTCAGACCTGCGCGAGGCTGTCGTGACCGCGCTGAACACGAATCGACTGATGTCGGGGGCGAGCAAGCCGAATGGCATCACATTTGAGAGCGCCCCATCCGGCCCCGTCCAAGCTTGGCAGCAGGGCCGACTGTTACATCTGTCGACGTCTGCGCATCACCAGGAATTCGACTCCTGGGCGATGAGAGTTCGAGAGCGCCTGACCGACCGCATCCCACATGACCTCTCCTTCTTGACGCGATTGTTCGGTGGTGTGGTTCTTCATGCTCAGAAGAGAACGCTTCCCATCGTCCTCTTTTCCGACCAGCCCTGCGACTAGGGGCGCCGCGCCGGTATGAGCCTCTTCCTGCGCATCGTCCCCCACGCTTGTATGTCGATCGCGCCCCATAGTAGATCAATGGTTCTATCAACTGAGCCAGGACGGGCACGACAGATGAAAATCCTTCAGGGTCTTGGCCTAACCTCCATGTGGAGCCCCGATGATGTCATTCGCCCTGTCGATCAGTCTTTTCGTCATTGCCGGACTATGTGAAATCGGCGGCGGCTATCTCGTCTGGCTGTGGCTCCGTGAAGGCAAGCCGTTCGGATATGCGGTGGCGGGAGCAGCCCTATTGATACTCTACGGCCTCATTCCCACGTTACAGACCACGCATTTCGGACGGGTATACGCGGCCTATGGCGGGATGTTCATCATCCTGTCACTGCTGTGGGGATGGGGCGCGGACGGGACCAGGCCGGATCGATTCGATGTGGCAGGGGCTCTCATCTGCCTCGTAGGCATGGGCATCATCATGTACACCCCCCGTCATTCCCTCTGAGTACCCGTCGGAGCATCCTGACACGTGTTCATGCCACACCGATCTCCACAGTCCTCTCTCCGCCAGATGCCGCCCGGCATCTGGGTTCTGGGCTTCGTCAGCCTCTTGATGGATATTTCTTCGGAAATGATCCACAGCCTCCTGCCGTTGTTTATGGTCACGACACTCGGAGCCGGGACGATCGCGGTCGGCATTGTAGAGGGACTGGCCGAGTCCCTGGCGCTCGCGGTCAAAGTCTTTTCCGGGACGTTGAGCGATTACCTCGGCAAACGGAAGGGACTGGCCCTGGCCGGCTATGCCCTGGGCGCGCTGACCAAGCCGCTCTTCGCGATGGCCCCGGACATCGGCACCCTGTTGACCGCCCGTTTGCTGGATCGGGTCGGCAAAGGTGTACGAGGCGCGCCGCGCGATGCCTTGGTAGCGGACATCGCGCCACCGGCGCTCCGCGGCGCCGCGTTTGGTCTGCGACAATCACTCGATACGGTGGGGGCGTTCCTCGGTCCCTTGCTCGCGGTGGGATTGATGCTGCTCTGGGCCGACGATTACCGGGCCGTCTTCTGGGTGGCCGTCATACCGGGCATGATGGCCGCCGCGCTCCTGCTGGTCGGCGTCCGGGAACCAGCGACCCGGCAGTCCACGCACAGGATTAATCCGATCAACCGGGACAATTTCTCACGTCTTGGATCGACCTATTGGTGGGTGGTAGGGATCGGCTCCAGCTTCACCCTGGCTCGGTTCAGCGAAGCGTTTCTTGTCCTGCGCGCACAACAAAGCGGTATTCCAGTCGCCTTTATTCCTCTCGTCATGGTGGCCATGAACCTCGTGTATGCGTCCTCGGTCTATCCATTCGGCAAACTTTCCGACCGAATAAGTCACACCAAGCTTCTCACGCTCGGCCTGGAGGTACTGATTGCGGCGGATCTGGTGTTGGCCATGGACAACCATTGGAGGGTGCTCATGCTGGGCGTCGCCCTCTGGGGTGTTCACATGGGGATGACGCAAGGCCTGCTGGCGACCATGGTGGCGGACCACGCACCAGCCGATCTGCGCGGAACGGCCTTCGGCTGCTTCAACTTGGCTTGTGGGCTCGCGATGCTCATGGCCAGTGTGCTGGCGGGATTCTTGTGGGATCGACTCGGCGCGGCGGCCACGTTCTATGCGGGAGCGCTGTTTTGTATCATCGCAATCGTCGGAACCCTATCCTCCCCCCTGGCACGAACCAGACGCGCCGGCTAAGGATTGGATCATCCCACTTTCCCGCCTTCGGGACAGTGCCGAGACGGAGTTTCGGCCGCCAAGCCCCAGATGGACGTGGAGCCGTTCAGAGCAGTGCCCGACTTGGGGACTATGACCAGTACTCCGACGCTTTCATATAGCCGTGCAACAAATCTCGCCTCGCCACGATCCCGACGAGTTGCTTGTCTCGCACCACGGGCAAGCGCGTCACGTACCGGTCTTGGAACAGGTTCGCGACCTCTTCAAGCGTCATGTTTTCCCGAGCTGTCAACGGCTGAGTCGTCATAATTTCCGAGGCCAGCACCTTGCGCAGATCCCGCCCTTCGATCATGGCCTGCAGAAGATCGTATTCCGTCACCAAGCCGACCAGCGTTCCGTCCTCTCCGAGCACCGGCAAACCACCGAAATGTTGTTTCGTCATCAGCCGCCCGATCGTGAGCGCATCCGTCCGCGCCGTGCAGGTAAACAACGCATCCTGCATCAGCTGGCCTACCGTCAGCGTTTTCGGATCACAAGGGTGAGTGAGCGAGTCGATATGCCGCATCCTTGGTCCCCTCTCTTCGAACGTCTCAGGTCGGTTCACGCAGGCCTTACGCCCGCCGCCTCACAGCCGGCCGAAGCGCGGCCCGCACCACGTCACGACGCGTGACCACACCCACGAGCCGATTGCCCGCGTTCACGACCGGCACCGACATGAGATCGCTCTCCGTCAGTACATGCACCAGGGTGGACAGCGTGGTTTCCGGCGGCACCGAATAGGGGTTTTCGCTCATGAGGTCCTTCGCCGTCCGGGCGCTCCACACCTGCCCCTCATCGAGCGCCAACAACAGATCATGTTCACTCACGACCCCCATGAGCTGTTTCGCCTTGTCCACGACCGGTACCACGCCGCCCTCTTTCAGAAACAACGCCGCCACGCGGTCGCCTTTCATGTCGAGACGTACCGATTGGACGCGTGTGTTCACGATGTCGCCGACCGTGAGGTCCTCGAATGTCACGTGTTTGCGCCTCGCGCCTGCCGGTCGTCTCGCCGGGACCTTGCGTTTCTTCGCCATACACCCTCTCCTCCTTGTCGACACAGGCCCTTCGCGCGCCGGCCACACCTACTCTGCTTGAACAGACAGGGCAGGGCTCCGGTCCTCGGCCCAACGAACATGCTGCGTGGTCACCTGTCCTCGCCTGACCTTGACCCCTCGCACCTGTTGAATGTGACCGCCCAACGTGGCCTCCACGTCATACGTACCATCGGGCAGGTCGATAAAGAGCCAGGGGCCTGTCACCTGCTCCTGAGGTACCGTCAACACCGTGGCGCCGTCGCTGTTCCTGAGCACCACCCCTGCACCCACGACAAAAGGCTTCCCGCCCACCGTCAACACCAGCTTCAGCGAAAACGCAGGATACAGCGCCTCACGCTCGGCCTGACCGATGCCGGCACTGAAGTAGGGGATGTTCCCACCCCGGTACAGCGGGATGAGGTCTTTCTGCGGACCGATCTCGGTGGGAATCTCCAGTTCGATCGCGTCGCCGCCTAGAGTCATACGCGCCAGGACTTCCGCGGAGATCGGCTCTGCCCACACCAGCGCCAGACTCGCCCCCACGATCCCCACCAACATGCCCCTTAAAAGGACGCGGAAAAATTCCGCCGGCGGATTGCTCAACCATCGAGTTTTTCCCCAGCCCGCGAGGCCTCTCTGCACCATTGTGGCATTCTCCTGTAGACAGTCTCCTACACACGCAATCGTGATGCCTGAGCAACGATGGATCCGCCGACCTACACAAGCGCAGGATCCACTCAGCCATCCCCCTGCCAGTTTGCCCTCCGACTGATGCCAATTACCCCAACCTGATGCCGGACACTGCTGCAAAACGCCGCACCTCCAGGAACGGTGGGAATCGGCGATGCCCGCCAACCGTCTGTCGTCGCATAGAATCGACGACCCGCTATTGGAGAGCGCACAGGCATATCCGATGCAGACCCTATTCCAGCACGGAGCATGACCAACCAGGAGAACCCAATATGAAGATGATGATCGCGGTAGATGGATCGGAGTTCGCGGAGTGGAGCGTGCAGATGCTCGAAGCTGTCGCAAGCCGCCCTCCCGACTCCGTGACATTGGTCCACGTCGTGGACAGCGCGTCGCTGAAATCCTCCGCGCGCAAACATGCGGCCCTCTCCAAACAGGCCATTGCCGCCATGACGAAAGCCGGCGATCACATTCTGCGCCGTTTCGAAGGCCTGGCAAAAATTGCATTGAAGCAGGCGGCCACAAAACCACGCACCGCCATCGACACGATCCTCGCCCATGGCCGTGTGGCCGATACCGTCACGAAGCTGGCCAAACAGAAGAAAGCCGACCTGCTCGTCCTCGGCTCACGTGGCCTCAGCGATGCAGAGCATTACCTCCTGGGCAGTGTGTCCCGTAAGGTCAGTGCGTTGGCTTCCTGCCCGGTGCTGGTTGTGAAGCGGCCGCTCACGACGCTCTCCCACGTACTTTTTGCGGCCGACGCCTCACGACACACCCACGTCGCCGGTCGGTTTCTCTGCGAGCGATTGCTTCCGGAATCCGCGCACCTCACGGTGTTGTCCGTCGTCCAACCAGCCCTCACGGAATTGGCGGCGAAGTATCTCTCGAAGGATCAACTGGAACAGATCTCGGCCCCGAAACGCCAGGCCGCCGAACAGCTGGTGGAAAAATTGCGCGCCCGTTTTCTGGCCGAAGGCTATGCCGTCACGACACAGGTTCGAATTGATTCTGTGACCGACACGATCCTCCGACAGGCCACCTCGAGCAAGGCGGATCTGCTCGTGGCCGGCTCACGAGGCTTGACGGGATCCGAACGGCTTGAGTGGGGCAGCGTGTCGGAAACGCTGCTGAAGTATGCCCCCTGTTCGGT
Organism: uncultured Nitrospira sp.; assembly: GCA_902500785.1. Classification (GTDB taxonomy): domain Bacteria; phylum Nitrospirota; class Nitrospiria; order Nitrospirales; family Nitrospiraceae; genus Nitrospira_A. The sequence continues at coordinate 16,578 of CABVRW010000025.1, forward strand.
GCTCATCGTACGAGGATGGCGTGCCTGAACTGACTGCGTTAGAGATCTGTCGTCTGGCACCCGAACAGGTGTACCGCGCACTCGCCACCACACCGCAAGGGCTCTCTTCTGACGACGTGCGGCGGCGAACTCTCCGGTATGGACCGAATAGTCTGCAGGCGTTGCGCGGGCTGCCGCTCATCAGCCGGTTTGCCCGTCAATTCACGCACTTTCTGGCGCTCCTGCTGTGGGTTGCCGCAGGCTTGGCCTTCCTCGCCGACACCCTCCACCCCGGCGAAGGCATGGGAACGTTGGGGTGGGCCATCCTCGGCGTGATTCTCATCAACGCCATCTTCGCCTTCCTGCAGGAATACAAGGCTGAACGCGCAGTTCAAGCCTTGCGTGGCATGCTGCCGGCCAAGGCTTGGGTCCTTCGCGACGGTCAACAGCAACAAGTCGCCCGTAGCGAACTGGTGCCGGGCGATGTGCTCGTGCTGGAAGAGGGCGAACAGATTCCCGCCGATGCGAGACTCACTGAAGCCGTCGGCCTGCGCGTCGACAACTCCTCGCTCACCGGCGAATCGAAACCGCAACGTCGTTCAACGGAACCCATCACGAGCGGCCATCCGCTCGACCTCGCAAATCTGACCTTTGCCGGAACCACGGTCCTTTCCGGTCATGGCCAGGGGGTGGTCTTTGCCACCGGCCTCCACACCGAGTTCGGGAAAATCGCGCATCTGACCACGAGGGTCCAGACAGGTTTGAGCCCGCTCCAACGGGAAATCGTGAAGGTCACGCACGTCGTCGCCGGGCTCTCGCTCCTGATGGGACTGATCTTCTTCACCATCGGCGTCGGCATGGGATTGGGGTTCTGGACCAGCGCAATTTTCGGGATCGGTATCATCGTGGCCAACGTGCCCGAAGGACTCCTGCCGACCGTCACCCTCGCTCTCGCGATGGGCAGCCAACGCATGGCCACACGCAAGGCGCTCATCAAGCACCTTGCCTCCGTCGAAACGCTGGGGTGCACCACCGTGATCTGTACCGACAAGACCGGGACGCTGACGGAAAACCGGATGCGGCTTGATAAGTTGTATGTGGACGACCTCGTCGTGGAATCCCGCGAGGGCTGCTTGTTCACGAAGAACCGACTCATTTCCGCCGCGGAAGCCGAACGTTGGCGCACCCTCTTCGACGCGATGATCCATTGCAGCAATGCCAAACGCGTACGACGTCCGGACGGCCGCAGTCAAACCACCGGTGATCCCACCGAAACGGCGCTGTTGGAGTTCGCCGCCGACCACGGGCTGCTCCATCGACCGCCCCTGCGGCGCATGGGCGAATTACCCTTCGATGCGGATCGGAAACGGATGACGACGCTCCATTGGAACGAGGGCCGATTGCTCGCCTTCACCAAAGGCGCACCGGAATCAGTGCTGCCGCTGTGTACCATGCAGCAAGGGTCAGCGACGCCTTCGGTGCTCACCGTGGACGGGCGCAAAAAGATCCTCGCCCAGAGTCAAGCCTTCGCCCAGCAGGCGTACCGCGTGCTCGCCGTGGCCATGCGCGACGTGGAGCGCGACGTAGACCAATTGGAGGCCGAGACCCTCGAACAGAAACTGACGTTTCTCGGCCTGGTGGCCATGATGGATCCGCCGCACCGCGAGGTGCCGGACGCAATCCAACAATGCCGGCGGGCCGGTGTCCGTGTCGTCATGATTACCGGCGACCATCCCCTCACAGCGCTGGCCATCGCACGCAAGATCGGGCTGGCTCCGGAAACCGTACCCACGTCACCGGGTCGTTTCGTGCCGGTGATCGAGGGCGCGCAACTCGACGGCTTGGGCGACGAGCAACTGCGTCAACTGCTCACTCCGACTGCTCCGGGGGAACCGGACCCAATCTTCGCCCGCATGGCGCCACGGCATAAAATGCGGCTCGTCTCGGTGCTCAAGGACATGGGCGAAGTCGTCGCCGTGACCGGCGATGGGGTGAACGATGCGCCCGCCTTGAAAATGGCCGACATCGGCATCGCCATGGGACTGACCGGCACCGACGTCGTCAAAGAAACCGCCTCAATGGTTCTCCTCGACGATAATTTTGCGACCATTGTCCATGCCATTGAAGAAGGCCGAGCCGTCTATACCAATATTCGCAAGTTCGTCACCTATGTGTTGGCCAGCAACGTCCCCCAGATCGTACCCTACCTGGGATTCGGACTCGCGTCGATGCCGCTCGCCCTCACGGTACCGCAAATCCTAGCCATTGATCTGGGGACGGACATGGTCCCGGCGCTGGCACTGGCGGCTGAACAGCCCCAAGGCAGTATCATGGACGAGCCCCCACGACCGCGGACCGCACGACTCCTCAGTCGGGAGGTCCTCCTGCGAGCCTATGGCTTTCTGGGATTGATCGAAGCCGGCATTGCGATGGGAGGATTTTTTCTGTATTTATTCCACCAAGGCTGGACTTGGGGAACTCCGCTCGACTGGAGTGCTCCGCTCTATCAGGAAGCCACCACCGTCACCTTTGCCGGCATCGTGGCGGCCCAAGTCGCGAATGTCTTTGCCTGCCGGTCCGACCGGCTCTCGGCGTTCCGGCTTGGCTGGTTCAGCAATCCCCTGATCCTGCTGGGAGTCGCCGTCGAATTGACCCTCCTGTTCATCATGATCTACAGTCCGTTGGGCCACCAGATTGTGGGCACCGCCTCACTCCCCGCCTGGATCTTCGGGCCGCTGGTCCTCGGAGCCGCCGGTTTGCTCCTGGCAGACGAACTTCAGAAGCTCATCCGCGGGCGAATGAGCACGCGACCATTATCCGCAGCAAGCCGAGGAGCGTGAAGTAGGCCTGGATTGATGACGATGAGTAAGCGACAATCGACAATGTGCGCGAGACGAGCCCGCGCACCTCATGATGAAGAAAAGGAGCGCCTATGACGACCGTATCGGGCCAGCACGTCAGCGACTACATGCATCGCCAATTGGAGGTGGTCCCGCAGGATACCTCGGTGGTCACCGTCGCCACCAGAATGCGGTCGCGCAGCATCGGCTCGGTGCTGATTGAAACCTTCGACCGCCCGCACAATGATTGCCGAATCGCGGGGATCGTCACCGAAACCGATCTCATTGCGAAGGTGCTGGCGCCCAGCCGTGTGCCCTCATGCACCAGCATGACGGACATCATGAGCAGTCCGCTCATCACCATCGCACCGAATCGTCCGATGGTCGATGCCAGTCACCTCATGCAAAGCAAAAACGTGCGGCACCTCGTGGTCACCGAAGGGACGGACGTGCTCGGCATCATCTCGATACGCGATCTGGTCAGGCATTTCGTCGATGCAGACGGCGGGCCCGTGCAGGCGCTCACGAATGTCTACCGCCCGTTGAGTGTCCTCATGAAAACCGCCATTGAAACCATCGGGAGCGACGCCACGGCGCTCGAAGCGGCGCAACGAATGGCGGATAAACACATCGGAGCGTTGTTTGTGATGGAAGCCGAAGAACTCGTGGGCATCATCACCGAAGGCGACTTGGTACGCAAACTGCTGGCCTACCAGCTCGATCCGGAGACGATGCGGGTGGGCGCGCTCATGAATTCGCCGTTGATCGACATCGACATCAATCGCACCATCCGCGATGCCAGTGAACGCATGGCGTCGAAACGAATCCGCCATCTGGCCGTCACCGAACACGAAAAGGTCGTCGGAGTGCTCTCCATTCGCGACTTGGTCAAGATGGTCGCAGTCCGTGATCGACCGGATTTTCTGCGACGGACATGATCGTAGGGTCGCGGGGACGGCGCCGTCCCCGCGACCCGGCTTGTCTCATCCCCACCTTTTGATTGCGCCGACGCCCGCGGGACGCTAGACTTCCTCGATATCTGTGTCTGTGTCCGACCCTCGCATGACAAATCGACTCGCTGCCCTTCTCTTTTACCAATGGAGCTGCTGATGCTGGACTGGCTGGCCAATCCGCAAATATGGATCGCCCTCGGAACCCTTACCGCGCTGGAAATCGTCCTTGGAATCGACAACATCATCTTTCTCTCCGTCCTCGTCGGACGACTCCCCGAGCACCAGCGCGCCGTCGCGCGCCAGGCGGGACTGGGACTCGCCATGATGGCGCGCCTGGGCCTCTTGTTTTCCATCTCGTGGGTAATGGGCCTGACTCACCCCTGGGTCACGATCCTCGGTCATGGGATTTCGGGGCGCGATCTGATTCTGGTCGGGGGCGGTCTGTTCCTCATGGCCAAAGCGACGCATGAAATCCACAACAGCTTGGAGGGAGTGGAGAACGGCGACACCCCGACCGCCGCGGCGAGCCTGGGGATGGTGCTCGTTCAGATTGCGCTCCTGGACATCGTCTTTTCGCTGGATTCAGTGATCACGGCGGTCGGTCTGGTCGACCATGTCTCAATCATGGCGACGGCGATCATCCTCGCCGTCGTGGTGATGTTGATGGCGGCCAAGGCCATCGGAGATTTCGTCGATGCGCATCCCACGATCAAGATCCTGGCCCTGTCGTTTTTGATTCTGGTGGGCGTGACCCTCATGGTCGAAGGGTTTGATGTGCACGTGCCCAAGGGCTACATCTATTTCTCCATGGCCTTTTCCGTGACGGTCGAGATGCTCAATATTCGCATGCGTAAAAAACGGGCCGCGCCGGTCAAACTCCACAGTCGTTTTACGGCAGACCGACAACCCTAGGACGACGGATCGGATACGCCGGACCCCCAATAGGCTGCGGCGTCTCACTCGCCATGGAGGCCTTCCGGCACGGAGAGCAGATAGTTCGCATCGACCGATTCCTCCCATGCGCTCCCTTGCTGGGCCTGTCCCATCGTCCACCCTCGCATGAATAACAAGGTCAGCACCGGCTCCGACGTCGGCTCGATCGATTTGGGATCCATGACTCTCGCCACCACCGTGACTCGCGTCCAGTGCTTCCAGTGGTGAGGCAAGGCGGAGACATTCGGCACCACGATCCAATAGTGCCCGGCCTCCGGCCCGGCATTGACGGTCGGACGATGCGGCCGATAGTCCTTGTCCAGCGGGCGATTCTTCAAATGGAGCCACAATCGCTCGCCCTCCTGCTTCTGATCGACCACCACTCCACCCAGGATGACCGTCTTCCCCTGATAGGATTCCGGCGACTCCGTCAAGGAGGTCAATGTCACCCCGGTCTCCGCCTGCCGCACGTATCGAGAGGGCAGGGAACTGCATCCCACGAAGAGAGAAAGCCACAGGACTGCCGCGACCGTTCGAGTAAGCTGGACGTTCAAATCAGCCTCCATTCTCCCCTGCTTCTGCGCACCACCCCTCATTCCTGGCCTCGCTTCCAGCCGCTGAGGACACAGCGTTGCGCGAGCAACGGCGTCATGCTCTCCAGGTCCAGCGAGACCCGCGTCATCACCTCATCGGCAAGCCGCCCATCGTCGAAGCATTCATAGGCATCGTCGAGAAACCCGCCTCGCAGGAGCGGATGCTGAAGAAACCGTGAGCCGGGGCCACTCGAAATTTCGAGCGGCCGTTCGACGACGACGATCCGCTCCATCTCCAACCGCTCCAACCATCCACGCGCGTCTTTCGCCGACGGACGCTCTGCCACATGGTCGGCTAACCGCTGCCGTTCGGTGCTCAGCCCGTGCCGGTCCATTTCCCGATCGATCCGTTGCCACATGGAGTCGAACGTGCCGAGGGAGGGAAACGTCAGCACCAATTGGCCGCCCGGCTCCAGATGTTCGATCAGTCCGCGCACCACCTCAAAGCGGTGAGGCCGAAAGAACATGACGGAGAGATTGCCGGTGATCCGTTGAAAGGTGGGAAGGGACAGGGGCAAGTCCCGCATGTCGTGGCATTCGAATCGGAGCCAAGGCAGTTCGTTCCGTTGAACGGCCCGCGCACTCGCCACTTGGCTCCGGCTGACATCGATGCCGACGACGGCGCCTGTCGGCCCGACCTGCTCGGCCAGATAGAAGGCCGGAATCCCATAGCCGGAGGCGACATCGAGAATCGTGAGGCCCGGACACAGATCGAGCTGCTCCAGCAAGACCTCGGCAAACGGAGTCGACCAGTCATCCTGCTTGGGAAGGGGCCAACGCGGAGAGACGAGCGAGGAAGGTTTGTTCATGAAATTCCTTTCGCCGGAACATGAGTCACTCCCGCATCTTAACTGAGACGCAAGGAATAAATCAGTTCGGCGGCAGCCGGTCGCTCCCCCTCACAACCGATCGAGCAACTGTCGTTTCTTCGCTTGATACTCCTCCTCTGTGATCAACTCCTGCTCATGCAGCCGCTTCAATAGACCAAGCTGTTCTTCCAACGACCGGGAATCGGAGGGCTGCTCGGGCCTCGTTGATGAAGCAGGCGGCGACGAGGGAGCGCTCAGAGCAGGGTACTCGATCGTCAGTTCAACCAGCTCCGTACGGAATGGATTCCTGCTCTCCCGGGACCCCGCGACAAGTTTCTGGCGTTCGCCGGGGACCAGTTCGTAGAACGTCCCGGCCTGCGCGAACAGCGGATCGATCCAGATTTGCTTCCGGATCGAAGGCATGGTCACGGCGACCCAACAGTTTGCCAACCGGAGATGGATTCGGTCTGCCTCGACGAACCAGGCGCCGGAGGTCACCTGCTCCACTCCCGCCTCCGAGGGCCGCGCCAACGCGAAGAGAACCTGTTCTTGAGCCGTCGCCTGCTGAAACGCTCGCCGCAACGAGGCGCCCAAGTATCGGACTTCTTCTTCGGAGAATGCCGGCTCCGCGGCTCCTTGGTATGACGGTCCGAGCATGGGCCTGTGGATGCGGCGCACCATCACGCTCCGTACCGCCGCCTCCCATTCCGTTTGCGTCAGATCCAACGGCTGCTGAAGCCGCTGACCCGGCTCAAGCGCCGAATCTTTTGTAACAGGTACGATCCGTACCAGCCGCTGGTCGTCGCACGAGACGCAGGTCTGTTCCCTGCCCTTTTCTAGTGGCGAACAACCGAACAGCAGCATGCACCCTGCCAACACAGCCGCAGCCTGGCATCGAACGGCTCGGTTCTTCATGTGGGGTAACGCCTTTCCTCTCGCTTCAACACTCAGTAGGCAAAATCCAATCCGACCAGCAGGGTTTGTCCCGTCAGGTCACCGCCGTTAGGACCGACGGCTTGCGTGCGATAACTATTGTATTCCGCGTGTAAGGCCAAATCGGTTCGCGTGGAATGATGAATGAAGTACCGCGCCAGCACCGTATGGGCATCGACGTCGTTATAGTTTCCTCGAAATCCATCGGTATTTCCGTCGCCCTGCCGATCGTTTCGGATCACATCGTAGCGATAGGCAAAAAACCAATCCGGCATGTCGAAGAACAGGGCGGGATAATAATCCAACTCGACGAACGCCCCGTGCCAGGAGGCGTTCTGAGGAGTCGGAATCCCCTGCGACGCGAACAGTTGCGCGCTGTCATGTCCGTGCATGAGCGCGCCGAACAGATTCCACTCTCCATTGAAGGTCAAGCTCACATCGACCCCGATCCGGGTGAACGGCTGCCCGCTCCCCGCCACTCCCTGGCAGGTCGGACATGTAGCATTGACCATCGTCGGCGCTTGGCCGTAGGCTCCGAAGATTCCAACCCGATTCCCGGTTACGATACCGTATCCTCCGAATGACTGGGTGATATGGCCATAGAAATTCACGTTTCGTCCACCGGTTCCGCAGGGTGTATCGGGAGGACAACCTCCTAACGGCCCTGAAAACGTGTTGGTGGCGAGCGCGGTCAGAGAATATCGAAAGTAGCCTTCCGTCGAAGGGGTTTTCGTGATCCCCGACAGTTCCCCGCCGGGCTGATTGTCTCCCAACAAAAAGGTATTGGGATTCAAATAGGAACTGGTCGAGGTCCCGCCGATGGTCGCAGTATACGGCACCCCCGGCGTGTAATGGTACATGACGAACGGCGTATTCAAGGTCGGACTGCGTTTTTCGCTGAACGGAAGATCGAGCTCAAATTTCCCGACTCGTAAGTTCAGTAAGTAGCGACCGGGCTCCTCCTTGACGCCGAAATAGCGTTCCAGTCGCATCAGGCGCACGAAGGCACTTTCAAGGTCTCCGTCCGAGGCCCCGGTCCCGAACCCCGCGCTGCCCAGTGCCGGCGTATAGACCACGCCGAACGCGATATCTCGATGCAGCGTGCCGAAACTTAAGAGATCCAATCCCGTGAAACCAAACCCGCCGGTCGTCAGGCCGCTCCCTTCCGTCCGCACCTGCGCGGATTGATATCCGACCGTCGTCCGGATCGACACAGGCCAGAAGCCCATGCCGATCCCTTCGTACACGGGCGAATCCGCTTCAGAACCCAACTGATACCCGCGGTCCCTGAAGAGGTTGCCGAAGTCGTTGAGTTTTGGAAACCCCGGCACATGGCAGACATTGCATTTGAAATCATATTTGCGGGCGAAGGCCGGAATGGCCTCGGCCTTTTGCACCAACCCGCTCAGCTCGTAACTCACCAGCGCGCAGAGGACGAGCAGCGCGACGATCACGACTCTCGCTTGAAACGTAGCGATCTTCATTGGGGTACCTCTCCGAATTCACGATGAATGAAGCAGGTCTATCGAACGTCATGACCGTGAGGCGTGGTCCTCGCTCATTCCGGGAGCAGTTCTCCAGCCTCGCCGGCAATCTTCCAGTCAACCTCGACCGGTCGGACAGGGAATTCAAACCGGCTCTCGATCTGCGCCTTCGGGGTGATCTCGACCTGTTGGCGTAGGATGTGCGGCTCATCGTAGACGGGACGAGACGCCTGAAATTTGACGATGTTGTATCCCTGGTGCCAGGCGATCACCGTATAGTTCCCCGGTGGGATGCCGCCGATTTCGAATCGCCCTTCTGCATCGGTGACGGCGAAGTAGGGATGGTCGAACGCGGCAGCCCAGGCGTTCATGTGCACGTGCACGTCACATTGCACACGCAGCCCGATGCCGCGCGCCCGGACCAACTTCGTCTCAATCTCTCGGTCGGCCGTCGGCATGGCGATGTTGAACAGGCTGTGTTTGTCGTTAAAAAGATGCGGATTGTGCAGAATCGGCTCGTAATTAATGAAGGCGATCTCGGAGGTGCGGACAAAGGGACTGACCTGCTGTTCGAACTGGCAGGCACGACCAGCGGGATGCGCCGCGCTCTTTCCCATGCGCAACGGATAGGCCGCCTCGGCTGCCTTCCCCTTCTCCACCCGCTCCAGATATATGAGGACCTCGTGAACCCCCTTCGTAGCCGGATCGATCTGCAGAACCGGCGACGGCACCTGCGTCCCGCACGTGTCGATATCGGCAAACACCTTGAGCGGCGGGATCTTGGGGATGTCTCCCTTCCAGATTGCTTGGCCCTTGATCGTGCCGCCATCGGTGACCTCGATCACCTCATAGACCGCAAAGACCGGTGACACCTCGACACATAATGCGAGACAGAAGGCGAACAGCAGGCTGTATCCGCAATGGCCTCGTCGAAACATGAGACACCTCATCGACTGACTTGGGCCGGCGTGCCCAAGACACGGGACAATAAAAAAGCCCGAACCACCATGGACAGGCGGTTCGGGCTCTGGAGTCGTTGCTCTCTGGCCGCTAGGAGAAAATTTTTCAGCTATCTACCATAGGATCCGAGACGACGTCAACGGATGCCGCAGGGGGATGATCGCACACAGCATCAGTCGGTCCGTGGACAGCTGCCGCCGAACCGCTGCGTCACTTGATCCCGATCACCATCGAATCCGGTCCCGCTAGCGGTTCCACCTTCGTACGTTTGAAGCCGGCCTTCTTCATCCACCGGGCGCAATCCGCGCCGGTGAAATCGAATCCGCCGGGTGTCTCGATGAGCATGTTCAGGCTCATCAGTAATCCGAAAACATTCTGCTTCCGCGCATCGTCGATCAGAGCCTCGTGCACGATCAACGCCCCGCCGGGCGGGAGCGCCTTATACGCTTTGCGCAACAGCATCATCTTCTCGCCGAGATCCCAGTCATGGAGAATGTGCCCCATGATGAGGACATCAGCCTTCGGAAGCGCGTCCTTAAAGAAGTCACCCGGATAAAACGCCACCCGCTTCTCGAGTTTCTTGGTCCGCGCATAGGCCTCGAACACCGGCTGCACCACGGGGAGGTCCATGCCCTGCCCGGTGAGATGCTTGTGCGCCAGCGCGATCTCTGCCGCCACACCGCCCTGTGCGCAGCCGACATCGACGAAGGAGCGATATTTCTTCCAGGGAAACTTCCCGGCGATGGCGCGCGCCGTGCCCTGGCTGAGTCCGGTCATGGCCTTGAGAAATCCCTCCAGCCGTTGCGGATCCGCGTAGAGGGTACCGAAAAAATCTTCGCCCGTCTTCACCTCGTTCTGCGGCTTCCCGGTGCGGAGCGCTTCCGTCAGCGACCCCCAGAAGCGATACAGCCTGGCGTTGCACATCTCCAGCATGCCGCCGGCATAGGAGGGCTTCGCGCGATCCAGAAACAAGGCGGTCTCGGAGGTATTAGCGTACCGCGTGCCGACGCGCCTCAGCATCCCGAGTGCCACCAGGGCATCGAAGAAATCCTGCGCGCTGCGCGGATGCAGCTTCAGCCGTTGTGCGAGGGTCTTGGCATCGAGCGATCGTTTGGCGAGTTCCGTGAACAGCCCCAGCTCGACCGCGCTGAGCAACGTCTTCGATCCCCAAAATCCAAGTCCAAGCTGCATGATTCGGTCAGGAACCAATTGCCGAGCGGCCATGATGACGTCCTTTCGATGGGCGGAGAAAATGCAACGAGGCTACGCGGCGGAGTGCGCGCTGTCAACCGGGCGTCGGGGCTCCCCGCTGTCGATCGTATCTCTTTCGTTACGAACCGTATCGAGAGAGATACCGATCGGCATGGGGGCGTCCGGCGTGCTCCCCGGCCACGCATGAACAGGCGCCATTCCCGCACATGCCAGTGAGGCAAGGACTTTGCTCTCCATCAGAACATCACTGAGTGACCACAGGTCGGAATTCGATGCTCATCTCATGGAGGAGGTCCCGCATGGGTACGTACCATCATCGCAGAACAGTCTTCGCGGCAATCCTGCTGCTCGGCACGCTCACCACAGTCAGCCACGCGGAGCAATGGAACGGGTCGCAGAATCCGAATGGCGCCATCTCGAGACCGGGAAGCGTCGCGCTCGGATTTGAACCCTCCGGCGGCAAGGGCACAAAACCGCTGCTTGAAATACAGCGTCCCCTGACAGGCGATGAAGATGTGCTGCTCAGCCTCCGCTCCACGTTCAGAGACGCCGTTTCCACCGTCTTCCAGGTCGATACCAAGCGGGTCTACATCGGAGGCGCTGCCAACAAATCATCACTGGTACCGGACGAGGTCTACGACTTGGCCGTAGGACGCGGAATCGCCATCGGCCTCAACAGTCTCACCGAACGGCTCCCCACCGACTACAAACTCGTGGTAGGCGGGGGAATCCTAGCGGAAGAAGTCCGGATCAAGCAGATCAAGGATTGGGCGGACTATGTGTTTCAGCCCGACTATCAATTGAAGACCTTGCCGGAGGTCGAGGGTTTCATCAGGGCCCATCATCATCTGCCGGACATTCCCAGCGCCTCCGAAGCGGAGCAGCAGGGTATCGGCCTTGGCGACATGCAAGCAACGCTTCTACGCAAGATCGAGGAGTTGACCCTGCATATGATCGAGCAGCACAAGACCATTGAATCGCTGCAGCAGAACCTCGCGCGGTTGGAAGACACGCGTTCCCGTTCACAATCTCACAAGGATCAGCCCTGAGCGTCCACGGACGACACAGAGAGGACATGCCATGTATCGAACACTCCTGACCTTGCTCTCGATCGTTCTGACTTCGATCGGAATGGCCTCGATGTGCGGGGCTACTGAACTCACGTTGAAACACACCGTGACTGCAGGCACCAGCGCCTACTATGACCATCACGAAGGGGTCGTGCTCACCGACGGCTTTTGGGCTCAGGCCGGATCCGATATGACCGCGACGATTCATCAAGCGACGGGCTATTACCTCGACAAAAGCCCACTCGATGCGAAGGACAAGCAATACACTGCCACCGAAGGCCGCACCTTCATCATCGCCGGCTGTGTGCCAAAGAATCTCCCCGTGCGGAGTCCTGTGGGATCGATCTGGGTGGCCTGTAACGATCTGGACTATGTGAAGGATAAAGTGGTCGAGAGCAAGTTCATCTCCTGCCTCGACCTGTTTGAGAATGGGATTGTCTCCGGAGCCTCAATCAAGGAAATCAACAACCGAACGTGGGAATCGTTCCGGTTTTCCTGCCGAGATTTGGGAACCGATGGAAAACTGCGGTCCCCAGGTCAGAAGGCCGACTTTCTATTCAACTTCACACGAGAAGGAACGCTTCACGAGGTGAGCGCGGCCGACATCGAACTCTTCTACGGAATTAAGGAGTACCAGAATTCGCCTCAGATGAAGAATCACTCTCTGGATTTCGTTTCCTCCATGGCCCCGCTTCCAAGCTGAAGGACGGCGAGCGGTCGGATCCACCCAAGACCAGTCTGAACTATTTTCGCGAAACCGAGGTGATCCCCAGCTACCCACCGGGGATTCCACTCGTCAAAATGGTCACCCACGATTGGATGTGCCCACCGACCATGGTCATGACCGGCGCGGCCATCGGCCACAATCCGGACAACAAGGGGAACGATACGCGGCCGATCTATATTCTGGCCGAGTGCCGGACGCTGTTGCACAACCCCTAAATCAATGAAGGTTTTTATGGCGACGTCCGAGCGCGCGATGCTTCACTTGGTGGGACCCCTGCCCGAGCCACCTCCGTTGCCTTCTCCGACTTCGCCGGGACCAGGTCCGACTCCGGGCTGCCATTCCACCGCGCCGATATCACACTGCGCGCCACCCTGCCCATCTCCATTGACCGGACGCGTGCGCCCGCGCTGATCCCTGGCAGAGCAGCTTCCGCCGGCGTCAATGACGACGCTCCCCTCCGACGGCAAGAGATTGTCCGTGGTTCCGCCATTGAGGGCCAAATTGTTACTCAGTTGAGGATCGCGCAGCTGGCCATCGGTCCCGGTAAGATCGCTTCCCTGCGTCTGCACCTCGCAGCCGTCGATCGTCCCGATCAGATTAAACCCGTCGGACGTGAGGGCGCCGTCACAGTCACGGTGAGCAGGGCTGCTATTCCCGGCAAGGATCGTGTTGCGCAGGCGAACGACACCATCGGCATCGACGAAATGCCAGAGTCCGCCCGCCTGAACCTCGGCTTGATTGCCCACCAGCGTGACATCCCGGAGCGTCACATCTCCTCCCAGCACCGCAATCCCGCCGCCCGTATTCGCTGCCACATTCTGGGCAATCGTGCTCTGTCCGATCACAACCGTTCCCTGCTCAATCCTGAGTCCGGCGCCGTTCCCGCCATGATTCTGCGTGATGGCGGATCGAAAGATGTCCGCGTCCTTGACCAAAAGGAGCAACCCACCTCCCTGCCCACCGTCGATCGTGCCCGTGACGGTCACCCGCGTGAGCCCGAGATATCCGACCTTCGCCCAGATGCCCCCGCCGCCGCCCTGGCCTCCGCCGCCCGCCTCGTTGTTGCGAATCATGCTATCCGAGATGAGGAGCGCCGAGTTGTCGCCGGCTTCCACGTAAATGCCTCCCCCCCGCCAGGAGGCGGCATTATTTTCAATTACAGAATTCGTGATCTCCACCCGTGGCGCATTCCCTTGGATCGACAGCGCACCGCCTCGACCGTCTGTACCATCCACACCGCCCTGGGTCAGCGTCAGGCCGGACAGCCGCACCAAGGCATCCTCGATCGTGAACAGTCGTGACCCATGCACGCTGGCTGGTCGAATGATGTGATCGGCCGGATCGTTCCCCGCGAACAGGTCCACGACACGCCCGCCCCCGATGAACAGACTGTTCCCCGCGCCGTCGCGACCGGAAGGTAGGCTCAACTCAAAGGTGCCGGAGACAGTGAAGTTGACGGCGATCCTGCTCCCGGGGTCAAAGGCATTCGCCTCCTCAATCGCCGCCCGCAGCGAACATTGCGAGCCGCCTTGGGTCAAATTGATATCACAGAGTCCATCACCCAGCTGGGCATCATGAAGATCGACGACCGTGTTCACGTTGAAAGACGCGACCGTCTGGCAACCGTGCAGGAGACCGGCACAGAGGACGAGTAGCGATAATCCGAGAACCATGCGTGTGCGGCGCATTCGTCCGGAACCGTCATATCGAATCATCGGCCACCTCCCAGGATTGTTTACGCCACACGACAAGACTGATCGCGGGTCGACGGTAACCCATACCGTGACGCGCCACGGTATCTTGATCGGAAGGCAGTCAGGTTTCAAGCGCGGAGAGGAGAGCGGAGGGTCGGAAAGGGCCTGGATTAGTCAAACAGTCGCCGGAACGCCGTTTTGATCTGCGCCAACCCTTCTCGCAAATCGATCTCAAATGTATCGGCTCTGGCCCGAATCGTCTGACGTTTCGCGTTCAGATCCTCCCGATAAGCGCGCAATTTCTGCAGCAGTTCCTGCTTGGTTACCTCGACCCTCGTGAGTTGCTGCCTGCTCTCAGCCATGAATCCGTGTCTGAGGGCTTCAAACTCGGCTTCAAGGGCGCCCGCCCGCCCCACGAGATCTTCCCAGACCCGTCCCGACTTGAGTACCACCCCCGTCAATTTCTGATCCGCCAGAGACTCGAACTCGGTCAGGGCCTTCGTAATCTTCTCCCGCTGTTCCTCGAAGGCATCACGAGCCTCCGCCTTGCCCAGCGCCAATTGCACCTGCAGGTGGTCGAGCTTGGTCTGCGCTTCGGCCTTCACATCGTCGGCCAGATCCTTGGACGCCCGGAGGTCGGCCTGCACCGCAGTCACCACGTCTCGCAGCTGCTGCTTCCCTTGCTCCAACCGCTGGATTGCCTGATCCTTGCTCTGAGTGAGCTGCGCCTCCAATGCCAACGCCTGATGTTCCAACGCATCTATCTTTCGCTCGATCGACGCTCTGAGTTCCTTGATCTTCGACATAGCTCCTCCCTCTTATCCTCACACTGACGAACCACGATCCCGCGCTCACTGTCCCGCATGACCCAACTTCCTCATTGCATCCAACCAGCTTGCCCGCTGCTGCTCAGTCATTCCTTCCACCTGCCCGATCAAGGTCGCCCTTGCCGGCCTGATGCCGCAGAAGCCGAGAATGTTCCGCTGGAGACTCTTCAGGCTGTGAGCGAAGAACAACCAGCGATACACCAATGCCGGCATACCCATGGTCACCACGATGCGCGCCGACTTCCCCGTGAAGAGTTTCTTGGCCATCGTTCCGGACGCCTGATATTCAAAGGCCACGCCGGGGCGAAAGACCTGTTCGAGAAAGGCTTTGAGCATCGCCGGCATCGATCCAAGCCAGAGGGGATACAGAATGACGAGATGATCCGACCACTTGATGGCGTCCTGAACCTGTTTGATCGAATCCGGCGGCACACCCTGTTCGAACTCCACTTTGGTCCGCAGCAAAGGAAACTCCAGCCGCGCAACCTCCACCCGTCTCACTTCATGCCCCCCGTCCTCGCAGCCCTTCGCATACTCGTCCGCCAATGCATGGCCGAAATGACGAGCCTGGGCATCCGGATGGCCCTGAATGATGGTAATGCGTTTGCTCATGGCGTATTACAAAGACCAGCCTGCCCCGGACACAACACGACGGAATAATCCGTCTTGATCGCGAACCGGCTCGAGGAATTCCCGTTGGATAGTTTGCACAGCGATCGACGGCTCGACTTTCGGAGTCGGCGGGGCACAAGCGGACACCGACAGTCCTTCTGCCGCGATCAGCACCAGCACCATGTGGTATGCGGTTGTCATCATGGCCTCCACTACTCAAATCGCTCAGTCCCGGCCAACGCTCCGCACCCGCTTCGGCCACCGTTCATCCGATACCTCGCACGCATTCAGAAGAAGCGCAACAGACGTGCCAGAGTGTATACATTCCTGATATCCGCGGATTGACCGACTCCACTTCACCCGGGGTCTCGTGACACAACCAAACTGCGGAGAATTTCCGCAGCTCCGGCGCTGCGCCTGGTGCAAATATCCACAATGATGCGCGTCGAACCAAGAAGGGAGCGACTGCCCACGCAGCATGCGATCGAGCGTCCTCATAGGCTTCTCTGACAACCGCTATTGTTTCAAACGGTTCGCGCAGGACCTGTCCGAGCCGACCGGTCAAGTCCCCCCTCGCCCCTGAGGTCCGGCGGAAATCTGCAGCGGCATCAAGCTTGCTCCTATCTGAAGGGATGCGGTACGCCTGAATCATAGCATCCTGTCTCTTCACTCCACGGAGGAACAGAAGGAGGGGCCTATGAGAGCCACAGAATATTTCGTCCGCGCCTGTGATCCGAAGACACTGGTCGTTCGCCAGATCATGGAAGATGCGGTCGTCACGGTCAGCCCGACATCCAGCGCGATGGTTGTCGCGGAACTCTTGAGTGAGCACAATTTCGGGAGTGTCCCTGTCACAGAGACCGATGGAACCTTGCGAGGGTTGGTGACGGAGTTCGATTTATTAAAAGCCGTCGAGCAGGGAAGGGATCTTCGTGAAGTACGAGTCGCTGAAATCATGACCAGTGAAGTCGTCACGACCACCGAAGACATGCCGCTGATGAACCTGATTCATGTCTTACAGGAACGGCACCTGATCCGGCTCCCTGTCGTGAATGGTCAGAAACTCGTCGGCATGGTCGCCCGAAGAGATATCGTTTTCGCCTACGTCAAGGCTCGCGCGAACTATTGGCCGTAACGACCTGAGCGCTGCACGGATGACGCCGTGTCGCGAGGGTAAGGAACTATGACCGAGGCGGAGCGAAGCCAGTGGGAGTGGATTTCCTGACTCTCGGTCGTTGGGCGAAGGTTATTGCACCGGCGTGGGAAGTGGCTCCGGAATGATCGCACCGCATTCCAAACAACGGACGGTGCCCGTTACTTCACCCTTCTCCGTGAGGACGCGGTCAACGAGGCGTCTATGGCGGCATGTTGCGGTTGGTGCGGCAGCAGTCGGCGGTTGATCGAATCGTGGAGTGTTCATGGCACCCTCCGAGGTGGGCATAAGCCGGCAACGCATCATTCCCAAAGCTGGAATCGATCCGGATCATAGCAGAATCATGTGATTGATTCCATTAGGTAGAGGAACGTTGGGGCTGAGGCTTGAACAGCGTCATCGTCAGAGCCATGGTCAGGAGTGAGCCAACGAAAGCCGCGGCCATATCCTTCTGCGCATCCCACTCGTCCCCTTGAGTTCCCAAATACAAATTCCCCAATTCAGGGCTGACGAGCATGGCGACGATGGCTTCGATCACTTCGAAAAACCCGCTCTGAGCCAGAATAACGCTGACAGACAGAGCGGTGGCCCACAGCCCCCGCACGCCCGCCAAGCGCACGAGCATCTCCCGGAGAGGATAGACCAGGAGGGCCCCATAAGCGAAATGCACGATGCGATCGAATGGGTTTCGAGTCAGCTCCCACGCGTCTTTCAACCAGAAGCCAAAGGGAACTTCCGCATAGGTATAGTGGGCGCCGATCGCATGGAGTACCAGGAAGGCCGTAATCAGATAGTAGGACGGAAGAGAAAACGGGAATCGCCGATAGGTCGCGATGAGAACCGTCACGAGCGTCACTGCGAGGAGGTTTTCCAGGAACCAATCACCTCGGTCGACCGGCTCGATCGCGAGCCAGATCCAGATCAACCCATAGGCCAGGAGCAGGCCCAACACGACAGGGCGATTGTCCCTTCCCTCTCCGCGCTGATCTCTCGCCTCGACAACCATGGCGTGCAGACTATTCTGAGAGGGCCGCCTCGGATTCCAATGCCGACTCCGCTCCGCGCAGCGCGCGCGTCACCAGGAGTAGCGTCATGCAGAGTAACGCGCCGTAGAGCGCGGCCGCCATGTCCTTCTGTGCATCCCAGATATCCCCCTGCGAACCGAGATAGGTGACGCCCAGTTCCGGATGCACGGCGCGAGCCACCCACGATTCAATGATTTCCCAGAGGCCGCTCAGCCCAAGAATAGTCATGACGGGAAGGTAATACACCACCCACCCCCGGATACTCGCGCTCAGGCGAAACAGCTCTTCCATAGGATAGGCCAACAAGAACCCGAAACTGAAGTGCACGATCCGATCGAAGTGATTGCGCCCGAAATGCATCCCCTGATCCATCCAGATGCCGATCGGCACCTCGGCGTAGGTGTAGTGAACGCCGATGGTGTGCAGGGTGAGAAAGGCCGTAATGAGCGCGTAGGAGGTATGGGACAGTGGAAGCAGCCGATGAGTCGCGACCAATAAGACGACAAAGAGCGCCGGCAGGATGCTGGCCAACATCCAGAACTGCGGATCGACCGGAGCCTGCGCCATCCAGATCGACACCGCTAAATACCAGACTAACAGCCCTATGAAGACCAACTTATTGCGACCCACCGTCGGTTCTCCTGATGAGTGGTTTCAGAGATCGACGCCTGCTGACTGCAGACGTGCCAAGACAGTATTACTCTACTGGACGATGGTCATGGCTGCAACCACTCTGCGGCAGGGAGAAACGGCATGAAGCGTGGAGACGAAAGAATTGGAACGTTGATGATCAGATGTCTGGACTCCGAGCAGGCCGTCGAACTGATCGTGAGCGGAACTGCGCGTTAGCCTGGATCCCCAGCAACAACCAGAGCTGTATGGTCATGTGGAAGGCCTGATTCCAGACACCGACTCTTTAATGACCGCCCCGCATTCAAGGCACCGATAGCGAGGAGGCTGCGTGTCATCCTCAGAACGGATGCGATCGATGAGTCGCATATGGAGACAGGTGAGTGTCCGTGTGTTGATCGGATCGAGTTGAGGACTAATCATAGCGACCTCCCCGAATCACGGCGGACCATGAACGATCTTTTGCCGAATTGAGCCCAACCCTACCAGATCTATACAGACTTCACACTACGAATTTTCGATGGGAATCAGTAGAATCGCATAGCCACAACCATTCGTGGCCCACATAATTCTACCCTCTACATATAGAGTCGTTGCATAGCTTGGATTCCAGTATGCAGGAAACCATGAACCATGGTTCACTCTCCAACGGGTCGAGATCCAACCGAACTCCGACAGCCGTCAGGGATTTCCTATCTGTCTCCGTCTCAGGCCTCTCTATCACCGTCTGATAACGGAGCGACCCCCACTGATTGGGAAGACCCATCACGACGCGCCTCATTAACCCATGGCAACTCTCATCGATTCCGACCGGCGTATGCCTGCTGAGAGCACCCTTGCAGTCTTAGAAAGAAACGAAAACAGGATCCCTTCCTTGGTCCCGAAACGATACCTACACTCGCAGTAGGTGTTGCGTCCACTGCTTGAATCCACCGATGTGCGATTCGCACGTCTCGATGAACAAGCGCACATTCAACAGGATGAACGTAGGGAGAGCTTCGAAGGGACCTGCGTTCACGTTCACGCGCCCCGTTGAGTCAACCGGCGTTGTGATTCTTCCAAGGCTGCCGTGATCACGGCTTTCTTCCGTAGACGCACGCCGACGGCGACCGTTCGCGCCAAAGCCTCCGATGAACGTGGATTCGTCGAAGTTTCGGCGGTTCGTTGTGATTGCTCCATAGCCCCTGTAATTGCCTGCTTCTCACGCCGGAGCTTTGCAGCTTCGACGGTACGAACCAAGGCGGCAGAAATATTTGCCGTGACCTCGGAGGCTCCTCTTCGTTGCGATTTCTCGATGGCCGAGGTGATAGCCGCCTTCTTCTTCTCGCGTGTTATCGCCGAGGCCTTGCGAGCCAGCGGGCTGGACGACGCTTTATTCTTCGTACCCTTTCCTGTCGTTGACCTCCCTCTTTGTGCTTTCATGATGTCTCTCCTTCCTGGTTGTGAGTATTGTTGCCCTCGCCCCCTGAGCACCCTTCGATATTTCCCATTCGAGGTAATGGTCTGCATGGCGACCCCATTATATCAAGGCACCAGGCCGACGGCGGTCGGTAATTCCTGGCTCGACGAGAGGGATGTGGACCTTCGCCGGGATTGTGTTATCGGGATCGTCACGGCATACTGAGCCTGCCCCCGAGGCCCTCATGAGGAATCACGCCATGCGCGCACACCAACATCTTCCTGGAATAGTTCTGGTCGCCCTACTGCTGCCCGTGGCCGCCGTCAGTTGGGCCGAGTCGTCCGACAAGAGTTCTGCCACAAAGGGCGATGCCGCGCAGGGAAAAGTCCTGTTCAACGGCAAGGGCATTTGTCACTACTGCCATGGAATCGACGGGGTGATCGACAAGAAGCCCTCCCTCACGTCTGACACGGCAGCGGTCATCGCGCGACTGGCTGCACCCGCCCCCGATCTTCGCAACCGCGCCGCGCTGACATTGAAGGACAACAAAGCCCGCTTTCGAGCCATACGTGAAGGGCATCCGGGGAGCGGAATGTTTCCAGACACCACGCTGAGCGACCAGGACATCAGAGACGTGCTCGCCT
>CABVRW010000025.1:37154-51548 GCA_902500785.1 uncultured Nitrospira sp.
GGAATGTTTCCAGACACCACGCTGAGCGACCAGGACATCAGAGACGTGCTCGCCTTCCTCGCCGACCTTCGACGGAATGCGCCGGCTCCTGGCACCAAGCCCTATTGATCGCTTGATCGCTCGCTCCATCGCCCCTGACTGCCCACTCGCCCTCCCTGTAGGCTGATCTTCAATCCTCCCCCTCTGAAGGCTGCGCAAACCGACGAGCCGTCTCCCCCTGATCCGCAGGAACGGGCCGAGAAGCGGGTCTATACAGTTCTGGTCCGTCTTCGACAATTTTTTGACAGGCTATTGGGAGTGCGATTCCGCACCGCGTGTTTTTTCAAACACTTACCCCCCTACATTCGCCCAATATCGTGCTCCTGAGTTGGCATCCGCATTGCAATCCTCCCCTAGGAAAGAGGCATCGCACGGAATACCGTGAGCCTCGCACAGTAACACTTAGTGGCCAAGAAGGAGACGCTACCGTGGATATCGTAGGTATTGGAATCGTGACGACATTCTTCTCCATGCTCGCCGTCAGCGTGTTCGGCATCCCATCACAGAAGCCGCCTTCCACCTCCGCCAGCATGCGCTGCCCCGCATCCGGGGAAGCCGCACAAATCAGCATGGACTGGGACAGCGCCAAGCGCAGTTTGACTGTCGACACCTGCGATGCCCATGCCTTCAACGAGGGGACGTGCCAGCAGACCTGCTTACTGGCCCTGAATAAGACGCAACCGGCTATCGCGCCAAGTACCGTCATCGGCTAGTCGAACCAAACATAAACGAACGGAATTACCATGATACGCGTATTCATGTGTGCGCTCGCAACTCTCTTGCTCGTGACCGCTCAACAAGTGGATGGTCACGCCGCCGATCGCCTGACCGTCACCATGAAAGTGACCGCCCAAGGCCTGACGGTCTCAGGGATTCCCATGAAAGACCGACGAATGACCATCCCGCGCGGAACCCCTGTTCGGCTCGTCTTCGAATACGCAGACGTCAATCGGAATGCGCATAAGTTCACGCTGACAGCCGGAAGCACTGAAATAACCGCGCCGGTCATCGACGGCGAGACTCGCAAAACAGCGACGATCGACTTTACGGCGGGAGACCGCGGACAAGGGTTCTACAGACTCTCGTGCGAACTTCCCTGCGTGGCGATGGACCAACTAATCGATTACCTCATCATGGTGGGCCCTCCCCGCACCGCCGCCTAACCAGAACAAGCCCGATTGATCCCAACCAGTTCGAGCAGGACCTCAGTCCGGCGGAGGGCCACGTACCCTCCGCCGCTTTCAGGTGCGCGCTGCCCCGATGGGCCTGATTCCGAGCCTTCGTCATCGCCATGGTCATGTTCATCCGCTAGGGTTCCCACACAGCCACCGACAGTCAGAGATCCCTTACCGGACCCCGGATGAACGGCCTCCCATTCCGCCTCGCTACACCGCTATCCAATGACTCGGCACTTGTAAGATCGGGAATACCCTCGCCGGCGAATGTAATCTGGATGGATCTCACCGATCATTCGTCAGTCCGATCGCCTCACCAGCGCGGCCTGAATCCGTCGCTTCACCTCCCCTGGATCAAATACGCCGCGAAACTGGATGACGGCGTCGTCCTGTCGAGCCCGGATGACGACCGTCCCAATCCCCATCAGATCAGACAGCAGACCTTGCCGGATGGAGACCTCCTGAATCTCCTGATAGGGAATCGATTGAATATCATGTCCCGTCCAACCGTTTCGGAGCACGATCCTCCGGTTCGTCACGACATACCGTCCCCAGCGTCGCAACGCGGTTGCGGTGCCCAGCAACGTAATCGCACCAACCAGCCAGCCGCTCCATCCCGACAGCGCGGATCTCACCAGCAGTGCAACCCGCAGCATCATGATGCCGACGATCAGATAGAGCCAGATGAACTGACTCCAGGCCGCATAGCCTTCCCACAACACCACTTCGTTCCCCAGCACAGCACCCTCATCCATGGTCATACCTCCAACCTGTTCTCCCTGTGCCGGACGACCGCAACCTTGGCCATCACTCCTACAGCGACTCTCTACCCTGGCCTCTGCATGAGTCTGCTCGACTCTCTCGAATCCCACCATAGTTGCACGAACGGTGTCCTTCTTATCCTATCCTGGGTTTTCACAAAACATAGACCCATTCGGCCACTCATGCAGCGGAGACTCTCCAATCGAGCAATGGTGATGCCAGCTCATGATGGCCTGTCTCCAGTTGAGAGCGGGGTAGCTTGCTCAGCAGGCTCGTCGCTACAGGATCTCCGCGAATTCCGCAGCCCGTTCGATGAGATTGTCCGGCGGTTATGGTCACACATGCTCGACGATCTGGTTCATGGTGTGCCGGTGGACGAGCATCTCCCAGGGGCTCACCCAGGCGTCCCTCTGCGACCTTTCGCTACAGCCACGGGCCGAGGCTTGTAGCGGATTTCCTCAGCGAACCCCACTCCCACCCTCACCCAGCCGATTCAACTCTGGACGTTTTCAAAGAGTTGCGCTATTTTCATCGCGACAGCGCCTGGCCCTCTTCTTGCCAAGGCAAAGGGTGAAAGATCGGCGGGTAGTAAAGAGGGATGCGCCGGAAGACCGGCGCGCGCAGAACAAGAGGTTATTTCTATGCGCATACACACATGCATGCTTTCCTTGATCCTACTGTCCGGCATCGTGATCGCGACCACCCCACTCCCCGGCCACTCCGCCGGGGCGATAGAGCGAACCGTTCGAGGGAACGTGGTCGCCACGAATCTCAGCGCCGATCCCCAGACCATCGTGGTGAAGGTGATGCTCGCCAATAAAGACGAGCTGATCGTCGGAGCCCGTGTGCCGACGGACACGCGCATCACGCGAGGCACCAAGGCGGCCCGCCTCGCCGACATCAAGGTGGGGGAGTCAGCGGAGGTCATCTATCTGAAGAAGTCCGATGGTTTGGTTGCCCGATCGATCCACGTGCGATAACACAAGAACGTAAGGAGGAAGGATGTCGTCCACGATTCGGCGTCACGCTACCAAGCTCATTGTCGGGCTGACTGCCGTCGTCCTGTTGTCGGCTTGTACCGGTCGCCGAATTACCACGGTGGTCGAAGATCAGACATTGCAACCAGGTCCCTCACCAGCGCCTGCGGTTGAAACAGCTCAGGTCATGCCGCCGCCCGCAGCCGTTCCAGAAGCACCGAGTGACATGGCCACAGCAGAGCCATCACCGCTCCCTGCTGAAACACCGACTGAAACGGCCACACCAGAGCCATCGCCGGTCCCTCTTGACACACCGACTGCGATGGCCAAGCCAGAGCCACCGTCTGCCCCGCTGCAGGAACTACCCGAAACCAAGCCGACACCAGAGGCCGGCATTGAAGCTCCACGGATTGAGATTCCCTCGACTCCCCCTCCGGTGGAAGAGGTGCCTGTCGTGGAGCAGCCCGTCGCGCCGCCCCCCCCACCGAAACCGATACCTCCACCGCCCCAAGCCGTAGCCGACCTGTCGGACATTTTCTTCGATTTCGATCAGTTCATCGTTCGTGACGAGGCTCGGTCTGAACTCGAAGCCAATGCTCGCCTCCTGATCGCACAACCCAATCAAGCGATTCTGATCGAAGGCCATTGTGACGAACGGGGAACGAGCGCCTACAATCTCGTCCTCGGAGAACGCCGCGCGCAAGCCGTCAAACAGTATTTGCAAGATCTCGGAGTGGCGTCGTTCGACATTCAGATCACGAGTTATGGCAAAGAACGTCCCTTTTGCGCGGAGCACAGTGAAGCGTGCTGGCAATCGAATCGACGAGCCCATTTCAGCACACGGTAGGCACCGAGGGCCGAGGCCCTCGCCTGTCGAAGGATGCTCGCTCCAGGGTTTGCCACTGAAGGAGGACGATGTGAAGGGATTACGACCGCTGCTGATCTGCTGGACCATTCCCCTTGTTTTGCTCGGATGTTCGGGTCGAGGGGAGGTCTTTCCACTTCAGATCCACATGGTCTCGACCGAGTCTGCCTCCCGCGCGAAATCCCCCGAGCCCCTTCGCGTGGCGATTAGTCCGTTCGAGGATAGCCGAAGCCATAAGACCGGCCTTGGCATCCGCACACATTTGTGGGGAGGCGTCAGTTATTTCGATGTGCCGGGAGGCAACACGGCCGATGTCGTTGCCACAGCCATGGGCGACTATCTGACGGCCATGGGATGGCAGGTGACCAAGCAAGGAGCCGGTGATACAGGGGTCGATGTCAGGCTCACGGGAAAGATCACCGACTTTTCAGTCCATGCCAAGAGCCGTGTCGGCTCCACGAAGGTGACCACGAAAACCAGGTTGTCCATCGAGGCGAACAACGTTTCGGACGGAAGCGTCGTCCGGATGACGCTGGATGGAGCAGGAACTGAAGGTATTTTTTGGTTCAACCCGGAAGATGCGCAGGAGATCCTCAACGAAGTCCTCACCGACAGTTTCAGGAAGCTGGTGCAGGGCACCACGGTGGACAATCGGATGCTTCGCCTCAAAACCCCATAGCCATCCAGATACTGCTTCTTCCCCGAAGGATTGGCATGCAAGGGCCAACAGACCATGATCCGTGACGAGTCAGTTGATCCGCAATCGGAGACGACGGGCGCAGGATTTGACCAATGCCAAAATAGCGTTATCTATAAGGTGAGCGGAGGTTTCGGTGAGAGGAACAGAAACGGAAACGGAGGTTGAGCGTAGAGGTGGTGAGCAGGCCCGTAGGTGCCAAGCGGGAAGCCTAAAGCCTCTCCAAGATCTCCACTGTTGCTGAAGAGCTCTCGAGACCTGCCTCCGCCCTGTTTTTCTTCAAGCTCCCAACTAAACAAACCCTTCCCTCTCTATCTATTATAAGGATGCAAAACGACTCGGTTGGCGACGTGCTCGACTTCGACGAAGCGTGAAGCACATCTCATTGGGGGAAGCTTGGGGGAGCAGAGCGTATGGCTGATTGCGCCTAACAGATCGCAACGACGCACGTTTTCACTTGCGGACCTCGCGATGAGACAGACGGTACAGATTCTTTGCGCGGACGAGAGACGAACGACGTTTGGCGAACGATGGACCACCAGGACAGACTTGATCCCCACCCTGCTAGTTCATCTCGGCTTTTTCGCCCTTCGCCATGAGCTGCTTCGCCCCCTCGGGACTGCGCATCTTCCGGCGATGTTCGAGAATGAGCGGGTCAATATGCTCCCCGCACATCACGCAACGCCAACCGACCTGATTGACCTCGCGAATCTCTTCTCGCACCATAAACCCTCCGCAACGATGGCATCGATCATGGGCGATATGTGTCGGCTGCGTGACCATATATCTCACTCACCTTTCCGTTGAAGGTGGCCTCTGTCTCTTACTACCTATTTGAGTTCGACGCCGCCAAAAGGATTCATGATGGGTTGGCGCTGCGGATCACGCCGTGCAGCATATCCATGGGCGTGAGACGACCTCATGGCGAGCATCAGCGTCCCGTTCTTCTTGGCGCGATTGTCCACGGCCCTTCCCTCGCTCCTGGTGAATAACGCTACAGAAGCCGCCATCCCATCCCCGTCTGATTTCGAATAATTCCTATGATTGCCCTTCTTTTCTATTCGCCTCTCACAATCCTCAGTGGTCCATGCCTTGCAGAACACATGCTCAGAACCGGAGCGTCGCCATGCCCTGGAACCCGATCATCAAATCGAGACGAGACTGGGAGACGATCCCGAACCTTCACGACTATGTGGCAGTTCGAAACGGATTTTCATGGAATACGGCACGCGCCGAACTGGATGGATTGCCTGACGGAGATGGACTCAATATCGCCCATGAAGCCGTGGTGCGTCACGCAGCCGGCCCGCTGGCGCAACAGACCGCGATTCGCTGGTTGGGGAAAAACGGGCAGATCGAGAACTATTCCTACGCACGCCTGCACGAACTGACGAACCGCTTTGCCAACGCGCTGCAAGGGCTGGGCGTCGTCAAGGGCGACCGGGTCTTCGTCCTCGCCGGCCGTATCCCTGAGCTATACATCACGGCTCTGGGCACCCTGAAACATCGCGCCGTCTTCTGTCCACTCTTCTCCGCCTTCGGGCCTGAACCCATTCGTGCCAGACTGACCCTCGGCCAGGCCAAGGTGCTGGTGACCACCGAGTCGCTCTACGAGCGGAAGGTGGCGGCCATCCGGGAGTCACTGTCCGACCTCAAGCATATCCTCCTCATCAGCGACGAGCAGCACTCCCCCCCCCAGCCTGGCACGCAGAACTTTCGTCACATTCTGGAACAGGCCCCGAGCAGCTATCGAATCGGACCGACCGATCCCGAAGACCCGGCCCTGCTGCATTTCACGAGCGGCACAACCGGAACGCCGAAGGGAGCGGTCCACGTACATGAAGCCGTCGTTGCTCACCACATTACGGGCAAGCTGGCCCTCGATTTCCACCCCGAAGATATCTTCTGGTGCACGGCCGATCCGGGCTGGGTCACCGGCACGTCCTACGGCATCATTGCGCCACTGACGAATGGCCTGACCAGCATCGTGGATGAAGCGGATTTCGACGCTGAGCGGTGGTATGGGGTTCTGCAGGACCACCATGTCTCAGTCTGGTATACGGCGCCGACGGCCATCCGCATGATGATGAAAGTCGGCGTGGACCTCGTTCGAAAATACAACCTGCGCCGATTGCGCTTCCTCGCCAGCGTGGGAGAGCCCCTCAATCCCGAAGCCGTCGTCTGGGGTGAGCAGGCGTTCGGCCATCCATTCCACGACAATTGGTGGCAAACCGAAACCGGCGGCATCATGATCGCCAACTATGCGGCGATGGATGTGCGCCCCGGGTCGATGGGACGGCCGTTGCCCGGGATCGAGGCTGCCATCGTCAGGAAAACCGAATCGGAAAGCGTTGAAATCGTGGAGCAACCGGGAACGCAGGGAGAATTGGCCCTGCGTCCAGGCTGGCCTTCCATGTTTCGCGGGTATTGGAATGAGCCGGAACGCTACAACAAGTGTTTCGCCAGCGGCTGGTATCTGAGCGGCGATGTCGCCAAAAGGGATGCGGACGGATACTTCTGGTTCGTGGGCCGCGCGGATGACGTCATCAAGACCTCAGGCCACCTCATCGGTCCGTTCGAAGTCGAAAGCATCTTGATCGAGCACAAGGCAGTGGCGGAAGCCGCAGTGATCGGCAAACCGGATCCTGTGGCGATGGAAATCGTGAAGGCATTTGTGTCGCTGAAAGACGGGTGTGAGCCGAGCGAGGCGCTTCGACGGGAATTGCTTGGCTTCGCCCGAGCGCGCCTCGGCGCCGCCGTGGCGCCGAAAGAAATCGCCTTTCTCCCGACCCTGCCAAAAACGAGAAGCGGAAAGATCATGCGCCGCCTGCTGAAAGCGCGCGAACTCGGATTGCCGGAAGGCGATACCTCGACGTTGGAGGCATAGCCACGATGAACGATGGTGGAAGACCCCCTCTGTAGCGGAACGACTGTCTGGAGCGGATGGCCCTGCGCAGCTGAGCACCTAGGAACGAGGCAGTATGGAATATAAAGACTATTATAACACCCTCGGCGTTGAACGCACCGCGACAGCCGACGAGATCAAAACCGCCTATCGCAAGCTTGCGCGCAAGCATCACCCGGATGTGAGCAAAGAACCCGGAGCGGAAGTACGCTTCAAGGAAATCGGGGAAGCCTACGAAGTGCTCCAGGACATGGAGAAGCGCGCTGCCTATGACCAACTCGGCACTCGCTGGCGAGAGGGGCAGGAATTCACACCCCCGCCCGAATGGGGTGCGGGCTTCGAATTCACCCAAGGCGGGGCTTCCGCCACAGAAGCTGCTGACTTCAGCGACTTCTTCTCTTCCCTATTCGGCAACTTCTCCCGCCATGCCGAATCCACCCATGCTCATGGGGAAGACCATCATGCAAAGATCTTCATTCCGCTCGAAGATGCCTTTCGTGGAGGAACGCAGACGCTCACCCTACGTGCGCCGCAGGTGAATGCGCAAGGCCGGCCGGAGTTACGGGAGCGTTCGCTCAACGTGCAAATCCCCAAAGGGGTCCGAGAAGGCCAGCACATCCGGCTCGCTGGGCAAGGCGCTCCGGGGATCAAGGGGACCTCTCCCGGTGATCTCTACCTCGAGATTCACTTTCACCCCCACAGGCTCTATCACGTGCAGGGCCGAGACCTATCGCTCTCATTGCCGATTGCACCTTGGGAAGCGGCGCTTGGCGCCACGGCCAAAGCACCCACTCCGAACGGGGTGGTCGAAGTGAAAATCCCGCCGGGCTCACGGAGCGGACGCAAACTCAGGCTCAAGGGGCGCGGTATTCCAGGCGAACCGGCGGGGGACCTCTACCTCATCCTTGAGGTGGTGCTTCCGCAGGCGGACAGCGCGCGCGCGCAGGAAATCTATCACACCATGGCGAAGGAACTGGCATTCAATCCTCGCCAGGCACTGGGAGTCTGAATGGAGAGGCCACAGGACATTTTCACAGGAACCGTAGTCGGTGATGAAGGCGTGCTCTCGATCGATGAGTTGGCCAGGGCTTGCGGAGCAGAGAGCCAGTGGATCATCGAATTGGTAGCCATAGGCATATTAGAGCCGGAGGGGCCCGAGACATCGAGCTGGCGATTTCACGCGTCGGATCTCACCTGTGCCCGTCGAGTGGCTCGTCTTCAACGGGATTTTGACGCCAACCTCGATGCCGCTGCAGTGATGATCAATCTACTCGAACAGATCGAGCAGCTACGTGCGCATCTGACACAGGCTGGCCTGGATGTGGATGAGGCCTTCGGCAGCAAGGACACATGAGACGACCGACGGACTCGTCCGTACAAATGCGTCGGCACTCACCGTCTCCCGACCGCGAGGAGGCCGCCCGGTGGGTAGCATCGGCGTACCGATCCAGAAACTCAGCTCGCAACTTGGTAATTGTGCAGGCGCTCAGACTATTCAACGATGAGGCCTCGACGTTGGAGAGCGGCTCATGACCTACTCGATGACACGGGAGCAGGGCCTTCAGCTGCTGCGACACATGCTGCGGATCCGCCGCTTCGAGGAACGAGCGGCGGAACTTTATCAGCTCGGCAAGATCCGTGGGTTTCTACACCTGTACATCGGTGAGGAAGCGGTTGCCGTGGGGTCCATCCCGTCGTTTACGAGTGAGGACGCGATCGTCGCCACCTATCGGGAGCATGGCCATGCGCTGGTCCGCGGGACATCGATGGGAACGCTGATGGCCGAGTTGTACGGCAAGGCCACCGGCTGTGCGAGCGGTCGCGGGGGTTCGATGCACTTCTTTGATGCGTCGCGCCGTTTCTATGGGGGCTTGGCCATCGTCGCCGGCGGGCTGCCCGTGGCGGTCGGCCTGGCGCTCGCCGACAAGCTGCAAGGCCGCGCCCGCGTCACCGGCTGCTACTTCGGCGACGGCGCCGTCGCCGAAGGCGAGTTTCACGAATCCCTGAACTTGGCCGCTTTGTGGAAATTGCCCGTCCTGTTTCTCTGCGAAAACAATCTCTACGCGATGGGGACCGCTTTGGCGCGCCATCAATCGCAAACCGATATTGCGGCAAAGGCTAAGGCCTATGCGCTTCCAGCCGAGACGGTCGACGGCATGGACCCGCTGGCGGTCGAGACGGCCACTCGCCACGCCGTCGAGTTCGTGCGGAATGGCAATGGTCCCTACTTCCTAGAGTACCGGACATACCGCTTTCGCGCCCATTCCATGTATGACGCCGAGTTGTATCGCACAAAAGACGAGGTTGCCGAATGGAAACGCCGGGACCCGATCATGACCTTCGAACAGACCCTTCGCACAGCGGGGCTGCTGGCCGATACCGACCTTCAGAACATAGAGACCGAGATCGCCACCGAAATCGAAGACGCCGTCGCCTTCGCGGAGGCGAGCCCATGGGAGCCGGTCGAACAGTTGACAAAGGATGTGTGCACTCCCAAAACGTGACGCGTGAGACGCATGTCGTGAAGCATTCCAAAGGAACGACGAGAGACGCCCTACGCGCAATGAGCCGCTTGTTGCCATGACCAAGATCACTTACAGAGAGGCGGTGCGGATCGGATTACGCGAGGCACTCCAACGCAATCCACGGGTGTTTCTGATGGGGGAGGATGTCGGGAAATACGGCGGCACCTACGCCTGTAGCAAAGGTTTGCTCGACGAGTTCGGCCCGGAACGTATTCGCGATACGCCGCTGTCGGAAAGTACGTTTGTCGGCGCCGGGATCGGCGCGGCCCTGGGCGGGATGAGGCCGATCGTAGAAGTGATGACCGTAAATTTTAGTCTCCTTGCCCTCGATCAAATCCTGAACAACGCGGCGACCCTCCGACATATGTCCGGCGGTCAGTTCAGCGTCCCCTTGGTGGTCCGGATGGCCACGGGCGCCGGTCGTCAGGTGGCGGCGCAACATTCCCACAGCCTGGAGGGCTGGTATGCGCACATTCCCGGCATCACGGTCCTGACACCGGCTACCGTTACGGATGCGCGAGGAATGCTGCTCACGGCGCTTCACGAACCGGACCCTGTATTTATTTTCGAACATGCATACCTCTATTCCATCGAAGGCGAATTAGAGGAGGGGCCGCCTGCGGTCGATATCTCCCGTGCCGCCGTGCGCCGAACCGGCAAGGACGTCAGTCTTATGACCTTCGGAGGCAGTGTATGGAAGGCGTTGGCCGCCGCCACACAACTGGCTCAAGAGGGCATCGAAGCGGAGGTCGTAGATCTGCGCGTGCTCCGTCCACTCGACATCGGCACCATTCTCGCCTCCGTTCAAAAGACCCATCGTGCGGTTGTGATCGACGAGGCCTGGCGCACAGGAAGTTTTGCGGCGGAGATCGCGGCCCAAATCATGGAAGAGGCTTTTTATGATTTGGATGCCCCCGTCGCGCGGGTCTGCAGCGAAGAGGTCCCCATTCCCTACCCGAAACATTTGGAAGACGCGGCGCTCCCTCAGCCCGAGAAGATCGTGCGGGCGGTGCACCGTCTTCTCGGGAGAGGATAAGCGGAACCATGTGTTGGACAGCCCAAACCTTCTACCCTGCATGCGAGTGCAAGAATGGCTGACTTTGTGATGCCCACGCTGGGCGCTGACATGACGGAAGGCACTTTGGTGCAATGGAAAAAGCGTGAAGGTGATCACGTCTCCAAGGGCGAGATCATCGCCGAAGTCGATACAGAGAAGGCCGCTATCGACGTCGAATGCCATGCCACGGGAGTCATCGAACGATTGATCACTCGTCCAGGCGACAAGGTACCGGTCGGCACGATCATGGCCGTCATTCGCGAGAACGGTCAGACAACCACAGGTCAGACTGGGCCCCAGGCTGTCGCGCCTCAGGCCACCGTCCCTGCTCCTGCGCCCCGAGTGGACAGGGTTCCCGGTTCCGCCCCCCAACCCGGCCGCTTGCGCATATCCCCCGCTGCAAGAAAGTTGGCCGCGGAGCGAGGCATCGACCCGAAAGGCCTGCAGGGAACCGGCCCGGAGGGCGCCATCACTTTGGAGGATATTGAAGGAGCCGCGTCCGTTGCACCCGAACTCCCAAGACCGGCCGTTGGGGCGGACCGCCAGGCGCGCATGCGGCAGACCATCGCCACAGCCATGGCCCGCTCCAAGCGCGAAATTCCCCATTACTATTTGAGCACCACGATCGACATGGGACCGGCCATCGCGTGGCTGAGCGAGGCGAACCAGCGGCGCCCGGTGACGGAGCGCCTGTTGTATGGCGTCCTCCTGATCAAGGCGGTCGCCCTCGCGCTCCGCCAGGTTCCAGAACTGAACGCCCTGTGGAAGGAGGGCCAGGCGATCAGGAGCGAGCGGATTCATATCGGCACGGCCATTTCCCTCCGCCAGGGCGGACTGGTCGCACCGGCGCTGCACGATGCCGACCGGCTCAGCCTCAGCGACCTGATGAAGAACTTTCAGGACCTGGTGAAGCGGGCCCGTGCCGGCTCGTTACGAAGCTCGGAAATGTCCGACCCGACGATGACCGTCACCAGTCTGGGCGAGCAGGGGGTGGAAACCGTATTCGGAGTCATTTATCCTCCCCAGGTCGCCTTGGTTGGATTCGGTAAAATCGTCGAACGTCCCTGGGTCACCCACGGTCAGGTTCTTCCGAGGCCGGTCATCATGGCATCGCTGTCGGCCGACCATCGCGTCACCGACGGCCATCGCGGAGGATTATTCCTGTCCGAGATCGATCGCCTGTTACAGAAGCCCCAATCACTATGAGCACGACCACAGACGTAAACGAAACGAAGGGCCGGATCCTCCGCCTTCTGGGCGAGATTGCTCCCGAAGCGGAGGTGACGACCTTACGGCCGGATGTCAGTTTCCGCGATCAATTCGATCTCGATTCGATGGACTTCCTGAACTTCGTGGTAGCGCTCCACACGGAGTTTCACGTTGAGATCCCCGAAGCCGATTATCCCAAGTACATGACCTTAAACGGCTGCCTTGCGCAACTCTCAGCGCCACGATCATGACAGAAGAACGACCCTCGCCTGCCGACTCCTACATTTTGAAAGTCGCAGTCGGCTCACACGCCCACGGCCTGGCGGGACCGGACAGCGACAAGGATTATCGGAGTGTCTTCGTCCTGCCCACTGCCGAATTGTTTCGTGTGGGCTTCAAGTATCAAGGCACGAGGATGATGAAGGAGGGAGAGGATGAGACTGCATGGGAGATCGGCCACTTTCTCCAATTGGCCTTGCAAGGCCATCCGCTGGTGTTGGAAACGCTGGTGGCCCCTGTGGTGAACATGGACGACTGGGGAGCGGAGCTTCGACAACTCTTTCCCCGTCTCTGGTCGGCGCAAGCCGCCTATGATTCGTTTCTCAACTACTGCGACAACCAACGGAAAAAGATGTTGGAGAAAAAAGACGGCCGGCCGGCTAAATACGCGGCGGCGTACGTGCGGGTGCTCTTCAACCTCTGTGAATTGTTGGAGCGCGGAACCTTCAGCATCAGGATCTCGGAAACCCCGGTTGGCGAAGCGGTACGCAAGCTCAAGGAAGGACACTATCGTCCAGGCGAAGTCATCGACATGGGAGAATATTGGACCGAAGAAGCCACGCGCCGCCTCCGCGCCTGTTCACAACAGGCCAATCCGCATCTCGCCGATGCGTTCTTACTCAAACTTCGCAAGGCGTTTCTGAGCTAGTTCTTCTTCCCTCGAGAGGGCGGCAGAAAGAATGCGACACTGTACCGTCCTCTCCCCCGCTTACTCGTTCTCAACAGAACCGAGGCGTGAAATCCGGACTCCTTTCACCACAGAAAACAGTAGAGAGGGCGCCCAGGATAGGAACGCCCTCTCTCGTGGTGCGATCCACACAGACCCTTCGTCGCACTCTGTATCTTGACTCATCCCTCACCCTTACGAGGACTCAGCCGCCGCCCACTTCACCCCTGGTCTCCACGATAAGGAATTCACCCTTCATGTGTGGGTGCAGGTCACACCAGAACCCATACTGCTCGGTTTCACTAATCCCAGTCGCCGGATCATGTTTAACCGGTTTGGTGAAGACCAGCGTCGCAGTTTTTCCGGCGTCCACATGGAATGACTTCACCCCATGCGCAACGACCTCCTTCGCCTCCCCTTCATGGCGCACCGACACATCTTTCAAAATTCGCGAGCTGAATCCGTGCGTCATAGTCCCTTCGTTGCGAAGAATGATTTTCGTCACCGCACCCGGCGTCGTATGGCCTTTCACATGGTATCCGTCGTCCTTGATCGTTACCTCGATTTTCCCCTCATCCGCATGCGCGCTGAACGACGTGCCGGCACCGATTCCTGCAAGCGAGCCCACACCCAACGCGAGTAAAATCAACAGCCCATGACCTACGTGCACTGACCTTCTCATAGCACCCTCCTCTGGTTGGTAGTTAGCACGACCGCCGCTGACTGCGGAGGACTACGCTATGGTCCGGCCACCATGAGTCGCTCTTCTCTCAGCGTCTCGAGTCGTACGTTAAACACACTTTTACTTAAGTGCAACACCTATGCCTGCCTATCGTTGCAAACCTGCGAAACGGGGCGGCACCGCGCACGCCCGTGCGGCGCGATCTTCTTATATTACTGCCTGTTTTGTTCTGGGTTCCCCAAGAATTCCGATTTCCCGCCCGATGAAGAGGCGCACCGATGTAATATATGCCGCGATCTGCCACAGCATCGCGAGCTCACCTGGTGCACGGTGCGACAGCCGGCGACGCAGAAGCTCTGTTCGACTTTCCGCAGACCTCACCGTCGACGGAGCAACTCATCCTCGAACCGGCATCTCTCACGCCGCAGGAACGATAATTTCACAATTTTTGTGATAATCGGCGGTGATGCGCGGGAGACTGCGCATGGTGGGTGAGCACAAAAAAACCCGCTTCCGTGTGGAGATCAGACCTGCCTACTGACCGAGATTCATCCG
>CABVRW010000026.1 GCA_902500785.1 uncultured Nitrospira sp.
ACAATGCCCTTAAAGCTGGTGCCCTTGCCGAGAAAGGTAAACTTATCGTCTTCCGCGACAGGCTGCTTTTTGGTCTCACCCCACATCAGCGTCCTCCTTCACACACCCCAGACGCATTGCCGCCGAGGCATGGACTGAATGGAACCTCGCTCTGCCTACCTCTTGCATACAAGGCAAGCCGGCCTCTGTCCAACGAATTCGTCGTTCAACCGATCTATCCGTTGACCAACTTGACGCCTTGTCCGCGAGTGGTTCCCTGCGGCTCGCGCGTCCCCGACTGACTCATCTCCAACGTACCGTTGAAGACCACCCCTTCTTCCATGGCCAGCAACGGCGCCTTCACGCCGGCATTCACCACAGCAGGAGCGCGCAACTTCACCTTCTCGCGCGCACTGATGTCACCGGTGATCTTCCCCTTGCACACCACGGTGCCAGCCGTGATTTTGGCCGTTAGGACCGCATCCTCTCCGACCAACAACACACCCTCGGTATGAATTTCTCCATCCAAGTTGCCGTCAATGCGCACGGTGCCGTTATAAGAAATGACGCCTTTAAAACTCACGCCTTTTCCGACAAAGGCATTGATCTCTTCGTTTCCCTCACGCGGAGCCGTGGATTCCAGATTGTCCATTTCAGTTCCCTCGCCTTGTCCTGTCTGACGCTTCCCGTCTTGCTTGTCCTTAATCCACATCGTTGACACCTCCAAACAAATGACAATATCTCACCCGAACCGACCGGATGACATTCACACGACGACTGAACAATGTCTGGCTTGATGCACACACTTCGATGGCATTCTACTCCGGTCAGGCGGAAAAAATCTGCCCTGAAATTTCTTCGGCCATCAATTGAGCAACCGTTCGAGCAGCCCATCCAATTCTTCCGGCGAAAAATAATGAATCACGATCTTGCCGCCGCGTCGTCCCTTTTGAACATCGACCCTGGTGCCCAATCGTTTCTGCAACCGCTCTTCGAGATCGGACCGCAATGGCGCCCGAACCGGACGTTTCCCCGGCTTTCTAGCTTCAGCATGTTCCTGCACTAACCGCTCCGCTTCGCGAACGGAAAGTTGTCCGCCTACAATCTGTCCCGCCAAACTGATTTGAGCAGCCGGCGTCATCAATCCGAGAATGACCTTTGCGTGTCCTGTCGATAGCTGATCTGACTCGATCATGTGCTGCACCTCGGAGGGCAGCGACATCAATCGCAGCAGATTCGCCACGGACGACCGGTCACAGGCCACCTTCTGAGCGATCGCCTCCTGAGTGAGCCCGAACTCATTCAGCATGCGTTGGTAAGCTCGGGCGGTCTCCATGGGATTCAAGTCGTCACGCTGGAGGTTCTCCACCAACGCCAGCACCATCGATTCCTGATCGGACACATTTCGCACGAGAGCTGGAATCTTCTGCATTCCAGCCAACTTAGCCGCTCTCAAGCGACGTTCTCCTGCGATCAATTCATAGATGCCGTCACCCTTGCGTCGCACCAGAATCGGCTGGAGCAACCCATTCTGCTTCAATGAAGCGGTCAACTCGGCCAGCTCGACCTCAGAGAATTGTTGCCGCGGCTGAAAGCGATTCGGAACAATCGCTTCGAGCCGCAATTCCTGTACGTCTCCGCGCTCAGGCTCCGCCGTTGTTCGACCGGTCGGCAACAGCGCATCGAGGCCTCTACCGAGGGCTTTTTTCTCCATGGACCACAAACTCCTTGGCTAGGGAAAGATAGGCTTGGGCACCGGCTGACGCCATGTTGTACAACAACGCCGGGCGACCATAGCTCGGAGCCTCAGCCAACGTCACGTTGCGCGGAATCATTGTCTGATACACGCTTTCTCCGAAGTGCCCGCGAATCTGCTCGACCACTTGACGGGCGAGCGAGTTACGCGCATCGAACATCGTGAGCACAATGCCCTCGATTTCCAGCCCTGGATTGAGGGATTGCTGCAGCCGCTGGATGCTCTCCATCAAGCGCCCAATGCCCTCCATCGCATAGTATTCACATTGCACCGGGATAAGAACTGCATGCGCGGCCACCATCGCGTTGATGGTCAGCAATCCAAGTGCCGGTGGGCAATCCAACAAAATCGTGTCGTATCGGTCGGCCACCTCGGCTAGAGCCTCCTTGAGACGCTGCTCCCTGGCGTCCATGTTCACAAGCTCAACCTCGGCACCGGCGAGATGGGAATTGGCAGGGACAATCGACAACCCATTGACACCGGTCGGCATCGTTAGAGACTGAATACTGTCTTTACTAATCAACGCATTGTAGATGGTCTTCGTGAGCGACATGGCATCGATGCCAAGCCCACTCGTCGCGTTTCCCTGTGGGTCAACATCGACGAGGAGAACCGATCCTCCCTCGATTGCCAACGCTGCGGCAAGGTTCACAGAGGTGGTCGTTTTTCCTACTCCACCCTTTTGATTTGCGACAGCAATGATTCGAGCCATGCAGTTCCCCAATCCACTCAAACAAGATGTTTCAGCATCAATGTTCCACGTGGAACATCGTCTCACCCAGTCAACTTTTTGAAAACACAGATAGCACTCGATGCCCGCACTGAGCAGGAAGCTCATACTCGACTTCGGTGACCAAAGCAAGGCCTGCAAGCTCAAAATCACGCCCAACCTTCTCCGCCCGGTACAGAACAACCTTCCCGTCAGGCTTAAGAAGAGTCGAAAGTGCGAGGCCCAACTGATCCACCTTGAACGCTCTCACGACAATAAAATCAAAACTCCCTTGAACATTGTCTCGTCTCGCGTACTCTTCCAATTTTACCGTTGCCACCGTCACCCCTTGCAGACCGAGCGAGCCGATTATGTACCGCAGAAACGCCCCTTTCTTTTCACTCGGCTCAAGCAATTCAACCGATAGGTCAGGCCGTGCAAATTTAAGGGGAAGAGCCGGAAATCCAGCCCCAGCCCCAACATCCAACATCGCTGTTTCACCATTAACATCAATGACTTTAAGCCCAGCCAAAGAATCAATGAAATGCTTCACTAGAATCCCCTGGTCATCGTCGATGGCCGTGAGATTGATCGCTCGATTCCACTTTTTCAGCTCGCTGAAGTAGTTACAAAAATATGGTACAGAGGAGGCTTGAATCGAAATTGAGAGTTCCGCCGCGAATGCTTGGAGAGATACCGAGAGCTGACGCCTGTCTTGTTCCACGTGGAACACTTACGCGAAAACTACACGAACGGTCAAGTCAGTTCCTTCTGAGAGCGAAACCAACTAGGCTGGACGATCCATATCGCCATCACGAGGTCTATCAATCGGCCGACGGCTGTCGCCTATACCGCTCGATCGCAACCAACAGGATGGAAATAGCGGCAGGTGTCACGCCAGAAATACGCGACGCCTGCCCAACTGAGGCTGGCTTCACTCGCTTGAGCTTCTCCCTTACTTCGCTCGAGAACCCTGTGATTCCTTCATAGTCAAACAGGTCAGGGATAGAACGATGTTCCAATTTCTGCGATCGCTGAATCTGCTGGAGCTGTCGCTTGATATATCCTTCGTACTTCACTTCGACCTGAATGGCTTCTGCAATATCAGGATCGTCTATGTCGGAGCCCCCAAACACCCTCACGAGCTTTTCATAGGTCAATTCCTGACGCCTGAGGATTTCAGCCAGTGACTGCGTCGGAGCCACGGCGCCTATTTCCTCTTCTTCCAGGAGACGCCGCACATCAGACGTCAGCTTCGGCCTCGTTTCCTTGAGGCGCCTGACCTCGCGCTCGATGGAACCTCGCTTCATTTCAAGCTTCTCGTGGACTTCATCTGGTACCAATCCGATCCGATGCCCAATATCCATCAGGCGAAGGTCGGCATTGTCATGGCGAAGCAAGAGACGATATTCCGCACGGGAGGTGAACATCCGGTAGGGCTCTCTGGCGTCTTTTGTAATTAAATCATCAATTAACACGCCAATATACGCCTGTGAACGGTCCAGCACGAGCGACTTCTCGCCACGCAACTTCAAGGCAGCGTTGATTCCGGCCATGATGCCCTGAGCGCCAGCTTCTTCATAGCCGGAAGTGCCGTTGATTTGTCCCGCATGGTAGAGCCCGGCCACTAATTTTGTTTCCAATGAGCTGTGAAGTTGGCGTGGGGGGAAATAGTCATACTCAACCGCGTACCCAGGCTTTAACATCCTGGCTTGCTCAAGCCCTGGAATGGTCTTCAGCATAGCCGCTTGCACATCGACCGGTAGGCTGGTTGAAATCCCGTTCGGATAAAATTCGTTGGAATCCAACCCTTCCGGCTCGACAAAAATTTGATGCCGGTCCTTATCGGCGAATCTGACGACCTTGTCTTCGATCGATGGGCAATAGCGAGGACCGACAGAATCAATCACCCCACTGAACAACGGAGATCTATCGATATTTTTCGCAATAATATCATGCGTTTGTGAATTCGTATACGTAAGATGACAGGGCACCTGCGGCAGGGAAACACGTGTGGTACGGTAAGAAAATGGCGGAGGAGGATCATCCCCTGGCTGCAAAGCCATCACCGAAAAATCGATAGAATTACGATCGAGGCGAGGCGGAGTTCCCGTCTTCAAGCGACCGACCTCAAAGCCGAAATCACGCATGCAAT
Source organism: uncultured Nitrospira sp. (assembly GCA_902500785.1). Classification (GTDB taxonomy): domain Bacteria; phylum Nitrospirota; class Nitrospiria; order Nitrospirales; family Nitrospiraceae; genus Nitrospira_A. The sequence continues at coordinate 4,600 of CABVRW010000026.1, forward strand.
CAGAAAGATGCTCCGCCGAAGACTCCCCCGCACGGCCGGCGGGGAAATGGTTGAGACCGATGTGGATCAACCCTTTGAGAAAGGTTCCCGACGTGAGGACAATCGCCTTCGCCTGAATCTCCGTACCAGCATCCGTCACGATACCGGTCACGGCCCCCGCCTGACTGAGAATGCGGTCGACTGTCCCGCCCCTAATTTCCAGTGCCGGCTGTGCGCGAAGCGTTCCCTGCATGACCTCACGATAGATCTTTTTGTCGCATTGCGCACGTAACGCACGGACCGCCGGCCCCTTACTGGTGTTGATCATGCGGAATTGAATGCCGGCCTGATCCGTATTCCGTCCCATTTCTCCGCCCAGGGCATCGATTTCTTTGACGAGATGTCCCTTGGCAATACCGCCGATGGCCGGATTACAGGACATCTGAGCGATCCGATCCGGATCCATCGTGAGCAAGATCGTGCGAGCTCCCATGCGAGCTGCGGCCAAGGCCGCTTCACACCCAGCATGCCCACCTCCCACGACGATGATGTCGCACTGTTCACTCACGACACGAGTCCTTTCATTTCCCGATGCAAAATTCAGCGAAAATGCGTTCCAGAATCTCGTCGGTGGTGATGGCCCCGGTAATTTCACCGAGGGCATCGGCAGCGATGCGAAGATCCATCGCCACCAACTCTCCCGCCCGACCGGCTTGAACCGACTGCCTGGCCTGCTCTACCCCCTGCAACGCACGCTCGAAGGCATCGGCATGCCGGAGATTGGTCACGAGGACGCCTTCGCGGGACTCCAACCCGCTCGGCAACAACCGGCTACGAATCGCATTCCGCAATCCATCCAACCCAATTTGCATTGTCGCAGAAATATCATGGATGCCGGCATTGACGGGACAGACCTGCCCAACCTCTTCTCTCGATAGGCCGAGCGGCAGATCGCACTTGTTCAGGACCAGCACCGCCTGCGCGGCCTCCTCACGACGGAGCAGCAGACGGTCACTCTCCGTCAACGGTTGCGAGCCGTCCAACAGAATCAATGCGAGATCCGCGTCCGCCCACGCAAGGTGGCTCCGACGAATACCCTCGGCTTCTACCGGGTCTTCAGTGACGCGAATGCCGGCCGTATCGAACAATCGTACCGGGATGCCCTCGATACTGACGACCTCTTCCAGCATGTCTCGCGTCGTGCCGGGGATCGGCGTGACAATGGCGCGGTCGCTCCGCAACAGGGCATTCATCAAACTCGACTTGCCGACGTTCGGCCGTCCGACAATCGCCACCGCAGCGCCTTCTCTCCAAATTCTGCCCTCCTGACCGGACCGAACCAAGCGTCGCAGCTTGATCAGGGTCTCATCGAGGACCCGCAGGAGTTCGTCCTGCCGCACGAATGCAATGTCTTCTTCGGTAAAATCGAGCGCAGCCTCGATATGCGCCAGGGCCACGACCAGGCTTGAGCGCGTCCCCTCCACCTCGCGGGACAACTCGCCTCGCCGCTGGGATTGAGCAATCGTCAAGCTGCGTGCGGTCTTAGCACGAATGGTATCGAGCACCGCCTCGGCTTGCGCGAGATCCAATCGGCCGTTGAGAAAAGCGCGCTTGGTGAATTCTCCCGGCTCGGCCAGCCTAGCGCCCGCTGACATCACACCCCGGCACAGTTGATCCAGGATGACCGGACCGCCGTGGCACTGTACCTCGACCACATCCTCTCCCGTGAAAGAATGCGGCCCTTTCATCACGACTACGAGCGCCTCATCAAGAACCGCATCCGAGCGCGATTCCGTCCCCTGAAGAACACCAGGCGCCATCCGATATGAGCAGACATCAGCCAACGCCATCAAATGAGTACGAAGATCGTGCAGGGATTTGCCTGAGCGGAGACGAACCACTTGAGAGGCGATGTCGAGGGCTCGTGGGCCGCTGATGCGGAGCACCCCGATTCCCCCTTCGCCGGGAGGAGTGGCGATGGCACAAATCGTATCATCCAGCGCGCCATGCATGACGCACCCAGTGATGTGGAGTTATTCGGGCGAACTGGTTCGCCGCTTCCCGTTGCTTTTCTGTTCTTTCGGCTCGCCGGCTCCTGCGGTGTCGGCAGCCGCCGCAGCCACTTGCCACTTCTTCCCGAAGAGCCGCTCAGTCACGAATTGCTGCGTAATCGTAAGCGTATTGTTCGTCAACCAATAGAGCACCAATCCGGAAGGGAAATTCACGAACAGGAAGGTCATGAACACCGGCAAAAACAACATGATTTTCGCCTGCATCGGATCCATCGTGGTCGGAGTGATCTTCTGCTGAATCACCATCGTGGCGCCCATAAGAATCGGCAATACGTAATAGGGATCCTGTACGGACAGGTCACTGATCCAGAGCATGAACGGGGCCTGCCGAAGATCGATCGTCATATACAGAATATTAAACAGCGCCACGAAGACCGGCATCTGCAGCACCATCGGCAGGCAACCACCGACCGGATTCACCCGGTGATCCTTATACAGCTTGATCAGCTCCTTGTTCAGCCGCTCACGATCGTCCTTGAGCTTCGTCTGCAGCGCCAGCACTTTCGGCTGAATGACCTGCATCTGCTTCATGGACTTGTAACTCTTATATTGCAGGGGCACGAACATCAGCTTGATCAACATGGTCAAGAGAATGATCGTGATCCCATAATTGTGCGTAAATTCGTGGAGGAAGCGCAGGACGTAGAAAATCGGCTTGGCCACAGCCTTGACCAACCCCCAGCTTCCAAATACAAACCAGCCGAAGTCGATCGTATCTTCCAAGCCGACGTTCAATCGCTTGAGCGTGTCATACTCTTTGGGCCCGGCGTAGAGCTGCATCGCCAGGGGAGACCCGTTCACGGGTGCGGCAAAGCGGACGCCGGCCGACACCAGCTTGTCCCCTTCCTTCTTCGCCAGGGCCGCCGCGGCCTTCTGCGGTATCAACACACTCAAAAAATACTTATCTTGAATGGCCGACCACGTGACGTCGCCTTTACGCTCCGCCTCGCCGTCCGGCGTCTCCTTCAATACCTTGTCGTCGACCGACGACGCCGAGCCCATGAGACCAATGAACCCTTCACCCCATTCCACGATGCCGAAATTGGTGCCGAGCGTGACGTCCACCGGAGCCGTCAACCCCTGAGTGCGAACTGCAATGTCCACCACGTAGGACCCATGATGAAACGTCAGCTCTTTTTCGACGTCAACATTCTTCTGGGCGTCATGGTACCGGAAGGTTAGGTGACCGACAGGATGCGCACTATCCAGCTGAGACAGGTCTTGGGTCACGTGATAGAGGGCAGATCCGAGGTCGGTGGTGAGCGATTGATCACCGGTCACCAAGCTGAGCGGTCCCTTGAACCGTCCACCGCTATACACCAACTGGACGGGCGCCGCGCCCTGATCGACAGACGCAGTGTATCGCTTCAGTTCCCAGGATGTAATGACGGCACCGCGATTACTGAATTTGGCATGAAACAGGTCTGTGTCCACCTCAATCGCCTGCTCCTCACTTGCGGGCCCACCCCCCTTGCCGGAAGAAGCGGACGAAGCAGGAGCACTCGAGGGTGGCACGGCGGCAGGGCTGGCTGCATTCGTGGAATCCTCCCTCGATTCCGAAGGCATACCAGTCGTGGTGTCGGAATTAAGACCAGAGGTCTCCTGCACTACCTCCGGAGGCGGCAACAGCCCCATGCCCTTCAGCAGGTAGTCGTACCCGATGATCACGGCGAGGGAGATGATAAGGAAGACGATGACGCGTTTTTCCATGGAGTTTATGTACTAAATAGGAGCTGAAGAGTAGTTGCCACGAGGGTTACCGTACCGGATCCACTCCACCGGGGTGGAAGGGATGACATTTCAGGAGGCGCAGCCCGGCCATCATCAGCCCCTTGAGAACACCATACTGCTGAATGGCGTTTTGGGCATACACGGAGCATGTGGGATGAAACCGACAAGCAGGCCCGATCAACGGGGACAGACAGACTCGATAAAGCATCAAGAGCGCGACGCACAGCCGCCTCAGAGCGAGGGCTCTCCAAGACGGGCTAATCGCTGCCTTTGTAATGTGCCTCGCCATACGTTCCGCAGCTCCACAAACGGCAGATTGAGACACTCTCGCTTCGGAAACACCAGAAATGTGTGACCTGGAACCAATGCCGGACGTACCGAGCGACCCAATTCCCGAAATAGACGTTTCGCACGATTCCGACGCACCGCGGTCCCAAACCGTCGCCCGATCACAATCCCCATCATCGGCTCCCCAGCCACACCGGGACAAATTTGGAGATTAAACAATCCTGTTGAAACCCGCCGTCCATTTTTCTTGACGAACTGAATATCCCGGCTGCGCTTCAAGAAAAACGGCACAGCCCCTTGCACTGCCGCCATGATCAACCTGCCTGTCGGTTACCAGTCCCGGCTACCCCTCAACAACCAGAGGCCACGCATCACGCCGGTGGGTTGTCCCCTCCTCTACTACGACCAGGCCAAGACGACAGTACTCACCCCAGGTGTGCCATCCACCACCCGGATGTTCGTCGACATGCAGATAGCCCAACGGCAGGAAAGTATCAGACGGTGAGACGAGCGCGGCCCTTGGCTCTGCGACGAGCGATAACCTTTCGGCCGTTCTTGGTGCTCATGCGCTTCCGAAATCCATGTTCCCGCTTGCGCTTGAGATTCGAGGGTTGCTTAAAAGTGAACGACATTGCGCACTCCTTCTCGAGAGATCATTTTTCACAGAAGAGGCCGCATTATAGGGGTGGCACGAAATGGTGTCAATCAAGCACTGCTCCAAACCGGGGTCGCAAGCCCTGCCTTTCAGGACATATTGGGGGGGAACCAAATCAACAGCTCGCCCATCCGTTGCCAAGTCTCTAACCAGAAACGCTTGAGGCACTCTTGTCCGTTCGCGACAAACCTGCCACAGACCGACGGCCCGCACCTCTCTCGGCATTTTCACATAACTGTTTGTTCTGGAAAGACAAACACCTCGCCTGGCCGTGATCGAATTCCTGGCACCTACATTGCGTTAGAAGAAGCCGTGGTCGTGGGTCTTGCTTCAGGCACGTAACGAGGAGCGTCGACATCGAAAACCAGGGCCGGGTTGGGAAAACGTGGTACCAACACCAGGCTTCATGACAACTTCTATCAACGGATGATCAGACGGTGCGCTACTCTCTCAGCAAGATCAGCATGGCGAAAGACAAGAAGCACTCGCGAGACCAGCCGACCGCAAGATAGAATGAGACCATGACGAAGCGTCTACCGCATATCATCTTTCGCACCGTGAACCACCTGGCTCTCGTCGGACTCCTGTCCATGAGCCTCGGCGGGTGCGTCGAAACGGTCCCGGATGAACTGGTGGAAGCCATCGAGAGCATCGATCGCGACCTCGTGACGCTCCGAGCATCCGACATCACACCCGAGGCCTATTCAAGATTTTCCCGCCAATGGATTGCGTTGCGGGCCAGAGTCCAGTCAGAAGAAAATATCGTCCGCTGGCCTTGGGAAAACAATGAGCTGGAGACCGACTTGGAAACCCTCCAGGTGGAGGGCACACAGCTTGTGGCCGTCGTTAATACTCGCCTTGATGCACAACGCACCGCCGCCGAAGCAAAATTAGCCAAAGTCGAACAACGGCTGCGCCTTCTGAACACGCGGGTCGGAGATATCGGCAGCCGTGTGGTGCTGGGCGAACACCCGCTCGAAACGGAGCTGCTCGTGAAGCAGGCTCGGCTCTTCCTTGAACAAGGACAGTTCGAATACGCAATTCGAGCCTCCGATCGCGCAGGGAAAATCCTGCTCACGCAAACCTCGTTGCTGACCAATGAGTTGGGTCGCTATGCCGATGATGACCTCATCGCGGCGTGGAAGGAATCTGCGCAGCGAACCATTGACTCGACCCGAACCCATCGCACGCAAGCCATTGTGATCAGCAAGGCAGACCGAGTCTTAACGCTCTACAAGAACGGCCGGAAAATACTGACCTATCCGATCCGATTGGGGTCAAATGGAATCCGGGCGAAACAATACTACGGAGATGGCGCAACCCCTGAAGGTGAATATCGCATTCACCGCAAGCGTGGGTCGGGGCAGACCCCTTACTTCCGCGCGCTCATTCTGGACTATCCCAATGCCGACGATCGACGCCGCTTCGAAGAAGCGCAGAAGGCGGGGTTGATCCCTAAGAGCCGCCATATGCCCGGTCTCATCCAACTCCACGGCATCGCGCAAGGCATTACGGACCAACCCTACGGCAGCATTCAGTTGGATAACCCGCAGATTGCCGCGTTGTTTGATCACGTCTCGGTTGGAACTCCCGTCACCATCGTCGGCGCGCTGGAGTCACAGAACTCCGTTTCTCTCGTGCTGGCCGATTTGGGCGATCAAGAAGAAGAGACCTAAGTAGCCTGCCTGCTCCTCCTGCCGGTGGATGTAACCAACCTCATCCATACCTCCCACTGAGTCAACTGCGCCGACGCAAGCCGTCTCCTTTCGTCATTATTTGCCTTTTCCCACTCCCGAACCTAAGATACAAAAATTACGAGCTGCATCGATTCGTTCCTCCACCAAAGGAAGAGAGCGTGTTATGCCGACCCGTCCCACCCTATCTCACATATTGGACAACCCGACCATCAGCCGGACGTTTGACGACCTGGCCAGCAGCCACGCCATTGAACGCATCTGGACGCGCGACCACACGCTGTGGAAACCGAATCCGACTGAAATAGAAAACCGGCTAGGCTGGTTGACAGTCCTCGACCACATGCAGGACGGGCTGTCCGACTTGCGGACCTTTGCGCAGGCCGTCCGCGAGGCCCACACGACCGATGTCGTGCTCCTTGGAATGGGTGGCAGCAGCCTGGGCCCTGAGGTTTTTCGCTGCACCTTCGGCTCGGCAAAGGGCGCACCACGACTCTGGGTATTGGACTCCACCGTGCCGGGTTGGGTGGGCCAGGTCACCAAGATGATTCAACCGGCGCGGACGCTGTTTCTTGTCGCGAGCAAATCCGGCGGAACCATTGAGGTCATGTCTTTGCTGGCCCACTTCTGGGAGCTCGTTCATCGCACCAAGGGAAATCGAGGCGGAGCACAGTTTGTCGCCATTACCGATCCCGGCACGGGACTGGAGAAGCTCGCGCGGGAACGCGGATTTTGGCGAACATTCACCAATCCGCCGGACATCGGTGGACGTTATTCCGTGCTCTCCTATTTCGGTCTGGTTCCCGCCGCTTTGCTGGGACTCGACGTGGGAAAACTCCTCGGGCGAGCCCTCGCCATGCGTGAGGCCTGTCGACTCACCACCTCACCCAAAGACAATCCGGGAGCCGCTCTGGGAGGCATGATGGCCGCAATGGTCCGAGCAGGCCGGGATAAGGTCACCCTGCTTACCTCGCCCGCGCTCAATTCCTTCGGACTCTGGGTGGAGCAACTGCTCGCCGAAAGCACCGGAAAGGAAGGGACCGGTGTTGTCCCCGTGGCCGGAGAACCTCTGGCCGCACCGGTCGCCTATGGAACCGATCGGGTTTTCGTCTGTCTTCGACTCAAGGGTGATCGAAATGCCTCCTTGGATCGAACCGTCATCGCCCTGCAACGGGCGGGGCATCCCGTGTTTCGATTGAACCTGATGGATCGGTATGATCTGGGCGGGGAATTTTTCCGCTGGGAGTTCGCTACCGCGGTTGCGGGCCACGTGCTCGGCATCCATCCGTTCGATCAACCGAACGTGCAGGAAAGTAAGGACAACACCGCGCGCGTCTTACAAGACATGGCCACGCAGGGACGCGTGCCCTCCCTGCCGACAGTGACGCCCAAACAGGCGCTCACTCAATTGCTCGAACAGGCCGAGTCGAATCGATACCTGGCCATTCTGGCATACACCACTCCCACCCCTCAGTTGGACACCGCACTACGAGCGCTGCGCAAGGCGGTGATGCTGCGACATCACATCGCCACCACGGCAGGGTATGGGCCCCGCTACCTCCATTCCACCGGACAACTCCATAAAGGTGGTCCGAACAGCGGCCTGTTTCTCGAATTCGTCGACAACATGAAACCCGATATTCCGGTCCCTGAACAGTCCTATACGTTCGGCACCCTGGCCCAGGCACAGGCCATCGGCGATCTTCAATCGCTTCATACGCACCAACGCCCGGCAGTCCGTATCGCCCTCGGACCCAATCCTGTTCGCACGATTCGAAGCCTCGTGGCACTGCTCACACCGCCCAAGACCAGTCGCCGCAAACCCGCGGCAACCAAACGGCTTACACCTAAACGTCGCCCCCGCCATTGACATGCCGCGCCCGCCTGAACTTCACATTTTCTCTGATGCCCAGGAGCTGACCCGAGCGGCCGCAGGCCTCTTGCTGCACGTGGGTCGGCAAGCGATTGCCGATCGGAACCGTTTCCTCGTAGCGCTCTCAGGAGGCTCCACTCCGAAAGCCCTCTATGCGACTTTAACGAGCCCGGAATACGCAGGACAGCTGGACTGGAGCAAGGTGCACTTTTTCTTCGGTGATGAGCGCGCTGTACCGCCGACCCATGCCGACAGCAATTTCGCCATGGCCGACGCGATGTTGTTCGCCCCACTACACATCCCGTCGGCACAGATTCACAGAATGCGCGGGGAAGACTCGCCTGAAACCGCCGCGGCTCAGTATGAAGACGGCCTTCGCCGCCTCATTGCGGTTGCGCCAGGACAATGGCCGGTGCTGGACCTCATCCTCCTAGGCATGGGTGACGATGGCCATACCGCATCCCTATTCCCAGGCTCGGTGTCCCTGACCGAACACGCTCGCTGGGTGGTCCCCAGCCGTTCTCCGCAAGGGACGCGAGCACGCATAACCCTCACCCTAGGTGTGCTCAATCACGCAAGTGTGATACTGTTCCTCGTCACTGGACTTAACAAAGCCACGGTGGCACGAAATGTTCTGGAGCAGCGCCCCGGCGATCCCAGCCCCTATCCCGCTGCCCTCGTGCAGCCTGAGACAGGGCGAATGGTGTGGTATCTTGACCGCGCCGCGGCGTCCGAGTTGACTTTGACCGCACACGACTTGTCATCGCGAGAGGAACCATGATTCTGGCAGGCGATATCGGAGGCACAAAAACAAACCTGGCCCTCTTCGACTGGACCACCGAGCGAGTCGAACCGGTTCGAGAGGATAGTTTTCACAGTGCGGACTATAAGACCCTCGAAGAAATCGTCGAGGAATTTCTCAGCGCGCCGCTACCCAAGCCGCCCGACGAAGAGGCTCTTGACGATGCGCCCGCCGAAGCGACCGCAGACACGGATACGAGCACACCAGAGCCGCCGCCCGAGCCCATTCAATTGACCGCGGCCTGCTTCGGTGTGGCAGGACCGGTGATCGACAACCGCTGCCGCACCACCAATCTTCCCTGGTTCATTGAGGGAGCCGCCCTCGCAGAACGATTTGCCATCCCCCACGTGCGTCTCTTGAACGATCTCGAAGCCACAGCCCATGGCCTCCTCCTCCTGCATGCGGATGAGATCGTGGTGCTGAATGCCGGCACTCCACCCAAGAAAAAACAGGCTCTGGCCCTGATCGCCGCCGGCACTGGACTCGGAGAATGCATTCTCTACTGGGATGGAACACGCTACCGCCCCATGCCATCGGAAGGGGGTCATACGGATTTCGCCCCCAACAGCGACAGCGAGATCGACCTGCTTCGTCATCTGCGCGGCAGCTATCTCCATGTCAGTTACGAACGCATCGTCTCCGGTCCCGGCCTACATGCCATCTACGAATATCTCCGCGATACGAAGAAAAACGAGCCGACATGGCTGGCGGAAAAGATCAAGGCTGGAAATCCGGCTGCGGAAATCGCCGAGGCCGGCCTCAAGGGGCAGGCCGAGATCGCCACCCAGGCCCTGGATTTGTTCGCGTCGATTTATGGGGCAGAAGCCGGGAACCTGGCACTCAAAGCCCTCACCCTGGACGGGGTCTACGTCGCCGGAGGGATTGCCCCAAAGCTATTGAAGAAACTACAAGACGGCTCTTTTATGCGCGGCTTCACGAACAAGGGCCGCTACAAACGGATCATGAGTCAGATTCCAGTGAAGCTGGTGATGAACGACAAAACTGCGCTGCTCGGCGCCGCCTCTATGGCGGCACAACTCACCTCCTCCGTATCATCATGATTCCCTCATCCGATCTCGACTCCGAAAAACTGCAGGCAGCACTCAAAGCCACTGAGTATGTGCGTGACGGCATGGTCGTCGGACTTGGGACCGGCACCACGTCGAAGCATCTGATTATCGCCCTCGGCGAACGAGTTCGAGCGGGGTTGAAGATCAGAGCCGTGCCGACGTCTCACGACACCGCCGCCCTGGCAAGGCAATCCGGGATTCCCCTCATCGAATCCGATCATGCCTGGACGATCGATCTAGCCATCGACGGAGCCGACCAAGTCGATCCCGCATTGAATCTCGTGAAAGGCGGCGGAGGGGCTCTGCTCAAAGAAAAAATTGTCGCCGCAGCCGCCCAACGCTTTATTGTGATGGTCGACCACACGAAACTCGCACCGGCACTCGGCGGCAGTTTCCCATTACCGATCGAAGTCGTGCCGTTCGGATGGGGTAGCACCGCACGACATATCGAACAGGCATCAGGAGGCAAGGCCGTCCTGCGCGAGCGCAACGGGACCGTGTTTCAGACCGAGGCCGGCCACGTGATCCTCGATCTGCATATGCCGCCGATCGAAGACCCTGCCACACTCGAAATTGAACTCAACCAAATTCCCGGTATTGTTGAAACCGGGCTGTTTATCGGACGGACCAGCATCCTAATCGTCGGCCATGCACAGGGCGTCGACATTACACTTGCAGCGGAGCCATGAGGGGGGAGCAGGCCGACCCTCCGGTGACACGCCGGGAGACGGCGTTGCTTGCCGCACGTATCTTCACCAACACGGTGATGTGGTTGGGCGCCTGGCACGGCACCGCAGCGCTTGTCTTCGCACCTGCGGCCTGGAGCCGCCCGACTCAACCCCATAACCACCAACACCCTAAGAACAACACCATGACTTCATCTATGACCACCCACGATCCCTACCGACTCCCGCGCCACGTCATCCCGTCTCATTACGACTTGCGAATCGAGCCCGATCTCCCGTCACACTCGTTCACGGGGCATGAGGTCATCACGCTCGCGGTAACCGAACCGACCACTGAGGTCCTACTGAACGCCACCGACTTGACCGTCTCGGCCGCGACATTGTCCGGCGAAGAAGGTTCACCTCGCACCGGAACCGTGCAGATGGACGAAGCACAACAACGATGCCGCATCACCTTCCGCTCGGTCATCCAACCCGGAGCATGGACATTGAGTCTCGCGTTTCGCGGGACCTTGAATGACAAATTGCGCGGCTTCTATCGCAGCAGCTACAAGGATGAGCACGGTGTCGCACACCACCTGGCAGCGACCCAATTTGAAGCTACCGACGCGCGCCGCGCGTTTCCCTGTTGGGATGAGCCCCAATTCAAAGCGGTCTTCGCCGTCACCTTGGCGATCGATCCGACGCTCACGGCCATCTCAAATACCCGGATCGTGGATGATCGGCAGGAAGGCGGCAAACGAGTACTGCGCTTTGCGGAATCCATGAAGATGTCCACGTATCTCGTGGCCTTCATCGTCGGAAACCTCGAAGCCACAGCCCCGATCATGGCCCAGCAGACTCCGGTCCGTCTCTGGTCGGTGCCCGGGAAACAACACCTGACTCCCTTCGGACACGAGATCGCCGTCTACTCACTGAATTTCCTCGCCGACTACTACGGCATCCCCTATCCAGGCGACAAATTAGATCTGATCGCCATTCCCGATTTTGCCTCCGGAGCGATGGAAAACCTGGGCGCGATTACCTTCCGTGAAACGGCCTTATTGCTCGACCAGCGCACGGCCACGCATGCGGAGCAGGGACGAATCGCCGACGTCGTCGCCCACGAGAATGCTCATATGTGGTTCGGCGACCTCGTGACGATGGTCTGGTGGAATGGGCTCTGGCTCAACGAAGCCTTCGCCACATTCATGGAAATGCTGGTCGTCGATGCCTGGAAACCGGAATGGGAGCGCTGGACGGCCTTTGGCGTATCTCGCGCCGCCGCCCTCTCGGTCGATGGTCTGCGGAGCACGAGACCGATTGAGTTCCCGGTGCGCGCGCCGAAGGAAGCCGAAGCCATGTTCGACGTCCTGACCTATGAGAAGGGTGCCTCCGTCTTGCGCATGCTGGAACAGCATATCGGCCCGACGGTCTTCAGAGACGGCGTCCGCCATTATCTCACCGCTCATGCATATGGGAACGCAGAGACGACGGATCTGTGGGTCTCCCTCGCGCATGCCTCACAGCAAGATGTCCCTGCACTCATGAACGAATGGATCTTCTCTCCAGGCTACCCGCTGCTCTCGCTCGCCATCGATTCACCCTCCACCCTCATGGTCACGCAACGCCGCTTCACCTATGACGAGGACTCCTCGGCGACATCGCCAGGAGCGCCTACACCACTCTGGCACGTTCCGATTCAGTTGCGCATCAACTCCTCGCGGGGGGAGGAAACTCGACGCGTGTTACTCAGTGAGCGAGCAAGCCGCATCCCGTTGCCCAAAGATTGGACATCGGTACTGGCTAATGAAGGTGGGCACGGGTTCTACCGTGTTCGCTATACCGCGGATCTCCTCACCGGCCTGCAACAGACCGGCCTGTATACACTGGCTCCCGTCGAACGATTCAATCTCCTCAATGACACCTGGGCCGCCACGATCGCCGGAATGGTAACGCCCGAGGACTATCTCAGCTTGACCCAGCATTTCCGTGGGGAGCAAGATCCCCATGTCTGGGCCGTGATACTGGGCTCCTTCTCTACTATCAATCACCTGCTCACCGAAGAAGATCGACCGCTGCTGGCTGCCGTCGTGCGCGATCGTCTCATTCCGACCTTCCGAAATCTGGGATGGACGCCACGTACCGATGAGCGGGAGCTGGTGAAGGAATTGCGTGGCGACGTCATACGCGCCTTGGGCACGTTGGGCCGCGACCAGGACATCCAGGCCCAAGCCATCGACGCCTACACCACAGCGCATCAGCGGACACAACCCCTTGATCCCAATGTCATTCCAGCACTCGTCTCCATTCTCGCCTTCACGGGCAATCAGGCTCGCTATGAAGAATTTCTCGACCGCTTCCACAAGGCCTCGACGCCGCAGGAAGAACGCCGCTATCTCTTTTCCCTCGCGGCCTTTCGGATACCCGAGCTGCTGGAACGCACCCTGGCAAAAACCCTGACCGACGAGATCCGCACCCAAGATGCACCGTTCCTCGTCAGCAGCCTGCTGCACAATGTCTATATCCGGGAACAAGCCTGGGAATTTGTGAAAACCAACTGGGAGCGAATGGACCGGCTGTTTCCCAAGAGTGGTCTGCGTCGAATGTGCGGGGGTATCACCGGCCTTTCAACTCCCGAATTGGAGCGGGACGTCAGAGAGTTCTTCACCTCTCGCAACATCGACCTTGGCGGAAAGACTCTGGAGCAGTACCTCGAGCAGTTGCATATCGCCGTCCGCTTTCGTGAACGCGACCGCGACGCCATTCGCGCAGCGCTGGCGCAGGCGGCTGCCTGACAAGAACGGCAGCCGTCATCACGACCGCCGTCACTCGTGTCGGAGCACCGTCAGCGGCGGCTGCCCGAGAAGGCGGTAGGTACTGAGGAAGCCCACGAGCAACGTCAGTAGGACGGTACACCCGAGTCCGATCCCAAGCAGCGACGGCTCCAACGACCACGGTAGCTCCAAGACATAGCGCAAGATCGCCCACGAGAAGACGCTGGCCAGGACAACGCCGATTACTCCCGCCACGCACCCGAGCAAGGCATATTCCGCTGCAAACGACCGGGCGATCAGCGCACGCGTCGCACCGAGCGCCTTCAGAATCACGGCCTCATACAACCGGCGATACCGCGTGGCAGCCAGAGCTGCCGCCATGACCAACGCCCCAGCCAACAGACAAAACAGAGCCACTGCCCGAATGGCCAGCGACAGGCGATCGAGCACTCGCGCAAAACTACTCAGCACCTCGCCGATATTGATGGCGGTCACATTGGGGAAGGTAGCCACCACGGCTGATTGGAGCGCCACTTCATCCTGAGGAGACGCACGAACCGTCGCGACATAGGTCATCGGGGCACCGTCGAGGGAGCCCGGTGAAAAAATCATGTAGAAGTTGGTCGAGAAATTCCCCCACTCGACCTTTCTAATGCTGCTCACCTCGGCTTGCAAGATCGTCCCCTGGATATTGAGATCCAGGATGGTTCCGACATCGACGCCAAGACCCTTTGCCGCTTCCTCTTCGATGGACACCTGCGGTCGCGTCACTACCTGCCCTGGCTTCCACCAAGCGCCTTTGACGATCGTATTGTCCTTAGGAAGCTGGTCGAGAAAGGTCAGCACATACTCACGATTTACATACCAGTTTTTTCGCTTCTCCGCCCGCGACTCATCGGGAGGGTCTTCCTGTTCGGACTCGCGTTCGACCGTAACCGCCAGGCCGTTGATCGCATGCAGCCGAGACCGCACCAGCGGAGTCAGCTCGGGAGCAACATCGCCGGTGCGTCGATGAACCAGCGCGGAAAACTCCTCAGCCTGATCGGGCTGGATGTCGACAAAAAAGAAGGTCGGCGAATCGGTCGGTCGGTTCTCCCCCACTTGACGCACTAACGCCTGCTCCAGCAACGCGATCGCAAGGATCACCATCACCCCGACCCCGATGGATACCATCACTCCAAGGGTTTGTCCCCCCGGGCGCTGGATGTTGCCGAGTGCCTGCCGCAGAGAAAGCGCACGCGGGCTGGGGAGCGCACGGATTCCGAGCAGCAGCCCTTTGGCGGCGAGGGTGAGCGCCACCACGGCAACCAGAAGACCGCCGATGAAGAGACCGCCGATCGTCAGAGACCGTGCCTGCCACACAGAGAGCCCGGCCAATCCGAGTCCGATGCCGGCCACCGTCGCGGCACGCACTGGATCTGCCGTGACCAGTCGAACCGCACGGTCCCACTCCGCTGTCTCCCCACGCAACGCAGGCTGGATGTCACCTTCCACGTCTCGCCTGAAGATGGCCGCCGGTTTAATGTCTCGAATCGTCAGCAGAGGCCACAGACTAAAAAGAAGTGTGGTCAATATGCCCAACCCCAATCCCTTCGCGAGTGGGATCAATGCCGCCCACGAGAGGACGGATGAAAACTCGACTTGCTGCAGGAGATCGGTCGCGAGCAATGCAGACAGCGCCTGCGGAAGGAAGGTCTGCAACACGAGCCCAATGCCAATCCCCACCCCGCTGCCCACTATCCCCAATCCGACGGCTTGCCCCAAATAGGACAAGATAATGGACCTCGTGTCCGCGCCCACCGTTTTAAGAATCGCAATCGACTGGAGTTTTTCGCGAATGAACGCCTGAATCGATAAGGCTACTCCAATCCCGCCGACAAACAGCGCGGTCAAACCAACGAGCCCCATGTACCGAGCCAGTTGATCGAGAAACTGCTTGAGCTGCGGCTGAGCATCGCGATAGGAAGACAGACGCGGGGACTCTTCGGCAAGACGTCCACGAAGCTCATGGAGCAGCGGCGAGAGGGGCATGGAATCAGGCAACTTCAGCAGATGCCGTTCCCGTAAGCGACTGCCTGGTTTGACAAGATCGGCAGCCACGAGTCCTTCTTGGGAAATCAGCACCCGAGGGCCCAAACTGAACATATTGGCCATTCGGTCCGGCTCGGTGTGAATGATTCCGGTAATCCGGTACGACGCCTGCCCAATCTTGATCGCGTCGCCCACGACCAATCCCAGCCGAATCAAAAGACTCTCCTGAACCACGGCCCCATGGCAGGCCTCTCGACAGTTGGTATCGGAAGGGTGCAGCAGCTCCAGCAGAGGCCGGTCGGGCTCGACTCTCACAGTTCCATACAGGGGATATCCGGACTGGACCGCTTTCAACTCGACCAGCTGCGTGACATTCACCGAACCTTGAGCCCGATCGACCCGCGCCACCATCGCAACCAACTCACTCACACGCGTGGCAAGAATCCCACGCTCCGCGAGACTCCGAAGCAGGGCTGAGCCTGGAACCCCTACGGGTCTGGAGAGACGAATTTCAACGTCTCCCCCCAGCAGCCCGCGCGCTTCTTTCAAGACCGCGCGCTCGACGTTGGCAGAAAAAAGTGACACTCCGACAACCGCCCCCACCCCGAGGGCGATACAGCCGAGAAAGTACAAAAAATGTCGCCAGGCAGAACGCAATTCACGCCAAGCCATCATGAGCCAGAATGGAATCATAGCTGATGGTCAGGGATCCTCTGTAGGAGTGAGGCCGTCTGGTCGGACGCCACCCGGCCGTCCCGGAGTGTGATTACACGCTCCATAGAGGCAGCCAAGTGTTGATCGTGGGTGACCAAGACCAGGGTCGTCCCGGCATCTCGGTGTAACGCCATAATCAGTTCGATTACTTGCTGACCCGTACTCGAATCCAAATTGCCCGTCGGCTCGTCGGCCAAGAGAATCGGTGGCCGACAAGCAAACGCGCGCGCGACCGCGACCCGTTGTTGCTCTCCCCCGGAGAGCTGGACCGGATAGTGCGAAATCCGATGTCCCAGCCCGACGGCTCGCAACAATTCGCCCGCCCGCGTCCGAGCGTGAGAGTCACTCGCGAGTTCCAGCGGTATCGATACGTTTTCCAGGGCCGTCAGCGTGGGAATGAGATGGAACGATTGAAAGATATACCCGACGTTCGCCAGGCGCAGACGCGCCATTGCCTTTTCGCCGAGTTCCGTAATCTCGACGCCGTTGAGCCAAATGGTACCGGATGTCGGGCGGTCGAGTCCCGCGATAAGTCCGAGCAGCGTGGACTTTCCGCTCCCGGAGGGCCCTACAATCGCGAGCGTTTGCTTCTCCGGAATATCCAATGTGACATCTTCAAGAATGGTCACTGTGTGGCCGCCGGCGTTCAGTCGCATCGTCACATGTTGAGTGGCAATCATTGCTTGGATAATTCCTCGCTGAGCTCGTTCCAAACCGTTTTCATATTATACTGTAGAGATGACGAACTGCTCGGAGCTCTTCCATCGTATCACGCATCTAGGCGCTGTCTGCTTTACCGGGCTACTCCTCATCGGACTCTCGGGGTGCGATCAATCCACTCCGTCGACTGTCCCCTCGTCGCCGAGCAGCCTCGAATCCACGGCTCAATCATCCTCTGACCACACGCCTCTCCAAGGGACGATCCCGGCAACGCCGGCTCCTTCGCCGGAGGATCGACCTCGAATCATCGCATTTGGAAACAGTCTGACCGCCGGCCTTGGAGTCTCCCCGGAACAGTCGTATCCCGCCCAACTGCAGAAACAACTCGATACCTTAGGCTACCACTATCAGGTGCTCAATGCAGGGGTCAGCGGGGACACGTCCGCAGGAGGACTCCGGCGTGTGTCCTGGGTCCTTGCCGGTAAACCTCGCGTGGTGATTCTTGAGTTGGGCGGGAATGACGGTCTACGCGGCCTGAGCGTGCCTGAAACTCGCTCGCACCTCGATGCGATCATCAGGCAGCTGAAGGACGCCGACGCCCAAGTAGTCTTGGCGGGGATGAAGCTTCCCCCTAACTATGGCGAAGAGTATACGACCCGATTCGAAGCGATGTATCGAGAGCTTGCCAAGCTCCATTCGCTTCCATTGATTCCGTTTCTTTTGGAGGGAGTCGGGGGGGAGAAAACGCTCAATCAAGCTGATGGCATCCATCCGACCGGAGAAGGGTATCGTATCGTGGTAGACAATGTGCTACGGAGTCTGCTCCCCATTCTCAAAGACACCACGACCGACTCTTCGGGGAAAAAGAAAAAGGCGTGAAACATCCCCTCCGCCGCACCGAGCAAAGAAACATTTCACGCCACTTTGGAAAGCTGGTTAGCTCTTCTTGAAGAAGGTGTCGTAGACCCCAAATCCCAAGATCAATGCGATCAAGGTATAGTACAGGCCTGTAATCCCACTATAGTCCGGCGGACCTTCACTGACATTGGCAAACGCATTGGTGGCCTGAAGCGCCACGATTCCGCCCATCACTCCGACGATCAGCTTGTTCATAATCTCCCCCTTGTAGTCAAGGAATCCTCAAAGAGGGCCGCATTGTACTGAAGAGACCCTGGGTGACGCAAGGGGGTGTAAGAAAGGGAACCATGGAAAAGAAGGTGAGAGCGACGGCTTCTTGGCCACCGAGCGACTGTTCAGACCTTCCCAAGAGACTTGAGCATCGAAGACACGTCTCGGCACGTATCAGAAAGCCCTTCTAATCGGCGGCCTTTTTCCATCAAGAGACCGGCAATCGCCTTGACCTCGATTTCAAACTGCTCAACCTGTCGAGCAAGATCCGTCGTCGTCGCGACCGCAGCCTTGTGCGACTCAACCTCCCGCTGAAGGTCTCCGCAAATCACCTGCAACGACTTTGATTCTTTTACTGAGGCATCCAGATCTTGCGTGAGGCGGGCCACGACCGTTTCTCGATTGCGAATGTCCGCATCAAGCTCGACTTGCGCGACTTCACTCTCGCGCCTGCGTTCGTCCATCTGTTGGATCATTTGGGTCCAAGTAGACACGAGACCCGGTCCGACATGCGGTTGCTCCGGAACGGGATGCCCGGCCTGGATCGCCTGAACCACTCGCTGCATCCACTCCGTAAATTCATTCAACTCGCTCAACTTCACATCACCGGATGACACCGCTTTGCTCGCCGGTCTATCTGCCTCCAAGCGGGGAAGAACGACTCTGGGCTTGGGGACGATTCGCGCCTTCGACCAGCGCTGATACTCGAGCAGCGCCGCCACACCGTGCCGACAGATAGGCTTCTCGGATAACGTACAGGAGCACTTGGCCTCCAGATGCCCATCCAGGAGGCGAATGGTCTGCTCATACAAGCCTGAATTTCCCATCACCGACGACGTCAGCTCCGTATCCGAGGCATCCGTCATCTGCACACGGCGTTCCGACTGGTATTGCTTCCCAATTTGAAAGGCGTTGGGCTCCACCACCGAACTAATCATCGCCGCCTCCAACAAACTGAGACGATCCGCCGAACATGCAATTTTTCCCCTCATCGTGCCACCTGTGAAATGATTAGTGCCGCCGAATCGTCCTTGCAGACTAGCGAGTGATCGCCGCAGCGTCATAGAATCACCACCCCTTGACGTCCACCTGCCAACGAGGCCTGAGTGTACGCCGAGCCTTCTGAGACAGCTATCCCGCAGGCGGGGGGAGCCTGGCGCAGAATCGAGGCCGGGCAGCGCTTTCACATCAACCGCTGAGTAGTCTTATCGGCAGCGTCGAGGAGGCCCTTGAGCTCCCTGAGGTGTCAGCCACACATAGTCTGCGATCCCGTCCTGCATGGCTTGCGAGAGGTCTGCGGCTCGTTCTCTCTCGAACGTGGCCAGGTAAACGGTCACCTGTCTCAGCCCATCAGGGACCCGTCGAGTCACACGATCCGGTACCGGCAATCGATATTGCACATGCCCTCCCCCGGTATAGCTCAAGAGCGGCCCCTGTCCGGAACCGGCTTCAGCACGTAGTCGCTTGACCGCCGCGGCCAGCGTCTTAGCCATCCCCTCGTCTCTCACCATGGAAGCTTCATACATGGTCTGATAGTCTTCGGGAGACCCCCCACCATGACAATCCTGGAGTTGAGACAAAATCCGAGATCGGTAGGCCGGCGCATCCACGATGGCCTCTCCCTCCATGCCCCATTGACGCCACTCTGGCTGTTTCTTGACCTGAACCAACCCTTGCTTGACCACCTGCCGAATCAAGCTCTTGGGGGGATTCATGGCCAGAAACGGAAGATGTTGATCTTGAGCAAACTTCGCCAATGGTTCGTAGTCCTCGAAAGCCCCGCCCCAATTGTGCTTCCATGCGACTCGTTCCAGGAACGCTGCACGATCCCCTTCATTCGAGCTGACATACTGATCGAGAGCCGGCTGACCGTCCCATCCGAACATTTCCATCGCGAGCCAAGGCCGACGACCCTGACCCACAAGCGCCCGAAGCACCGTCAGCGCCGCCTCAATATGAAATCGATTGTTATGTTCTTCTCCCATATAGACCACATCGTATCTGGCCAGCCCCTCCAACCACGCCTCCTTCGGCACCGGCAGGCCGGTCCTGGCATCCAGCACCTGCCCTACCGCCCATTCGTCCCACACCTGATGCGTGACAATCGATGCGCGATCTTTCGCCTGGCAGCCGAACATCACCAGGACAAGACCGAGCAACGTGAGCAACGGCCTCGTCACCGGACGAACCTTTCGACTCGAATGTGTATTGTGTATCTCCATATCGTCTTCCTAACATACGAACCATGTGGCCGCAAGGCGGCTCTCTTGACTCCTTCCCGACAGGACCGATACTCTGCCGACGCGGAGAATACATCGTTCGTCTCCACGCCACACCCGATATCCGTATACCGCTGATCGATTCATGCATGTCGCCCCCGACAACCTGGCTGCCTTTCGGAAACAGGTCACGTCCGTACGATCCCTGGACGCAGCCGCCTGGGATGCTTCACGGCTCCTTGTCCATTCGTCCCAGTGGCCGAGGACTCTCAAAGCGCTGACCAACGCCATCGAAACCTCCGCCGTTCCGAATGAAATCAAACACAGCCTGATCGAGGCGCTGCCACCGGAGCAGACACCAGCGAACCGCGCCTCCGGTGCGGACACGCTCAAGCACCTGACGGGACTTCCACCCACCAAAGCCCTGCGCGCTCTTTGCCTCTACTTTGGTGTGCGATCGATGCCGACGACGAAATGGGTACCGCCGACGATCACGGCAGACGCCGTCGACACGCTTATCCGTCACCACCCCAACCCTTTCGACCTACTGACCCATCACGCCCCCGCGTCCGTCTTGGACCTGGGAGCCGGCGACCTGTCCTTTGCGGAAGAACTGGTCGCCATCTATGGGCCGCGACTCGCCGCGCACAACACACCGCTCATTCTGCACTGCCTCGATCGGCTGGATCCCGGCTCGCAACTGGGTGGTCCCCTGCACGCCGACCCGCTCCGCCTGCACCGTTTACGCGGCAGGCCTGATCTGCAGTTTCGATTTTTCGGCGATCAAGATATGTTTGCGCTCGCCCCACTCGTACAAGACGGACGTCTGGCCGGCCGCTATCTCATCATCACATGCTGGGCCCCGGCCACACCGACCTTCGCCTATGAACCCACTCGCCTCTCTCCCGCATGCCTCGCCGAGGAACTACGGCAGACGAAGGGAGATTCCCGGCATGTCCGACATGGAAAAGAATCCGCCCTCGAAGTGCACCATGCCGGACGGAGCCTCCTCTTTCCACCCTGGAAGTTCGATATCCGTGGCCCTCTTGCCTTGTTGGAATTGATGGGCACTCACGGAGCCCTGTGCATATTAGGGGCCGTCGATTCCCAGGTGTTCTGGGAAATCCTGTCGCAGTTGATCGATGACCCGCGCGTCAGACCTCCGGATCTCATCTTCTCAGCACAGAACCTTCCCGAGATCTTCGGAGACATCTACCAGCGGCTCTCAACTCTCCCGCTTGGTGGATCTTGCGTACTATCCGATCTCACCCCGTTGCGCCGAACTTTTCCCTCGGTGCTTCGCCCCCCTGCCGGGCAGACCGCCTCCTACCGCTTCCGACGGGTCACGATTCAGCGTGGCGCTCGGTTCGAAGGTGTTCCGGCCAGCAGCACCGCCGGCCGGTTCCAGGGAATGACGGAAGAAACTCCACCCTGGTTTCTTACCCTCGTACCGGAATCCGCCCTGCTGGCGTGATACCAGCAGCACAACGAAACCCGCGCTGAATTGCACACCGCCCCAGGCACTCACTCGCGCGAAAGTCCGTATAAATTGACGGTCTCCAGACCCTTTGTTAGACTTCGGGCATAACACGCCATGTGCCGATCGTAACCCTCTTCAAAAACATCCCATCGTGAATGCTTCTCAATCGATCAAATCGTTACAGGACAATATCGCACAGGTCATCAAAGGCAAGTCGCGGGTCATCGAAATGGCCATCGTCTGCCTGTTGGCGCGCGGACATCTCTTGATCGAAGACGTGCCCGGCGTCGGCAAGACCACGTTGGCCCATAGCCTCGCGCGCTCCCTCGATTGCTCCTTCAAACGTATTCAGTTCACCAGCGACCTGCTGCCCTCCGATATCGTCGGGATCTCCGTGTTCAATCGCCAGAAGCAAGCGTTTGAGTTCATGCCGGGCCCGCTGTTTGCCCACATCGTCCTGGCCGATGAGATCAACCGCACCACGCCGAAAACTCAAAGCAGCTTGCTGGAAGCGATGAGCGAAGCCCAGATCTCCGTGGACAACCACACCTATCCGCTCCATCAACCGTTTATGGTCATCGCCACCCAAAATCCGGCAGAGTACCACGGCACCTTTCCGCTTCCGGAATCCCAGCTCGACCGATTCCTCATGCGACTCCGCATCGGATATCCCACTCCCGCTGAGGAAAAGAAGGTGCTGGATCGCCCCCAATTGCTTCACCCAGCCGATGAAATTCAACCGGTGCTGAGCGCGCAACATATCGTGGATCTTCAAGCGCAGGCCGAAAAGGTCCGAATGGAAGACAGTCTAATGGATTACCTTCTCGCCATCGTACTCGCGACACGGCGCAACGAACTGCTCTCATTGGGGGTCAGTACGCGAGGCGCGCTCGCGCTGTGCAAAGCCGCGAAGGCCCTCGCCCTCGTGCGAGACCGAACCTATTGCCTCCCCGAGGACATCAAGGAACTCGCGCCGACCGTCCTTTCGCACCGTGTCATGCTCAGTCGGTCCCAGGGGATGCGCACCAAGACCGGCGAGCACACGGAGCGGATCCTACAAGACATTCTCGACAGCGTTCCCGTGCCCATATAACAACCGCCACGGTTCCGGAAAAAAGACATCGCACGCATCTTCACGGCCAGATCGTTCGGCGTGCGACAATCCATCAGCATGACCGCCAATCGATTCCAAACGGGGTTCCGCCGGCTCTTTCGAAACCGCACGATTCGCGTGACGACGGAAGGCATCCGCTTTCTGTTGCTGACCCTGGCGGTCGGGATTGCCGCCGTCAACACAGGCAATAATCTGTTCTACCTTCTGCTGGCTATGATGCTGAGCCTGGTCGTTCTGTCGGGGTTGTTGTCGGAACAATGCGTGCGGCGGCTGGATTTCCATCGCCACCTCCCGGACTATCTCTTCGTGAATCAGCCGGCCACCGCAACGCTCAGGATCACCAATCACAAATCGCGCATCCCAAGTCTCTCGCTCCGACTCTTCGATGTCGTCGCCGGGAAGGATCTCGATCGCGGGATGCACCTCACACACCTCGCGCCCGGCGCGTCAACCTTGTGCTCCTATCCGTTACTCGTGCGAGAGCGCGGATCGTATCGGCTCGACGGAATCCGCGTCGTGACGCCATTTCCCTTTGGATTGTTTCAGAAAACATCGTTCTATCCGCTCGAAGCCATCGTGATTGTCTGTCCGGAGATCATTCCTCTCTCGCCGCTGCACTTTCAGGAATTGAATGCGCTGGGACAGGAGCACGCCTTGTCTCGACGCGGCCCTGGAAGTTCGCTCTACAACTTGCGGGAATTTCGGCCTGGAGACGATTCCCGCGCCATTCACTGGATGACAACGGCACGAACCGCGAAGTTAATGCTCAAGGAAACCGAGGCAGAAGACAGACGATCGATCACGCTGGCGATTTCGACTCTTGCGCCGGACGAACAGGATACCACCTTCGAACGGGCGCTCTCGATCGGCGCCTCGCTCATCGATCACTTTCTGAAAGACGGGTACGAAGTCCGCTTGGTCCTAGGCGATCAGCAGGACATGTATGCCTGCGGGACGGAACAATCCCTGCACCTGTTTCACGCGCTGGCACTCTGTACGCGACGCCCCATGGAAGCAGGTGCCGCGGTTCGACAAGCCATGGCTCAGGCGCTGGCAGAGCCGCAGGAGGGACCGACGATCTTGCTCTCACCCTGGGCGGATCCTGCCCAGAGCGAGACCTGGCTCCCGGTCGAGTACGTGGTGTCGCCTCAGTCACACAGAGAGCTCTTCGATGGCACTCGATCAGGCTTTCCGGCTTAGCTCAATCCTGCTGGCTGCGACCGGCTTCGCGAGCCTGACACTCGCGATCGTTCTGCCGCTCTGGTTGCTCACCTTCGCGGGCGGGGCCTTTGCTCTGGCCTTGCTGCGCGTAAATCACGCCACCGCCATCTCCGGAGCCTTGCAGCATCTCCGCCTCTCTGCGCTCACATGGAACATTTTTCTCCTCCTCGCCTTCGCTGGGTTCTGGATTGATCTGCTGATTGTGTCGCAGGAACTTCTCCCCGCCGGGATTCATTTCCTCGTTCTGCTCTTGGTGAACAAACTCTCCAACCTCGATCAGCGACGAGATTTCTTGCACCTCTATGCCATCAGCCTGATCACGCTCCTGGCCTCCGCCGCACTGACCACTCAGCTATGGTACGCCCCCTTCTTCTTTGTTTACCTGGTGGCCGGAGTCTGGACTCTACTCCTGTATCACCTGTGGCAAGAGCAGGAAGAGAACGCCGGACGCCACATGACCAGTGCCAATCCTGCGCAAACTCGGTCGCCGCAGCCGACCATGACCGTCCGTTTCTTCTGGACCACCAATGTGCTGGCAGCCGGCGCCTTTGGCCTCACCTTGCTCTTCTTCTTTTTGATTCCTCGGATCGGGGTCGGGCTCTTGCAAAACACTCACGGCGAAAGTTTGCGCACGACCGGCTTTTCGGAGCAGGTCGATCTGGGGGTCATCGGCCCGGTGAAGCAAGACCCGAGTATTGTCATGCGAGTTGAACTGCCGGACAGTGTCGGCCCTGCCTCGACAAGGGGACCGCTCTATCTCCGTGGCGTCGCCTACAATCGCTACAACGGAAAATCCTGGAGCAATAGCCTGCCGCACCGACGCATGCTCACCGAGCTTCCTCCGGGAACCTTCACGCTTCGAACGTCCGGGGCCAAGCTACCGGCCTCGCCCCGAGGGCTTCGACAGGACATTCTTCTCGAGCCGCTCGATACGGCCGTGCTCTTCGGCGCGCCCTTTCCCTCGACCATCACCGGCACGTTTCTTTCCGTCCAATCCGATCTGATGGGATCCTTACACCTGGCATTTCCCTCTCATACCCGCATCCAATACACCGCCTACTCCCTGCCGACCAGCCTCAGCTCGGCAGAGCGTACCGCAGCCGCCGTCCTGTACCCGGAACATATTCTTCAGCAGTATCTGCAGATTCCCGCCGTCAGCTCGCAGATCGTTGAACTCGCGCGTCACGTCACTCAGCCGGCCACCAGCGTCTTCCAAACCGTGACCCTGATCCAGGCCCATTTGCTGGCCGACTATCGCTACAATCTGGATGTGCCGTCGCTGCAATCGGCCCATCCGCTGGAAGATTTTCTCCTGACTCGAAAAACCGGATATTGCGAACACTACGCCACGGCGATGGTGGTGCTGCTTCGCGCCGTTGGGATACCGGCCCGATTGGTAACGGGGTTCCTGGCGACTGAATGGAATGAGTTCGGCGGCTACTATACGGTTCGACAACGAGACGCCCATGCCTGGGTGGAGGTCTATTTCCCGCAGTCAGGCTGGATCACGATGGATCCGACTCCTCCCGTTCCCGAGACCGTTGGGCAAACCTGGTGGCAATCCATGGGGCGTGCGATGGATTCGGTCCGGCTTCAATGGGATCGGCTCTTCGTCCACTTCAGCGCGAACGATCAGCTCACTGTCGTGCAAGGCATTCGAGAGAGTGGGGAAGTCGTCCGGACCAAACTGTCCGAATCTCTCACCGCCCTGTCCGTGAAAAGCTCCGCCATGCTCCGACGGGTGCTGTCCACCCTCACGCCGACCGGTATCCCACATGCGGCACTGCTTTTCATGCTCGCCATCTGCGCGGCCTATCTGGGGAGGCGATTACTGCGCTCACCTCGGAATGACGCGTCACAGCCGGATGTCCTTTCAGCCCATCAACGCACGGTCATCACGCTGTACACCAATATGCTGCACTGCCTTGCGCAGCACGGCATCGAGAAGTCCGCGAGCACGACCCCCTTCGAGCTGCTTCGACAAGTTCGAGAGCAATGGTTTGAGGCCTGGCCCACTGCCGACGCTCTGACGCAACTGTACACGCACGTCCGATTCGGTCAGGCGCCGCTCACCCGTGAAGACTGCACAATTGCAGAAGACCTACTACGCAGGCTCCGCACTCTTGAACGAGCGACGCCCCCTCAGAACAACAGGACCCTCTGAGGTCTACCACGCTCCGTGGAAGCACGCGAAACACACCAACCTTCCAATAGCTGTACCGAACAACGTAAGCGTGCTATACGTGCTCGTCGGACGATTTCATGGCACCGTCCCCGTCTTGCTGATTACGCATAGGCCTGACATCGCCGTCTCCACTGCAATTCCTGGGAGCAATCTTTCGTGACTGTTTGCGCATGGGCGTCCTCTCTGAGATTCTCTCGCCGGCCGACTCGGGCTGAATGGGTCACTGCACTCACTCGGCCCACCAACTACCTGTATGGGATCGCGACGCTGTGCGGGGCGATCGTCCTACTTTCCAGCTCGGTCGGCCACGGGGCTGAACCAGAGCCGCAGTTAGACTGGCACTATGGCGGATTCGTGGATGTCAGTTACGCCGTCGATTTCAATTTTCCGGAAAACCACCGGTGGCGCAGTAAAGGCACCACGCCGCGCGTCAACGAATTCGCCCCGAATATGCTGCTGGCCTACGTGCAAAAGGATCGAACCGCCTCTTCTCGCTGGGGCATGGAACTCGGCATCCAAGGCGGTTATGACACCAATGCATTAGTTCTCGATCCCATCCCTGGCCGTGATCGGCCGGCGGACGGAGCGGATACGCTGCGGCATTTTTCACGCGCGAATGTCTCCTACCTGGCTCCCGTCGGCAATGGGTTGGTACTGACCGCCGGTCTCTTCAACAGCTATATCGGCTACCAATCTATTTTCGCCAAGCAGAACCTGAACTATACCCGCTCCTACATGGCGGATAACGCCCCGTACTATATGTTCGGCGTAGCCGCTGAATACGCGGTAACGCAGCGGCTGCAGACGAACCTCTACATCATCAACGGGTATAGCTATTTGTCCCATCCCAACAACCAATTCAGTTATGGAACGCAAGTATCGTACAAAGCCGACAATGGGGTGACCTTCACCGAGAACCTCTACTATGGGCCGGATCAATTCAACACCTCGCAGCGGTTTTGGCGCTTCTTTTCCGACAGCATCATTGAATGGAAACAGGACCGCCTCACCCTCGCTTTCGCCTATGACATCGGAACCGAAGAGGCAGCGGAACAGGCAGGTCATCCCCGCACGTTTTGGACGGCGGCGGCGTTCTATGCCCACTGGGAGGTGTCGGGTCCCTGGAGCGTGGCCGTTCGTCCGGAAGTATATTGGGATCGCAACGGCAGAATTTCAGGATCAGAGCAGGTCCTGCGCGCGGTGACGACCACGTTGGAGTACCGCATTCGTGCCGCACCGCAAAGCCTCGTCGCTCGCCTCGAATACCGGTACGACGAATCCACGGGCGCTGGCGGAGGGTTTTTTCGCAGAGGAGAAATTGCCCCCGGCATCATCGGTTTGGCCAAGGAACAGCAACTCATCCTCTGCTCGCTCATTTGGGCCTTCGATCGATGACCGCACCGGTGATCCTGGACCGGGAGCGCGGCACTCGCAGACAGGCCTATCCATAATCATGCTTCCTTCGCAATGGTCAGAAATGCATGCGGGTGAGTTTTTCTCAATTACATATGCTATGATTCGCTACCCTAGAACCGGCAGGCACAACAGGCTATGAGTACGCTTCTTATCTCACTGATTCTGGCGCTGGTCGCGGTGGCCTTTTCGTTGCAGAATACCGAGGCTGTGACGATACACTTTCTCCTGTTCGAATATCAGACGTCACTGGTATTGGTCATCCTCGGCGGACTCGCCCTAGGCGCAGTGCTGGCTCTGATCGCGTCCATCGGTCCTCGCATGAGGCGTGCGCGTCATACGCGGCAGTTGCAAGATACGGTTGCCGCGCAGGGAAGCCGCATCCATTCCCTGGAAGCGCAACTTCAACAACAACAGACTCCGGCCAAAGAATCCTCGTCGTTTCTCTCGGAACTATGACGATACCATCCCGATTCGATCGCAGGTGTCAGCTCTCAGACCGGATCAGACAATGTATACGCCATCTCACGGCCTGCAGCGTGCTCACGCTGAGTCTATGCCCGGCTGTCTCTGGAAATCATGATATTCCCATCCCGCTTTCGGAAGAAGGATTCGCGGCGTCCATCGAACCACGCCTCTCCGAAGCCCTGAAGGCGTCCAACGAGGCCGTTACCCATCACAACTTAGGACTCGTCCTGCTGTCGAGACAGGACCTCAAGTCGGCAGCCGATGAATTCCGGGCCGCCATTCAATTGAGTCCTGACTTCTCCGATGCCTATCACGGTTTGGGCCTCTGCCTGATGAAAACGGGGGACATTCCCGGTGCCATCCAACAGTATCGACAGGCCATCCGCTTGGATCCGGTCTATTCGCTGGCTCACACCAATCTCGCGCTGGCCTTGGAGCTGGATGGCGAGACGGACGCAGCCCTGGAAGAATACCGTGAAGCGATTCGCCTTCGACCGGACAATGCGGTGGCCCACAACAATCTCGGAATCCTACTCAAGTCCATAGGTGACGTTGACGGAGCGATCGCTGAATATCGACTCGCGATCAGTAGTCGTCCCGACAGTGCCTCGGCGCACAATAACCTCGGGGTCGCGCTGCAAGCGAAAGGCGACCTCCAAGGCGCGATCCTTTCGTACCAGGAGGCGTTTCGTCTGCAAGCCGGAACCGGCGCCGTCCTGTATGCGCTCAATCTGGGAATGGCCCTGCAGGCCAGCGGCAAAGTCGATGGTGCGCTGGGACTCTATCGAACCGTCGTGCGGCTGAAACCGGAGCTGGCTGAGGCCCATTACCAGCTCGGCACGGCGTGGCAGATCAAGCAACAACCCGACCATGCCATCGCCGAATTCCAGGAAGCCATCCGCCTACGACCGGCCTATGCCGATGCCTATGCCGCGCTTGGCGTCGCCTACCAAACGAAAGGCGATTCGGATCAGGCGCTGACTTACTTACAACAGGCGTCGAACCTGCATACCGAAGCGGCGCTGACCCATTACAAATCCGGCATGAGATCCCTGGCGACGGGAAAACCGCGGAAAGCCGGACGAGCCTTCGAGGAGTTTCTTCGCTTGATTCCGGACAATCCCGACACCCATGACAAAATCGTCACGGCAAAGAGCATGCTGAACGAACTCGCCGTGCCCGCGCGAAAGGACGCACCATGACCCGCTCACGCCTCGGCCTTTGTCATGAGGGGTTGTGGACATAGGGCTACTCCTCAGTTGCCGCACCCTCGCCTGTGCTCTCGCGATTGCGATGCTGGCCATGGCAGGCTGTCTCTCACCTATTGCTCTGCACGAAGCGGTGATCGAGTACGACCGCGCGGCGAATAGAATCCAATCGGACATGCTGTTGCTGAACATCGCGCGGGCACATCATTTTCAACCCCTGCACTTCACCGCCGTTTCCAGTGTGGCCGCCACCTTCGACTTTACCGCGAACATCGGCATCTTCCCCACGCAGGCGGAGCGTAACCCCTCGCCCGTCTCGCCGGGACTCGGCGTCAGCGTGGCCGAACGACCGACCATTACCATCGTACCGATCGAGGGAGAGGATTTTACCCGTCGGATTCTGGCCCCGATGGACTCCTCCCGGCTCTCGGCGCTCTTTCAGCAGGGGGCCGACTTCGGCCTCCTCTTTCGTCTCATGGCGAAGGAACTCGTCGTGAGCGGTTACGGTGAGTCCGAGTATCTGAGGAACGATCCGAGCGACCGCGAACAGTACGTGGCCTTTCGCCGGAGGGTCCTGCATCTCTCGTCCCTGAATCTCGCCCGCTCTCTCTATGTCGGCCCGATTGTGTTTGAAGACGCGCTGCCGATCTCTATCCCAGTCAACTTGGCGCCGGGCGAGGGGCTGGCTGCGCTGGACAAGGTCATGTTAGCGCAAGAGAAGGGATACTATTGGAACAACCACGCCGGTGATCGCACCGCCGTGCTGACAAAGCAGGTGATCGGCCGCATTGCGATCACCAACTACGACATCAGCAAACTGCCCAACGATGTCCGCCGTCGGCTGAACGAGGAAGCGAATCAGCTGCCGCAAAATGCCGTACTGGTCGATGTGCGTCCGGGGGACGAGGGCGGAGACTATCCCCTGCATGGGTATTTTGTCCTGAGAAGCTTCCACGCCATGATGCGGTTCATTGCCAACGGCATCGACATTGCCCCTGAATTCCATGTCGAGAAGGATGGCCGAACCGGGGAAATTGCCAAAAATCCTCCATGGACACTCCTGATCGAAGAGACGGACAAGCGACCTGATGAGGCAGCCTTCGCCATTCGCCATGAAAGCCATTGGTATTCGATTCGCCGGGCTCCCCAGGTGGAAGGACTGGTGTTCCCATGGAATCAGGAAGCGTTCCGTCTCCTGAATCATCTCTATCAGATGACCGTGACCGAGTTGCGAGATGTTCCCACTCCCGCAATTACCATTGCCAAGTAAATCATCTTCTGCGCAGCGCGGCGCAGAACAACAGGTTTGAGTGATTGCTAGCTCTATTCTGGAGATCCCTATGCGGAAACGTGTGATGCGATCCCTCTTCCCCATGGCCCTCTTGTGCGTAACGGTGTCATCCTTGACGATTCCAGCTCCCTGGGCAGCGGCGCAGCCGGCGGAAGGGCTCGCGTCAACCGGCACACCATATAAGACCGTGAAAGGAGAGTTGGTCCGGATCGAAGGACGCTATTATGTCCTCAAGGACGACCAGGGGAAGGAAATGCATCTGCTTATCGGTCCGGATACCCTGGCGCAGGGCTCGTTCAAAACGGGAGATCGCATCGAAGTCTCCGCCTCACCAATCGAGCATGCGATGTTTATCAAACCGCTCTCCCAGCGCCACGTCGACGTGGATTTGGAAGCAGCCACGCGCACCATCCGCGGCCGCCTCATGAAAATAGAAGGCCGATATTATGTCTTGAAGGATGCGACGGGGCGTGAATTTCGTCTGCTCGTCACCGCGAGCACCGAAATGGTCGGGGCATTCAGACCGGGCGACGACCTTGAGGTCGCGGTGTCGCCGGTGGAGCATGCCATGAGCATCCGGGCGAATCCTTGAGTCGTTGAAAGTATGAAGATGTCTGGCGGCTGACGTGCGCCGCGAGCAGCGTGCTCGAGTCAGGTCTGCCTGGTCTCCCGCCCATGCGGGCGCAACAGCCGCCCGATGGTCAGCCCCTGCACGAGTATCGAAAAGACGACCACGGCATAGGTGATGGTGACGATGGCATTCCGTTGGCCTCCCGGCGGAATCGACAGCGCTAAGGCCACCGAGATTCCTCCTCGCAACCCACCCCAGGTCAACACCGCAATCGTTCGCTCGCTGAATTCACGGACCAGGCTGAAGAGCTTGATTTGCACGCCGACACTGAGAAATCGCGCCAAGAGGACGATCGGAATGGCCATGAGACCAGCGAGGACATAGGGGCGGTCCAGACTCAGGATCACCACTTCGAGGCCGATAAGGACGAACAGCACGGCGTTCAACAACTCATCCACCAATTCCCAAAAACTATCGAGATGTTCACGCGTCTTGTCGGACATGGCCCACCGCCGGCCATGATTGCCGATAAAGAGCCCGGCAACGACAACGACAATCGGACCCGACGTGTGCAGGGCATCCGCCAACGCAAACCCTCCCAACACGAGAGCGAGGGTGATCAGAATCTCCACCTGATAGTTATCGACTGATTTCAGCATGCGGTAGGCGACATAGCCCAACACCCACCCCAGCAGGGCTCCACCGATGGCTTCCTCAACCAACAGCATGACGATGCCCGGCACGGTGATCGAACTTGGAGGGAGGAGACTCAACAACACGAGGAACACCACGACACCGACACCGTCGTTAAAGAGCGACTCCCCGACGATTTTAATCTCCAGAGGCTTGGGCAGGCGAGCGTCTTTCAGGATGCCCATCACGGCGATGGGATCGGTGGGTGCGATGAGGGCCCCGAACAGCAGGCAATAGATCAGCGGGAGATCAATCCCGGCGATATTGAACAGATAATATCCGAGGAATCCGGTGATGAGGGTCGACAGCACCACGCCGACGGACGCCAGTGCGCCGACCACCCACTTTTGGTCCAGCAATTCGGACAAATTGACGTGCAGCGCCCCCGCAAACAGCAGACAACTCAACATGCCGTGCATGAGCGCTTCATTAAAATCGATCCCCATGATGAATTGTCTGGCCCCGTTTTCAATCCCGAGGTCCAGCTTCCCCAGCGCCACGACCACGAGAGACATGACCAGCGAAATGACCATGAGTCCGATCGACTGGGGCAGTTTAAAGAACCGGTGATTCACATAGCTGAATACCGCTGCCAGGCAGATCAAGATGGTAATCGTATGGATAAGGCTCATGATGACTCGCGCAATAGGTTCATTGACGTGTCGACGATGTCGAGTCGAGGGCCCCAGGCCGCTGAAAAGAACTCGCGCCCTCCAACGGAGAGCTCGTGAGCCATTTCTCTTTAGGCCTATGGGAGTCGCGTGTACTCTGAGAAGAACCGCCTCACCGCCTGGATTCCCACAGCATCTCTACGCGCGCGCCATAATGGAGGCGGAATGATCGCGCAATCACCTTATCAGTACGCTCGGCATACAGGGATCCTTCGAGACCGACGACATGCGCTGCTCGTCTCGCGGCACTCCTGGACGGATCATGACACCCAGCGTCCTGTGGCACGTCGCGATCTAGGCCTACCGATCGAGCGGAACATACAGATCGTCCAGCAGCGTTTGCCCTTCGGGTGAAAGGGCCAAGTCGAGGAAGGCTTGGGCGAGCGGCGAGGGGTGCTTGTTCGTCACAAGCACCACCGGACGCTTCACGCGATATCGCCCTGATCGGATGGTGGATCGACCCGGCTCGACCCCGTCAACCAACAGGATCCGCACGGACATGCCGTACGTCACCGCATCCAGAGCCGCCTTCATGGAAAGATATCCGATTGCATCCAGTTGTCCCGACACGCGGCTTAGGACTTTCTGATCGGAACGGATCGGCTCGGCAGCCTCGGCCATGCGTCCGACGATGCCAAGGGCCCGCTCGAATCCTTCGGTGAGATTCTGATCGTCAGGTCGCACCACCAGTCGTACCCTGCCTGCCGCCCTCTCATCAAGTTCCGACCAGTCACGAATCGATCCCGAGAACAGGGACGCCGCCTGTGGGATCGTCACGTCGGACACCGGATTGGAAAAATTCACGATCATGGCCAGCCCATCCCAGGCGATGGGAGTGGCCATCACATCGGAATCTTCTCTGCCTCCGACTGCGAGGTCGGCCTCGCCGGCCTTCACCATCTCACTGGTGCGAAAATTCCGATTCCAGAGAATGTCCACCGCAGTTCCGATGTGAGCCCTTTCAAAGGCTTGAGCCAGCTTCTCGATCACCGGCCGCTCCGGACCTCGGCCGACAACGGTAAGACTTCCCCGCAATTCATCCGCGAGGCCCTTCGATGTCAGGAAACTCGATATCAGCAGCACCGACCAGAGCCACACAACCGATGAAATGGCATGACGCCGAGATGTCTTCATGTTCCGTATGCTCCCAGTCGACACAGTCACCAGTCGCTCCATGTCATAACGTTGAGGCGCCGACGTTTCTCATGGTCCGAACACAGGTCTGACGAGCATGAATCGCAGCGACACGATCATAGCATTAACCCAGCGGTGAGAGTGAGTCTAGGAACGATGGGCGCGGGCGCAGACCCTTTGAACAGCGCGCCCTAACGACGACTGGCACATCGCCGGATCAAGACGAGCGCCACCGAGCCGAGCGCGCAACAGCGCACGGATTCGCAGGCATGTTTCGGGAAACACGTCCGTATACCTCTCCTAACTCACAGGAATGCCGGAGCCCCTGTTTGCGCAAAAGAACCCTGCTTACCCTTCGCTGTCCTGTGGCAGCAAGGGACAGATATCCCTCTCACCCTGCCCCAATATTCCCCATCCATCCCATGAACTCATCCCGTCAGTCCAAGACGAACCATGAGGGACGCTAC
This sequence comes from uncultured Nitrospira sp., assembly GCA_902500785.1. GTDB lineage: Bacteria > Nitrospirota > Nitrospiria > Nitrospirales > Nitrospiraceae > Nitrospira_A. Next base: position 38,874 of record CABVRW010000026.1, read on the forward strand.
AACGATCTGTTCGATATCGTTCGCGTTTTGCTTCAAGCGGCTGGGAGAACATGATCCTGGAACCGACGTGGCACTAAAGATGTACTTGGTCAATGGTCGGTCGCGTTGCGATCATCCCCTTTACGCGAGGAGGCGGTATGAAACGGCTCATCACCCTATTCATGTCTGCGCTGCTCATTGGCATCGGAATCTCATCCCTTTCCTCCGCGGCAGGCTCCAAGCTCATCGAAGGAGATATTCTGAAAATTGACGGAGAGTACTACACGGTCCACGACAAAGCCGGCCATGACGTGCGCCTGCATGTCAACAAGAGCACGCACCTGGAAGGGTGCGTTCAAGGCGGGAGACAAGGTCGAAATCCACGCGACCGATAAGGGGCATGCCCGTTCGATCGTGCACTTGACTGCCGCCGGCAAGCTAGAAACCGCTGGCTCGAAGGTCATCGAAGGCGACATTCTGAAAATCGACGGAGAATTCTATACGGTCCATGATATGGCCGGCCACGAAGTACGCCTGCATGTCAATAAGACCACGCACCTGGAGGGAGACGCCTTCAAGGTGGGGGATAAGGTCGAGGCCTATGCGACGGACAAGGGTCACGTCCGATATATGTACCATCTCGCTGAGATGACTCCGGCTCCGTAGGATGCCGATAGCCATGAGCAGTCTCACTGCGACGGTACCCTGGCAGGTGTGATGACGAGCGGCGTCGAGCTGAAGTGACTCCCTGATGCGGGTTGCTTCCGGTAATGCGGACGAGCTGATCACCTGAAACACAGGCCTGTCCGACCGACTGCTCGTGAGACGTTACGCGAGAACGAATGAAGGCGAATGCAAGAGGAGGCCGTATGACCAGTGAGGAAAAAGCGCAAAAGATCACTCAGTGGATCGACCCGGAAGAACGGGTGACGGTACATTTTCTCGACGCACGAGATCTCAATGCGGAAGTGACAGGGTGTACCGAGCAGCTGGTTGACCTCGCAATCGAAACCCATGTGCCGTTTATGCAGCAACGGATCTCGATTCCATTGAGCCGCACGGAAGTCTCGGAGGATCTCGCACATTACACGCGCGACCCTGAGCGACCTCTCAAGCGGCAGCGATTGATGTTGGTCGTCAACGAGAAACGGCCGGCCATCATCTAGCGACGACGGAACGAGTGCCGTCACTCGGGCCATGTCGTAGTAACACAGCAGGCAACCCGAGTCGTCGTGAAGGTGCGGAGGTCCTCGAAGGCATGCTGGCATACAGTTTTAATCGGTCGTTGCCGCCCGGACTCCAAGGCTTGGCCGATCTCGCGCTGGATCTCCGATGGACCTGGAGCCACGCCACAGACCGACTATGGAAAATGCTGGATCCTGAGGCCTGGGAACGGACCGGCAATCCCTACTTTATTTTGCAGAGCGTGTCGCAGGCTCGGTTGGAAGAGGCGGCCGAGGATGCCGGGTTTCAAGCGGAATTGCAGCGATGGCTGGAGCAGCGACAGCGCTACCTGGAAGACCCTGGCTGGTTCGGGCGCGATCGAAGCCACCAGGGGCTGAAAGGTGTGGCATATTTCAGCATGGAATTCGGCCTGGGGGAAGCGCTGCCGATCTACTCAGGCGGTCTGGGTATTTTGGCGGGCGACTTCCTCAAAACCGCCAGCGACCTGGGAGCTCCCGTCGTGGGCATTGGACTCCTGTACCAACAGGGATATTTTCGTCAGATTCTGGATCCGGATGGTCGGCAACAGGAGGCCTTTCCCTACAATGACCCCACGAGCCTTCCGGTCACACCGATGCAGAACCGCGAGGGCGGTTGGCTCAGAATCAGGCTGGAATTACCTGGACGATCGGTGCTGGTAAGAGTGTGGCACGCGCGCGTGGGGAAGGTGACGCTGTATCTCCTCGACAGCAACGACCTGCTCAATAGTCCGGCGGATCGCGGCGCAACGGCCACTCTCTATCCAAGCGGAGAGCGGCCGCGTCTCACCCAAGAGATCATTCTTGGCATCGGAGGCTGGCGAGTACTCGAAGCGCTGGGCCTCGATGTCGACATTTGTCATCTCAATGAGGGGCACGCCGCGCTTGCGGTGGTGGCTCGGGCACAGAGCTTCATGCGGCACACCGGGCAACCGTTTTCCGTGGCGCTTCGGGCCACCAGAGCAGGCAATGTGTTCACGACCCATACCCCGGTCGAAGCGGCGTTCGACCGGTTTCCGCTAAACCTGGTTCGCCCGTATGCGACGTATCTTGCGGAACAGCTGCATGTCCCGGTCGACGATCTACTCGCCTTAGGACGCAAGGATCCCGACAACGGGGATGAACCGTTCAACATGGCCTTCCTGGCGATGCGCGGATGCGGGGTGGTGAACGGAGTCAGTCAACTCCATGGCGTCGTGAGCCGAGGTATTTTTCAGCCGTTGTTTCCCGACTGGCCTTCGCCGGAAGTTCCGATCGGACATATCACCAATGGCGTGCACATGCCCTCCTGGGATTCCCGGGAAGCCGATACGCTCTGGACGAGAACCTGCGGCCATACTCGCTGGTTGGGCCGGCTCGATGCGCTCTGTTCGTCCATCGAACAAGTCAGCAACTCAGACCTGTGGTCGTTTCGAACGGCTCAACGGCATGCGCTGATCAGATATGCCCGTCGTCGACTGGTGCGCCAGATGCAAGAGCGTGGCGCGTCTCCGGCGCAGATCCAACAAGCGGACCATGTCCTGGATCCCAATGCGATCACCCTGGGATTCGCCCGCCGCTTTGCGGAATACAAACGTCCCACGCTGTTGCTGCATGATCCGGATCGGCTGGCACGGATGCTGAGCCAGGCCGAACGCCCCGTTCAGTTGATCGTGGCAGGCAAAGCGCACCCGCATGATGAGGAAGGCAAACGCCTGATCCGCGCGATGACCGGTTTTGCGGCACGGCCGGATGTCTGGAACCGGATCGTGTTTCTCGAAGACTACGATATGACACTGGCCCAGTACCTGGTGTCGGGCATCGATGTCTGGCTCAATACGCCGCGCAGACCGTGGGAAGCCTGCGGGACCAGCGGGATGAAGGTGCTGGTCAATGGAGGACTGAATCTGTCCGAACTGGACGGATGGTGGGCCGAAGCCTATGCGCCGGATATCGGCTGGGCGTTGGGCGACGGCCGGGAGCATCGTGAACCGGGATACGATAGGGTCGAGGCCGGCAGCCTGTTCGCGATCCTGGAGCAACAGATCATTCCGGAATACTACGACCGAGACCTTGTCGGCCTTCCGCATCGGTGGCTGAATCGTATCCGAGCGAGCATGTCCCGTCTCACACCGCAATTCAGCAGCAATCGAATGCTGCGAGACTACGTGGAGACCTTGTATCTTCCCGCAGCGAAGGCGGTGAATCGTCGCCTCGAGAACGGGGGAAAGCTGGCGGCCGATTTAGACACGTGGCATAGGCGATTGCGGGACGGCTGGAGCGGCATCCGGTTCGGCGACATGCACGTCACCAACAGCGATTCATCCTGGCTGGTCGAGGTGCAAGTCTACCTAGGAGACATCGAACCAGATCTGGTCCAGGTGGAACTCTATGCCGATCCCATGAGAGACGGGGAACAACCGACACGCATCAGCCTGCGACGGCAGGGTCCGGTCCCTGGCACGGTCAATGGGCATCTCTACGCCGGTGATTGTCCAACTGTCCGACCCGCGCATCACTATACCCCCCGCATTCTGCCCTTCCATCCGGAAGCCAGTGTGCCGCTTGAGGAGTCATTGATCCGATGGAAGCGTTGAACCCTCACGGTCCAAGCCAGTCCGCACAACATGCTGCGAGCGTGCGGCGCGAGCCATCCACACCGGCCGCTCACCGGTCGGGCCGGATGAATCGATCAGGACCAGCATGAAAAACGTCGAGACCGGTACGTCCAATGTCGGCACAGTGGTCTCCGTGCGAGGCAGTGTCGTCGATGCCCGCTTTGATGCACGGCTGCCACCCATCTATTCCTTGCTGCGCGCGAAGGAGGGGGCGATTGCCATTGAAGTACTGGCTCAGCTCGACGCGCAACGCGTCCGTGGGATCGCGCTGACGCCTACACAAGGCCTCGCGCGCGGCATGGCGGTGGAAGACACCGGCGGCCCTCTGCAAGCACCGGTCGGCAAGGGCATTCTCTCCCGCATGTTTGATGTGTTCGGCAATGCCATCGATCGCGAGCCGACCCCGTCGGAGATTCACTATCGCACCGTCCATCAAGCCCCACCGTCATTGGGCCGTCGCTCCACCAAATCCGAGATCTTCGAGACAGGCATCAAGGTGATTGATGTCCTGGTGCCGCTCGAACGCGGCGGCAAAGCGGGCCTGTTCGGCGGGGCGGGCGTGGGCAAGACTGTCCTGCTCACCGAGATGATTCATAACATGATCGGTCACCATCGGGGGGTCAGCATTTTTTGCGGGATCGGCGAACGCTGTCGTGAAGGAGAGGAACTGTACCGTGACATGAAGCAGGCCGGCGTGTTGCCGAACATGGTCATGGTGTTCGGTCAGATGAACGAGCCACCAGGCGCCCGGTTCCGAATCGGCCATGCCGCGCTGACCATGGCGGAGTATTTCCGCGACGACGAACATCGCGACGTGCTGCTGCTCATCGATAACATTTTCCGGTTCATCCAAGCCGGTTCGGAGGTCTCCGGTTTGATGGGGCAGATGCCATCGCGTCTGGGCTATCAGCCCACCATGGGCACCGAGCTATCCCAGCTGGAGGAGCGCATCGCCAATACCGATTCGGGGGCGATCACATCCATTCAGGCAGTCTACGTTCCGGCGGATGATTTCACCGACCCGGCGGCGGTCCATACGTTTTCGCATCTCTCCGCCTCCATCGTGCTGTCTCGGAAACGGGCGAGCGAAGGTCTGTATCCGGCCATCGACCCCCTCCAATCCAATTCCAAAATGGCCACCCCCGGCATTGTCGGCGAACGACATTATGCCCTGGCACAGGCCGTCCGGCGGACCCTCGCGCAATATGCGGAACTGAAGGACATCATTGCCATGCTTGGCCTGGAACAACTGTCGCCGGAGGACCGGAAGGTCGTGGCCCGTGCCCGCCGCTTGGAACGTTTTCTCACCCAGCCGTTTTTCACGACGGAACAGTTCTCAGGCCTCCAAGGCAAACTGGTCGGTCTCAATGACGCGCTGGACGGCTGTGAACGCATCCTGCGCGATGAATTCGCAGACTACCCCGAACGTGCCCTCTACATGATCGGGACGATTGACGAAGCGAAGGGTACGCCCGCAGCCGCTCCGCAGGAGACGGCGGCTCAACTCGCGCCGGAGACCCATGCCACGACCGGCCCGACACCTGTCGCTGGCCCGCCGGTCCACGTCACGTCAGGGACGCATTCGACGCCCGGCGAGCACCCTCAGCCGAAGGACAAACATGCCCCAGACACTCATGCATCTTAAAGTGCTCCTGCCATTCGAAATCTTTGCCGACAAAACCGGCGTGTTGCGCATGGTGGCGGAGACGCGCGAGGGCTCGTTCGGACTGTTGCCGCACCGACTCGACTGCGTGGCGGCGTTGGCCCCGGGGATTCTCATCTACGAAACCGCGGCGGAGGGCGACGTCTATGTGGCCGTGGATGAGGGGATTCTGGTCAAGACCGGCCGGGACGTGCTCGTATCCGTACGCCGAGCGATGGGCGGAACGGACCTGGGCCGATTGCGCGAATCGGTGGAGGAGGAGTTTCTCACCCTCGATGAACAGGAGCAAAGCGTGCGTTCGGTCATGGCCAAATTGGAAACCGGATTTCTGCGCCGTTTTGCATCATTTCAACATGAATGAGGAGCCACCGAGGGACAACGTGAAAAAAAGCGCGCCCACCCTGGCCCGGCAGGTCGGCACGAAGGCGGCGCGCAAGCTCAAAGCGCAACGTCACTCCGAGCGGACCATCTGGTTCGGCTTGGGCATGATGGGGCTCATCGGCTGGTCGGTGGTGGTTCCGACGCTGCTCGGCGCAGCGCTCGGCATCTGGCTGGACCGAGCCTATCCCGGACGACAGTCCTGGACGCTCACGCTGCTCTTCCTCGGTCTGATCATCGGCTGCGTGAATGCATGGCATTGGGTCGCCAAGGAAGGCAGGGAAATACGGGCGGAACAGGAGAATCACGATGCATGACATGTGGAATTTGGTTCCGGCGCTCCTGGCGGGTCTGTTGCTCGGAGCGATATTTTTCGGCGGCCTGTGGTGGACCATTCGCCAAGGCCTCTCGTCGCCCCAACCGGCTGCGTGGTTTTTCGGGAGCCTGCTGCTGCGGATGGGCTTGGCCGTGACTGGATTGTATCTGGTTTCCGGCGGTCAAATGGAACGGTTGTTGGTATGCCTCTGCGGGTTTGCTCTGGGACGGTGGATGGTGACTCGCATCACTCGAGTGGAGGCCAACCGAGTCCCTCCGGCAGGGGAGGTCGGCCGTGCGTCTTAGCCCTGACGAAATGATCTTCTGGCAACAGGGGTTCCTGAAGCTGAACGCCACCATTGTGTTCACCTGGGGACTGATGCTCGCACTGGCAGTCGGCTCGAAATTGATCACCCGCAATCTTTCCATGGATCTGACACGTTCTCGCTGGCAAAACGTGTTGGAAATCCTCGTCCTCGCGATCGAGAAACAAATCAAAGAAGTCGGCCTGCGCCGGCCGGATCGATATCTGACGTTCCTCGGCACATTATTTTTGTTCGTGGGCATGGCCAGCCTCTCCACCGTCATACCCGGCTACGAACCACCGACCGGCTCGCTCTCGACTACCGCGGCCCTCGCGCTGTGCGTGTTCGTGGCCGTGCCGTTCTTTGGGATCAAGGAGCAAGGGATGGGTGGCTACCTCCGGTCTTATGCGGAGCCGACCGCCATCATGCTGCCGTTTAACATCATCAGCGAACTATCGCGTACGCTCGCCCTGGCCATTCGTCTGTTCGGCAACATGATGAGCGGCGCGATGATTCTCGCCATTCTGCTCACCATCACGCCGTTTTTCTTTCCGATCGTCATGACGGCGCTCGGTCTGCTCACGGGGATGGTACAGGCCTATATTTTCAGCATCCTCGCCGCGGTGTACATTGCGGCCGCTACGCGAGTCCGTGAATCCACGCCGGAACTCGAGACGTAAGCTTCAACATGCAGGACGACAACCAAAGGAGCCCCCATGGATAGCATGACCCTGATCGCCGTGGCATCCATCATCACCGCCGGCATCACCACCGGTTTCGGCACGATGGCGCCGGCGCTGGCGGAAGGACGGGCGGTCGCCTCGGCCCTCAGTTCGCTGGCGCAGCAACCGGACGCCTCCGCCACCATCACCCGGACGTTATTTGTCGGGCTCGCGATGATCGAGTCCACAGCCATCTACTGCTTTGTGGTCTCGATGATTCTGATTTTCGCCAACCCGTTCTGGAATCATTTCATCGGTCAGGCCGCGGGGAAATAACCGATGCTCATCGATTGGTTCACCGTCGGGGCCCAGGTGCTGAACTTTCTCCTCCTGGTGTGGCTGATGAAGCGCTTTTTGTATAAGCCCATCCTCCAGGCCATCGACGAGCGAGAGAAGCGAATCGCCGCACAAGTCGCGGACGCCCACACAATCAAGGCCGAAGCCCAGAGAGAGCGGGACGAGTTCCGGCGGAAGAACGAATCGTTCGATCAGGAGCGCGCTGCCCGCTTGAACAAAGCCATGGACGAAACCAACGCCGAACGTCACCGCCTTCTCGACGGGGCCCGGCAGGAGGCGGACGGCGCGCGCGCCAATTGGCAGGAAGCATTGCGCGGCGAGCACCGGAATTTGAAACAAGACCTCACCCGTCGAGTGGGGGAGGAAGTCTTTTCAATTGCGCGAAAGACGCTGGCTGATCTTGCCACAACCGCTCTCGAAGAACGTGTAGGCGAGGTATTTATACGCCGCTTGCGAGCGATGGACGGCCGGACAAAAGACGAACTCGCGGCCACGCTTCGCACCGCGTCTACTCCCGCTGTGGTTCGTAGCGCCTTCGCCCTGCCAGCGGAGCAACGCGCGGCGATACAGCATGCGCTGAACGAAACCTTCTCCGCCGACGTTCGCTTGCAGTTCGAGATCAAGTCGGAGCTGGTCAGCGGGATCGAACTCATCACGAACGGACATAAGCTGGCATGGAGCATCGCAGATTATCTGGCATCGCTGGAACAGCGCGTCGGGGAGCTTCTCAAAGAGAAGGATCAGACTGATGCTACCGTCGAGCCTGCGCTCCACCCAAACGGCGAATCGCAGGCTCACACAACGAGCCCATGAGCATGAAGTCTGAGAGCCTCCAGCAGATGTTCGAAAATGCGTTGGCCGACATCCGGCAAGTGCGGGACGCATTCACCCCGACACTGAGCCCGCAGGAAGTGGGGAAGATCACCAGTGTGACCACAGGCATTGCCAAAGTGTCAGGCCTCCCCGGCGTGGGATTCGAAGAGGTGCTGAAATTTCCCGGCAATGTCTACGGCATCGCCTTCAATGTCGATGAGGACGAAATCGGTGCCGTGCTCCTGGGTGACTATTGGCAGCTGCATGCGGGCGATGAAGTCGAGCGCAGGGGACACGTCATGGACGTGCCGGTGTCCGACGGGTTGATCGGGCGAGTCGTCACTCCCCTGGGACGCCCCCTGGACGGCCGTGGGCCGGTGACCTCCACCAAGCGACTGCCTATCGAACGTCCCGCACCGTCCATCATGAATCGCGCGCCCGTCACGGTGCCGTTACAAACCGGCATCAAGGTCATTGATGCGCTCATTCCGATCGGCCGCGGCCAGCGTGAGTTGATCTTGGGCGACCGTCAGACGGGCAAGACGGCCATTGCGTTGGACACGATCGTGAACCAGCGCGGACAGAATGTGCTGTGCGTCTATTGCGCCATCGGCCAGCGCGCCTCCGGCGTGGCCAAAGTCGTGGCGGCCCTTCGCGACCAAGGCGCGATGGAATACACCATCGTCGTCGTGACGGAAGGCAATGACCCGCCGGGGCTTTCCTATATCGCCCCGTACGCCGCAACCAGTATCGCGGAATATTTCATGGAGCAAGGACGCGATGTGCTGGTCGTATATGACGATCTCACCCATCACGCGCGCGCTTATCGCGAACTGTCCTTACTGTTGCGCCGTCCCCCGGGCCGCGAGGCGTTTCCCGGCGACATCTTTTACATCCACTCGCGTCTTCTGGAGCGAGCTACACACTTGGGCAACGAATTCGGCGGCGGCTCGCTGACGGCCCTGCCCATTATCGAAACGGAGGCGCAAAACATCTCCGCCTATATTCCGACCAACCTGATCTCCATCACGGACGGCCAGATCTATCTCTCCCCCTCGCTCTTCGAATTGGGCGTGTTGCCTGCAGTCGATGTCGGGCAATCCGTATCCCGCGTCGGGGGGAAAGCCCAGCGGTCGGCCTACCGGGCGGTGGCGGGGGATCTCAAGCTGGCCTATGCGCAGTTCGAGGAGTTGGAAACCTTCGCCCGGTTCGGTGCCAGGCTGGATGATGACACTCGAAAGATCATCGAACATGGGCGGCGAATCCGTGCCTGCCTGAAGCAACCGGAATTCGCTCCGGTGTCCGTGCCCGCCCAAATCGCCATTCTGCTCGCACTGACCGGGGAACTATTTGACAGTGTGCCGATGGACCGGATGACGGACGCCGAGCATGCGGTGCATGAAGCGGCGGCGAACATCCCGGCGGAGGTGTGCGCGCGATTCGAATCCGCCACGAAATTGAACGACAAAGATCGCCGGACCATTATCGAGATCGCCCGCAGTTCGCTCGCACCCTTCCAACTCACTACGCCATCCGAGGGAAGAGGCCGGAGAAACCCATGAGCGACACCACCATTAGTCTGCGCCGCAAGATCGGCAATGCCGGAGATCTCCATTCCGTCGTCCGCACCATGAAAGCCCTGGCGGCCTCGAACGTCGGACAATACGAGCAATCGGTACGGGCGCTGGCCGACTACTACCAGACCGTGGAGTTAGGATTGAGCGTCTGTCTTCGGGAGCGTGAGCCACCGGTTTTCATGAGAGAGGACCGTGAACCTGTCGGAACCGACGCGATCGCCGCCATCGTGTTCGGGTCCGATCAGGGGTTGGTGGGGCAATTCAACGACGTGGTGGCAGATTATGCGATTCAGACGCTCGCGAGCGTACCTGGCGAGCCACACGTGTGGGCTGTCGGAGAACGAGTGTATGCGCGCCTGAAGGATGCGGGCCTGTCCATGATGGGACTGTTCGTGGTGCCGAACTCCGTCAAAGGCATTGCCCCGCTCGTCGGTCAAATTCAAATCGAAAGCGAAGCGCACCGGATCAAAGGCGAGTATGGGCGGGTGTATGTCTTTCACAACCGGCCGCAGGCGCGGGCGGTGTACGAACCGGTCAGCCAACGGTTGCTGCCGCTTGATGCGCAATGGCAAAAAAATCTGGCCGCCATTCGATGGCCGACGAAAAACTTGCCTGAGGTCATGTGCGGCGGCACCTCGACGGTGCGCGCCCTCATCCGCGAATACCTATTCATCTCGCTCTTCCGAGCATGCGCCGAATCCCTGGCCAGCGAAAACGCAAGCCGCCTGGCCGCGATGCAACGCGCCGAGAAAAACATCGACGAATTACTCGAGAACCTCACGAGCCGCTTTCACCAATTGCGCCAAAGCGGCATCGACGCGGAGCTGTTCGATGTCCTTTCCGGCTTCGAATCACTGGCCAACGCACCAAAGCCTCGCCGCGACGAGTAAACGCACGGCAGATACGTTCATGCGAGAGGACAGACGATGATCTGTTCTGTCGGACCCAATCGTGTTAGCAGGCTGCGGGGCAACCTTGTCAGTACGCGAACCTTTCGCGCATCGGCTGCATCCGCGCCCAAGCCCATGCCCAACGTCGCCGCACCGCTGGTGGCAGGCGCAGAGCTGCGCCACCCTTCACTCGCGGTACTGGGAATCTGAGTCCGCTGTCTAGAGGCGAAGCGACGAAGACAACTCTCGACGAGATATACGTGGGGAAAATTGGAGCGGGAAACGGGATTTGAACCCGCGACCCTCGCCTTGGCAA
>CABVRW010000027.1 GCA_902500785.1 uncultured Nitrospira sp.
GTGATTTCTCGTACCGGGCCCCGCGCGGCGGCGCATTACTTCGAAGTGCAGATCGACACGAAGAAAAATGAGCCGCTGGTGCATGAGAATAAACAGATCGAATGGGCGCAGCCTCAGGGCACTGAGGTGGCGCTCGAGGTCGAAGGGCGATACCAAAAAGGCCGCGCGTCGGTGGACGAATGGCTGGAGCAGACGTCGATTGCGAATCCGCATGTCCGGCTGGTGTATCACCAGCCGGAAGGGGACACGAAAGAATATCCCCGGACTTATCACGAACTGCCGGCTTCACCGAAAGAAATCAAGCCGCATCCGTATGGCATCGAGTTCGGGGCCTTGCTCAAGATGCTGCAGGATACGAAGAGCCATACGGTGGCAAGTTTCCTGGCGAGCGACTTCTGCCGGGTCTCGCCTGCTCTGGCCGAGGAGATGTGCAAGACGGCGAAAGTGTCGCCCCAGACCAAACCTCGCGCCCTCAAGCACCAGGCGGCCGAAACGCTGTACAAGACGATCCAGACGACTAAGATCATGGCGCCGCCGACGAACTGTATCTCGCCGATCGGAGAGAAGGCGATTCTCTCCGGCCTGTACAAACAAATTAAAGGCGAGTTTTATACCGCGGTCAGTCGTCCGCCGGCCGTGTATCGCGGCTATCCCTTTATCATCGAAGCCGGGTTGGCATTCGGCAAAGCGCCCGACGAAGCGGCGAAGCCACAACAGGCCGCCGTGCCCTTGGCTGAAGGCGAAGACCACGGGAACGATACCGAGCAGGCGTGGGTGATCCGGTATGCGAATCGGGTGCCGTTGCTCTATCAACAATCGGCGTGCGCCACCTTTAAGGCGGTGCTCAGTACCACGTGGCGCAACTACGGCGTCTCCCAGTCACGGGGCGCGCTTCCCGCCGGACCAATGGTGATTTTCGTCCACATGGCGTCCGTGTGGGTGCCGTTCACCAGCGAGTCGAAGGAAGCGATCGCGGACTACGACGAAATTCAGAAGGAAATTACGCTGGCGCTGCGCGAAGCCGGACGACGTCTGGGTATTTTTCTGCGGAGAAGAGAGCGGGCCGCCAGTGAATTTCGGCGACGCAACATCTTCGAACTGTATATTGAAGAAGTCGTCGCCGCCTGCAATCGTCTGAAAGGCGGGACCCTTCCCACCGAAAAGTTAAAGGAGCAGTTGCACAAGATCGCCAGCACACGGACAGGTGGCCTCAGGACCGATGAGGCTCTCGGGAAAACCAACGCCCGACCTGAAGGCCTGCCGCATTCCATCATCGTGACGGCCGAAGGCATCGAGGGCGATGCCGATCTCGCGCAGCAGGCTCCTCCGGCGCGTACCGCGGCTCCCATGACACTCCAGGCTGAACCAATCGCACAAACAAAGACCAGGCCCAAAGCCAAGCGGGGCGCAAAAGAGGCGCCGAACAGCGGAACGGGCAAGTCGGTCCGTGCAACGAAGGCGAACGTCGGGCAGCAAACCTTGTTTGAGACGCCGTCGGCGAAAAAAACGACGTCGCTCAAGGGGAAGCCCGCGCAGGCATCCGCCACCCGTAAAAGGAAGTAGGGCAGTTTATGGCACAGGCGAAACCGAAGAAGAACGGTGCGGTGGGAAAAAAACTCGTCGGCATGGCCGATGTCGTGATCGCGGCGGCGCAACGGGCCAAAGACCCGACGTTTGAGATTCCGATTCGTGCCTTGTCCAATGTGTCGTTTAATCCCCGCCGGGGCTTGATCGTGATGGGCGAGAAAAAGCAATCCCGCTCATTTTTCAATGTCGGGATGGCGAAGAAATTCATGCAGACCATGCTGGTCGCCGATGCGCTCGCTGAGCTGCAGCAGGCCGACCTCACGACCTCCCTCAGGGAAATCTATTATCGGACCAAGCATACGATTCAGGACTCGCATGAGAATACGTTCGATACGCAGGACGAGTCCGACCCGATCATCGAGGATCTCGAAGTGTCGCTCGTGGCCCTCCGGGAAGAACTCCATGTGCGGGCGGAGAACAGCGGGAGTATCGTCGGGCCGGTGGTGTTCGGGGATGACGGCGATCGGGTAGATTGCGCCAAGCTGGGAAAGGGCGGGTATTCCGTGCCTTCGATCGTCGAACCGGAATATCTTGAGATACGCCGCTGCACTGCCGATTTCCTCTTGCTGGTTGAAAAAGGTACGCAGTGGAATCGATTGTCGGAAGACAAGTTCTGGCGGCGATACAACTGTGTGCTGCTCACGGGGAACGGCCAGCCGCCGCGCGGCGTCCGCCGGTTGGCGCGGCGGCTGCACGAAGAGTACAAACTGCCGGTGTATGTCCTGGTCGACAACGATCCCTGGGGGTACTATATTTACTCGGTGGTGAAACAGGGCTCGATCAACCTCGCGTTCGAAAGCCAACGTATGGCGATTCCCAAAGCGAAGTTCATCGGACTCTCCAGCGCCGATCCGGAGCGGTATGAGTTGCCGCGCAATGTGGGCATCAAGCTGAACGACAAAGACATCACGCGCGCCAGGGAACTGCTGAACTATCAGTGGTTCCAGAAGCCGGCCTGGCAGCAGGAAATCAAACGGATGCTCACGAGCGGGTTGAAATACGAATTGGATGCACTGGCGAACAAGGACTTTCAATACCTGACCAAGAAATATTTGCCGCGAAAGCTCAAGGAGAAAGACTGGCTGGATTAGGCGCGGGATGAAGCGGCAGGGACACAGATCGGGAGTGATACCATGAATGTGTTGATGTTGATGTTGGTGTTTCGGTCTTCGCTCAAGGAGCGGGTGCATGTATTGTTGGAGCAGTGCGACGTCCGCGCCTATACCGAATTGCCTGAAACGACCGGAGCCGGACAGACGGGGCCCGCCGATGGCATCTCCTTCTATCCTGGGGTCAACAGCGTACTGCTGGTGGCGGTAGACGATGCGCAGGCGGAAAAGATTGAGAACGCGATCAAGGCTTGGATTGATGAGGTGCTGCAACGGCCGGGGGGCCAGAAGCCCTCTATTACGCTGTTTATCTGGCCTTGTCGGCAGCTGGTGTAGTCGAAGACGCGGAGTAGATGTGAGGCAGCATAGCGGATCAGAAGGGCGGTGGGTGCAGGTGAGTCTGTGGGTGCTGGGACTCTGCCTCGCTACGGTGGCGGCGCCGTCGGTTGCCGGAGCGCAGGTCTCATCCTCGCCGTCGAACCCTCAAAATCAGCTTGGACAGAATCAGCCCGGACAGAATCCGCAATCTTTTGGGACCTTGCCGATTCCGAATCCCCTCGCGCAGTCGTCGGCTATCGCGTCGACGGCCTCGGGCGCGAGCGCGCCGCAAGCGGTCACCATTCCTTCCAGCCAAGGCAAGTCGTTCGGGACGATCGGAAAAGGACTGCCGGGCATGACGGGTGGGCCGGCGCTGACCGCGCCGATGGGGTCGCAAGATCCCACGTCGCGCTACATGCGTCCCGCGGTGATTCCTCCACTCTTTTGCGATCCGTCCATCAATATTCCCTGCTGACAGGCTGTTGCAACACTCTCCCTCGGTGGAATTGTCGCAACATACTGCGCCTCACTCCGACGGTGTTCCTCACGCATGTTCTTTATCGCGGCATGAACCGGTTGCCGACTCGATGCCCTGTCGTCCGCGTGTGGTTTAAGAGCTGCGCTTCGATCGGGATGGTTCGATGCGGATGCTCCCAGTGGGCGTGATGGCGCCTTGGGGATTGTCGGCTTCGAGCCAGACATTAAAGCGAACGGTGGTGGGTTTCGAGAAACAGAGGCTGACGGATTGTAGGGGGGCGATGGTCACGGAATCTTGGAGGATTCCGAATTGAGAAAAGCCTTTATCGCAGGCGATCAGATCAGGGTTGGTTTCTGCGAGCATCCGTAGCCTGACCGCATGGGCATTCAAGTTTTGCCAACGGATCTCGTCGCCGATCTGCACGATCAGATGGCGCGGCGCGACGTCCGTTCGGATATTGAAATACCGGACCGCGCCTGTGAGGCGATGATCGGACGAGGTGCTGCACCCGGCGTCCAATCCGAGCAAGCCCACCAGCATTAGAAGGGATAGCATGCGAAGCATCGGGCATAATACAAGAACCCTTCGGCCGCCGGCTACTAGGTTTATGCCCAGGTACACCATGGCCGACACAACTGTCAACCAGGTGGTTCGAGTGTCGTTGTCAGGGATGATAGCGTCGCATCCATTTTCCAGAAAGCTCATGCATGACTCTGACCTTCGATGAGGCCCGCCATTTCCTTTCTCGTATCGCCTTTGGAGGCACGCCCGACGATATCCGGCGCGTGATGCGGCTGGATCGGGCGACGGCGGTCGCGCAAGCGGTGGCGATCCCCACCAACAAGGCTCAGGCTCCGCCCCCGTCCTGGATTCATGGACTCCCTCCGCCTCCCAGGGAGCGCAAGCGCTGGAGCGAGTCGGAGCGGAAGGTCTTTCACCAGATGCTCAAGGCAGATGGCCATGAGCTCAAGGTCTGGTGGTATCGAGAGCTCATGGCGACGCCCCATCCGCTTCTGGAACGCATGACGCTGTTTTGGCACAATCATTTCACCTCCAGTTTGCACAAGGTGAGGTGGACGCCGTTTCTGTATCAGCAGAATGTGCTGTTGCGACTCCACGCCTTGGGATCGTTCCGCACGCTGCTCAATTTCATCGCAAAGAATCCGGCGATGCTTCTGTATCTCGACACGCAGACAAACCATAAAGCGCACCCCAACGAAAATTTTGCCCGTGAGTTGTTCGAGCTGTTTACGCTGGGAGAGGGGCACTACACCGAGCAGGATATCAAGCAGGCCGCACGGGCGTTTACCGGCTGGCATCTCGACCTCCGGACAGGCGCGTTTCGCATCGATCCGCGGCAGCACGATGATGGACGCAAAGAGGTATTCGGCACAGCCGGTTCCTTCGAGGGCGACGATATCCTGTCGTTGACGCTGGAGCAGCCCCAGGTCGCCCGCTACATCGTCGGCAAGTTGTGGCGCGAATTTATTTCAGACACGCCGGATCCGGGAGCAGTTGATCGTCTTGCCGAGTCGTTCAGGCGGACGAAGTATGAAATCGCAGGATTGCTTCAGGACCTTTTCCTGACGGCGCAGTTTTGGGCGCCCGAGAATCGCGGCGTCTTGATCAAGTCTCCGGTAGAACTCATTGTGGGCACCACAAGACTTTTCAACTTGCCGATCGAGGACATCGGGCGGCAGATCGGGTCGGCGCGCAGGCTCGGGCAGGACCTCTTCGATCCTCCCAACGTGAAGGGATGGCCGGGCGGGACGCGATGGATTACCACCTCAACCCTGCTGGAGCGGACGCAACTGCTGCATCGTGCGATTCGCGGGCATGAGACCGGCCATGCGCACGGGATGGCCGACATGGGCCAGGCGGTCGGCGCGAACTGGCTCGCGGCGGAACCCATCGACATCGTGCAGGCCACCATCCTTCCGCTCGCGCCGGTGCAGCCCCTGATTGTTGGAGAGGAGCGCGGCCAGTCCGTGCGTCAACTGGTCTTGGATTCCGTCTATCAACTCAAGTGAGGCAGTCATGAGCGGGAATGGTCCGGATCGACGCGCATTGTTGAAAGCCGCATTCGCCCTGCCGTTTGTGTTGTTGCGCCCGAACTGGCTGCCACGGCTCTGGGCGGCTGATGCCGATGGGGCGAGGACGGGAGCAGGCCGGCGGGACCGATTGCTGCTGTTGGTCGAGTTGCACGGCGGGAACGATGGCCTGAACACGCTCATTCCCTATCAGGAGGCGGCCTACTATCAGGCACGACCGCAATTGGCGATTCCGCGTGATCAGGTCCGCCAGCTCACCCCCAAGTTCGGGATCCATCCGGCGCTGACCCCGCTGATGTCTCTCTGGGAAGGCAAGGAACTGGCCTGGTTGCATGGTGTCGGCTATCCAAGGCCGAATCGTTCCCATTTCAGATCCATCGAGATCTGGGAGACGGCGTCGGATAGTGAGCAGGTGCTGGATCAGGGGTGGCTATCGCGGGTGTTCGAGCAGTTTCCAGTGCCGGCACGTTTCACAGCGGAAGGGGTGCTCCTCGGCAAGGGTGATGCCGGTCCGTTGAGCGGAGGGAAGACCCGCACCATTGCCTTGCACGATCCTGGCCAATTTCTGCAGCAGGCCGGCGCGGTCAAACCGGTGTCCCTGCCCACGACGAACCGCGCCTTGGCCCATATTCTGGAGGTCCGGCGGGAAATCTCCCATGCCGCATTCGACCTGCAGGGCCGCATTCGGCAGGCACCACCACTCGCGATCGACTTTCCGGCGAGCAGGATCGGCAAACAGCTGGAGGTCGCAGCCACGCTCATCGCCGCGCAGGTGCCGGTCGCGGTCATGAAGGTCACTCAAGGGAGTTTTGATACCCACGCCGGCCAGTCGGCGGCGCATCATCGGTTACTGGAGGAACTCGCGCAAGGGCTGATGGCCTTCCGGGCGGCCATGGAGAAACTAGGTGTTTGGAAAGACGTTCTGGTGATGACCTATTCGGAGTTCGGCCGCCGGGTCGGGGAGAACGCCAGCCATGGAACCGATCATGGCACCGCGGCGCCGCATTTCTTCATGGGTGGACAGGTGAAGGGCGGTTTCTATGGAACGCCTCCCTCGCTCACCGACCTGCAGGAAGGCGATCTGAAATACACGCTCGACTACCGGACGGTGTATGCGACCGTGATTGAGAAATGGTGGGGACTGCCGGCGATGTCCTTCGGGACCGGGCGATATCCGGCGATCGATTGTCTCGCATGATGCGGCGGGGCTTGATTTCAGGCACCATTCTTCCTATCCTGCGGGCCTCTGAAAGGAAGGTGAAGCGATGACGAGGCATCTATGGCGACGTTTGATGGGAACTGCGGTGCTGCTCTTGATCGTTCTGCTGGCTGGTTTCACTGCGCCGGTCGGAGCGCAGGAGGTCGGTGGGAGGACTGTGCCGTCCACGATGCCGGCCTCGGAGAGTCGTGGCAGCGTCCTTCAGCAGACCCCGATTCCGGTTGCGCCATCCTTGCCGCTGTTGTTCGCCGAAGGGTCCAATTCCTGCGAGATCGTCTCGTGCGGCATGGGGATCAAGCAGACCTGCCAGATTACATGTCCGGCCGACAAGACCCCGAAGTGCAGCTGTGATTGCGAGCGGAGCTTCGGTCCGATGTGTATGGACTACAAGGCAAACTGTCGCTGCGAGTAGGCGGGAGACGGGCCGATCAGTCGTTCTCGGGCGACGATGATTCCGATCCGCCCACCGTCAGGATCGGCCCTGCCACGCGGTACTGCTCGCCCGCCCAGACCCCCAAATCGATCGTTTGGCATCGTTCAGAACAAAACGGACGCCAGGGATTGTCCTGCCAAGTGGTGGGCTGGCGGCATTCGGGACAGCGGCGGGTGGAAGGCTGAGTAAGGGACAAGGTGTTTACCGTCTGTCTGGTGATGGGGTCGACTCTACCACTCTTGTACCGAAGGCGGCAAATAACTCGCCGGTCAGATAGGGGGTCTGTGCGCCGTCCCGCCAGTGCTTACGCCGCATGTAGTCATTGAGCAAGCGGCCGTCGGCTGCGCGATGCACATGCGGCTGCGCGAGATTCATCCGATATCGCTCAATTGCTCCGGCCACACGGCTGATAAAGACGATCGTGCCGTTGGGCTCTACTCTCTCCACGATGCCTACATGGGTCAAGGGATCGTTGACGAGACCGTCCCCGTTGTAATCCCAGGTATTGTCGAAGAATACCAGGTCGCTGCCATGCACGACCGGACCGCGGTGGAGTCGTCCATGCGTGCGGAGATGGGTATAGATCAAGCCGACGCCGTTGGCTTTTCCGCCACCAGCACCGCCTTCAAACAGGTCGATGCCATGGGCGAGGTAGATGGCGCGGGTCACTCCGGCGCAATCGTAGGTGATACGGCGGCCCTGGCTTTCGATCGTTGTGGCGCCGATCAGGGTGACCGCCGTTCGGACGATCGCCTGTCGGCGAGGGTCGGTCTGGGTCGCGCGGCAACAATCGGGGATCGGAGTGACCGCCGGACGGAGTGCCTGCGACGATGGCGCGGCGCAGGCGCTGAGTATAGCGCCGATGAGCAAGGTCGAGAACGTGCGAGACAGTCTCAGCATACTGGTTTAAGTATAGCTGGTGGCCGGAATCAACTCGGCGCGGACCCTGAGGAAATGCGCTTCACGGAGGTCGAGCGCGCCGCCGCCGAACGTTTCCCCCATCCCGTCAGGCTCCGGCGCTGGAAAAGACCTGGCTGATCAAGGCCTGCGCATCCTCCTGAATTCGTCGGAGGTGGTCCGGGCCGTTGAAGCTTTCCGCGTAGAGTTTATACACCTCTTCGGTTCCGCTCGGGCGCGCGGCAAACCAGCCGTTTTTCGTGGTGACCTTGAGGCCTCCGATTGGGGCCTTATTCCCGGGCGCCTCCGTCAACATCGCGGTGATGGGTTCTCCGGCGAGTTCTCGGCTCTGTACTTGTTGCGGGGAGAATTTCTGGAGAGCGGCTTTCTGTGCCCGCGTGGCCGGCGCGTCGATGCGTTCGTAAACCGGTTCGCCCAGTTGAGTCGTCAACTCCGCATAGAGTTGTGCCGGATTCTTGCCGGTGACCGCCAGCATTTCCGCGGCCAACAGATCCATGATGATGCCGTCCTTGTCGGTGACCCACGTGGTGCCGTCCTGGCGAAGAAACGCCGCCCCCGCACTCTCCTCGCCGCCGAATCCCAACGAGCCGTCGCTCAGGCCAGGCACGAACCACTTGAAGCCGACCGGCACTTCGACCAGTCGGCGCCGTAGGCTGCCGGCGACGCGGTCGATGATGCTGCTGCTGACGACGGTCTTGCCGATTCCTGCGCCTGTTGTCCATCCGGGGCGATGGCTGAAGAGGTACGAGATCGCAGCGGCCAAGTAGTGGTTAGGGTTCATCAAGCCGCTTCGAGGGGTCACGATGCCATGACGATCGGTATCCGTATCGTTGCCGAAGGCGAGATCGAAGCGGTCTTTCAATTTGATGAGTGAGGCCATGGCATGGGGTGAGGAGCAGTCCATGCGGATCTTCCCGTCCCAATCCAGCGTCATGAATTGAAAGGTCGGATCGACGGACTCATTGACGATGTGGAGGTCCAAGCCGTAACGCTCGGCCAGCGGACGCCAGTACGCCACGGCAGCGCCACCCAACGGATCGACGCCCAGCCGTATCTTCGCCGCTTTGATACGTTCGAGATCGACCACGTTGGCCAGGTCTGCGAGGTAGGTGCTGATGAAATCATGCCGTGCCGTAGAGCCCGCCGTCAGGGCCCGTTCGTAGTGGACGCGTTTTACGCCATGTAATTTGGTCGCCAGCAATTCATTGGCTCGATGCTCGATCGCCTTGGTCGTCTCCGTATCTGCGGGGCCACCGTGCGGCGGGTTGTATTTGAAGCCGCCGTCTTCCGGAGGATTGTGGGATGGGGTGACGATGATGCCATCGGCCAGGCCGGAGGTTCGTCCTCGATTGGCGGTGACAATCGCATGGGAGATCACCGGCGTGGGGGTATACCCATCGTCTCGATCCATGCGGATCTGAACGCCGTTTGCGGCCAATACCTCCAGCGCGCTGCGTTGGGCGGGCGCGGACAGGGCGTGGGTATCTCTGCCGATGAATAGGGGGCCGGTGGTGCCGGCCTGAGCGCGGTACTCGCAGATGGCCTGGGTGATGGCGAGAATGTGCGCTTCGTTGAAGGTGAGGCGGAGAGATGAGCCGCGATGACCGCTGGTGCCGAAACTGACGCGCTGCTGGGGATCGGACGGGTCCGGTACCTCCCCGAAGTAGGCCTGGTCAAGTTTTACGAGATTGACCAATTCGTTCGGTTGTGCCGGTTGACCGGCACGAGGATGGAGTGCCATGGAGTCCTCATTAAGGCGGTAATGAATGATGATAGGGCCGTATGCCTGGATGATGGCGCGCTCAGTATATACGGCTCGATGATGAATGTCAGGCGCGCTCTCGCTTGCGTGCTCGTCTCCGCGGGTGCTAAGATTCGTTCACGTTAAGGAGAGGGGTTGTCCATGCCGAATATCACCTTGTTGCATTCACCGACCTGTGGGGCCTGTCCATCGGCGAAACGTGTGTGGAAGGAACTGAGGGTCAAGTATAGCTTTAGCTATCGCGAGGTTGATATTACGACCCCGGATGGCCAGGAGTTGGCGAATCGGCATTCGGTCCGGGCAGTGCCCGCGACCATTATCGATGGCCGGCTGACCTTCGTGGGTGTGCCGCCTCGTCAAAGCGCCGAAAAGGCGTTGCAGCTGAAAATGAAGCCCCAGGGCGCATAGATCGGAGCGATATGACGGTTCCTGATGACGATGATTTTGAACTGCCGGATCTTCCCATGATCGATAAAGGCCCGCCTCCTGAATGCGGGACCTGCGGGGACCCGATGAAGTTCATCGACGGCGATTGGGCCTGCATCGATTGCAACGGAGAACTGTTGGGGCCTGAAACGGGCTAGTCGATCGCGCCGTTTCTTGCCCGCCACGCGTAACGCGGAGGGAGCTTGCGAGATCATTTCTCTCGCTCTCCGCCTGACGCTTCACGATTAACGGTCCACGGTCTCCATGCTCCGCCTCGTCACCGGCCCGTTCCATCCCACACTCGAATCCGCGCTGGTTCACGATCTCCTGGCACTACAATCTCAGTCTCCTCAGGCCGCGGTCGCGCTTATCGTGCCGTCGGATCAGCTGCGGCGTTCGCTCAAGCGATTGCTGGTCGTGCAGCGCGGCCTGGCCTTGCTCAACGTCCATATCCTCTCGTTTCACCAACTCGCTTTGCAGCTGGACCGCGAACGTCGCACGCGCACGAGGGACTCTGGCATGGAGCGGAGTCTCGACCTGGTGACGGATTTCTTTTTCGAGCACCTGCTGCACCATCTCGGGACGCGCAATGTTCCACAGACCGAGGCGCTCCGTTTGTCACACCTGCCTCCGGGTGCCTGGCCGGCGTTGTGGGCCAGTCTGCGAGACCTCAAGGATGCGACGGTGGATTCTGCCGTGGCCTTGCGTGCGATCGACGAGGGCCAATTCCCGCCGGAAGATGGTGAGAAGCTCAAGGGATTGTTTACCTTGTATGCGGCGCTGCGCGAAGGCAGTGCGGCGCTCGGGGTCGGGTCTCCTGATGATTTGGCCTCGCTCGTCACCGACGACGTGTCAGCCTCTCCGTTTCTCCGCAGTCTCACGGGGCTGTGGTACTACGGGTCATACGACCTGACGCAAACCCAGTTGACCCTCCTGGAGGCCCTGAGCGCCTGTCTCCCGGTCACGGTCTATTTCCCGCTCGGCGAACAACCGGCCTACAGCTTTGCAAGACAGTTTCTGGAGCGCTCTCTGTATCCACTCGCCGGAGGTGCCGACGAACGATCGGGACTGTCGTCCGGCGATGATCCCTCCGAATCCCGCACAGCGAACCTCTCGGTTGAGGTGCGAAATACCGCCGGGGGCGACGATGAATTGACGCTGGTCTGCAAGCAAATCCTGACGCTGGTGGAAACCAACGGATATCATTTCGACGAGATCGGTGTGGTGGGACGCACCCTCGCGCCGTACCAGGCCTCCTTGAGACGAATATTCGACCAACATCGTATTCCATTTGTGTCCAGCGCCACGTTGCCGCTGTTGCAGGAACCGGCGGTGAAAACGTTGCTTCACCTTGCCCGGCTCAAGGGAAGCGGGCTGCATCGGCCGGCGATGCTGGATGTGATGACCTCCCCCTGGAATCGACGCCTCACGAATCGGACCAGCGGCATCGAACCGCGTCCCGACCTCTGGCGTGTGGCGGTGCTGGCGCTCGGGATTACCCGTGGTGAGGAGGAGTGGCGGCGGCTTGCGCAAGTGGGACGATTGGACGCCCGGGCGACCGACGGCGACGAGACCTTCACGGAGGATCTCGGGTCCCTGTCGATCGATGGCGCGCAGTTGCGCTTGCTCTGGAGCTGTCTGTCGCCGCTGATCGACGATGTAAAGCGACTTCCGGAGCAGGGCGGATACGCGGCCCTGACCGATGCCTTCTGTTCGCTGGCTCAAGAACATCTGACCATTCCCCTCGAACCGTCCACCACGGTCGAGGGGACGGCACGGGAAGAGGAAGCTCGTGAGGTGGGTGAAGCGCTGTCCGTGGTGTTCGCCCAGTTGCGGGAGCTGGATCGGCTCGACGTCAGCATCACTTGGGTGGAATGGACCGAGACGTTTGCGCAGCTGTTGGAGCGAACGACCTGCGCCGTGGCGCCGTCCTCACATCACGGCGTGCTCGTGTTGGATGCGATGGCGGCGCGTGGTGTGGGCTTTCGGGCCCTGTTCCTCATCGGGATGAACGAAAAACTATTCCCACGGTTCATCCATGAGGACGGATTTCTTCGCGATCGGCATCGACTGATCTTGAGTGAAACCCTGGGCTACAAGATCGATCAAAAGCTTCACGGGTATGGAGAAGAGGCGCTCCTGTTCGAACTGCTGCGAGCATCGGCCCGGGAACGGCTGTACCTCTCCTATCAACGGGCGGATGCCGCCGGTCGTCCGCTGGCGCCGTCGGGGTATCTCGATAGCGTCGGCGCCGTGCCGCACCCATCCGCCGCAGAGGTTACGTTCGCCCTTCCACGTCGCTGGCCGGATCGGGTGACGCTTCCGCTGTTTACACCGCCGCTGTTGACGCGTGAGGAACTCACCGTCAGTTCGGTGCTCCAGGGGTCCGACGTGTCTCTCCTGTTGGAGGCGGTCGGGCGTGATGCGTTGTTATTCTCCCATGGACGAGAGGCCCAAGGCGTCATCGAAACCAACCGGCCGGCGCTCACGGCGTACGATGGCATGCTCGCGGATGCGACGGCCCATTGGCGCCGAGTGATCGAACGCGGGTTCTCACCGACCGCGTTGGAAACCTATGCGCGCTGTCCCTTTCAATATTTCGCCGGACAGGTGCTCAATCTCGAATCGGTACGCCACAAGCCGGCCATGCAACTCACGCCGCCGGCCATGGGACAGCTCTGTCATGACGCATTGCGGCTCTCCTATCTGGCTCTGATCCGACAGGGTTGGCCCAACGAGGCGCTCTCCGCTTCCGTCATTGCTGCCGAGGTGACTCACGCCGTCACGCAGGCCTTTGCCACCTATGCGATGACGCATGGAACCGGATATGCCCTGACGTGGCAATTGGCGCAAGAATCGGTCGGACGATTGATCGAGGCGGCGATGACCCTCGATCGCGAGACGGCCCTGGCTTCGGGCTTTTTTCCGGCCGAGTTCGAAATCGACGCCAGGGGAACATGGTCGGATGGCTCGGGTGGGGAGGAGATTCTGCTTCGTGGACGATGGGATCGTGTCGATCGGCATCCGGCATCAGGCGCGGTGAGGGTAATCGATTACAAATACCGCGCGAATGATCGGGTCGAGGCCAAGGATCGCCATCTCCTGCAGGCGGCCGTGCGTGCTCAACGTCTGCAGCCCGCGCTCTATGCTTTGATGACCCCTGAAGAGGCGTCCGGCCGCCGACCGGGACCTTTGCCCGAACAGGTCGATTTCCTGTACTTGCTGCCGCGCGTCGTTCCTGCGGTAGAACGCACCTCCTTTGCGGCCTCGGCCTGGCAGGGCCCTTCGGGTCCGATGTTGAGTCGGACGATGCAGGTGCTGCTCGACGGGGTGCGCGCCGGGCAACATTTTATCGTGCCGGACGCCCACTGCGCCCATTGTGAATTTTCAACTGCCTGCCGCCGAGCCCACCAGCCCAGTTGGTGGCGGGCCTATCGATCGTCACCGGCCTTGCGGCTGCGAGAGGTGCGATCGCAGAAGGTGGCGCGTGACTGACTCGGCCCAGATTCCGGATCACGCAGCCAGGGAGGCGGCCGCGACGACCTTCGATCGGAATGTCGTGGTAATTGCCGGCGCGGGAACAGGGAAAACCACGTTACTGGTGAACCGGTTGTTGTATCTGCTCATGCGCCGCTCCGATCCGTTGGACCTGTCGCGCATCGTGGCCTTGACCTTCACCAACAAGGCGGCTACCGAAATGAAACTCCGTTTGCGCGAGCGGCTGCGGGCATTGGTGCAGGCGGAAGGTCGCGACGATCTGACGGCCGGCAGCGGAACGGTGTCAGTGGCCGACCTGCGTCTGCGGTATGGCTGGACGGCCGACGAGATCGTGGCACGGGCCGCCGCCGCCTTCCGTGATGTTGAAAAGGCGCAGATCGGGACGTTGCATAGTTTTGCCGCGCATTTGCTGCGCCTGTATCCCATTGAAGCCGGAGTCATGCCGACCTTTCAGACGGATGAAGACGGGTCGCGGTTCGAAGAGCATTTCACCAGAGAATGGGAGCTGTGGCTGGATCGTGAGTTGGGGACGGCAGGCGCTGACCATGGACGTTGGCGGCTGCTCCTGGATACGTTCAGTCTCGACGACCTCCGGGAGTTGGCCTACAGCCTGCACAGTGACTTGATCGATCTCACGGGGTTGACGGAGCAGCTGGCCGAAACCAGCCTGAACCCAGCCCTGCGCGACTGGTTCACACTCCGGCAGGCCGCGGCTGAAGGTCTCCTGGCGCGGTATGACCGTCCCAAACGGCGAAAGATCGAGCTGATGCTTGCCGCGATCGCGGAACTGTTCGCCCTTCTGTTGGCCGAAGGACTGGAGGGGCTGCGAGCCGTTTCACGTGAGACACAGGAGTTGTTGGCGAAGGAGCTCGGCGCCGCGCCGAGCGGGTGGGCAGAAGAAGATGGGACAGCAGCCGAGTCCTTGCTGCGGATCGCTCGGCGATTGCTCAAGGTCGATCATGAGCGGCTGCGGCATCTCGTGGCGGTCCTCTCACCGTTCGTGCAAGCCGTGCGGAAGTCCTTCTTGGATTCGGGATGGCTCACGTTCGACGGGTTGGTCGGCAAGGCCAGGGCGCTGCTCCGCGATCATCCGGCGATTCGGGAACAATTGAAACGCGACTATCGCGCGTTGCTGGTGGACGAATTTCAGGATACGGACCCGGTGCAGTACGAGATCGTGCTGTATTTGGCCGAGCGCCTTGGAGCGCAGGCGGAGTCCTGGCGCGAGACGGAGCTCGAATCGGGGAAATTGTTCATCGTCGGTGACCCGAAGCAGTCGATTTACGCGTTTCGTCGAGCCGATATCGAGGCGTTCGATCATGTCGTCGATCGCTTGGAACGCAGCGGGGCGTTGCGCTGTGAACTGGCCACGAACTTTCGCAGCCATGCGCAGGTGCTCGATCTGGTCAACGGCCTGTTTAACCGCCTGCTCATCGCGCAACCGTCGATTCAGCCGCCGAATGTTCCGCTCACCGTTCAACCCAATCGATTCAGTCAGTTTGGCATGTCCGGCGTGGAACTCCGGCTGGTGACCTCGGAGGAAGAAGACGACTTGGATTCCGCCGCGGCAACCCGGGTGGAGGCGGAACAGATTGCGCTGCTGGTCTCCCGGATGCTGAATCCGTCTGAGGCAGGGGTTGCGACGACCGGACCGGACAGCAGGTTGCGACCCGGCCACATCGCGCTCCTGTTTCGAAAATTGACCCAGGCCGAACAGTATCTGGAAGCCCTCCGCCGGCATCACATTGCCTATGTGATCGATGGAGAGAAGCACTTTTACCGGCGGCAAGAAGTGATCGACCTGGTGAACCTCCTTCGGTGCGTTGACAATCCTCACGACCGCATCGCGCTGGTGGGTCTGCTCCGCTCGGCTGTGGGAGGGCTGCCTGACTCCGTGCTGGTCGTTCTGCAGGAGAAACAGGCGTTGGACTATCGCGAAGTCGATCGCCTCGCAGACTGGACGAATCCGCATGCCGAGCCGCTCCGACGACTGTATGGCGCGCTTCAGCGGCTGCACGAACAGGCGCCCCGTTGTCCCTTGCCAGAGGTCCTGGATCTCATTTTTGCGCAACTCCCGGTACTCGAGCTGGCGGCGGCGTCACTGCACGGAGAACAGGCGACGGCCAATCTCCTCAAGGTTCGCCGGATGGCGGCGGACCTGGCTGATCGTCCGAATCTCACGTTGACCGGATTCGTCGAGCTGATGCTGGATCGGCTCACCGAGCAACCGGAAGAAGCGGAGAGCGCCTTGTCGGAAGACACCCTGGATGCCGTTCGCGTGTTGACGATCCATAAGGCGAAGGGTCTGGAGTTTCCGCTGGTGATTCTGGCTGGGTTGCACCATGGGGACGGGGCGGGCCGTGGCCCCGCGCGACCACTCATTTGGCATGACTGGTCGACCGGAGTGCAAGGCCTCGACTTGGGGGACCGGTGTAGTATGGGTGCGGTGCTGGTGGCTGAGAAGGCCCGCACGCGCGAACAGGCCGAACGGCGCCGGCTCTTTTACGTCGGGATGACGCGTGCGCGGGAGCGCCTGGTGCTGTCCGGTGCCCTGCCTCGACGGCGGGTGCGCGGCGCCTTGCTGGAACTTCTGGAGCAGGCCGCGGGAACTGAACTGGGCCTGGCCGATCAGCAAGACCTTCCGATCGGTGGCGTCGGCCTCCGTCAGACCATGCTCCAAGGTGACGATCGTCCGCCTACCAGACAGCGCGAGCAGGCGACGGCCTTGGACGAGGCGGTCATGGACCAGGCCTTCTCAGACCGTTGGCGCGCGCGTGATCGGATCTGGCAGGCGGAACGAGCGGAATCCTTGGTGGTTTCGCCGTCGGACTTCATTCAGAAACCAGCACCGGTGGTTGAGCCTGAGCCGGGTCAAGCCGGACGTGCGACGGGAGGGAAGGTGGTCGGGACCATCGTGCACCGGCTGCTGCAATACTGGGATTTCACTGCAGATCCCGAGTCGCAAGTCACGTCGATCATCCACGCCGCTCCGGCGCTCGATGGGCAGGATGAGGCGACGCAAGAGGCCCTGCTTGAGGAGGTGCGGACCCTGCTGCGGACATTCGCGCAGTCTCCTGCCTATGAAAAACTCCGCCGGGCGACGGTGATCGGACGAGAAGTGCCGTTTCTCATGCCTTGGAACGGCGGTCGCCAAATCATGGAAGGGGTCATCGATCTGATCTATTGTCTCGACGGCGAGCTCTGGATTGCCGATTACAAGACGGATATGATCCCCGCGGATCAGGTGACGGCAAGGGCGGAGACCTATCGGGAGCAGGCGCGGCTCTACCGGTCGGCGGTCGTACAAGCCTTGGGGGAGTCGGTTGCGGGCTTCGAATTCATTTTTCTGAGACAGGGTGTGACGGTCACGGTCTGACTGGAAGGAGGGTGGCATGAGGCGTGTGATAGGGGCAATCGCCGCGATGTTGATGGTGGTGGGGTGTGCTGGCCGGCACCAGGCAGAGGTGCGGCCGCTCCTTGCGCCGGCGGGCACCAGCGCTGTGGTGAGCCAACAGCTGGAACAGGGCAATCAGTTGTTTGCGCGACAAGACTGGGTCGGGGCTCGACAGGTGTATCTGACAACGATCCAAGCCGACCAGACGCTGGCGGAAGCGCATTACAACCTGGCGTTGACGCTGGAGCGAATGGGAGAGAAAGCCGAAGCCAAGAAGCACTATGTCGCGGCGGCCAATCTGGCTCCCGGCCACAAGGTGATCTGGGATGCTCCGCCGCTTCGGAAGTACGACGGCGAAGCCGCACTCGATAAGCAATCCTGGATGGATGCCCATCCCAAGTAACGATTACCGCGACCGGGTCAGAGCGGAGCCGCCGATCCGGAGCCGGTCTGGAGCGGGCGCTTACGTTGGGAGACCAGCGCGAGGATCACGGCTCCCGCGACGATCATGGGAATGCTCAGCATCTGTCCCATCGAAATCGTGCCGACGATAAACCCGATCTGCGCATCCGGCTCGCGAAAGAACTCCACGACAATGCGGCACAGCCCATACCCCACCAGGAAGGCGCCGAACACGGTGCCCGAGGGTGGCTGCCGTCGGGTGATCAGCCAGAGCACGGTGAAGAGCAGGAGCCCTTCCAGCAACGCCTCATAGAGCTGCGACGGATGGCGACAGACCATGCCGCCGGCCGGAAACACCATGCACCAGTCCACGTCGGTGGGGCGGCCATAGAGTTCGCCGTTGATAAAATTGCCGATTCGCCCCAGTCCGAGACCCACCGGGGTCACACCGGCAGCGAGGTCGGCAATGGTGAGGACCGTGATGCCTTGCCGTCTGGCGAATAGCACCAACGCCACAATCGTGCCGATCAGCCCGCCGTGGAACGACATGCCACCTTCCCAGACCGCGAACACCTTGAGCGGATTCTCCAGATAGTAGGACAGGTTATAGAACAGGACATACCCCAACCGGCCGCCGGCAAAGACGCCGACCGCCGCGTACACGATCATGTCGTAAACCTGATCCTTGTTCAGCGGGAGCTTCTGAGCCCTCGCCCGGGCTCCGATAATGAAGTAGGCCAAGGTAAGCCCGATGAGATACATCAGGCCGTACCACCGGAACTGCAAGGGGCCTAATCGCAGAAAGACCGGGTCGATATCCGGGTAGGGGATCGCGCGGGACCATGACAACATAGTAGGACTCCATATCATTTCGCGATCTTATGTGAGCCGGATCCGCAATGCAAGGCGAGCCGCGAAGCCGCGCCGGATAAGGCCAGAGGACCGGTCAGCTGTTTACTCTACGCACACCTGTCGCTTTTCTGAAACGGTTGTCTCCTTCCATTGTTCACAAAACAGCACCCTTTATGAGGAGCCGCTCACCTGGTGTCTCGAATTGCAGCCATAGCCCACGAATCCGCATGGCTCGGCTGTGGCACGGTTGATGCTGTACTCATCGGTAGCTCTCGCCGAAAGTCAGTGGACCGTAAACCTTGTTGTACTAAAGGGAGGATGTCACGATGTCTACCAAGGGGCGTGAAGCAGCGAAGATTGCAGCCATCATCGGAGGGGGCGCAGTTGTCGGGGCGGCGTTGGGATTACTCCTGGCGCCGAAGACCGGGGCGGAGACGAGGCGGGATGTCGCGCGGTACGCCAAACGGGCACAGGTCCAGGCGACCCGCTTCAGTCGGTCGGTGAAGACCGGCGTCTCGACCATGGTGGAACGCAGCAAAGCACTGGTGAAGAAAGACGATCATAAAGTCGCTGCGTGAGCCTGGTTGCCTGCCGGCACCGGTCCCGCGAGAAGAAGGGTACGACAACGGCCTGTCTCGAGAGGGACAGGCCGTTTACATATCAGCAGATGGTCTGCCGAGCGGCTTGACCCCCCGGAACCCCGATGTTAGATTTCGCCCCGGCGGTGTTCTCCTGCGGGAGTGGCGGAATCGGCAGACGCCCAGGACTTAAAATCCTGTACTGTAAAAGGTGTGCGGGTTCAAGTCCCGCCTCCCGCACCAACCCTAGCCTCCAGCAACATGCTCCCGTCTCTCTCGTCAGCCGTGAGCAGACGACGGGGTATGGACTCGAAAGCCGGCTTCTCTTTCCCACCGCTTGATTCCCCTTCAACAGCCCAGCCGGGCGTTCCCATCGTAATAGCCTCCCTCATCGGTACCTGGTGGCGAATGGCACCTTGTTTTACCAATCAGGCGGCCAAGTATAGGCTCGGACGCATTGTTGGGAAGTTCTGCTCACCACGCTCCTCCCGATCATGCTCCGGTGCTGTGGGAATGCTGGGTCTCGTGCTAGGAATTGGGACCGTGCCAGTTCATAAGCACTCACCATGATGCCGATGTGTTGGCGCCGAGCCTGCTTCGAAACACAAAACAACGACTATGCCCGTGAGTTTGGGATTGGGCCTATCGGTGGGGCGTGCAACTCGACTTCATACGACCGGGCATACCCGCGGAAAATGCCTTTATTGAATCGTTTAACGAGCGCTTGCGAGATGAATGTTTGAACGTGCATCAGTTCGCATCGTTGGTCGAGGCACAGGCCCTCATTGAATAGATGACAATCACGACCGACCCCACAGCGCGCTCGGGCACCTGACCCCGAACGAGTTCGTTGCACAACGTCAGGGACAACAGATCGTCGAAGAAGTCGCCTGCTCTGGTTAAGGACCGTCCCAGAACGAGGCCAACTTCACACTAGCCTATGATCCTAATTTAGCTGGCTCGTTTTTCGGGAGGAGGTCAATCAGAATTGGTCTTAAATGAGATTTGGGCAGGCTATGGAGAATTGAAATCGATAGAGTGCAGGTATCCTGAGCAATCAAACCGAGCTGTCAATCGCTTGATCGATCTGGATGACAATCGTGCTCCTTCCAGAAAGCGGTTCCAGATCGGTGACTATGTTGTAGATCTGTTCACCGAGTATTTCTTCGATGTGTTTCTTCAACATATCGTGTCCGGTAGTGAACAACGCCTGGTGTATCTGCCGAAGTTGGCCGCAACCTTCGGGGGCTTGAGCGAGCCGAACTTCCGCCGGAATCGGCGAGGTTCTGGTCAGGTCCACCTCGATCACATTCTCAAGAAGTCGAACCTGAACGTGCGAATAGTGCGATTGCATGAACTCCTTTTGAAAGTTCAGCACAGCCAACATGACGGCATATTCAACGTCAGCCTTGTTTCGAGTGTTGGACATTGGGTTCCTCCCGGAAGGTGGCCGGCTTAGACGGTCTTGCGACCTGTGCGTGGGTTTTCAAGCTTCGTGCTGAAACGGTCGCGGATGAATTCCTCGATCGACTCAGGGAGGGGACCGTTCGTCTCGTCGTGTTCAGGATAGGGGATACTGCAGGAGTGGATTCCCACGGGTATCTCCGAGCCGTTATGGGAGTGGTGTGTCAGTGCTTCGCTATAGGGTAGATCCATCATACACAGAGGACTCTCCATAAAGGGGAATCAGCGACCCTGTTGATGCTGAGCGTGGTCAGGCTGGAGTCGATGCGTGCCCGGCGACAGCCGAGGCACGCATCACACTCACCCGTTCCAATCCACACGCCTATCGGTACGTACGGTCGCCCTTAGTAGGCCTTGCTGAATCCTGGCTCGCCGTCGTAGTTCCACAACTTCTGTGCCGCAGACCACCACCAACCCTTCTTGGTTAGAGCGTCCAGAAACGTGTTGACGTCCGCGTCCTGCACGTTTTTGGTTGCCATGAACCGGCACCGGTACCAATTGACTTGCAGCAGATCGGGACTGACAAATCCGGGCCAGACTTTCGTGCCCCGGTTGGAAATAAACTCACATTTGAATGCTCCAATCTCGTCGAACTTTGGGATACCCTTCTCGGTAATGATGTACATATCGATCCCGACCAATTTAATCTCGCGTTTCTTCTTCGTCGCTTTTGCAATGTCAGTGCATGTTGGCATGGATGTTCTCCTTGTTCATTCAGCCGGTAGTCTCGAACTCAAGCCTTCTCGTGCATCTTGTCCACGATGGCTTGCGCATACTCGTCGGTCGTTGCCGTCCCGCCGACGTCGTACGTCACGTGCTTCCGCTCTTCGAGGACGGCAAACATCGCCTTGGTGATCCGATCGGCTGCGGCTTCTTCCTTCATCCAGCGGAGCATCATGATTCCAGAGACCAGCACGGCAGAGGGATTGACCTTCTTCAGCCCGGCATACTTCGGCGCAGAGCCGTGGACGGCTTCGAAGATCGCGCAGTTATCGCCCACGTTGGCGCCTGGCGCGAAGCCGAGGCCGCCGACCAGTCCGGCACAGAGATCCGTCAGGATGTCGCCATACAAATTCGGGAGCACCAGACAATCGAATTGCGCCGGATTTCTGACGAGTTGCATACAGCAATTATCCACGATGATGTCGCCGGATTCGATGTCGGGATACTTTTTGGCGACCTCTCTGAAGGCATCGAGGAAGAGTCCGTCGGTCATCTTCATGATGTTGGCCTTGTGGACGCAGTAGATCTTCTTGCGCCCATTGGCCTTGGCCCACTTGAAGGCAAACTCAGCGATGCGATAGGAGCCTGGCCAGGTGATGACTTTCAAGCATTGCGCCACCTCGTCGGACACCATATGTTCGATGGCCGCGTAGCAATCCTCGGTGTTCTCACGGAAATTCAGGATGTCGATCTTGTCCCAGGGCCGCTTGAGCACCGGAATCAGCTTGGCTGGCCGCACGTTCGCATAGAGATCGAACACCTTCCGGAGTGTCACGTTCGCGCTTTTGTGGCCAGTCCCGACCGGCGTAGTCGTAGGGCCTTTCAATGCGATCTTGTTTCTGGCGATGGCTTGGACCGTCTTGTCCGGCAGCAACGTGCCGTGCTTATCCAAGCAGTCCAGACCGATCTCTTCGTACTCCCATTTGATATCGACGCCGCTTGCGTCGATCACCAGCCGGACCGCTTCGCAAATTTCCGGACCGGTGCCCTCTCCCGGTAACATCGTCACGACATGCTGTGTACCCATAAAAAACCTCCCTTAAGCAGCAAGGGGGATTGGACCATCCGCTCCCATGACTCGTTCTATTTGCAAATCAGGTTCCAGACGACGTGGGTCTTACGCTTCGAACGGATAATCGAAATTCCCCCAGCAAATTCGCGAAATCTGACGAGAACGAGATCGCGTGAGGGCCGGTGTTTCTGAACAGGGCAAACCTCTCGTGTATTGACGCACGAGCCGCCCCGCGATCCGTGCATCTATGCTCGGACGTCGGATCCGTTGCTGCTTGATTCAGCTAGAAACATGTTCGGACTTGGTGAGCAGGGGAAGGCTGCAATGCTGGCTGTCTCGCTACCGGCAACCAGAAGGGCCTCTGGACCAGAAGATGCCGTGCGGAACGCGGTGGCAGTGAGTCACTCGAAGTGGGTCAGGGTTTCCCCGCACCCTTAAGGAGCGGTCGAAGTTGAGTGAACGCCGCCCCGAAAGTCTGCTCGCTGACCGGCGAAACATTCCCATAGATTGGGCGATTCGTTCTTGCACCTCGCGGGAATCTTTCTGGATGAATAAAAACGGGTAGGACTACCCGATCCGCGACCAGATTGGATGCCGCTATCCGGGGTTTCATTGCATGCCTCTCTGTCCGAACGACCGTCGATCCCGGACGCGTTCATGCCTCCACTTGAGATACCGCGGCTTGTGCGAGGGGGCGACAATAGCCTCCCAGTTCCAAGGAGCCGGTTACCACAACGAACCCAAGAGGCTCTGCTGCCAGGACGGCTCTCTGAAACGATTCAGTGGGGTCGTTCACGATCTCCGCCGTGGTTGGCGTATAGGAGCGCCAGATAGCCGCAAGGTCCTGAGGGGCGACCGCGCGATCGTCTGGATGCCGGGTGAAGATGGCTCGGTCAGCACCTGCGCCGGCCAGTTGTCGAATGATCTTTTCGACCTCTTTCTCTCGCAGAAGCGACACGAGTAAGACCGTTCGGCGTCCTTCACGCACGCTTCGGACGGTCGACGAGAGACTGGCGGCAGCCGGGGCATTGTGGGCTCCATCGATGACGATCGTCGGACGCCCAGGGAACACTTCGCAACAAGCCGGCATGCGAACCTGCGCAAGGGTGTGGCGGAGGGCCGATCCATCTAATGTGGCGACCAGTCCGCGGCGACGGAGGACATCGTAGGCTGCGAGCGCATGCGCGGCGTTGGTGGCCATGAACGCTGCAGGGGAGTCCACTGTGATCCCTTCCCAGGTGGAGTCCCCGACCCGAAGCGTGCAGGTTCCTTGATAGCCGGCGCGTACGAACTCCTTCGTCTCGTATTCGCGTCCGATCAACAAGACTGGGGCACTCAACTGCATCGCGCGGGACAGGATCAATTCGCGAGGAGCATCTGCCATCGGACCGCACACGACAGGGGTGAGCGGCTTGATGATTCCGGATTTCTCCGCTGCGATCTGTTCTAGGGAGTCACCCAAAACGTCCATATGATCGTAGTCTACGTTCGTGATGATAGAGACTTCCGGGGCAATGATATTGGTGGCGTCTTGCCGCCCCCCGATTCCGACTTCGACGACGGCATAGTCCACCTTGGCCGCACGGAACGCGAAGAAAGCGGCGGAGGTGAGGAATTCGAATGGACTCATCTCGACGCCGCCCCAGTCCATGAGCGACTTGAGGTGGTTACAGGCATCCACCAACTCTTGTTCGCTGATCGGTTCGCCGTCGACGGAGATACGCTCTCGAAAATGTCCGAGATGTGGACTGGTGAAGCGACCGACCTTCAGGCCGCTGGCTTGGATGAGGGCTGCAGTCATACGACTGACACTGGTTTTGCCGTTGGTGCCAGTCACGTGCACGGACCGATAGGCTCGGTCGGGACGTCCGAGGTCTTGCAAACATCGAGCAATGGCTTCGAAGCTCACGGTGCCATCCGAGGGCCGGCCGCCCGAAATGCAGGCGATTTCAAGTTCGCGAAAAAAGTCCATGACGTCCTTATACGAGGAGAAGGGCACGGCCCAATGGGGGAAAAGCTTCTTCGACTCCGTGTCGGGCATATATACCTCGTTCATGTACGCCGCCGCCTATCAGGCCTGCTCGGCGGCAACGGTCTCCGTTGTGACGGCAATCCATCCTCCCGCAGCGTTGTAGTGATAATATCGTCGTTCTCTCGGCTCAAAGGCGATCAGATGAAGCCAGCGATTGTTGAACAACTTCTCCAGCAGCGGTTGGCGATTGATGATGGCTGAAATTTGGTCCCGCGGGGCTTCGATAATCGTCGCGAGGCGCATGGGTTCGTGATACGGACGCGCACGGTTCATAACGGTCTGGACGGGCAGTCCCATCCGGAGATCGCTCTGTCCCCCTGTCATCACCCCGATACGACCCGTTACATTGTGATAGACCTTACTACCGCTGCCATAGACCTCTGGGTCCACCGTCGAGAAGTAGTACTCCATATTGATCCATTGGGCCACGATCAGGGGTGCCGTCATGATGATCTCCAACAGCTTCCCGTCTGTGTCGGGGCGATGATCGTAGGAGTGCAGGAAGGAGCGTCCCGCAAGATCGATCCCCTGCGTCAGATGGCGGCTCCCGATAATGAACAGGCTGTTTCTCGCTAATCCCCACTCGGGACGCACTTGTGCCCAATCCAGGCTGCGGAGTTCAACATCCTGCTTCGACTGTCGACGGTTGTGCCGAGTGGGCGTGGCGTGCAGCGCGATCCCTCGTTCTGCGGCGGCCATAGATCCGGTGTCGTTCACGTCTTCCAGCAGCTGAGCCAGCTCCTTGCGATGCGTGGAGGGCACATCTTCCAGATCCACGAGTCGGACCTGATCCGTCGTCGTGTCGTGGAGCGCCGCGAGAAAATGGGTGTCCAGGGGAATGGCCAGTCCTCGCTTCGCCAGCAACTCGCGTACCGGTGGACGGTTGGCGATCATGGCGAACGCGCGTGCGTTCGGAAGCCCGTGACTTCCTCCGCAGGCGCCGCAGTCCAAGGCCGATTCATACGGGTTGTTTTGCGAGGTGCTGCCGTGGCCGCACAGGATGACGAGGCGCGACCATGTCTCGGTCAAGCCCATGAGCCGCAGCGAGGTCTCCACGTAGTACGCCTGTTCATTGAGCGTGAATCCAGTCTGCGTGATCCGAGCGAGGCGCCCCGCCGTGCCCTGCGGCGTGATGCGACAGTGGTGGCGAAGTTCCTCGATGAGGGCTGCTTCTGTTGCTCGTGAGAGTCCGAGGATATGACCGAGGGTCCCTAGGGCCGCCGGTGGCTCATACGGCGATTCCAGCGCCTGGCACCGGATGCCTTCGAGCCGGTCAGCCGTCAGTCGAGTGCCCGAGCCCTCGAATCTCGCGCGCAGCCACCGGGCAATCTGCATCCGTTGCTCGGCCGCGACCATGTCTTCCGCTTCGTTGGTGGGGATCTTATCCACCGTCAACGTGGTCGCCACCGTCGGGATGAACGTCTGCTTCACCCAGGTCGCCAGTCGATGATACCCACGAGGACACAGCGTCTTCCCCAACAACGGCAACACGAAGAACCATCCGATGGCTTCCACCATGACATACGGCGTGATCACATTGTGCTTAAGGTCATGGAGTAGTTTATGTCCGGTCTTGACCAGCTGCGTACTGGATTTGTGTCGTAACGCGGCCTCGCCCTGGTATGTCCTCGGGACCTCTCGAATCGTATGTTTCGGCTTGAGGAGCACCGGACACAGGTCCGTCGTGCAGTCCGCACCCAACGCCCGATAGGCCACGGGCAAGCCGAAGAATCCGGCAAAGCCGAAGGTCTCATAGCAACCGCGCTGCTCGAGATGCCGGCGAAAGACTTCGGATCGAACATCAATACAAAATGCGAACTGCGCCGGGGGGCGCACAGGGCTTCCTTCTCGTCCCTGCAGGCCGGCGTCACCGGGCGCGCGCGATTCGAGTTGTCGCAGGATCGTGTGCTGGTGCGCGAGTTCGTAGGCGTCGAGCCACCTGGGACCGTGCTGCCGTTCAGGGAATGCACCGAGCCAGTTCAGCAGTGTCTTCAGATCGGTCGGCGCCGTCGATGGGAGAAGGTCTGGCCTGACATCGAGGGCCTCAGCCAGCCGCAACAAAAGGCGCGCATGGTTGATGGCCGTCTCTCCTCGGCACACAAGCCGGTGCTCGCGGTACCAGTGTTGAGCCAGCTCCTCCCACGCCTGGGCATCCGACGATCGCCACCATCGCTGAAGCCTCACGGCATCCGTCGAGGCTTTCTTCGGGAGCTGTCCATTCAGGAGCGCGCGACGGAACCAGATCGCGCGGGGAAACCGTCGCGCATAATCCTGAATTGCTTCGACATCCCCTGAGCAGTTCAAGACTTTCTTGCAGGAGACCGCCACCAATTCCCGTTCATAGAACAGACGAATGGCGAGATATTTCACCAAGTCGATGCGATAGGCCTCCTGCCAAGGATACGCCGTTTGCTCCGCACGCCATTTGATGAATCCAGCCCATCCCGGCAAGGCCGCTACATGGCGCGAGAGATATTCCTCCCTCGCCGAGGCGGGGATCTTCAGTTGTTCAAGTGCCTCCAGGAGGGCTTCTTCAGGGCGGTCGGATAAGAGTCGAATCTTTTCCGACGCCCGTTCGATTCCGAGCAAGGACAATCCCAGGTCATACTGCGCCGCGTCCTTCCAGGCACGGTAGAATGTGTGTTCGCGGCCGGGCATAGGCCAGGTGGCGTCCCCCTCGTCGCAGAAAGCGGCGCACCATTTGATCAGTTGGCCGTTGATCTGGTCCTCAAGGTCGGTTCCGAACGTTCGATCGCACCAGGCCGCCATCGTTGTCCGGTAGGGCAACTCCTCCGATTCACCCATGCGCAGGCTTTCATTCTCGCCCCAGGTATCGGAATCCGGAATCGACGCAAGCCACTGCGTCAGTCGTGTGAGCGATTCCGTGTTCTCGTCCGGCGATGGGGCTCCAGCTGAGGCGGATCGGCCAGGGGACGATGGCTCCACTCCATGCACCATCACTGCACGGAGCACATCCAGGTGGAACAGCCGACGATCGCCGAAGAGGATGTGTGTTTCTGTGGCCAGCGGACGTAACGCTTCATCCACATGCCAGGGTTGGATGCGGCCGCGTCGAAACGCTTCGCGATACGCGTCACAGGATAAATATCCCCGTCCCCCAAAGAGCTGTTCTCCCCGCCGCACGGCCTCGTCGAAGGTGAGCTGTTCAAACCCCTGCAGCGGATTTCTCGAGATGAATGTCCGCATCGGCCAGAGACGCGCCACCACCTCACCCGCAAGGTTGACATAGGAGCGCAACTCCATCCGCTGTGCGTCGGTATAGGATGTCGGCCTGTCGTTCGCTTGTGCCATGCTGCTGACCCCCTCCCTTCTGTCCTGCTACACCCAACACAGCAAGAAGAGGGCCGCGACACGATATCCCTTCCATGGAGGAACGTAAGCGCCTCGTGAATAAGGGAAAACCGATGACAGGCGTCATCGAACGGCCAACGAGAATCGATCCACTCGCCGAAGAATCAGTGCGTCAACACACGTGCGTGCATGCCTGCACGCAGCCACGGCCACGGATTGGAAGCATCGGGGAAGTTGGGGCGGAGTATTTCGCTCGCACGGCAAGCGGTTACATATGTCCGAGTTTGCGGAGCGTTTCCATTCCGCGGCCTTCGTCCTGCGCGCGCCCTGCGCGTTCGGCGGTCGTGGTGCTCCGCAACTCGATGATGACCTGCGGAATCGTCTTTGCGCAGGAGTTCACGGTGCCCGTGCAGGGCACGCAGCCAAGGCTGCGGTAGCGAGTGCCGGCGCCTCGATCGAAATATAGTTCCGGAAGGGGAACCCGTTCCTGTTCGAGGTATTCCCAGATATTCAGCTCGGTCCAGTCGAGCAGCGGATGCACGCGCACATGAGAACCAGCAGGAAATGTCGTCTTGTATTGATCCCAGAGTTCGGGCGGCTGATCGCGGTAATCCCATTCCCCATGTTTGTCCCGGAGAGAGAAGCAGCGTTCTTTGGCTCGCGTGCCTTCCTCGTCCGCGCGAATGCCGAGAATGACGGCCGTCCACCCATGTTTGGCGATCGTGTGCTTGAGGGCCTCGATTTTCATGGCCGTGCAGCAGGTGACGCGCCCCTGCTCAGGGCCCATCCCGCCAGCGAGCGCCTCCGTATTCTGACCGACGACCAGCTTGAGCCCCCACTCGCGGCA
This sequence comes from uncultured Nitrospira sp., assembly GCA_902500785.1. Lineage (GTDB taxonomy): Bacteria > Nitrospirota > Nitrospiria > Nitrospirales > Nitrospiraceae > Nitrospira_A. The sequence goes on from CABVRW010000027.1 coordinate 28,416, forward strand.
GAGCCGGTCCCGATAGTCGATTAACTCGGGGATCTCGTAGCCCGTGTCGATATGCACGAGCGGAAACGGCACATGACCGAAGAAGGCCTTTCTGGCCAGCCACAACAGCACCGTCGAGTCCTTGCCCATCGACCAGAGCATGGCGAGGTCGTCGAAGTGTTTGTAGGCTTCGCGAAGAATGTAGACGCTCTGATCTTCAAGTTCTCTCAGGTGCTGCATGGGTCTGCTCCTCTTTCATAAGATTCCGGCTCGGAGAACGTTCGATTCGACGCGAGGTCGACCAGATGGAGTCCTTCGAAGTGTGCCGCTGTGTGCCGCACTGTCATCCGTCCGATCGATCCCTCCTCCGTGATGCACAGGTCTCCCTCCTCGTTGTGTGCGATGGTGGTCCACAGAGCATAACCGAGATCGACGATCGGGAGATCCTTCAACCCGCGCTGCGCGTCCTCGAGCCTCAGGCCACCGGCACGGACAGGCTCGAGGAGGCCCGGGAGAGCGGAGGCATCCACGGTGTTGCGTTGCCGATCGGGAGGTCGATCAGCGGTTAATCCGTTTGTTTTCGACGCCGGTCCAGCATCCAGCGCGTGATGCCGAGATGTTTGGCGGCCAAGGTCTTGTTGCCGTCTGACCGTTGCAACACCTCGGCAATGATTCGATCTTCGAGATCGTTCAGCGAGTGCTCTCCGACTCGGAAGGAGATCTGGACGGCGGTAGGATCGGACGCATCCGGCGCAGGCATCGGATGTTTCGGTGAAACGGCCGCCAACGGCTGGCTCGCGCCTTGAAGCTCGGAGGGAAAGTTGGCGGCTTCGAGGGTTGTGCCTTGGCAGAATAGAACGGCCCGTTCCATGAGATTGCTCAGCTCACGGATATTGCCGGGGAAGCGATACTGGCGCAAGAGGGCCTGTGCGCTTGCTCCCAATGTACGGACCGGTTTCTTGAGCGCCACCGCAGAACGAATGAGAAATTGCTCGGTGAGAGGAATGATCTCGTCGCCTCGTTCGCGGAGCGGCGGGACGGTGAGCGTCACGACATTGAGCCGATAGTAGAGATCCTCGCGAAACTCGCCCTTCGCGACTGCGTCCTTGAGATCGCGATTCGTCGCGGCCATGAAGCGGACATCCACCGGGATGGTAGCCGCTCCTCCGACGCGACGCAACGTCCGTTCCTCGATCACCCGTAAGAGCTTCGCCTGCAGGGGGAGCGGCAAGTCGCCGATCTCATCGAAGAAAACGGTTCCCCCTTCGGCCAGTTCGAGCAGGCCGCATTTCCGTCCTGAGGCCCCCGTAAACGACCCTTTCTCATGGCCGAACAATTCGCTCTCGAACAATTCGCGCGGAATTGAAGGACAATCTACTTCCATGCACGGCTTGTCTGCCCGGGGACTGTTGAAATGGATCACGCGCCCCATGTACTGCTTGCCGGTCCCGGTTTCTCCTTGGAGGAGGACCGTTACGCGAGCGCTCTTGGCCAGTTCTCGAACCTCCTGCATAAACGTCTGCATGGCAGGACTGTTCGCGATGATGCGATCGATCGCATAGCGCTTTGCATCCTGGCTGCTGTGCAGTTGGACCTGCCGGCGAAGCGTGAGTAGATCCGTCGCGCGGCGCAGGGTGTGGTGGAGATCGTCCATGTCTATGGACTTGGCCACAAAATCGAAGGCCCCGAGTCGCATCGCTTCGACCGCATCCTTCACTGTCCCTCTGGCGGTCAGCACGATCACGAGAAGCTCCGGTGTGGTTTGTTTCACCCGGGCGAGGACGTCCAGGCCAGAGAAGTTGGGCATGATCAGGTCCAGCACCAGGATATCCGGCTCGAAGGAGCGCAGGATGGTGAGGGCGTCTTCTCCCGATCCCGCGGTTTGGACGAGGTAGCCTTGGCCGGTGAGACGCAGGGCGAAGGCCTCCCGAACGGATGCTTCATCCTCGACCAGTAGAAGTTGCCATGCCATGTCAGCCCTCGCATTTCAATGGAAGCCAGACGTCCACGACGGCTCCGCTCTCAGGCGGACTGTGAATCAGCAATTGGCCGCCGTGCCGCTCGATAATGTCGTGGGTAATGGTCAGCCCAAGACCGACACCCTTGGCTTTTCCATTCGTAAAGAACGGTTCGTAAATGCGTTGCAGGTTTTCGGGGGAGATGCCTTTCCCGGAATCGGCAAAGGTCATGAGCAGCCCCAGCCCTCGTCTGGTCTCCGGCCTGAGGGTGATCGTCAATTGGCCGCCGTTCGGCATCGCGTCGATCGCATTCATGGCGATATTCAGACAAACCTGGAGGATATGGGCCCGCGAGGCTTCCACCAATGGAAGGTCCGCGGCCACGTTTTTCTTCACAGCCACGCGATGCTTTAACAAGTTCGGGTGCAGCAACGTCAGGGTGTTGTCAAGCAGCGCGGATAGATCACAGGAGGCGATCTCAAAGGGGCGTGGCCGCAACTGTCCAAGGTGAGATTCCAGAAGATCGTCGATCCGCGCCGCTTCGCGCGCGATCAAGCGGCACCGATCGCGCGCGGCTTGAGGAAGCGTGTCCTGGTCCGCCAGATGGGTGGCGAGGCTCCCGAGTCCGATCAGAGGATTGCGGACTTCGTGGAGGATGCCGCCGGCGAGTTGCCCGACGAGTTTCACCTGTTCCGTATGGCGCAGGGCCTCGAGCATCTGTTCTCGCTCGCTGAGGTCGGTCAGGATGGCAAGAAAGTAGCGGATGGTCCCGTCCGGGTCTTTGACCGGGCTCACGCTCTCCCACGCCAAAAACTCAGAGCCGTCCTTGCGGCGGTTCACCACACGGTCGACGAAGGCCGATCCGGACTGGATCGTCTGCCACATGCGTTCGAAGAATTCCGGCGGGTGCTTTCCGGACTTCAGCAACGACGGTGTGCGGCCGATGACCTCATGCCGTGTCCAGCCTGTCAGACGTTCCATGGCGGGATTCCACTCCAGGAGCGCCCCTTGCGTATCGGTCAACATGACGCCGTCCTGCACCAACTCGAACATCCGGTGATAGAGCTGTAGCTGCGTTTCCTCTCGCCGCCATCGTTCGAGTACGGTGGCGACAGTGTTGGCGACCGAGCAGAGAAACTCCAACTCCTTCGGGGTAAAATCCCGCACGGACTTGCAGTGTGCGCCCATGACTCCGTACACCCGATCCTGTACCATCATCGGCACGCTCATGCCGGCGATGCCATTATGTTCCGACAGGAGCTTCGACGGCATGAAGCGCGTTTCTGTGTGCAAATCCCGCACGACTACCGGCTGCCGTTCGCGGATTGCAAAGCCCGCCTGAGAATGCGTGCCTCCTTCCACCGTTAAGGTGCCGATGAGCCCCTCGCGCCAGCCGACGCCGGCGACGAGATACAGATGTTCATCCGATTCACGAGGAATGAGGATTTTGCAGAGTTCCACGTGCAAAGCCTCGGCCGTGAGGCGCGCGGCTTGGTTCATGATCTCTTGGACCGGTGTTCCACTGACCGCCAGGGTCCCGATGCGCGCGAGGACTGACTGAAACCGGACCACCTGGGCGGCTTCTTGTGACAGTAGAGTCCGCTCCGTGACGTTTTCCAACACCATCAACACGCCCGTGTTGCCGCAATAGGGGACGACGTTGAACCGGCATTCGTAAATGAGGGGATAGCCCTGTCGATCAGTCAGCCGATACTCCGTTGTGTCACGGGCTCCGAGCGGTTGGTGATTCCTGGCTATCGCCTCATCGAGAAGTCGCGTCCGTAGCTGAAATTCCGACCCCGGTTGGGGCGCCCAGACCAGTTCTCCAAACTGCGCGTTTTCGAAAATCAGGGTGCCGTGGGACACAAAACAGAGGCCGCCCTGGATGCAGTCACTGAGCCAGGCCAGGCCTTGCTCCGCGGCGACTTCCGATGGCGCCTGAGTGGATGGCTTGGGACGTGATCGACGGAAGGATGGCATAGACGTGGATTACTCCGTTCTGTAGCGTAGAGGAGCGAAACAGCTGTCGTCCTTGAACGGGCAGTATACCCAGTCTGGCGCAGACCGTCGAGACAGGCATCGGCGCATGCGGCGGACAGGGCGACCGGCCCTATTATTTGGCGACAAAGTGCTCGCGACGGCTGACCGCGACGTCGGTGACGAACATCGCTCCGGAATGCTTGTTGAACAACGGCCCCAGGCCGGCCAGAATCGGTTCGACCCGCTCTTCCGGCACCACCGTGAAGACAATCACCTGACTGCTGATATCGTTGAACAACAAATGGCCCTCATGGAAGCCGTGCTGGCCTTTGCCGGACACATTGTTGATGATCGTATAGCCGGTGGCGCCGACTCGATCCAGCAGGTCGGTGATAAACTTCGCGTGCTCGCCTTGGACCACGATTTTGATTTCTTTCATGGGATGCAGGGTTAAGCTGATCATGCGACCCTCCTTGTTTCCAACAGGTTCTTCTGTTTAGTCCGTCGTGCTCATACAACCCGCGACGCCGAGGATCATCCCATTCGTTGACAGTGACAAGTGCACCGACTTCCCGTCACTAACGGACAGGCTCTCTTCAGGAGTGGCTCATTAGTGTGATCGAACGGTCTTCCGTCGCGAGCGCCTTCCCCAGGCTCGCAGTACATCCTCCACATAGAGGCCGTTGAGAAACGCGACATAGGCACGGGTCTGGATGGTCCCCAGCCAGCCGGGGATCAAGAGCCGCATGCCATGAGCCTTGCCGTAAAGAAACATCCACACCGCGACGACGAGTACCGTCGCAAGGGCGACAAACGTCTCGAAGAGGCCGGAGGGCCAGGATGCTGCCTGAAAATAGGCTGCCGCCTGACCCGGTTCGGCATAGAGAAAATGGGTGAACGATTCACCGGCCCACAAGTAGGTTAGTCCGATCAGTGCGAGCGTCGCCACCATCGTCAAGGACACGTTCCACGAGGCCGTCGCGTTCAGCTGATAGAGGCTGAAGATCGCTTGGGCTGAGGTGACCCAGGCAAAGAACAGGAAAATCAACGTGCCCTGCGATTCGAACAGAGGGATGTGCACCAGGCCGTGGGCGACGAGGAGGAGGAGCAACGGCAGGATCAAGGTGATTCCCAAACCGGTCGCCCAGGTCACCAACGAGAAGCGAGTCGTTTCTTCCACGGGCTCGCGCTCCGGAAGCTGGGACTCGTTCCGCGCTTTCTGAATAGTGGCTCCCGAATTGAGAAATAAGGTGGCCTTGAACAGGCCATGGGCACAGAGGTGAAACACCGCGAGGGCGAAGGCCCCCAAGCCACATTCCATGACCATGTAGCCCATCTGTCCCATGGTGGAATAGACGAGCGTCCGTTTGATGCTGGATTGGGTCAGCATCGTGGTGGCTCCGATCAAGGCGGTCAGACCTCCGATGAGAAACATCAGATGGAGCGACGTCGGAGCGACGCCGTACAGCGGGGCCAAGCGGTTGACCAGAAATCCACCGGCATTGACGATCCCCGCGTGTAGCATGGCCGAGACGGGAGTCGGCGCCTCGATGGTTCCCGGCAACCACACGTGGAAGGGGAATTGGGCGGATTTCGTCATGATCGCGATCAAGAGCAAGAGCGTAATCACCGTGACGGAGTTGCTCTCAAAGACTGTTCCAACCCAAAGAAGAGGCGCAACAGACGATTGGATGGCACGGAACAATTCCGTGAGATCGAGCGTTCCGAATTTGAGGTAGATCAGGAGAATGCCGAGCAGCAAGGCCGCATCACCGAGTCCTTGTACCCGCAAGGCCGTGTGTCCTGCCTTGCGGGCTGCGTGGCTCGTCGCATTGAACGAGAGCAGGGCCATCAGCAACCAGGTAACAGCGTGCCAATGGACGAACAGCCAGAACAGATTTCCACTGGTCACCAAACTCAAGAGCACAAAGGTCAGCAGGCTGAGTAGGCTGAAAAATCGAACATAGCCCTGGTCGCCTTGCATGTAGCGCTGTGAATACAGGTGAATCACCAGGCTCACACCCGTGATGAGGACCATCATGACGGCAGCAAGCCGATCAATCAGGACCGTGTACTGAATAGACCTGGGAAGGAAGACGGAAAATGCGAGGAATATAGGCTCGCTCTGAACGACGTGATAGAGAGAAGCGAGTGTCGCGACTGTTGAGAGCGCCAGAGCGCTGACTCCGAAACTGGAGGTCCTCTCGCCCAATCTGGTTCCGAGGAGAGCGGTCAGGCCGCTGGCCAGGAGGGGCGCAAAGACCGCAATAATCGGGAAAAGAAAATCCATGGGCCATCCTACTGTGGTGGTTCGTGATGTTGGAGACCGTATCAGCAAGAATAGGACCGATAGGTTGTCGGAGTGGGTAACTGTTATAAGTCTATGAAGGATAGGTTAAATTTTTGAAGAGGAGGTATGGGGCAGGAGAGTTTGATTGTAAGTTGAGCGGAAGGTCTGTGTATGGGCGCACTGAATGTGTAGCGGCGCACGAGTGACCCCGGCCTCACGCGCTCGTTCCATGAAAACAACATAGGCTATGAGGTCCCTGCGCTTTATTCAGCAGGTGTGACGAGGATTGCCGCCCTTCTCACCACGGTTTCTCCATGAGCGATGGCACCCGGTCATCGAGCGGGGCTCCGCAAGCGATCGCCGTGATCGAGCCCGTGCTGTCTTCAATGATTGCTTGAGATCGATCATCGGAGCAGCAGTTTTCGGTCAGGATGCGTGGACGCTGGACGAGACGGACAATAACCCTGCAAAACGTGGCGAGATGGTCCGCACATGATGACGGGTTAGCTGCGATCGTGCCGATTGGCGCAATCACATTGCCCAACGATGCCGAGACTTCTACCAGGACCAGTCTGCAGGCTCCACTCCATCTTATGGTTGCGCTCAGAGACCTTCCTCATATCCTCCATTCGCCACACGGTCTGGATATAGCCCTACCACGAGATGCAGAGAGCGGCATCCACGATGTCACGCGTTGGCCTTTCGCAGGCTGCTGTATCGTTCTTTCCAAATAACAGCTGTCCACAGTAGTGCGGTGTTCTGCCCCCACGCAGCCGGCGCACTGTGGCTAAATGTCCCTCTCGTCTCATCGTGTGCATGCCAGTTGCGTGAAAATTCAAAACGTCTTCGGCAGGCTGGTGTGCGGCAAGTAAGGCATCGCTCTTGCTGCCGTTGAACTGTGCATTTCTGCCGGTGTTTCGTTTATGTGATAGGTGCAGGTCGAGACCAATGCTGGCTTCGATCGGGACGTGCTGACCCTCGGCGTCGCCCGGCGGGGCGCCTGCAGATCGTCTTCACCGAGAAGGCCCATCCGCAAGACCATGACGGCAAAGAAGTGATCCGGCGGATTCACGCCATTCGCGCCGCCCTCAATGGCATGGTCCCCGTCGCGTACCCGGCAAGCTACGACATGGGCCGTGAGCCGGCTTGTTTGCGCCGGGGTGGACGTGAGGCTCAATACGCCCCTCCCGCTCCTGGAAGCCTCGGAGAGGAGCGGCATGAAGGCGGCGATCAGATGATGACCCAGTATGCCCACAATGTGTACCGCCTTCCCGATGAACCCGCTGAGCCTTTTCAGCCGGACCAGTCGCAGGTGGCGGGCGAGGGAGGATGATCATGGCAGATGCGACGACAGCCAAATCGTGGATTCGCTGGTTCGAGGAGATCGGCATCAAGGATGTGCCGCTTGTCGGGGGCAAAAATGCGTCGTTGGGAGAAATGTTCCGGGAGCTGGCCTCCCAGGGAGTCAAAGTCCCAAACGGGTTTGCGATCACCACCCATGCCTATCGAGAGTTTCTGCGGGCGGCAGGGCTTGAGGCGACGATCATGGATGCCTTGAAGGACTTGGATGCGCGGGACCTGGAGAATCTCCGCCGGCGGGGCAGCCACATCCGCCAGGCGATGCTGGCCGCGACCCTTCCTCACGCGCTGGAGCGCGCGATCCTCGAGGCCTACGCTCGCCTGAGTCAGGGCACCGGGGAGCCTATCGACGTTGCCGTGCGAAGCAGCGCCACCGCGGAGGATCTGCCGGATGCCAGTTTCGCCGGGCAGCAGGAAACGTACTTGAACGTCCAGGGACCGCTCGCGCTTCTTGACACCTGCAAGCGCTGTTTCGCGTCGCTGTTCACCGATCGAGCGATCGCGTACCGGGTCGAGAAAGGATTCGACCACCAGAAGATCGCGCTCTCCACCGGAGTCCAACGCATGGTTCGCTCGGACCTCGCTGCGGCCGGCGTCATGTTTTCCATCGACACGGAAACCGGGTTCGAGCATGCCGTCTTGATCAATGCCTCCTACGGCCTCGGCGAGAATGTGGTGCAGGGCTCGGTGAATCCGGACGAATTCTACGTCTTCAAGCCGACGCTCAAGGAGGGCTATCGCCCGATTCTGCAAAAACGCCTGGGCAGCAAAGAGTTCAAGCTGATCTACGACGTGGGAGGGAGCAAGATGGTGAAGAACGTGCCGGTGCCTCCCGACGACCGGAACCGATTCGCCATCACGGACGATGAGATTCTCACGCTTGCCCGATGGGCCTGCATCATCGAAGACCACTATCGGAGCAAACGCGGCATCGCCAGTCCCATGGATATGGAGTGGGCGAAGGATGGGCGCACCGGCGAACTCTTCATCGTGCAGGCGCGGCCTGAGACGGTGCAGTCGCAGAAGGACCTGGACGTGATCGAGACCTACCGTCTCGCGGACCGCAGCCGCGTGCTGGTGAGCGGGCGCAGTGTCGGGGGCAAGATCGGCCAGGGAACGGCGCGGGTCATCAAGCATGTCCAACAGATGCAGGACTTTCGAGAGGGCGACGTGCTGGTGACCGATAAGACCGACCCGGATTGGGTGCCGATCATGAAACAGGCGGCGGCGATCGTGACCAATCGCGGGGGGCGGACTTGCCATGCGGCGATCGTAAGCCGCGAACTGGGCTTGCCCGCGATCGTGGGCGCGGACAACGCCACGGAACTCTTGAAAGACGGCCAGATCGTCACCGTGTCCTGCGCGGAAGGCGAGACCGGCTTTGTCTACGAGGGCCGGCTGCAGGTCGAGGTCACGCGAGTGCGCGTCAAAGATCTACGCCGCCCTAAGACGGCCATCATGATGAACGTCGCCAATCCCGAAGAAGCCTTCCGGCTGTCGTTTGTTCCCAACGACGGGGTCGGGCTGGCCCGGGAGGAATTCATCATCGCCAACTCCATCAAAGCCCATCCGCTGGCGTTGCTGAACTATTCGAAGCTCGAGGACCCTGCCGTCAAGGCCGAGATCGACCGGCTCACCGCAGGCTACCCCGACAAAGCGCAGTTCTTCGTCGACAAGCTGGCCCAGGGTGTGGGCATGATCGCGGCGGCCTTCTATCCGAAGGACGTGATCGTGCGGCTCAGCGATTTCAAATCGAACGAATATGCCAATCTCATCGGCGGCCGCCGGTATGAACCGGTCGAAGAGAACCCCATGTTGGGCTTCCGTGGTGCCTCCCGCTACTATGACCCGCGCTACCAGGCTGGTTTTGCGTTGGAATGCCGGGCGCTCCGTGACGTGCGGGAGCTCATGGGCCTGACCAACGTCAAGATCATGATCCCGTTTTGCCGGACGGTCGAAGAAGGCCGACGGGTGCTCGACGAGATGGCACAGTACGGACTCAGGAGAGGCGAGCGGGGATTGGAGGTGTATCTTATGTGCGAAATTCCCAGCAATGTGCTCCTCGCGAAGGAATTTGCCGAGCATTTCGACGGATTTTCCATCGGCTCCAACGATTTGACGCAACTGACGCTGGGGGTGGATCGGGACTCCGACCTCGTGGCCCCGCTGTTCGATGAACGGAACCCAGCCGTCACGCGGATGATTTCGATGGCGATTCAGGCAGCCAAAGCCACCGGCCGCAAGATCGGCATCTGCGGCCAAGCGCCCAGCGACTATCCGGAGTTCGTGCGGTTTCTTATTGACCAGGGCATCGATAGCATTTCGCTCAATCCGGACGCCGTCATACGTACCACGGAAGCGGTCTTGGCGATCGAACAGCGCCTGGTGAAGTGAGCGCTGCCCGTCGAAAAGCGGCGGCCTGGAAGAATGGTCCATCATAATAGGGAGAAGAATGAGAATGGCGTCGAGGAGGACAACGGGCTGCGTGTTGTTGCCCACCGACTTTCAGCGGCCGGCACGACGGGCGTTTGCGTATGCCCTGAAGCTTGCGCGGGTGCTCGGATCACGGCTGGAGATCATTCACGTGATCAAAACCATGTCTGAGTCATCACGGCGTGCCCCCGACAGCCGCTATCTGAACTCCCTCAAAACCTCCGCGTTGCTCGAACTGGGACGCATGGCGAGCGTGGCGAAGGAGGGCGGGCTCCATGCGGACCCCTCCCTCCTGTTCGGGCTCCCTCCCGACTGTATTCTGGAGGAGGCGGCCCGGTTACAGGCGGGGCTCATCGTCATGGGAACCGAAGGACGGACCGGGTGGGATCGCTTGCGCCTCGGCAGCACAGCGCACACCGTCTTCTCTCAGGCCTCCTGCCCGGTACTCGCCGTCCACGGAGGGCTCGCCGGAGATGTCGCTCGGCTCTCTGCCCGAGTGAAGCTGACACGACTGCTGGCCGCGACGGACTTTTCTCCTTGCGCGGCACAATCGCTGCAAGTTGTTTCCACGCTGGCGAAGTTGACGCAGGCCAAGGTCTGCGTCGTGCACGTCGTCAGCAATGGCACAGGCAAACAAGACGGGCAGCGGAAACTGAATATCCTGACGGAGAGACTTCGGCGACAAGGCCTTGATGTGGAAGTGGTTTGCATCACGGGCCCACCGATCGAGACCATTCTGAGGCAGGCGGCCGGATGGGAAGCTGACGTGCTCGCCGTTGGAACGCAAGGCCGTCGGGGGCTCTCTCGATTGCTACTGGGCAGTGTCGCCGAGGGAGTTCTGCGGCGGGCAGGTTGTCCCGTGCTGGTCGTGAAGAACGCGGTGCGGTTCGTCGGCGCGGAAACACGACGCCGACAGAAACACCCACGCTGATGACACTGACGATTGAGTATCTGCTTCTCGGCACGTCAGGATTGTTGTTGTTGAGCGTGATCGCCAGCAAAGCGTCCAGCCGCCTCGGGGTACCTGTCCTATTGCTCTTCCTCCTCATCGGGATGCTCGCCGGGTCCGATGGGCTGGGCGGTATTCACTTCGATGATCCCTGGCTGGCCCAGTCGCTTGGCGTGGTGGCACTGACGTTTATCCTGTTTGCGGGCGGTATGGATACCGAGTGGAGCAGCGTTTGGGCGCAGCTAGGGAAGGGCATGGCGCTCTCGACTCTGGGCGTGGCGACCACCGCGGGGCTGGTCGGATGGTTTGCCAGGACGATCCTAGGGATGTCATGGCTGGAGGGGCTGCTGATCGGCGCCATTGTCTCCTCGACCGACGCGGCCGCCGTCTTCGCCGTCATGCGGTCACGGCAGGTGAGTCTTCGCAGCCCGTTGAAACCGCTGCTCGAACTTGAATCCGGCAGCAACGACCCGATGGCGGTGTTCCTCACCATCGGGCTGATCAGTCTACTCACCGGGGCCTCCACGTCGGTGACCGACTTGCTTCCCATGTTTGTACGCCAAATGGTGCTCGGCGCCGCCATCGGGTACGGCATCGGCAAGGTGATGGTGTTGCTGATCAACCGGTTGCGGCTCGAATATGACGGACTCTATCCGGTGTTGACCGTGTCTCTGGTTCTGCTGACCTACAGCGGCAGCGCCTGGCTGGGCGGAAACGGATTTCTCGCGGTATACCTCGCCGGACTGATGGTGGGCAACAGCGAGTTCCTCCACAAACGCAGCCTCACGCGGTTTCATGACGGACTGGCGTGGCTGATGCAGATCGCCATGTTTCTGACGCTCGGATTGCAGGTGTTTCCCGCGCAACTCGTGCCCGTCGCCGGAACAGGACTGCTCCTGGCGCTGTTCCTGATGGTCGTCGCCCGTCCGGCTGCCGTGTTCCTGATGCTGGCGTTCACCGCTCTCAGTCTGCGCGAAAAGACGATGGTCGCCTGGGTCGGTTTGCGCGGAGCCGTGCCGATCATTCTTGCCACGTTTCCGCTCCTCGCCGGCATTGCGCAGGCCACGATGATGTTCAACCTGGTGTTCTTCATCGTTCTGACATCCGTCCTGCTCCAGGGCACGTCGATCCCGCTGGTCGCGCGCTGGCTTAAGGTGGAAGCGCCGCTGCCGCGGCGGCTCGAGGCCTCGCCGGTTTGGAATGCGCCAACCGGTCTCAAGAGCGGGTTGGTCGAAATGACCATCCCCGAATCTTCCGTGGCGGCCGGTCAACGGCTGCTCGATCTCGGCCTGCCCAAGTCCACGCTCGTCATCCTGATCGGGCGGAAGGGGCAGTGTTTCGTCCCGGACGGCAGCACCGTGTTGGAGGACAACGACTCGTTATTGATTTTTACCGATCAGGCCTCTTCCTTCCGGCTCCGTGCCATCGTGGAAGCCAGGTGTCACCCTGGGCAAAAGAGGGAATAGGCGGGGCGTTATCAACCGGTTAAGAAGGAGTCACCGCGTCGTGACAGACAAAAGGGGAGGAATAGTGGAGAACGCTCGGCACGATCGTGATGTGCAGACACGGGACTCGATCACCAGCCACCATCATCTTCCGGCCCATGAAGTGGTACTGCTGCTCGAGACCGATGCGACCAAGGGATTGAGTGCGGAGGAGGCGGCGCGACGGCTCGAACGGTTCGGCCCCAATGTCCTGCCGAAATTCCGGCGCCATGGTCCGCTCAGCCGGCTTCTTTTTCAGTTCCATCATCCGCTCATCTATGTCTTGCTGGCCGCGACCGTCATTACAGCGCTATTGGGCGAATGGGTGGATGCGGGCGTGATCTTCGGGGTGGTGTTCGTGAATGCCGTCGTCGGATTCATTCAGGAGTCTCGCGCGGAGGCGGCGCTGGACGCCCTTGCTTCCATGATGAAGACCGAAGCCAGGGTCCGGCGGGACGGACAGACGGTCCGGGTGCCTTCCGGGGACATCGTGCCCGGAGATGTGGTGCTGCTGGAGTCCGGTGACAAGGTGCCCGCCGACCTGAGGCTGACGAGAGGTCGTGAATTGCGGGTGGACGAATCGGCGCTGACCGGCGAGTCCGTGCCGGTCGAAAAAACCGACCAGGTGGTGCCACCCGAGACGGTCGTCGCGGATCGCAAGAACATGGCCTTTTCCGGCACCCTCGTCACCTATGGACAGGGGACCGGCGTGGTGGTCGGGACCGGTGTGGCCACCGAGCTAGGGCGGATCCACCAGCTGATCGGCGAGACCACCGAGATCGCGACCCCGTTGACGAAGAAACTCACCTCCTTCAGCAAATCGCTGACTGTCGCGATCCTCGGCCTGGCCGCGTTGACCTTCGCCTTAGGGCTCTGGCGGGGTCTGCCGGTGGCGGAGGTGTTCATGGACGCGGTCGCGCTGGCGGTCGCCGCGATTCCCGAAGGATTGCCCGCCGCCGTCACGATCACGCTGGCGATCGGGGTCAGCCGCATGGCACGGCGCAATGCCATCATCCGCAAGTTACCGGCGGTGGAAACACTAGGCAGCACCACCGTGATCTGTTCAGACAAAACCGGCACGCTGACGAAAAACGAAATGACGGTCCGGGCCCTCTGGGCCGGAGGCCGCTCATTCGTGGTCGAGGGCGCCGGGTACGAGCCGGTCGGGGAAATCCGAGAAAGAGCCGTTGAGTCTCAAGTGCTGGCCGCTGAGACATCACTTGAGGGAAGCGTTTGTCGATCCGACAGCTCCGGACCCAGCAGTCCGCACGTAGCACTCCCCGCAGCTCTGCGCGAACTCCTGACAGCGGGGGCGCTCTGTAACGATGTCCAGCATCTTGACCGCCACGGCCGCTGGGCCATCGTGGGCGACCCGACCGAAGGCGCCTTGCTGGTGGCGGCGAAGAAAGCCGGAATCGATCTGAACCGGCTCCACGAGCAGTTCCCGCGCGTAGATGCGATCCCGTTCGAGTCGGAGCGGCAGTTTATGGCCACGCTGCATCGGGTGGAATCGGTCGGGGACTCGGTACTGTATCTCAAAGGCGCGGTGGAAAAAACGATCCTTTTGTGCGAGCGGATGCGTGTGGCGGACGGTACGGAACAGGCGCTTGATACTCAGGCCGTGCTCCGTCAGGTGGAGGCCTTTGCCGGTTGCGGACTTCGTGTCCTGGCCCTGGCACGTAAATATGTTTCGGCCGGGATGGCGACGTTGACGGAGCGCGATGTGGAAGGCGGCCTGACATTTTTGGGACTCCAGGCCATGATGGATCCCCCGAAGCCGGAAGCTATCGCGGCGGTGCGCGCCTGCCAGCAGGCGGGGATCGCAGTGAAAATGATCACGGGCGATCATGTGCTCACTGCCCGGGCGATCGCACAGCAGATCGGATTGGCCGGACGGAAACATCACGAGAACGGGGAGCTGATCGCGATGACCGGCCAGGAGCTTGCAGCTACCGCCAAGCAGCGCCTGCCGGAGGCGGCGGAGCGTACGGCGGTCTTTGCGCGGGTCTCCCCGGAGCAGAAGCTCCGGTTGGTGGAAGCGCTCCAGGCGCGGCATCATGTTGTCGCGATGACCGGCGACGGCGTGAATGATGCGCCGGCACTCAAACAGGCCGATATCGGTGTGGCGATGGGGCAAGGGGGGACGGAGGTGGCGAAGGACGCGGCCGACATAGTGTTGACCGACGATAACTTCGCCTCCATCGAAGCGGCCGTGGAGGAAGGCCGCTGCGTCTTCGACAACCTGACCAAGTTCATCGTCTGGACCTTGCCGACCAACATGGGCGAAGGACTCGTCCTGCTCACGGCAATCGCGTTCGGGGCGGCGCTGCCGATCCTGCCGGTGCAAATTCTCTGGATCAATATGACGACGGCGGTAACACTGGGGCTGATGCTGGCGTTCGAGCCGAGAGAACCGGGCATCATGATGCGGCCGCCGCGCGATCCCGGTCAGCCGATCCTGACGGGGGTGCTGATCGAACGGATCGTCCTGGTATCGGCCTTGATGCTGGCCGGCGCCTACGGCGCGTTTCTCTGGGAACTGGAACGGACCGACTCGATCGTCGCGGCTCGCACGGCGGCGGTGAACGTGTTCGTCATGGCGGAGCTGTTCTACCTGTTCAACTGCCGCTCGCTGGAGCGCACCATGTTCCATGTCGGCCTGTTCAGCAATCCCTGGATCTGGCGCGGGGTGGCTGCCATGACCGTGCTGCAACTCCTGCTGACCTATGTTCCGGCCATGAACCGGTTGTTTCATACGGCCCCGATCGATGGGCCCGCCTGGGGACTGGTCCTGGCGGCGGCCGTGACCGTGTACGTCGTCGTAGAAGTGGAGACGTGGCTGCGATTGCAGTGGAGACGGCGGACAGGGCCTGGTGCGCCGACGAGGAGGAGGACGAGGGACGCTCGAAACGCTGCGTGAGACGTTGTTGTGGTGTGCCATGCTCAATTGTGGTGTCCTGCTGTGGTGGTGTCTGCTGTTCAACTTCGGGTACGACTGGGTGCACGGTGGCACGGTCGATGGTTCAGTCTTTCGCCAGAGCGCACCGCGCATGCCCGGCTCGGCTGCTCTGTGAGATGAAGGAGGCATTGAGATGGACTCGTTTCTGGTGCTCGGTATTCTGGCGGTAATGATCGGCATCGTCGGGGTTCTCGTCTTGTTGAAAGGCCGGAAGAAGAACGTCCGATAAACGAATCGGTCGGCTGCTTGCGACGCAAGGAGGTGATGCATGATCGGACAATCCGTGAAGCTGACGACCATTCGCCGGATCGACATTGGCGTTCATGGCGGTCTTCAACTTAGTGCCGGGCTTCCCGCTCGACGGGGGCCGGATCTTGAGGGCGGTCCTCTGGCACGTTACCGGAAGCTTCTCGAAGGCCACGCGACTCTCGGCCGGCTCTGGGCAGATCGTGGGGTATGGAATCATGCTTGGCGGGATCTGGACAGGGCTGATCACCGGTAGCTGGTTCAGTGGCCTATGGCTTGTGTTCATCGGATGGTTCTTGCTCAATGCGGCGCAGGAGAGCGTCCTGCAAGTGAGTATCCGTTCCGTGCTCACCGGTGTGCGGGCGGACGACGTCATGACGCGAGACTGTCCGACCGTGTCCGGCCGGATGAGTGTGGCCGAATTGGTGGAGGAGCATATTCTCAAGTCAGGCCGGCGTTGCTTCGTGGTGGCCGAAGGTAGCCGGCTGGATGGATTGGTGACTCTCCACCAGGTCAAAGCGGTGCCGCAAGCTCGGTGGACAGGCGTCTCCGTCGGTGAGGCGATGACGCCCCTGGCGATGCTGCGCGTGGTGGCGCCGGAAACCCCGATCCTGGAGGTGTTACAGACGATGGAAAGAGAAGATGTCAATCAGGTGCCGGTCGCGAACGACGGGCAGCTTGTGGGCATGCTCACTCGCGATCATATTTTACGGATCCTTTCCGCCAAGATGGAGTTGGGCACAGAAGCCGCGCGTGTGAGCCGTTAAGGCAGGAGAGCAGAATGGCGGACAGCTCATGCGAGTCCTGCTCGGCGGCGTCGGCGAGGTGCGCCTCAATGAAGTACCCAAGTCGATCCTGATCGTGCGCAGTCGACCACGAGGCCGCCTGGATCGCGGGCCGGAAGCGGTGTTCGCGATGGACTTTTCGATGGGATCAAAAAGGCTCATGGGATTCGATCGCTATCTATGAGGGCGCATGTCCCGCAAGGTAACGCGGCATGGGTCCTGATCGGTCCTCGTGGTGAGGAACCGCCGACGCTGAATGTCGGATCGGAGGGGATTACGCCATGCTGAGGGGGGTATTGGTTCTCAGCGAGCCGGACAGCGTGTTGATGACCGTAGGATACGGGCCGGGCATGTGGCTGGTGTCCCGGATCGGCGGCTGATGGGCCAGCGTCATGTATCCGAACGAGTTCGAGAGGAGACGGATGTGAGAACGGAGACCGTGAATAGGCCGACATCAGAGGCTACTCCTGTGGCTTCATGGCATGTGCATTCCTCATCAGACGTGGCCCAGAAACTAACCGTCGATCCGCAGATGGGTCTGAGTGCCGATGAAGTCGCTCGACGCTTGTCGACCTATGGGATGAACGCCATTCTAGAGCATCGTGGCCGCGGTCCGTGGCGGATGCTGCTGGACCAGTTCACCGATTTCATGATCCTTGTCCTGATCGGCGCCGCGGTGATTTCTGGCCTGATTGGGGAGCCGTCTGATGCGATCGCCATTGTGGTCATCGTGCTGCTGAACGGCATGATCGGGTTCATCCAGGAATATCGGGCCGAGCGGGCGGTGGCCGCGCTCAAGTTGCTCGCGGCGCCGAGCGCCACGGTGCTGCGTGACGGCCAACAGACGACGATTCCCGCCTCGCAGCTCGTCCCGGGCGATGTCGTGGTGCTGGAGGCCGGCGACGGCGTCCCGGCGGACGTACGGCTGGTCGAAACCGCCCAGCTGAAAATTGAGGAAGCCGCGCTCACCGGCGAGTCCGTGCCGGTGGACAAACAGGCGCGGCCGCTGACCGAGAGGGATCTCCCGCTGGGTGACCGTCTCAACATGGCCTACAAAGGCACCCTGGTCACGTATGGCCGCGGGACTAGCCTCGTCGTCGCGACTGGCATGCGAACGGAGCTGGGCAAGATCGCCACGCTGCTGCGGGAAGAAGACGAAGTCAAAACTCCGCTGCAGAAACGACTCGCGCAGTTCGGACAACGGCTGGCCATGGCGTCGCTCGCAATCTGCGCCATCGTCTTTTTCGTCGGCGTGCTCCGAGGCGAATCTGTGATTCTGATGTTCCTGACCGCGGTCAGCCTCGCAGTCGCCGCGATCCCTGAAGCGCTGCCGGCCGTCGTGACCGTGGCCTTAGCGCGGGGCGCCCGCAAGATGGTGAAGCAACAGGCCTTGATTCGGCGATTGCCTGCGGTCGAGACGCTCGGGTCTGTCTCTTACATCTGCTCTGACAAAACCGGGACCCTGACGCTGAACAAGATGCAGGTCGAGCAAGTAGTGGTGGCGGGTCAGGTCGCTGCGCAGGTCCCACAAGCTGGGACACATGGAGAGGCAGGAAGAATGTTCGGCCAGGCTCTGGCTCTGAGCAACGATGCCGTTCGTCAGGACAACGATCACGCGCTTGGCGATCCGACCGAAGTGGCGCTCTATGTCGCAGCGCATCAGGCTGGTTATGATAAGGAACGACTGCAGATCGCCTCGCCTCGGCTCGCTGAGCTGCCCTTCGACTCGGATCGCAAGTGTATGACGACGTTCCATCGCGAAGGGCCAGGCATCGTCGCGTTCACTAAGGGTGCACCGGAGCGGGTTATTGGATGGTGTGAGACGACCCACGACGGAAGCGGGCGTGTGCCGCTCAAGAAGAACGTCGTCCTCGACCAGGCGGAGCGGATGGCGGCTGAGGGGCTGCGGGTGCTCGCGGTTGCGTTTCGGCAGTGGCCCGCCGTACCGAGCGAACTCTCGGCTGAACTGGTCGAGCGTGACCTCGTCTTCCTGGGATTGGTTGGGTTGCTGGACCCCCCCCGGACGGAAGTCCATGAGGCGGTGAAACTCTGCCAATCAGCCGGCATCACGCCGGTGATGATCACCGGCGATCATCCGACCACCGCCCGCGCCATCGCGAAGCGGCTGGGAATCATCACGAACGACGATGTCGTGATGACCGGGCAGGAACTGGCGCACCTCGCGCTGGAGAATTTTGAGGAGCAGGTCGAGCGGATCAGGGTTTATGCGAGAGTGACGCCGGAGCAGAAGATCAAGATTGTGAAAGCCCTCCAAGACAAAGGTGCGTTCGTAGCCATGACCGGCGACGGCGTGAACGACGCGCCGGCGCTCAAGCGGGCCGACATCGGTGTCGCGATGGGTGTGACGGGCACGGATGTGGCGCGCGAATCGTCGCACATGATTCTGCTGGACGATAACTTCGCGACGATCGTGAGCGCGGTGCGGGAGGGGCGGCGGATCTTCGACAATATCCGGCGGTTCATCAAGTATACGATGACCAGCAACGCGGGCGAGATCTGGACCATTTTTCTCGCGCCGTTCTTGGGATTGCCGATTCCGCTGTTGCCCATCCACATTCTCTGGATCAATCTCGTGACGGACGGCTTGCCCGGCCTTGCGCTCGCGGCAGAGCCGGAAGAACGAGGGCTCATGCAACGATCGCCGAGACCGCCGAACGAGAGCATCTTCGCGCATGGCATGTGGCAGGACATCCTCTGGGTCGGCCTGCTCATGGGCGGCGTGTCGTTGTTGACGCAGGCCTGGGCCTATCGGACCGGCCATGCCCATTGGCAGACGATGGTGCTCACGGTCTTGACCTTGTCGCAAATGGGCAACGTGCTGGCGATTCGCTCGGAGCGCGAGTCCTTCTTTACGTTAGGACCGTTGACGAATCGTCCTTTGCTGGCCGCTGTGCTCCTGGCCTTCGCGCTGCAGATGAGCACCATCTACATTCCCGCGCTCAATCCGATCTTCAAGACCGAGCCGCTGGATCTGGATGAGTTGCTGGTCTGTCTTATCCTGTCGTCGGTGGTCTTCATTGGCGTTGAACTCCAGAAATGGATGATCCGGCGAGGATGGCTGATGCGAGCATGAGCCCTCGTCGAACGACGCGCAGGACTCATGCAGGCAATCGCTGACCTTGTGTCGCCTGCGCTGCTCCGGGGATGTGCGTCCACGTTCCGGATCTATGGCCGCCCACGCCGGATGAGCCAGCCCGGACCATCTACATGTCTCTCGAAACCTGGCATTGTGATGGGTCAGGCCAGACAGACCACGGAAGAAATCGATTCAGTTCAGAACTGTCTCGAAGG
>CABVRW010000028.1:0-2258 GCA_902500785.1 uncultured Nitrospira sp.
CAGTATTCGATCCAGCAAAAGGAGACCTTTCAGAAGGCTGTTCAAAGCGAACTGGCCGAGATGCAGATCAAGATCACGGAACTCCAAAAGAAAACGAACGCCGCCTCTGCGGAAGCCAGGTCGGACATGCAGAAGGCCATTCAGGAACTTGAGCACAAGAAAGAAGAGACACGAAAACAGCTCGATCAGGTGAATGAATCGACCAGCTCGGCGTGGAGTAAGCTGAAAGACAACATGAACGCAGCCGTCGAAGACCTCAAGAAAAGTTATACGGAAACGGTTTCAAAACTACCATAACCGAGCCATGTCGCCTGGCGAGGAACGAGCTCCTGCAGAGGCAGCTGATCGTCTGCACTCCAGACCGCCCCGCCGGCGAACCGACGTCTCCCACACCGCTCCCATGACCATGTCTCTTGATTACATCCACCAGGGAATCCCGATCCAGACTGTTCATCCAGGGGTGAAATACGCTATGTTGGAAGGGTGAGGAGTCTGTCACCATACACCTTCGTCCCATCGTCATGACCTTATTTCGATAGACGCCAAGCCGAACAAAGAGGCAACCGATTCGATGCCGTTGAAATTTGCTCTCTATCCCGGTTGCGCCGCCAAAGGTGCCACCCCTGAACTCTATCAATCCACGATGGCCATCGTCGGTCGCTTAGGCATCGAGGTCGTGGAACTCACCGCTTCCTCCTGCTGTGGGGCCGGCGTCATCGGAGAAGCCGATCCTGACCTGGCGCTTGCGTTAAATGCCCGAACCTTCGCCCAGGCAGAGCGACTCGGGCTGGACGTCATGACCATCTGCGGCACCTGTCAGGGAGTCATGAGCGCAGCCAACCGACGCCTGAAGAGTGAGCCAGCCACGCTGGAGCGTGTAAATGCCATCCTCGTACAGGACGGCCTCACCTATGGCGGCGGCGTACAGGTGAAGCACCTGCTGTGGATCGCTGTGCGCGATATCGGTCTCACACGAGTGACGGAGACGGTACAATCCCCATTTCATGATTTTCGGATTGCCCCTTTTTACGGGTGTTATATGCTGCGGCCCTCCTGGGAGTTGGGGTTTGACGACCCCGAAAATCCGACCTCACTGGAAACCCTCATTCGCGCCGTCGGAGGGGAGCCGGTTGCCTACGCGGGACGGACCAAGTGCTGCGGCTTCCCCATCATCCTGGAGAAGGAAGCCATCGCGGTCGCCATGGCCGGAACCAATATGAAGGATGCGCTGGACCATGGCGCCGATTTCATGGTGACACCCTGTCCGCTGTGCCACATGAGCCTGGACATTTACCAGGAACGGGCGGGGCGGGCCGTCAAGGCTGCGCTGAACCTGCCCATACTCCATCTCCCCCAGCTACTCGGTCTCGCGATGGGCTTACCCGCGCAGGACTTAGGCCTTTCACGCCACCTGATCTCCGTGGACCGTATCGTCACACGCCTACAGACACCCGGCAGAGAACATTCATCCTTACCCGCGGAGCCCACAACATGAAGGTGATCGCACTCTCAGATGTGCAGCAATTCAGCCCCGAAAAGATGAAGAAGAACAACCTCTTCCAAACCACTCGTTTTTTCTGCGACATCTATTGTTTTGAGCCAGGCCAGGAACAGAAAGGCCATATTCACGGCGAACAGGATAAGGTCTACATCGTCTTGGAGGGGGAAGGGACGTTTCAGGTCGGGTCAGAAAAACAGGTGCTGGGGCCCGGCCAGGGCACCATGGCGCCGGCGGGCGATGAACATGGCGTGAAGAATCACACGCAGCAACGCTTAAAAGTCCTCGTATTTGTCGCGCCCAATCAAGCCTGATTTCAGCGGGGAATCGGACTTTCTTTGCCGTTACCTAGCGGCGTCGTGACGGTGATGGCCCCGGCCAGGTCGCCTTCCTTATGTCCTTCTTTGGGGTATCCGGAGATGTCGAGATCCCCCTTCGGTTCACCATGGCAGACGAGACAATCCTTGGCATAATAAATCGGCATGACCACTCGCAGGGTTCGCCCCTCCTCGGTCAACTCACTCACATAGGCTTCCGCGCGCGGTCTGGCAGAGAGCCATTTCAGCACCGACGCCTCATATTCATCCGGCTCGTTCTTCGGATTGCGCGGCTGAATGGCCGTCTGCTTCAGTCGTACATGCGAGGTCTTCGAAAAACGGGCTGAGGCCTGGCTCCCATAGGTCGCGGGGATAAAATTCTTGTAGCCGATACCACGCTGGTTGATGACCACTTGCGCATCTCGGACGACTTCCCGACTCGC
>CABVRW010000028.1:2358-46848 GCA_902500785.1 uncultured Nitrospira sp.
CGATACCACGCTGGTTGATGACCACTTGCGCATCTCGGACGACTTCCCGACTCGCCTGCACCAGCGCGGGCAAGAGTTCTTTAGCCAAGGGCGGGATGGTGATGGAAACCGGGACCGTCGACAGCGCGGTAAGATCAATGTTGGTCTTGATCCGAAACTCCCGTACCAACTGTTGTTCGAACAACTCCGGCGTGAACCCCTTCTCGCCGGTATGGGGATCATCGATCAGCGTCTGATTCCGTTCAATCACCGCGCGCCCGGACTCCAGGAGCTTGGCCAATAACCTCGCCGTTTCTTCCGCTTCCGCCCGCTCAACCGCACCGACCATCGACGGTTGAGCGACCACCAGGATGACCGCCGCCAGGATACCCCTCATAGAACCTCTCATGAGCATTCTCCTATCCGGAATGTGAAGACCCGGGTTTGAGGCGGCACGCGCCTTGTGCATAGTGGGTCGCCATCTGTTCCACATCAAATGATAACCCCTCCAGAGACGCCCGGCGTGGAAAGGCATACTCCTCTTCAAGCCACCGTGTTCGCATGTCGCGGAGTCGGCCCGACTCATCCAATTTCAACAGGAGGTCGTTCAACAACCACCGCAGGTGATAACTCTCTTCGGCCACCACGACCGCATAATCCGCTTTGGTCAGAAACAATGGAACTCCGTTGTCGCGGGTCAACGGAAACCAGTCTTTGCGGACCCGTTTGACCATGTACTCCAACACTGGTTGCGCGCCGAGAATGACGTCGATACGTGGCTCCGCATGGGAGTCGGCATATTCAAACGCGGCCGGAAGCGAATCGCAGAGGATCAGCGGGTTGGCGCTCAGATTCGCCTCGGCATAGTAATACGCGCTGGTCTCGTCCTGCACCGCGATCGTCAATCCGTCCAATGCATGGCTGGTCGCCGCAAGACGGTCGCGAGCGGGATGAAGGGCTTGATCTCTCATATTCGCCCGCACCCGATCCATAACCATTGAACTGGTCGTGATCCCGCTGATTCCTCCACCGTAAAAATAGGGCAGCGAATAGGCCACACCGGCCCGGGCCGGCGCAGGCGTGCTGGTCGCCACAGCTGACACGAACCAATCGAGATGCCCTTCATTCAACAGCCGGAAGAGATCCCTGAACCGCACCAGATGTAAGACCGGAGTCACCGGGCGACCGCACCGTTTGGACAATTCGTCGGTCATCGCCCGCACGAGCTCGACGTCGAGCCCCGTCACACGGGCGCCCTCGTCGGTCCAAATCGCCGGGAACACGAACGGACGAAAGGGCTCCATCGTCAGGCCGACTTGCACCCGCTCACGGTCGCAGATGATATCCACCGTGCTGCCGGTTACCGGCCAAACATGCTCGACCGCATCGATGAGCAGCCCGCAACCGGAAGACAGCAAGCAGAGGAGCGCCATCCATCCCAAGCGGACCCGTGACGCCTGCATTAAAATCTCACGCCCGTGAGGAATACCCATTGTTGCGCCTGTCCCGCATCACCGCGAAAATCCACACCGTACTGCGTATACTGCACACTGACATCGACCGACAGACTGCGCGCGACAGGAAACCGCACGCCGACCTGCCCTCCGATCAAATGACCCGGCAACCGATGCCCAGGACCAGGCATCACCCCGCCCGCGAGGAGACCGACGTACGGCACCGCTCGGTCTTCCAAGGGACCGAACAACAGGTGCCTGATGATTCGGTTCAACGGCTTGTGTTTTGGAAAATCCAGAATGTCGATGAAATTGTTCCAGCGGGGATTGAGAAAGACCGAATGTTGGTCGGCCCTGAACTCCTGCGTATGGATGCTGAAATATTGGTAGATGGTGCGCACCTCCACATTGCCGTATCGCACCGCCGTGATTCCTAGTTGGACGCCGATCTCCCGATCGTCGGGAGCGAAAGTCTGCTGTCGCAACATGACATCGACATTAAATGGCCGGATGGGGAAGTCAAATACCGACTCTTGAGCACGGGCCAACGCCGCGGGCAAGAACAACAGTCCTCCCGCTATGACCAGGGTGGAGAGTAGGCCTCTCCATCGATGCCCCATGACGACACAAGTCTGCATGCCAGAGCTTCGGTGAACGCGGCCAAGTCTGTCCGAAAGGTCGGAAAGTCGCAAGCGCTTAATGATGTGACGGAGCGGGGCTGGCAGAGATACAGGACTTCATGATGTCGACCTGACAACGCGCGCCGGGCTCGATCCCACGAGCCGCGGCTTCAAGGAGGGCTTCCGACGTCGCCATACCGCGCACCACGTCGACCAACGCATGGTCAGGCACGCTCTCCAGGTCGACCTGCTTGACGCCGGAGATCCGGGCCAAGGCCGCGCCGATGGACCGGTGTTGAGAGAAACAGTCTGGTCCTGACAAGGAAAGCGCCACGCGCTCCTGTGAGGTTTCGGCAGCGACTGGGCTCCACAGGCCTCCGAGGATCAGGGGGATGCACCACAGACTCATCACTGGATATTGCATAGGTGTCTCCCAATAGCCACAAACCTGGCGCAAATTCATGTCTCACAATCACACATCCCTGAGCCCAGTCCGCCCTGTGGCCGACTGGGCTCGCTCAATGAGTAGACGACCTACATTACTTAGCAGGCAACTCCCACGGCACCATCGGCATTTCCCAGAAACCAGGATTGTTGATTAATCCGCTCGGTCAAATTGACTCGTCAGAAAGGACCGGCCGGACCAGACCGACCGGTCCGGGAGAAATTTATGGTTCTTGAACCCCACTGATTCCCGTTTGCGGCGTCTTCAATTCCCACGGCACCATCGGCATCAAGGGCGCCGGTTTCGCATCCGGTCCTGCCAGCAGCACCGCGATCGCTCCTCGCAATGCGCCCGTCAAAGAATGGGTGACTAGCGGATAGGCGCCGGCAGATTCCACGACCACGTCGAACGTGGCCGCGCTGCCCGGTCCAACCACGTAGGTCTGGACGCCCTTCAGATTATTGGCGGGGTTCCCGCTCTCGTAGACGTTGTCCCAGATCTCACCGATCGGATGGAAGGAAGAAAACTCGTTCGGTCCGGCATTGACGAAATAAATGCGGACACGTTCGCCGGGCTTGGCATCAAGCTTCCCCCCGCCCGTCACGAACGGGTGGTATTTAAAGATTCCGCCGTTGAACATCATGCCGTCGAACTTGCGATCGAACATGGCCTGCACGTCGTTCGGGTTCTTGAAGTATTCGGACTGCACCAGCACATATTCACGATCCGCCTTCGGCCAGACCTTGGCATCCTTCGGATCCACGATGATCGCTCCGAACATGCCACGCGCGATGTGTTGGATCATCGGCGGCGCCCCGCAATGATAGAAAAACACGCCGGGCTTCTTCGCCGTGAAGGTGAAGCTGATCGATTCACCGGCGTTGACGGCGCGATAGTTCTTCAAAAAATCGATTTCCGCCGCGTGGAAATCCATCGCATGCGGGTTCTTATTCGTGGCAGGATTCGTCAACGTAAAATTGACGGTATCACCTTCCGTCACCCGCACCACCGGACCCGGGAACTGCCCGTTGAACGTCCAGGCGGCATACTTTTCACCGCCGCCGTCGATGACGATGTCCGTCTCCACTGCGGTCATTTGAACATCGTGGGTCTTGGCCTGGACGGACAGGGCCATACTCGCCACCATCCCCAGCGTCAATCCCAGCAGCGACGCGGCCTTGCACCGACCCCGTCCGTGATTCTTGCTCCGTGCCTGCTCTTGCATTCCTGCCTCCTATGATTCGAGTGATTCACCTAGCGTCTGGAAGCTCAACCGCTCCCAGGTCAGCATTCCAGCGTGGGAAGCTGCGCGTCTGTCTGCACCATACGCATGCCGCTGGCAATAAAACATGACAATTGTCATGTTTTGAGAGATACTGCCTTTGTCGTGGAAAAAATTACGTGGATGCTAGGAGTCTGAGCTGGGGGAGATCACGAATGACGAGACGAGCGGCGGTTCCGGACACCAGACGAGCTTTTTTGAACCGCGCCATGATCCGGATGGCGGTTTCGGTGGTCACCCCCACCATATTCGCCATATCTTGGCGTGTGAGACGCACGGAGACCCGAATTCCGTTCGGCTCCGGAACACCGCTTCGTTCGGCCAGACTGATCAAGAGAGATGCTAATCGCTGATCCGCTCGATCCAACGCCAGGACTTTGGCCTTTTCCTGCGCTTCATTCAGACGGTTACCAAGGTACCGGATCACTTCCATTGCGGCATCCGGATTCGCGCGCAACATCTTGAAGTAGGCGTCTTTTTTCATGCGCAACACGCTGACATCGCCCATCGGCTGGGCTGTGCCGGGATGGGACGCGCCGTCGAAGGCCGAGGCGTCGCAACAAAACAGGTCGCCCGGCATGAGCACTTTCAGCGTGCACTCCTTCCCGTCGAGGGAGGATTTCACGCACTTGACCGACCCTTCCTTGACGATATGGAAGTATTCGGTGGGATCGCCCTCGCGGAAAATATACTGACCCTTGCCATAGCGGGTTTCCGTCATTTCGCCCAGGACCTTCTGGCGATCCTGGGCGCTGAGGATCTGGAGGAGGGGAATCTGATTCAACCCAGCTGGAACGTCAGAACTGGATTGTTCAGCGGAGAGTGGATGAGGCGATTTCTTTGGCCGCTTCGACAATCGAGCGTACTCCAATTCCGAAATGATCGACCAGCTCGTCCGGCTTCCCGCTGCGCGGAATTTCCCGAACAGCCAATTTACGAACTCGCACGCCTTCCGTGGCCAGCGCGCTCAGCACGGCATCGCCGATGCCACCATGCGCGTAATGATCCTCGACGGTCAGGAATCGTCCGCCGGTCGCCTTCGCGCATTCCAGCAAAGTCGCCCGATCCACCGGCACAATGCTGTACAGATCCACCACACGCGTCGTGATACCGGCGGCCTTGAGCTGGTCATGTGCCTTCAAGGCCTCGAATAGGGTCACACCCGCCGCCACAATCGTCAGTTGATCAGCGGCGCTCTGTCGAACCACCTTGGACCCGCCGATCCGGAACGTCTCATCCGCGCCATAAATCACCGGTGTCTTGGGACGACCGGCCCGGAGATACACCATACCCTTGTGGGCGGCAGCCACTTCAACCAGTTTGTACATCGAGAGGGCATCGGACGGGTATAGGACCGTCACGCCGGGCTGCGTCGACATCATGGCCAAGTCTTCGAGTCCCATTTGCGACGGACCGTCTTCACCGATGCTGACGCCGACGTGGGTCCCAACCAATTTGATATTCGACTGGCTGATGGCGGCCATACGAATGAAATCGTAGGCCCGCGTGAAAAACGCGGCAAATGTCGCCACAAAGGGAATCTTTCCGCAGGCGGCGATGCCGGCGGCAGCACCGAGCATATTCTGCTCCGCGATAAAGTTCTCAAGGAATCTGTCGGGGAACCGTTTGCCGAACTTGTCGCTATACGTCGAGTTCTTCACATCCGCATCGAGGGCGACCACCTGCGAGTTCGCCTCGCCGAGCGCCAGGAGGGCGGCTCCGAACGCTTCCCGCGCCGCCGCGGAGTCACCGACTTTGTATGGCGGAGGCGCCATCGCACCTATGGTGGGAGTCGAGGCCTTGACCGTCGTCGGTCGCTGAATCTGCAGCTGAACTGAGCCGGGCTTGAGTTGCCGCGTGAGTTCATCCAAGGCTTTCTGCGTCTCTTCGCCCTTCTTCAACGGCTTTCCATGCCAATCCGGAAGGTCCTCAATAAATGAGATGCCGTGTCCCTTAAAGGTCTTCGCCAACAGCACCGTCGGTCGGCCCTTGGTTCGAGCAGCCTCGGCGAACGCCGCCACCAAGGCGCCGACATCATGACCATCCACCACGATGGCATGCCAGCCGAATCCGGCCCATCGGGCGCGGTACCCTTCCATATCATGTTGCAGCATCGTCGGATCGCTTTGTCCCAACCGGTTCACATCCACGATCGCGCATAGGTTGTCCAACGCGGCATGCTGCGCGACCTCAGCTGCTTCCCAGACAGACCCTTCGACGGATTCGCCGTCGCCCATCAACACATAGGTGCGGTAGTCGGTCTTCTCAATCGATTTCGCATTGAAGGCGAGACCCACTCCGGCTGGTAACCCTTGCCCCAACGAACCAGTGGCCATATCGACAAAGGATAGACGAGGGGTCGGATGGCCTTCAAGGTCGGACCCCAAGGTACGCAATTTGAGCAGCTCCGAAGTGGGAAATAACCCTGCTTCCGCCCAGGCCGCATAGAGCAGGGGCGCCGCATGGCCTTTCGACAGGACAAATCGATCGCTATTGGGCAATTTCGGATTCTTTGGGTCGTACCGCATCACCGAGAAAAACAACACGGCGACGATGTCCGCAGCTGAACAACAGCTAGAGGGATGCCCGCTCCCGGCTTCAGTCGTGGCCTTCACACTGTCGATGCGAAGGTGCGTGGCCTTATTGGCCAAAGCGGTTAGAAGGTCAGGCGTGGCGGCGGAGGCAGAAGAGGAAGTCATGCGCGATCCTTTCAGGATGGGAGCTGATAATTTTCGGATGACCGAACGACAATAGAGACAGACCGGCTCTCAGTGGCACGAAGCTAACAAAAGGCATGCAGGGAGTCAATGAAGGCCTTCTGTTGATGAACCGCCTGAGCAGGCACAGGATTCTTGACACGGTAGGGGCAACTCGTTAAGATCGGCTCGCCTTTAATGCTCATCCTGTGAGGTGGGTAAGGAGATCATGACCACACGACACGGCAGCCAGCCGTCCGACAGCCCGCACCTTCTCATCCAAACCGGTGGGAAGGTTTTTTTATGCCCCCATCGACCGAACCACCGATGACGACAGAATCGACGACAGGCAACCGGCAAGAACGAGTGGTCATGGACGCCGGCGATATTGCCCGCGCCATGACCCGCATCGCCCATGAAATTCTGGAACGCAACAAGGGCATCAAGGACCTGGCCTTGGTGGGAATCCGAACGGGCGGCGTGCACCTGGCGCATCGTCTCGTGCGGCGCATCCATGAGATCGAGGGCACGCAGATTCCGATCGGAGAATTGGACATCACGCTCTATCGGGACGACCTGTCGCTCCGAAAGGATCAGCCGATACTCCGCACAACGTCGGTGCCTTTCAAGATATCCGACCTGAAAGTCGTCCTCGTCGACGATGTGCTGTTTACCGGCCGCACCATTCGTGCCGCCATGGACAGCCTGATCGACCTGGGACGACCGGCGGAAATTCAGCTGGCCGTACTCGTCGATCGCGGCCATCGTCAGCTGCCGATCAAAGCCAATTACATCGGGAAGAATATTCCTACGTCGCGCGATGAGGCCATCGAAGTTCATCTTGAAGAAAACGGAGACGAGGACCGCGTCGTCATCCTCAGAGCATAACCGGAGACCATTTCGTGGGGCTC
Source organism: uncultured Nitrospira sp. (assembly GCA_902500785.1). GTDB lineage: Bacteria > Nitrospirota > Nitrospiria > Nitrospirales > Nitrospiraceae > Nitrospira_A. Next base: position 9,746 of record CABVRW010000028.1, read on the forward strand.
AAACGGAAAGATCTGCTCAGCTTGGCCGACCTGTCGCCGGACGACATCGCGTTGATCCTGGAGACCGCGGACTCCTTCAAGGAAGTCTCCGGCCGGGAGATCAAGAAGGTGCCGGCCTTGCGAGGCAAGACGGTGGTCAACCTCTTCTTTGAGCCGAGCACGAGAACCAGAACGTCCTTTGAGCTGGCCGCGAAACGACTCAGCGCCGACGTCATTAATTTTTCGCCTTCTTCCAGCAGCGTAGTGAAGGGGGAGACGCTCCTGGATACGGCGCGCAATATCGAGGCCATGCAAGCGGATATCATCGTGCTGCGGCACTCGTCCGCAGGCGCGGCGGAAACCCTGGCACGGGGCGTCAAGTCCTCGGTCATCAATGCCGGAGACGGATGGCATGAACATCCGACGCAAGCCCTGCTCGACCTGTATACGATCCGCAGCCGACAAATGGGATTCGCCGGACTCCGGGTGGCCATCGTCGGCGACGTGGCCCACAGCCGGGTGGCCCGCTCGAACATTTTTGCGCTGACGAAACTGGGCGCGGAAGTGCGGGTCGTCGGGCCTCCGACCATGATTCCCTTGCACATCGGTCAGCTCGGGGTACGGGTCTATCACAACCTGGACGAGGCCCTTCGAGGCGCCCATGTGATCATGATGTTGCGGCTCCAGCTGGAGCGGCAGGGCCGTGCGTTGTTCCCGACGATCCGTGAATATGCGCGACACTATGGATTGACGAGCGAGCGCGTGCGGCTGGCCGAGCCCGGCGCCATCGTCATGCATCCGGGTCCCATCAATCGAGGGGTGGAGATCGCCCCGGACGTGGCGGACAGTCTCTCATCCGTCATTCTCGATCAAGTGGCGAACGGCGTGGCCGTGCGCATGGGCATTCTGTATCTCCTGTCCGGAGCAGGATGAGACAGGACGGTGCGTCAGCCGTTGTACTTTTACCTTTTTGCGACGTGTGAGTGAATGATGTCTTTATTGATTCAAGGCGGGCATGTCATTGATCCCGGGCGCTTCAACGGCGTCGCGGATGTGTTGATCCAGGACGGGAAAATCTCAGCGATCGGTCAGGCGCTTGCGGCATCCGCCGGCGCGACGGTGATTCAAGCCGCCGGCCGACTGGTGCTGCCCGGCTTCGTCGATCTCCATGTGCATTTCCGCGAGCCCGGATTCGAGTATAAAGAAACGATTCAGTCGGGAACAGCGGCAGCCGTCGCGGGAGGCTATACTACGGTCTGCGCAATGCCCAACACCAACCCTGTGAACGACAATCAGGCCATCACCGAATTCATGCTCGATCGCGCAAAGGCCGCGGGCAACGCCCATCTGTACCCGATCGGCGCGATCACCAAGAAATCCGAAGGTAAGGAACTGGCGGAGATCGGCGATCTCCGCCGCGCCGGTTGCGTCGCGATTTCCGACGACGGAAAGCCGGTGATGAACAGTCTCGTCATGCGACGCGCCATGGAATACGCCCGCGCCTTCGATGTCCCGGTCGTCGATCACTGTGAGGATCTACACCTCTCCGAAGGCGGGTGCATGAATGAAGGATTGGTCTCGACCGAGCTGGGTCTGCCGGGTATTCCTTCGGCCGCGGAAGATGTCATGGTGGCCCGCAATGTTTCGCTGGCCGAACTCACAGGAGCCCGGCTCCATCTGGCCCATATCAGCACCGCCGGCTCAGTGCGTATGGTGCGGGAAGCCAAGGCGCGCGGGCTCAAGGTTACGGCCGAGGCCTGTCCGCACCATTTTACGCTCACGGAAGAACTGGCGCGCGGGTACAACACCCATGCGAAAATGAATCCTCCGCTGAGGACCGGACAGGACGTCCAGGCCATCAAGGAGGGACTTCGTGACGGAACCATCGACGTGATTGCGACCGACCATGCCCCGCATGCGACGCAAGAAAAACAACAAGAGTTCACCGAGGCCCCGTTCGGTATCGTCGGCCTGGAGACGGCGCTCTCGCTGACGTTGGCTCTGGTCGAGGAAGGCGTGCTCACCCTGGAGTCAGCGGTGGACAAACTCTCGACCGCGCCGGCCAAGGCCTTCAGTCTCAACGCCGGGACCCTGGCGGTCGGCGCGCCGGCCGACGTCGCCATTGTCGATCCAGACAGACAGTGGGAAGTCGATCCCGCGCGATTTCGCTCCAAAAGCCGCAACACTCCGTTCGCCGGCTGGAAGGTGAAAGGACGGGTGACGACCACCATCGTCTCCGGTCGAGTGGTATTCGAGTTGGATCAACCGATCTAGCAAGGGCGACTGAACGAGACCGATATGCACGTTGGAGCCGACAGACTGGGGGTTCGCAGGATATTCAACAACGCCGACCGGCGAAGCGGCAGCACGCGACGAAGCGACGCGTCCTGCTTCCGTGCGTGGACCCATCGAACGCCGCGGGAACGAAGCAGACGGTCTTGCTCAACATCCGGCCAGAGGCAACGGTAGTGCGCCAAGGATTGATCGCTTGCGTCACCTGTGAACTGCTCGCGCTTGCCGTCTGGATCGGCGGTCTGTTGGTGCTCGTCGCAGCCGTGATCCCCGCCGTGTTCAATACGTTCGGCGGGCAGGATACCGGCGGGTTCTTTCTGACGCGCGCGTTCGACGGGTACAATCGTCTGGTACTCGGGTCGGCGGCCATCTTGACCGCGGGAGTCCTCTGGCGGGCTTGGCTGGTCCAGCGAGGCCGGGCGGATGGAGAGATCACGCGAACCGAATGGCTGCTGCTCGGGGCCATGCTCCTCACCGCGGGAGTCATCACGTTTGTCCTGCATCCACAGGCGGCGGCCCTCCAGGCCCAGGCCTTTGCCTCAAAAGGGGAGGACGCGCGGAAAGCGGCCTTCGACGCTTTCTTTCAGATGCACAAACCGGTGCGGGCGTTATATATCGTGAACGTCGGACTGGGAATCGCGCTACTGACCGTACGCGTGCGATCATGGGTCCCTCGATAAGGAGTCATAGAGTGAAGAAAGCGATGCTTGCGCTCGCCGATGGGGCCTGGTTCGAGGGGCGAGCCTTGGGAGCAGAAGGGGAGACCGGAGGCGAAGTCGTGTTCAACACGGCCATGACCGGCTACCAGGAAGTGCTGACCGATCCCTCCTATCGTGGACAGATCGTGACCATGACCTGTCCGCACATCGGCAACTACGGCGTGACGCCGGAAGACAGCGAATCGAACCGTATCTGGGCGGAGGGGTTCGTCGTCAAAGAATCCAGCCGACTAGCCAGCAATTGGCGAAGCAAGGCCACGCTTCAGGAGTATTTGCTGGCGGCGAACATTGTGGCGATCGAAGGCGTCGATACCAGGGCCCTTACCAGGCACCTGCGAGAAAAGGGCGCGCAGTCGGGCGTGATTTCCCACATCGATCTCGACCCTGGTCGCCTGGCAGAAAAGGCCCGCAAGGCACCGAGCATCATCGGGCGAGATCTGGCTGCGACCGTGACCTGCGAGCGTCCGTACACCTGGACGGCCGGAACGGGCGATTGGGCACCCAAACTGACCCTGCCTGACCCTGCCGTTACACAGGCGCCGAAAAAGTCCTGGCGCGTGGTCGCATACGATTTCGGCGTCAAGCAGAATATTCTTCGGCGACTGGTGGATGTCGGATGCGAGGTCACCGTGGTCCCGGCGTCGACGTCGGCGAAAGATGTGTTGGCGCTCAACCCTCAGGGATTGTTCCTCTCAAACGGTCCCGGCGACCCGGAGGGCGTGCCCTATGCCATGGAGGCGCTGCGTGGGCTGATCGGCCGGCTGCCGATTTTCGGCATCTGCTTAGGTCATCAATTGCTGGGTTTGACGCTGGGCCTCCCTACCTACAAACTGAAGTTCGGTCACCATGGCGCCAACCATCCGGTCATCGACCTCCGGACAAGAAAAGTGGAAATCACATCGCAGAACCACAACTTTGCCGTGCGCTTCCCCATCGGACAGCCGGAGCAGCGGCAGGAGATGCCGATCGTAGAGACACCCTTCGGGCCTGTGCAGCTGACCCATACCAGCCTGAACGACGGTTCGGTCGAAGGCATGCGCTGCCTGGATCACCCGGTTTTTTCGGTCCAGTATCACCCGGAAGCCTCACCAGGCCCACACGATTCAGCCTATCTTTTTGCACAATTTGTCGCATTGATGGAGACACACCATGCATAGCCTCTGGCGCCTCTATACCGGTTTGGCCGTCCTCACCCTCGCGCTGATGCAGGCCGCCTGTGTCACGATCAACCTGCCGCCGGGACCAGGCGCGCTCGAAGAACACAAGGTCAGCGGCACCGGCAAGGACAAGGTCTTGCTGCTGGATATCTCTGGCGTCATCAGCTCAGACAATAAAGACAGCTTTTATACGACACCCGGCATGCTCGCGACCGTGAAAGAAGAATTGGAGCGGGCCACGAAAGACGAACGCGTCAAGGCCGTCGTCCTGCGGATCAACAGTCCGGGAGGCACGGTCACGGCATCCGACATCATTTACCACGAACTCAAATCGTTCAAGAGCAGCCGGAAGATTCCCATTGTCGCCTCCATCATGGATGTGGGCGCCTCCGGCGGCTACTATATCGCGGCCGCAGCCGATACGGTGCTGGCCCATCCCTCATCCGTCACCGGAAGCATCGGCGTGATCATGCTGACCGTCAACGCCAGGGGACTACTGGAAAAGGTCGGCGTGGAGACCAACGCCGTCACGTCCGGACCCCGCAAGGACATGGGATCACCCTTCCGAGCGATGCTGCCGGAAGAACGCGCAATCTTCCAGGGCGTCATCGACGGCTTTTACCAACGGTTTCTTCAAGTCGTCCAAGAAGGCCGCCCGAGCTTGACCGGCGAGACCATCAAGAAGCTGGCCGACGGCCGGATCTATTCCGGCGAGCAGGCGAAAGCCTCCGGCTTGGTCGATGACATCGGCTATCTGGAGGACGCCGTTGAACAGGCGAAGAAGAAAGCCGGCCTCACAGACGCGCAGGTGGTGACCTATCGCCGACCGGGCGAATACCAGAACAATATTTACTCGCGATTGCTGGCGCCGGCCCCCAGCCTGGCCAATCTGGCGAACATCGATCTGCTCTCGGTCGTGCGAGGCGGGTCTCCGCAATTCATGTACCTATGGATGCCGTGAGGCTGTGAGTTGCATCCCGCGCCGCGTGCTGATTGAATGGAGTGGACATGATGCAGCCATCAGGCCAACATTCAATCGACACCCTGCTCGCCGCTCCGATGGAGCGACGCACCGCCCTGGCGTTGGCGGTCCGAGCCGCGTATCTCCTCTCGACCACAGTGGGGCTCGGCGCGGCAGCAGGGTTGATACAATCGCTGGCGGGGTGCCAGCGGGCGCCCGGCACAGCGCGAGACCAGTTCATTTACATTTCGGAAGAAAAAGAAATCGCGATGGGCCTCTCCGCCTTCCGGGAAGTGTTGCGGCAAGCCCCGCTGAGCGAAAACCCGGAACTCAACGAAATGGTGCACCGGGTCGGCAATCGCATCGCCAAGGCGGCGAACAAGCCGGAATATCAGTGGGAATTCGCCGTGATTCAGGACGATCGCACGATCAACGCCTTCGCGCTTCCCGGGGGTAAGGTGGCGGTGTTCACCGGGATCTTAAAAGTGACGAAGACTGAAGACGGACTGGCGACGGTCATGGGCCATGAGGTCGCGCATGCCCTGCAACGCCACGGAGCAGAACGGATGAGTCGCGGCATTCTCGAACAGATCGGACAATTGGCGGCCTTGGGCGCGGGTGCCGCCGCTGGGCGTCCGGACGCCGCCATGGCGGCCATGACCGTGTACGGAGTCGGAGTCTCACTGCCCTTCGACCGTCGACAGGAATCCGAAGCGGATTTTATCGGTCTGCGCTTGATGGCCGAGGCGGGCTACGACCCACGCGAAGCGGTCGCTTTCTGGGAACGAATGAGCGGCTGTCCACGCGCCATGATCAATAAGCTCTGTTTTCGATCGCAGCAGGCCATTCCAGAATTTCTTTCGACCCATCCCTCCGATGTGACCCGGATCAATCAGATCGAGGCCTGGATCCCGGAGGCGATGAAATATTATCACCCCGCAGGAAAGGCCCCGGCGATGCCGCTCGGTCCGTTCCAACCCTACCGGCCGCCGGTGGGGCCCATGCCCGAGGCGCCTCTGCCGACCGGCTAACTTCATGACTAGAGGTCAATCGTGCCACGACGGACAGACATCCGCTCCATTCTCTTGATCGGCTCCGGCCCCATCGTCATCGGGCAAGCGTGCGAATTCGATTATTCAGGCACCCAGGCCTGCAAAGCCCTGAAGGAGGAGGGCTACCGCGTCATCCTGATCAACAGCAATCCTGCCACGATCATGACGGACCCGGATTTTGCCGACCGGACCTATATTGAACCGATCACGCTGGATGTAGTGGAGAAGGTGATTGAATGCGAGCGGCCGGATGCGCTCCTGCCGACCATGGGTGGACAGACGGCCTTGAACACGGCCATCGGATTGGCCAAACGGGGAGTCCTGGACAAATATGGCGTCAGGCTAATCGGCGCATCGATCGAGGCCATTCATAAAGCCGAAGACCGCGACGCGTTTCGGAAGGCCATGTGGAAGATCGGCCTCCGCGTGCCGGACAGCGGGGTGGCGACCTCCTTGACCGAGGCCGAGCGCGAACTCGAACGAATCCGCTTCCCGGCGATTGTGCGCCCCTCCTTTACGATGGGCGGAACCGGCGGCAACATCGCCTACAACATCGAAGAGTTTCGCACGCAGGTGGAATGGGGTCTCTCTATGAGCCCGGTCCGCCAGGTGCTCATCGAGCAATCCGTCATCGGATGGAAAGAGTTCGAGCTCGAAGTAATGCGCGACCTCAAAGATAATGTCGTCATCATCTGCCCGATCGAGAATCTCGACCCGATGGGCGTACATACCGGCGACAGCATTACCGTCGCCCCGGCCCTCACGCTGACCGACAAAGAGTATCAAATGATGCGGGACGCAGCCGTGCGCATCATTCGTGAAATCGGGGTTGATACCGGCGGGGCCAATATCCAGTTCGGCCTGAACCCTGTCAACGGCGAGATGGTCGTGATCGAGATGAATCCTCGCGTATCCAGAAGCTCGGCCCTGGCGTCAAAGGCGACGGGATTTCCAATCGCCAAGATCGCGGCCAAGTTGGCCGTCGGGTATACCCTCGACGAAATTACCAACGACATTACCGGAGTCACCAAGGCCTCGTTCGAGCCGACCATCGATTACGTCGTCGTCAAAATTCCCCGGTTTGCCTTTCAAAAATTCCCCGGGGCCGATCCCACATTGACGACGCAGATGAAATCGGTCGGCGAGGCCATGGCGATCGGACGAACCTTCAAGGAATCGCTGCAGAAAGCGATCCGCTCCATGGAGATCGATCAGTTCGGGTTCAGCTCGAAGATGGGCCTCGATCTCGCAGTACCGCCCGGCCTCAACCGAGAAGATGCGATGGAACAGGTCCGCAAAGCCGTGCGCACGCCGCTGCCGGATCGGCTCTGGCGGCTGGCCGACGGCATGCGTCTCGGCATGGCCAATCAGGAATTGTTCGCCCTCACCAAGATCGATCCCTGGTTTCTGCAACAGATTCGTGAAATTATCGAGTTCGAATCGCGACTCGTCGGCGAACGAGCAACGCTCGGAGCCACAGGTCTGTCGCCGGAACTCCTGATCGAGGCCAAAGAACTCGGCTTCGCCGACGAACGCCTGGCGCAGCTCCTGGGTGTCGAACAACACACGGTTCGAGGATGGCGCGTGGCCTTGAGCCAAGGGCCTCGATCCCGCGGCGTCACGTATAAGCGTGTCGACACCTGCGCCGCCGAGTTTGAAGCCCACACGCCCTATCTCTACTCGACCTACGAGCGGGAATGCGAAGCCCGGCCGACCGACAGAAAGAAGGTCGTCATTCTCGGCGGGGGACCGAATCGTATCGGGCAGGGCATCGAATTCGACTACTGCTGCGTGCACGCCGCCATGGCCTTGCGTGAGGAACAGATTGAAACCATCATGGTGAATTGTAATCCGGAGACGGTCAGCACGGACTACGACACCTCCGACCGTCTCTATTTCGAACCATTGACGGAAGAAGACGTGCTCAACATCGTCGAGCGGGAACAGCCGATGGGCGTGGTGCTGCAATTCGGAGGGCAGACGCCCTTGAAACTGGCGCTCGCCCTGTCTCGTGCCGGTGTCACGATTCTCGGCACCAGTCCGGATGCAATCGATCGCGCCGAGGACCGCGCTCGCTTCCGCGAGTTGCTCGATAAGCTCGGCTTGCGTCAAGCGGAAAGCGGCATGGCCCGATCCGTGGAGGAGGCCTTGACGATCGCCGCCGGCATTACGTATCCGGTGATGGTGCGGCCGTCGTATGTCCTTGGTGGACGATCCATGCAAATCGTCTACGATGAGGCGGGATTGCTCACATACATGAACACAGCGGTCAAGGCGTCGGAGAAACATCCGGTTCTGATCGATAAATATTTGCGCGATGCCATCGAAATCGATGCCGACGCCATTTCCGACGGCGCCGCCGTCGTCGTCGCCGGCATCATGGAGCATATCGAGGAAGCGGGGGTCCACTCCGGCGACTCGGCCTGTTCCCTGCCGCCCTATACGTTGGATGCGACGACCATCGAAGAGATCCGGCGACAGATGACGGCGCTGGCATTGGAGCTCGGCGTCGTCGGCCTCATGAATGCGCAATTCGCGGTCAAGGATCAGACCATCTATGTCTTGGAGGTCAATCCGCGCGGATCGCGGACCGTGCCGTTCGTCAGCAAAGCCATCGGCGTTCCCCTCGCCAAATTGGCGATGAAAGTGATGGTCGGCAAGTCGCTTCAGCAACTGAACTTCACCACCGCTCCGACGCCGACACACCTCTCGGTAAAAGAGGCGGTGTTCCCGTTCACGAAATTCGCGGGAGTGGATGTGCTCCTGGGTCCCGAAATGAAATCGACCGGAGAAGTCATGGGGATCGACAGCGATTTCGGATGGGCCTTCGTCAAGTCCCAGGCCGGCGCCGGCGCGATCCTGCCGACCTCCGGCACGGCGTTTATCAGCGTCAAAAGCGAAGACCGCTCCGGAGCCTGCGATGTCGCACGGCGACTGGTCGCGCTTGGATTTCGCATCACGGCCACCTCCGGCACCGCGCTGTATCTGAACGAGCAGGGGATGGCTGTGGACGTCGTGAACAAGGTACAGGAAGGACGTCCGCACATCGTCGATCATATAAAGAACGGGGAGGTGGCATTGGTGGTCAATACCGTGCGGACCGCTTCGGCACAGACCGACTCCCTGTCCATTCGACGTGAGGCCCTGCATAAAGGAGTTCCCTATTACACCACCATGCGAGGGGCGCTCGCCGCGGTGATGGGGATCGAAGCATTGCTGAAAAAGGGACTTGCCATTCGGGCCTTGCAGGAGTATCACCGGGTGAAGTGAGGAAGGGCCACGCTCAGGAGCAATTGACGACCGGTTCCAGGCAGACCGTCGAACCGGCAATACGGAAACCAGGTTCAATGGTCATCGGGGGGAACATATGCCGACACCGATTACGAGAAAAGGATATGAAGCGCTGAAAGCCGAACTGGACCGGCTGCACAAGGTCGAGCGGCCACGGGTGATTGAGGCCATCGCGGAGGCTCGCGCGCATGGTGATCTCAGCGAAAACGCCGAATACGATGCGGCCAAAGAGCGCCAGGGTTTTATCGAAGCACGGCTGGCCGAGCTGAAAGGCAAACTCGCCGACGCCCGGATCATCGACATCGCGGGGCGAATCAGCGAGACGGTCGTCTTTGGCGCGACCGTGGTGCTGATCGAACAGGAAGCGCAAGCCAAGAAGCAATATACCCTGGTGGGGCAGGATGAGGCTGATTTGAAATTTTCCCGTATCTCCGTCCAATCGCCGGTCGGACGGGCTCTCATCGGTAAGCGCGTCGGGGACGTAGTGGAAGTCACTACACCCGCGAAGGTCGTCGAGTACGAAGTCATGGAAATTCGTTTCGAAGAATTGTAGGCGCGGATGTCGAGTCTCACCACCTTACAGTGCACCACCCATTCCGACCAACCGTCCGGCATTCAGGGCTGACTGCGTTATGCCGGTCGCGATCCCGCTCATTACGCTGCTGACGGATTTCGGCGAACGCGATTATTTCGTCGCCAGCATGAAGGGGGTGATCCTCAACATCAATCCCCAGGCCAAGATTGTGGACCTCTCCCATCACGTCACGCCGCACGATGTGGCGGATGCCGCGTATCTCCTCAAATCATGTTATCGATATTTCCCGGACGGAACCATTCATGTGGCCGTCGTTGACCCGGGGGTAGGCACCGCCAGGCCACCGCTGCTCGTCTCGTCTTCACAATATGTTTTCATTGGGCCGGACAACGGTCTGTTCACCCACATCTATCAGGAAGAAAGCGGCGTTGAAGTGCGGCACATCGAGAACCGTCAGTATCGATTGGACTCCGAGGGGGCCACGTTCGATGGACGCGATCTCTTCGCGCCGGCCGCCGCCTGGTTGACCAAAGGCCAACCGATGGGTTCGTTCGGCCGGCTTGTGCCGAACTACGAACGCCTGCCGATTGCGGAACCGGGCTGGGACAAACATGTGATGGCGGGACACATTCTCTATATCGACCGATTCGGCAATCTGATCTCCAATCTCACCGCTTATCACCTCAAGGAGGTCCGTGGGGTCGCCAAACGTTCCGAGCCATACATCCGCATCGGCGGCCACACGATCGACAAGATCGTGCGGACCTATGCGGAGGGCTCGCCCGATTCACCCGGTGCACTGATCAACAGTAACGGGTACTTGGAAATATTTATACGAGAAGGCCGCGCGGCCGACCGATTGAGCACAGCACGTGGCGCGCGGATTGAACTCTGCTAGGTGCGCCCTCCTCAGAATCTCCCGAACAATACTCGCCGCTTTCGGGACCCTCGCAATTGACAGGGTCAAGTTGTCGATGGTTTAATGACAAGAATGACGAGCCGGCTGGGACGAATGATTCGGTCATCCCAGAACCTGCTGATTTTGTTCGATGCCGGCGCGCAGCCGCTGTGATTCAAAATGTGCCATTTGGCCTGCCTGGCCGACTCCTGCTCTCTCAGGCTCACTTCTCGGGGAATTATTGGCAATGTGGACGGCCGAGACCCTCAAGAGGGAAGCAGGCGCTGTGAGCCTCTTGTCATACGCTTGGCTTCTGCGACAGAAAGACCGATAGGGAAGGAAGACCCACGGAGTGCCATGAAACAACCCCTTTGTCATCTGTCACTCCTCCTCCTTAGCCTGACTTTGGCTGCCTGCACCAAGCCTGATCCGCCCGCGCCATCGACCAAAGTCGTTCCCACGCCGGTCGCGTCCAGTCGCCAACCTGATATTCAGACGATGCGCATCGAGGCCCCGCCTTCTCTCCCGGCCCTGACGCTGTCGGCCAGGGTGACATATGCCGAGGACGCATATTCCAGGATTTCCTCCCCCCTCCAAGGACCGGCGCTGGATGTCCGAGTGAAATTGGGCCAAGTCGTGAAGAGTGGTGATGTCTTGATGGTCATCGATGCGGCCGATATTGCCACCGCCTACGCGGCCTATGTCGAAGAAATTTCAGAGTTGGGACTGGCCGAACGGAATTATGAATTGACGAAGGATTTGTTCGACGCCCAAGCCATGTCTCGGAAGGATCTGGAGCATGCGGAAAACGATCTGAACCGAGAACGGGCTGAATTCAAGCAAGCGAAAGGACGACTTCTCTCCCTGCGCGTGCCGGCGTCCGAACTCAGCAAGCCGCTTGCGCGGCAGCAGATCACCTCACGGTTCGATCTGCGAAGCCCCTTGACGGGCACCGTCGTCGAGCGCAACGTGACGCCGGGACAAATTGTCGGGTCTGCCTCGGACACCCCTCTGTTTACGGTTGCCAATCTCGACCGGCTGCAGGTGGTGGCGGACGTCTATGAGCATGATCTTTCGGGAATTCGGGTCGGTGCGGTCGCGACGACCACGGTTGAGGCCTATCCAGGCATGGAATTTCCCGCTACGATCACCGTCATCGGCGATGTGGTTGATCCGGCCACGCACACCATTAAGATCCGCGCAGCAGTCTCGAACACGGACCGCCGCCTGAAACCAGACATGTTCGCACGACTGACCGTCGCAGGCCATACAATGCGCCCGAAGTTTGTGATTCCAAAGCAGGCGATCCTCGAACGCTCGGGCAAACAATGGGTGGTGATCCAGCACGAGGAAGGCCGCCTAGAAGAGCGCGCCATCAATATCGACAGCGTGATCGATAATCAGGTCACGATTCGAGAGGGCCTGACAACCGGTGAACGAATTGTGACCACACCGTCGGCCATCGACCGCCTCGCGGCAAGCGAGAGCTCGGACAATGGCGCGTAACGGCGCAGGAAATCACGGAGGGGATTACAGCGACGCGACGAGAATGCGCACCAACCCGGAGAGATCCTCGGTATCCAACCCTGCCACCGTTCGATTGCTCGTGTTCGTATACGCCGCTTCCAGAGAAATCGTGGTTGGATGGCCATAAATCGGATCCAAATGGAACGCGAACATCCCCTTGCCCAGAATGCTGTCTGTGTCGATCAATCCATCGCTTGAAGTCGTACTCGTATACCCTCCCATCGCACTGACCAGTAATCGCTGACTCTGTTTGTATAAGAGCGACACGGACGCCATGGGAGTCTGAATCCTCGCGCCCGACCAGCTCTGGGTTTCCGTCCGGTAGCTGAGGGTCGGGGCCAGGGTCAGGGTATTGAAGGGCCGATACGTCGCGACCAGGGTCTGGGCAAAGGCCGTCGATCGGGCGCCGCTCCGCATGTCGTCGTTCGTGAGAATATAGCTGGATGAGACCCGTGCGTTCCAGGTGAGTCCGGTATAGGCCAAGGCGGCTTCCATGCTGTTGCTCTGACTCCGCTGCGGCAGAGTACCCGTGGGATCCAAACTGCTCGCTAACGCGCTGCGCGTATAAGTGAGGCTGAGTTCGGGCCACGCCGGCTTCGCCAGCGCGACCCCGATGCGATTGAAGCTCTGTTGAATACGTGCCCGAGCGGGGTCCAGATCCACATTATTCCACGTTTGGCCGGCCGAGCTTCGAAGCTTGGCGATACCGCCCCCCCACTCACCCCACATTTCCCGCACCGTCTGATCCGGTGAATTGAAGAACGCCTTTCCGGCCGACCGATAATTGATGCCGTATCGAAACTGGCCGTTGGTACCGGTCAGCGCCATACGGACCATGCGTTTGGTTCCGTCCTCCCGTTGATCGATGCGCGAGGAGATCCCTGCATCATTGGTCGCGTTGTTGGCGACTTCGCCTTCCGTCGCGAACTGCCCCTTGAACCAGGTCGATGCCGCCACCACGCCCTTCGTCTGTGGACGATCAGAATCCGGAACCAGGTCTTTCAAACGCGTCGAGGTCGACGGCGGCGCGAAGGAGGTCGACTGAAAGGAGGTGTGCAGAACCGGAGAGGCAATCGAAAACGGAATCGCCGAGGTGCCGGACGCGCGGGCGGTGTCGGCGAACTGAATGCGTTGAAGGAGGAGATCCGATTGCGGCGACTCTTGCGCGTGGGCCATGAACGGACAGACCAGCAGCAGGAACCAGCCCCACAACAGCCGACGGTGTGTCATGCAGAGAAGCCCGTGGAGAGGATGTCGTGGCGCAGCATGAAATCAAGTGTAGCACTCGATGTTCAGCCGCCCGGTCACTGGTGGATGTGCACAAAAACCGTCGATGGGCTGTTCATCGGTGAACAGGCGGAGTGGAGCCGAATCGGGGGAAAATCAGTCGCAATGACGGGAGGTTCTATAACGAGGATGTCTTGCCTGCGGTCGTGTCGACGATCGCCTGGTGCAAAATTGCCACCATCGTCCTGAGCTCTCGGGGCTTGGTGGAGAGGGGAGGGACCAGCGCGATGACGTTGCCCAGGGGTCTCAGCAGAAGTCCGGCCGCCCGGCAGGCCTGGGCCACACGATGGCCGATGCGCTGTTCGAGAGGATAGGGCTGTCGCGTCTGCCGATCCTGCACTAATTCGATCCCGACCATGAACCCACATTGGCGAATGTCGCCCACATGCTGCAGCGAGGCCATCGGACGCAACAGGCGCGCGAGCAGTGTCGCCTGTTGTCGAACGTGCACGAGGGTCTTCTCGCGACGGAAAGTGTCGAGGTTGGCCAAGGCCACCGCACAGCCCAACGGATTCCCTGTGTAACTATGTCCGTGAAAAAACGTTTTCCAGTCTTCATACCGGCCAAGAAATGCGCGATAGATCTCCTCCGTCGCCAAGGTCGCCGCCAGCGGCATGTATCCGCCGGTCAACCCCTTGCTGATCGCCATGAGGTCCGGCGTCACGCCTTCATGCTGACAGGCGAACATCTTGCCCGTACGGCCGAAGCCGGTCGCCACCTCATCGACGATCAACAGCACGTGGTACGTCGTGCAGAGCTCCCGCACGTGTGTGAGGTATCCGGGCGGCGCGGTTATCATCCCCGCCGCGGCCTGAACCAGCGGTTCGAGAATGACCCCGGCCAGATCGCGGTGGCGGGTCTTCAACAGCGTTTCCAACGGATCAAGGCAGGCCATGCGACAAGCGGGATAGGTCAGGCTCAGCGGGCAACGATAACAGTACGGTGGATCCACCTGAAACGTGGGAAACAGAAGGGCCTTGAAACGCGCGTGGAACAACTCGATGTTTCCCACGCTCACGGCCCCGACCGTATCGCCATGATAGGCCAGTTTCAAATGCAGAAAAGACTGCTTGGAACCCGCCGACGGCTGCCGCTGTTGCCAGTATTGCACCGCCATCTTCAACGCCACCTCGACCGCCGTCGAGCCGTTGTCGGAATAAAAGACTCGTCGGAGTCCCTTGGGAGCGAGACGAATGAGTTCCCGCGCCAAACGAATGGCCGGTGGATTGGAGAGACCAAGAAACGTCGAGTGCGCGATCTGCCGAAGTTGCGTCGTGAGCGCGCGATCCAATCGCGGATGCCGGTGTCCGTGGATATTGACCCAGATCGACGAGGTGCCGTCGAGATACTTCCGACCCTCCGTGTCGATGAGATAGGCCCCCTTGCCCTTCGCGATGATCAACGGCGTCTCCGCTTCCCACTCCTGCATCTGCGTGAAGGGATGCCACAGGTAGGCATGATCCCATGCAGCGAGTGGAGAGCGCTTGGATGATCGATTCATGTGATGGACGTGTGAAGAAATGATTGTGCGACAGGAGCCCGCGTGCGACGTGAAACACTGCGTCGCGCGCGGATTATACCGGCGGGCGATTTCTTTGACAACCTTGGAGGGGGTCACTATAATGAACCGATTTTGGGGAACATGAGCCAGGATTTGCAAAGTCTCATCCGAAATTTCTCGATCATCGCCCATATCGATCACGGTAAATCGACCCTCGCCGACCGGCTCCTAGACGCGACTGGTGCAGTCACTGCCCGAGAAGCGAAAGAGCAGATCCTTGATGCGATGGACCTGGAGCGTGAGCGCGGTATCACGATCAAAGCGCACGCCGTGGCCATCCGCTATAAGGCTCAGGACGGGAAGACCTATTTACTGCATTTGATCGATACGCCCGGTCACGTCGATTTCACGTACGAAGTGTCGCGCAGCCTCGCCGCCTGTGAAGGTTCGCTGTTGCTTGTCGATGCGACACAGGGCGTGCAGGCGCAGACCATCGCCAACGTGAACCTCGCCATGGGCAATCATCACACGATTATTCCGGTCATCAATAAGATCGATCTCGCCAGCGCCGACGTCGACGGCACGAAACAACAAATTTCCGACGTGCTCACCCTGGACGCGAGCGATGCCATGTTGGTGAGCGCCAAGGAGGGCCGCGGAGTGCCGGAAGTGCTCGAGGCGATTGTGAACCGGATTCCGCCGCCTTCCGGCGATCCGACCCGTCCGCTTAAGGCGCTGATCTTCGATTCCTGGTTCGACAATTACCAAGGGGTGATCGTGTTGACCCGTATCGTCGACGGATCCGTGCGTCCCGGGATGAAAATCAAGGTCATGTCCAACGACCGGCTGTTCGAAGTGACCGAAGTCGGACAATTCACGCCGAAACGGACCAAAGGCACCCAGCTCATGACGGGGGAAGTCGGATACCTCTGCGCCAACATGAAGGAAGTGGCCGACGTCAAGATCGGTGACACCCTGACGGACGCGGGCCGACCGACCGATCAGCCGTTCCCCGGGTACAAAGAAGTCAAACCCCTGGTCTTTTGCGGGCTGTATTCCACGGATACCGCGCGCTACGAAGACCTGCGGGATGCCCTCTTGAAGTTGCGCCTGAACGACTCGTCGTTCATCTATGAACCGGAAACCTCCTTGGCCCTCGGGTTCGGATTCCGTTGCGGGTTCCTCGGCCTGCTTCACATGGAGATCATTCAAGAACGATTGGAACGCGAATACGGATTGACGCTCATCACCACGGCGCCGACCGTCATCTACCGCATCCTCACCACCAAGGGCGACGTACTCGAACTCAATAACCCGGCGGACCTTCCCGAGCCCAGCTCGATCGCCTCGTTCGAAGAACCGTTCATTCTGGCCACGCTCATTGCTCCGGAACGGTATCTCGGCACCTTGCTGCAGTTGTGTCAGGAACGGCGCGGCATTCAACGGAGCATGCACTACCTGGATCCCACCCGTGTCGTGATCAGTTATGAGCTGCCGCTCAATGAAGTCATCCTCGATTTCTACGATAAGTTGAAATCGAAGACGCAGGGATACGCGTCGCTCGACTATGAATTGCTCGGCTATCGGGAATCCGAACTGGTGCGCCTCGACATTCTGCTCAACGGCGAGCCCGTCGATGCCTTATCCTTCATCACGCATAAGGAACGCGCCTATCAACGCGGGCGGCAGGTCGCCGAAAAAATGAAAGAGCTCATTCCCAAACAGATGTTCGAAATCGCCATTCAAGCGGCGATCGGCAATAAAATCGTCGCCCGAGAGACCATCGGCGCCATCAAGAAGAATGTCACGGCCAAATGTTACGGCGGCGACATTTCGCGGAAGCGCAAGCTCTGGGAGAAGCAGAAGGAAGGCAAGAAACGCATGAAAGCGGTAGGCAGAGTGGAAGTGCCTCAAGAAGCGTTTCTCGCAATCCTGAAGGTGGGCGAGGAATGAGCATAGAGCCCAACCCACGCCCCGACGAGATCTCCGCGACGACCGCACCGGTGACGCCCCCCGCGCCTTCGGAACAGGCGACCAACGAACCCCACGTCGTCACGGCCGGCCAACCGACCCACAAGTCGATCCTGCGGGAATATGCGGAAGCGATCATCATCGCCATGTTGCTCGCCTTCGCCATTCGTGTCTTCGTCGTGCAAGCCTTCAAGATCCCTTCCGGTTCGATGATTCCCACGCTGCTGGTCGGCGACCATATTCTGGTCAGCAAGCTGTCGTATGGATTGCAATGGCCGACCGACTGCAAATTCCAACCGGGTTTTCCGCCGGTGACCTGCTACTCCTCGCGAACGCTCATTCCGTTTGGATCGATCCAGCGCGGCGATATCATCGTGTTTCGGTTTCCCGAGGATGAAGATAAGGATTTTATCAAGCGCGTGATCGGATTGCCCGGAGACACCATTCACGTGCGGAATAAGGTCGTGCACATCAACGGGACGCCGTTTGACGACCATGCCTTCACACAGCACACGGATCCCCCCGTGCATGACGGGCGCATCAGCCCGCGCGACAATTTTGGTCCCGTGACGGTGCCGGAGGACGCGTACTTCGTGATGGGAGACAATCGGGATCACAGTCTCGATAGTCGTTTCTGGGGCTTCGTCCGCACGGAAAAAGTGCGCGGCAAAGCATTTCGCATTTACTGGTCGTGGAGCGGCCAAGGATCGTGGACCGAATGGGTACGATGGGAAAGGTTAGGAAAAGCCATCCAGTAGGGCGCGTCGGACACTCCGGCGCGTCGAACGGGCAGGCGGGCGAGGACGCGGCCATTGATCCGGCCGCCCTCTGCGCCTACATCAAGCGTTTCCCACAAGCCAACGTGTTGGTCATCGGAGACCTGATCCTCGATCATTACGTCTGGGGACGCGTGAGTCGGATTTCACCGGAAGCGCCTGTTCCGGTCGTCCACGTCGAGTCGGAGTCGCTCAAGCTGGGCGGCGCCGCGAACGTCTTCAACAATATCCTCGCGCTCGGCGGACAAGCAGACATCTGCGGCGTGATCGGGGCCGACGAAAGCGGCCGGCTGCTTTTGAAGGAACTGGGTGGCCGACGGCAAGGGCGCGGCGGGGTCGTGATCGACCAGAGCCGGCCCACGACCAGAAAATCACGCGTCGTCGCGCACAACCAACAAATCGTTCGCTACGATGTGGAGCGTCGCACAGAAGTCACCGGGCTGCTGCAGCGTCGTATCCTCCGCTATGTAGAGTCCAGACTCAAAGAACTCTCCTGCCTGATCGTGTCGGACTATGCCAAGGGAGTGGTCACGGCATCGCTGATGGCGGAGTTGACTCGACTGGCAGGGCAGCGCAAAATTCCCGTCGTGGTCGATCCCAAGGTCGAACATTTCAGCTATTACAAAGGTGTGACCGTCGTGACACCCAATCACCTCGAAGCGACCCAAGCCGCCGGGGTGCATGGCGATGACGATCAGGCGATCAACAAGGCGGGGACCACTCTCCGCCAACGTTTGGGATGCCAGACCGTGCTCGTGACGAGGGGCGAGCGAGGCATGAGCGTCTTCCAGGGCCACGGGGACCATTGGCATATTCCCACACGGGCCCGACAGGTCTATGACGTCACGGGCGCCGGCGACACCGTCGTCGGAACGCTGGCCCTGGCGCTCTCGACCGGCGCGAGCATGCGGGAAGCAGCGGTGCTCGCCAATCAAGCCGCCGGCGTGGTCGTCGGCATGATCGGCACCGCCACGGTGACCGCCGCGCAACTCACGGACGCCCTGGGACAGAGCTGACGTGACACGTTCGGTCACGGTGGTCATTCCGGCCCGGCACGGTTCCTCACGGTTCCCGGGAAAGCCGCTGGTGGAGTTGCTGGGGAAACCGATGATCCAACACGTGTATGAACAGGCCAAGGCCTGTCGCGTGGTCAAGGACGTGCTGGTCGCCACGGATGACGAGCGCATTCACAGGGCCGTCGAGCGATTCGGAGGGCAAGTCGTCATGATGACGGAGGCCTATCGCACCGGCACCGATCGCGTCGCCGCCGTCGCCGCCACCCACCCAAGTGATTGTTACGTCGACCTGCAGGGAGACGAGATCATGCTCCATCCCGATCTCCTCACGGACTTGGTCGAGCCGTTTCTGGCGAGCAACGCGACGATGGGCACCTTAAAGCGACGGATCGATTCCGACCAGGACCTCCAGAACCCGGGAGTCGTCAAGGTGACCACCGATCGCGAGGGCTATGCCCTGTATTTTTCGCGCGCGCCGATCCCGCTGGTACGAGACGACCCGAAACGAGCTGCCGTACCGGGGTTACATTTCATCCACTTGGGACTGTACGTCTACACCCGAGAGACGTTGAGACGCATGACCGCCTTACCGACAGGGACCTTGGAAGAGGCCGAAAAACTCGAACAACTGCGCGCGCTGGAAAACGGGATGCGCATCCGCGTGTGGGAGACCGCTCATCGGTCAGTGCGCATCGATAGCCCCGAGGACGTGCCAGGCGCGCTCGAACAACTTCGCTGCCGCGCAACCGGGCTCGGCATCACTCCACCATGACGAGAGAAGGTGCACGATGAGCAAACTGATCTTTGTGACCGGCGGTGTCGTGTCGTCGCTCGGAAAGGGGCTGGCCTCCGCGTCTATCGGCAATCTGATGGAAAGCCGCGGACTGAAGATCACCTTCCTCAAGCTGGACCCCTACATCAACGTCGATCCGGGCACCATGAATCCGTACCAGCATGGAGAAGTCTACGTCACGGAAGATGGGGCGGAGACGGATCTCGACCTAGGCCACTACGAACGTTATACCTCACTCACTCTGACGCGCGAGAATAACTACACCACGGGCCGCATATACCACGCTGTCATTACGAAAGAGCGGCGCGGAGACTACCTGGGGGGAACGGTGCAAGTGGTGCCGCATGTCACGGACGAGATCAAACAATGCATTATGCGCATCTCGCAGGGCATGGACGTCACGATCGTCGAGATCGGCGGGACCGTCGGCGACATCGAAAGCTTGCCGTTTCTGGAGGCGATCCGGCAGATTCCCTACGACGTGGGACGCGACAATGTCCTCTACGTGCATCTCACGCTGGTGCCCTACATCGGGGCCGCCGGCGAGCTGAAGACGAAACCGACGCAACATTCCGTCAACAAGCTACGTGAAATCGGCATTCAGCCGAACATTCTCTTGTGCCGCACCGACCGTTATCTTCCGCCGGAGCTCAAGGCCAAGATCGCCATGTTCTGCAATGTGGAAAAAGATGCGGTCATTACGGCCAAGGATGTCGAGACGATCTATGAAGTGCCGATCGTGTTTCGCAAGGAAGGGCTGGACGAGTTGATCGTGCGCCTGCTCAAGCTGGAAACCGGCCCGCCGAATCTTCGCGAATGGGATGCGATGGTACAGAAGATCAAACACCCCAAACACGAGGTGTCGATCGCGCTGGTCGGAAAGTATGCCGGCCTGAAGGAATGTTACAAGAGTTTGGCCGAGGCGCTGGTGCACGGCGGGATCGATCATGAAACCCGCGTGAACGTCACCTGGATCGAGTCCGAGGAGGTGGAGCGCCAGGGGACCGAACGGATCCTGCGCGATGCCGATGGCATTCTCATTCCCGGAGGCTTCGGGTCGCGGGGCATCGAAGGTAAGATCGTCACCATCCAATATGCCAGGGAACATCAGATTCCGTTCCTCGGCCTCTGTCTGGGCATGCAATGCGCGACCATCGAATTCGCGAGAAACGTCGCCGGGCTCGCCGGCGCCAACAGCGCCGAGTTCGATGAACAGGCCCCGCATCCGGTGATTCACCTGATGTCCGACCAACAATCGATCAACGACAAGGGCGGCACGATGCGGCTCGGCGCCTATGCTTGTAAGCTGGGCGAGGGGACGTTAGCGCAGAAAATGTACGGAGTCAGCGAGGTGCGCGAGCGCCACCGTCACCGGTATGAATTCAACAATGCCTATCGCGAGCAGTTGACGGCGAAAGGACTGACTCTGAGCGGGCTGTCTCCGGACGGCCGCCTGGTTGAAATCGTCGAATTGCAGAACCATCCCTGGTTCCTAGCCACGCAGTTTCATCCGGAATACAAGTCGCGGCCGCATCATCCACATCCGTTGTTTAGCGGGTTTGTGGGAGCCGCACTACGCCGCAAGTGCGGCCACTGAGCAGGATGTTGAATATGCTCCCCAGCTTTGTTCTCGCATCGTTCGGAGGCTCCGCATACAGTAGTACCCATCGCCTCCTCACTCGCTGCGGCCGCGCAGGACGGCCATGTTGAACATCCTGCGATTCATTTGAAGTCGGAGCCTATGGCATACGAAGTTGATCTCGGACAGTTTAAGATCGGGGCGGGGAATCGGCCGTTTTTGATCGCGGGGCCCTGCGTGATTGAGAATGAGCAACTCGTCATGGATACGGCTGGACGCATTGCCGAGATCGCCAAATCGCTCGGGATGCCTTACGTCTTCAAGTCATCCTTCGATAAGGCCAATCGCACATCCATTGCCTCGTTCCGCGGGCCGGGGTTGGAGAAGGGCCTCGCCGTCCTCGCCAAGGTCAAACAACAGATCGGGGTGCCGGTGTTGACCGATGTCCATTCTGAGGAGCAGGCCACGGAGGCCGGTCGCGTCGTGGATATCTTGCAAATTCCCGCGTTTCTCTGCCGCCAGACCGATCTCTTGATAGCCGCCGCGAAGACCGGCAAGGTCGTCAACATCAAGAAGGGGCAGTTTCTGTCGCCGCCGGAAATGGGTCATGCAGTGAAGAAAGTGGAGGAATGCGGCAACCGGCGCATCGTGCTGACGGAGCGGGGCTCCTCGTTCGGCTACAACAATTTGGTCGTGGACATGCGATCCTTTCCCATCATGCGCCGGTTCGGTTATCCGGTCGTGTTCGATGCCACCCATAGCGTGCAACTCCCCGGCGGAGGCGGCACGAAATCCGGCGGGCAGCGGGAATTCGTCGAACCATTGGCCTGTGCGGCAGCGGGAGCCGGCTGCGACGGATTCTTTATGGAAGTGCATCCCGATCCGGACTCGGCCTTGTCCGATGGTCCGAACATGGTGCCACTTCACGCGCTCTCATCACTCCTCGAACGGGTACTACGTATATGCGACGCAGCCGCCACACAACAGGCTCGGTGAAGTCGACGGACAGCCGGCGCGCCACCCGACACCCCGCGCTCGACGCCAGCGTGCAGGAGGGGATTCGCGTCCTGGACATCGAAGCCCGCGCCGTGCTCGATCTGAAAGCTCGTCTCGATGGACGCTTCGCACAGGTCGTCACCTTCCTCTATGATTGCCAGGGCAAGGTCGTCATTTCCGGCATGGGCAAGTCCGGGTTGATCGGCCAAAAAATTGCGGCGACATTGGCGAGCACCGGCACGCCCTCATTCTTTTTGCATCCGGCCGAGGGCGTCCATGGTGATCTCGGGATGCTGGCTCGCCGGGATGTGTTGATTGCGATTTCCAACAGCGGGGAGACGCAGGAAGTCCTCCAATTGCTGCCATTTGTGAAACGTCTGAACGTTCCCGTAGTGGCCATGACGGGAAAGATGACGTCCACGCTGGCGAAGAACAGCGACGTCACGCTGGATGTATCCGTCAACGAAGAAGCCTGCCCCTTAGGCTTGGCTCCGACGGCCAGCACCACCGCCACCCTGGCCATGGGCGATGCGTTGGCCGTCGCCCTCCTGCAGAAACGCGGCTTCAAGCACGATGATTTCGCGCAGTTTCACCCCGGCGGTACCTTAGGGCGTCGTCTGCTCGTCAAAGTGCGTGATCTCATGCAGCACGGCGACAACCTCCCGCGCGTGCGTGAGACGGTGTCCGGGGCGGATACCATCCTGGAGATGACCTCGAAAAAACTCGGCCTGACGACGGTCGTGAACGCGAAGGGCGCGCTTTATGGTATTGTCACCGACGGGGACCTGCGCCGCTTCATTCAGGGAGGCGGGAACTTCAGCACGGTGACGGCCCGCGACCTGGCCAGCCGCCACCCGAAGACCATCGGGCCGGACGAACTGGCGACGACGGCGGTCGCGTTGATGGAGCGGCATTCCATCACGGCCCTGGTGGTGCTGGACGCCCCCAAACGCCTGGCCGGCGTGATTCATTTGCATGACCTGCTCAAACACGGCATTGTGTAGGGGCTCCATCGAGAAAGGCGAGTCGAAGCGACCATGGGAGACAACTGGAAAGAAGCCGGGCTCGTGTTGATGCGATCGGCAGGGCAGGAAAGCAACATCAACCTGCCCAACGTGCTGACGCTCGTCCGAATTCTGTTGATCCCGGTGTTCGTCATGTTGCTGATCGACCCCACGCCCGATCGTGCGTTAAGCGCCGCTATTGTGTTCGTCGTGGCGGCCGTCACCGACCTGCTCGATGGGTATGTCGCCAGAAAGACCGGCCAGATCACCAAACTCGGGCGCCTCTTGGACCCAATTGCCGACAAGCTGCTCGTGCTCTCCGCGTTGATCCTGCTGGTCCAAGTCGATCGGGTCAGTGCGCTGGTCGCCATTCTCATCATCGCGCGGGAAGTGGCCGTGACCGGCATCCGCGCCATTGCGGCGACGGAGGGCTTCATCATGTCCGCCGAGGTGACCGGCAAATATAAAATGGCCCTGCAAGTCATCGCCATCGTGCTCCTGCTTCTCGAAGGCACCGTCGTCGAAGCCATCGGGAATCTGCATCTCGCGGGCACGGTCACTCTGCACATCTCTCTCATCCTGGGGTATGTCTCGGGCGCACAATATGTCTGGAGCTTTTGGCGTCAAGTCGGAGCGAAAGGGCTGTAACCGAACGACTGGGTCGGCGCTCGCATCCGGCTTTTCGGTTCACGATTGATGGACAGTCCCTGGGGCATCACTCTCCTCGTTTTTCTCAGCTATCTCATCGGGTCGATTCCCTTCGGCGTCGTCGTGTCGCGCCTTCTTGGCGTGACGGATCCACGATCGGCCGGCAGTAAGAATGTCGGCTTTACGAATGTCTTGCGGGTCAGCGGGAAAAAAGCCGGGGGACTGACATTGCTCGGCGACATTGGAAAGGGGTGGGTGGCCGGATGGATGGGCACTCTGCTGCTCCATCAGGAATGGGCAATACTGATCGTGGCACTAGCGTCGATTCTCGGCCACCTGCACTCAGTATTTCTCGGACTGAAGGGCGGGAAAGGCGTGGCCACCGCCTTAGGCGCAGTTCTGGGAGTGGCCCCTTGGATCGGACTCACCCTCATGAGCCTGTGGGTGGGCGCCGTGTACCTCTGGAAATACTCCTCCGGAGGCGCGCTGTTCGCATTCGCCATGTTTCCGATCGTGGCATTGCTGTTTCATCGATCTTGGATTTTTGTATTGTTTGCAAGTCTGGTCGCCATCCTGATCTGGTCCAAGCATACAGATAATCTCGTCCGTCTCTGGATGGGTACCGAACGACGCATCGGCAATCGTCCCGCTGACCAAGAGGCTCATCGATAAAGCGCACTCGTCATTCCGACCGATAGTCTGCCCGGTGTTGCGGATCACGTCATGCCGATGAGCTCTCGCCACACAACCGGATTCTCGCAAGATCGGCACGATGTAGCAACGAATGTTGCGTTGAATCGGTAATTCACAGGCACAGAGGCTGCAATATCTGAATTTCCGAGTCACGCATGATCCATAGTGCGCCGTTCTGCCCCGCCTACCAGTTGCCTACTGTGGCTAAATGTCCCTCTCGTCTCACGAAGTCCATACGACGTTGTCTGAATCATCGGAAACTATCAGGCCGGTAGTGGTCGAGCGCGTAAGGCATTGCTCTTGCTACAGGTGAACGGGACAACCTTGCTGATGTTTCTGTTGCTCGATGGCGTGGAGATCGAGTTGATCGAAGATGGCATGTGGTTCATCTCGTCGAACTCGTGGTCTTGATGGTCTTCCTGTATGGCCACACAATCTAACAATCACATCGATGTTGTACCGAAAGTATTGCTTCAACAGTTGATCGATGTGCTTTCTGCAAAAGGGTATCGCACGGTCGGCCCGGTGGTGCGTGACGGAGCCGTCTTGTGGGACACAATCCGGCAGATAGCGGATCTGCCGATCGGTTGGCGCGATGAGCAGGCGCCTGGGCGCTACCGAATAGAACAAACCGACTCGACCCGGATCTTCGGTGTGGTTCATGGACCGCAGTCCGTGAAGCCGCTGGCGTTTGCGCCGCGCGAGCCGTTGCTGATGATCGAACGGAGTCAGGGGCGGATTTCGATTCAGCCGACAATGCCGAAGAGCGAGAAGGTGGCCGTGCTCGGGGTCCGGGCCTGCGATCTGGCAGGGCTCGCAATCCAGGATCACATCTTTCTGAAAGACGCCTACCGGGATCCCTATTATCGTACACGTCGTGACGGCCTGTTTCTGATTGCGGTGAACTGTACCCGCGCGCTAGCCACCTGCTTCTGCGCCTCGATGGACACAGGTCCGCGAGCGGGCGCAAATTTCGACCTGGCGCTGACCGAATTAGACGAAGAGATGCTCGTGGAGGCAGGCAGTGAAGCAGGCCGAGAGGTAGTGCGCGCACTGACGTGTGCGCCGGCCTCGACTACGCAGACCAGCGAAGCCGAACGGCAGATCGAGGCCTGCGCCGATAGCCAAACACGGCAGTTGGATCGATCACGGCTCCCACAGGCCCTGTATGACGCGCATGAACATCCACGGTGGGACGATGTCGCGGCGCGCTGCCTCGCCTGCGGAAATTGTACGATGGTGTGCCCGACCTGTTTCTGTCATTCGGTCGAGGTGGCGCCGGACCTTACGCAGACCGGCAGTGAACAAAGCAGATTGTGGGATTCCTGTTTCACCCAGGAACACGGCTATATTCACGGCAAGAACATTCGACCGACAATCAAGGACCGCTATCGCATGTGGCTCACTCACAAGCTTGCCTCGTGGATCGATCAGTTCGGAACCTCCGGCTGTGTGGGCTGCGGACGGTGCATCACCTGGTGCCCGGTGGGGATCGATCTGACCGAAGAGCTTCCGGCGTTACTGAAATCCTCGACTCAGATCAAGGAAGAATCTATCCAATCATGACGCTCTTCTCACAGGCTACGGTGAACGCCACACCCAATCCCTATCTGATTCAGCCTGCCACCATTGTCGAGAAGATCAGGGAAGCGGAAGACATCGACACCTATCGGTTGCGTTTCGTCGATGAACAGATGCGGCGGCGATTTCGATTCGCGGCCGGTCAGTTCAATATGGTTTATCTCTTCGGCGTCGGGGAGGTCGCGATCTCGATCGTGTCTGATCCGGAAGAGCCGGAGACCCTAGACCACACCATCCGCATGGTAGGGCGGGTCACCAAGGCGATCGCGCAATTGCAGCCTGGCGATGAGCTGGGTATCCGTGGGCCGTTCGGACAAGGCTGGCCACTCGATGACGCGCAGGACAAAGATGTGTTGATCGTGACCGGCGGGCTGGGCTGTGCGCCGGTCGTCGGCGCCATTGAATACATCTTTCGTCGACGCAACCAGTATGGAGGCGTGAAGATTCTGCATGGGGTGAAGACGCCGCACGATCTGCTCTTTCGGGAACGGTTCGATGTCTGGCGGCAACATCCGGATACTCAGGTGCTGTTGACCAGCGACCAGCCTGACAAGACGTGGCACTATCACGTCGGCGTGGTGACGGAACTCTTCGAGCAAGTGGTGATCGATCCGTCACGGACCATAGTCTTAATGTGCGGGCCGGAGATCATGATGCGCTTGGGCGTGCCGATCTTGATGCAGCGGGGGATTCCCCCGAACGCGATCTACGTTTCGCTGGAGCGGCATATGGAATGCGGGATCGGCCTATGCGGCCATTGCCAATTGGGCCCCTACTTTCTATGCAAAGACGGCCCGGTCATGCGGTACGACCGGGTGGCGTCATGGCTGGGACGAACGGGTGTGTGACCGATGATGGGATGGCGCTGCTATGAGTGAGACAAAAAGAGACAGCCAGCTCGTGACGCCGATACGGCCCACGCTTGCCGTCTTCAAGTTCGCCTCCTGCGACGGCTGCCAGCTCAGTATCTTGAACCTGGAAGATGATCTGCTTGCTCTGGGGCAGGCCTTGGACATTGCCTACTTTCCCGAAGCCTCCAGCGAGATGAGAGAGGGTCCCTACGACATCGCGTTGGTGGAGGGGTCCATTACGACACCGGAAGATGCGCATCGGATTCTGTCCGTGCGGAAGCAAGCCACCTGGTTGATGACGATCGGCGCCTGCGCCACGGCAGGCGGAATTCAAGCCCTGCGTAACTGGGGGGATGTCGAGGCCTTCAAGCGAACGGTCTATCCCAGTCCTCAGTACATCCAGAGCCTCAGTACCTCGACACCGATTTCTGAACATATACATGTCGATTTCGAATTGTGGGGCTGTCCGATCAACAAAGCACAATTGCTTCGGGTGATCACCGATCTCTTAGCCGGCGTGCAGCCGCGGCTGCCGACACACAGTGTCTGCATCGAATGTAAACGCCGGGGGAACGTCTGCGTGATGGTCGCCAAGGGGATCCCCTGTCTCGGGCCTGTGACCCGTACGGGCTGCGGCGCGATTTGTCCCAGCATGGGCAGGGACTGTTACGGCTGTTTCGGCCCGGCCGAAGGCCTGCACGAAGGTCCAGGACTCCCTCCGAATACGGCTTCACTGGCCAAGGAATTTCATCAGGGCCTTCGGCTCATTCCAGTGGAGGTATTGCGCCGGTTCCGCGGCATCAACGGTTCAGTCAGACCGTTCCGCGAGGAGAGCCAGGCATGGGAGCAGAACGACCGTGACCGGTGACGAGGGCCATGTCGAGCGAGCCTGTAAATCATGAGTGAGTCAAAGGACCACAACACACGAACCATCTCGGTCGGCATGATTGCGCGCGTCGAAGGCGAGGGTGCGCTCCGCGTCTCTGTGAAAGAGGGCGTCGTGCAGGATGTCGAGCTGAGAATCTTCGAACCGCCGCGGTTCTTCGAAGCCTTCCTGGTGGGCCGGCATTACGACGAGGCGCCGGACATTGTGGCGCGGATCTGCGGCATCTGTCCGGTGGCCTACCAGATGAGTGCCGTCCATGCCTTGGAGCAGATCTTTTCAGTGCGCATGGAGGGGGCGCTGCGGGATTTGCGACGGATGCTTTACTGCGGCGAATGGATCGAGAGTCATACGCTCCACGTCTATATGCTCCATGCGCCTGATTTTCTGGGTTATGCCAGCGCGATTGCGATGGCCAAAGACTATCCGGAGATCGTCACGAGGGGGTTGCGGCTGAAGAAGGCCGGCAATGCCTTGATGACACTTCTGGGTGGCCGTTCCGTACACCCAGTCTCCGTGAAGGTCGGCGGGTTTTCTCGCGTTCCGTTGCGCAGTGAACTGGAGGCGCTGAAAGAAGAACTCTTGTGGGCGCGTGAGGCGGCAGTGGAAACCGTCCGTTGGGTGGCAGGATTCGATTTCCCTGATTTTGCACAGGACTATACCTGCGTGGCGCTCCGTCCTTCCGATGAGTATCCCTTCAACGAGGGATCGATCGGCTCCAGTGGCGGGCTGAATATTTCCGCCGGGGAATTCGAGCAACATTTCAGGGAGGAGCAGGCGCCTTACTCTACGGCCCTTCAATGCAGACTCAACGGAGCCAGTTATTTGGTAGGGCCAATGGCGCGCGTGAACCTCAATCATGGCCATCTGTCGCCGCTGGGGAAGCAGGTCTTGGCGGATACGGGACTGTCTCTCCCCCTGCGTAATCCTTTTCACGCGATTGTCGCCCGGTCTGTCGAAATCCTCTATGCAATCGAGGAGACGTTGCGGATCATCGACAGCTACGAGCCGCCACCTAGTCCATCGGTCCCGGTGGCCGTGCGTGCCGGTATCGGCATGGGCTGTACTGAAGCGCCGAGAGGGATTCTCTACCATCGGTATCGGGTGGATGACGACGGCCTGATTCGCGAAGCCAAAATCATTCCTCCCACCTCCCAGAATCAGCGGCGGATCGAAGAGGACCTTCGTGCCTATCTGCCTCGGGTGCTGGATCTTTCGAACGAACAGGCGGCCTTGGGATGTGAAACCGTGATCCGTTGTTATGACCCATGCATCTCTTGCGCGACGCATTTCTTGAATCTGGACGTACAGCACCTCAGGTGATGCGTGACAAGTATCAAGGTACGACATCCAATTCGCATCATCGGAGTCGGCAATGTGTTCAGGGGCGACGACGGGGCGGGAGTCCTGGCCGCTCGGCGGCTGAAAACCCTGGTGGGGGACCGGGCCGAAGTGATTGAGGCGGAGTTGGCCGGTCTCGAAGTCCTGGACTTCATGGCAGCGGCTTCAGCCGTCATCCTTATTGATGCAGCGAAGAGCGGTCGGCCTGCAGGAACCATTCATCGTCTTGATGCGTCCGCCGGACCGATCTCAGCCGACCTGTTCCCTCATTCCACCCATGTCCTCAATGCCGCGGATGCGATTGAACTGGGCCGTACCTTGGAAGTCCTTCCGCCTCGCGTGATCGTCTACGGTCTGGAGGTCGGTGACACCCGGGCCGGCAACGATCTGTCTCCGACGGTGGCCTGGGCGGTGGACCAGGTGGTTGAGCGGGTTGTCCATGAGTTGGAGGGGCTCTCGTGCACGAGTGGCAGCTGATGACTCGAGTGGTGAGGATGGTGGAGGAGGCGCTCGCTCGAACGCCCTCTTCGACGCCTTCGGTCGTAAGGCTCAAAGTCAGTACGCAATCTCATTTCTTCGAGCACGATGAGGCGACGCTGCAGTCGGTCTTTGCTGCTGCCGCCGAAGGAACGATTGCTGCGCGGGCCGCGCTGGAAATTCTTCCGGTGCCTGTGACAAGTCACTGTGCGCACTGCGGGGCGTCCTGCGAGATGCAGGCCCTGTTGCAATGTTGCCCTGGTTGCGGGTCGGCAAACTTGGACGCGGAGCCGGTCCCTGAAGTGGTGTTGCACGAGGTGGTGGTGAAGGAATGAGACGGGACACCATAGTACGCCTGCGTATCACCGTGGAGGGAACGGTCCAGGGAGTCGGATTCAGGCCGTTCGTGTTTCGCCTGGCGCAAGACCTCGGGGTAGCCGGATGGGTGATGAATGGTGCCCGTGGCGCATTGCTGGAACTTGAGGGGTCCGTGGCTGTGGTGGAGAGCTTGCTGGAACGGATGCAGAGAGAAACGCCGGCCGCAGCGAAGATGGGCCGGCTGACCGTAGAGCCTGCCAGTCCGACTGGCGAGGTCGGCTTTCAAATTCGAGCCAGCGAAGGTGTTGGCACGCGGCGTCTGGTCGTCTCTCCCGATCTTGCAACCTGTTCCGATTGTCTGGGGGAGTTGAGCGATCCGATGGATCGGCACTTCCGCTATCCCTTTCTCACCTGCACTCAATGTGGCCCGCGCTTCAGCCTCATCACGGACATCCCCTATGATCGCGCGAACAGCACGATGAATCGATTCGACCTCTGCCGGGATTGCCGTGCGGAGTATGGGGATCATGGGAATCGTCGCTTCCATGCCGAAGCGATTGCCTGTCCGATGTGCGGTCCCCGATTAGCCTTGTGGGATGTACAGGGACACGTGGTGGCTCGTGAAGAGGCCGCGCTGCAGCAGGCCTGTAAGATTCTCCGGAAGGGCATGATCCTCGCGGTCAAGGGTGTCGGGGGATTTCAGTTGTGGGTGGATGCCTGCTCCGAGTCAGCGGTGCAACGGTTGCGTCTGCGCAAGATGAGACCGGACAAACCCTTCGCGGTGTTATTTCCGTCCCTGTCCTCTGTGCTGGAGTCATGCAGTCTGGGGTTGGAGGAAGAGAGCCTGCTGCGTTCCTCCGAAGCACCGATCGTGTTATTGCGACAGGTTGAGGCGTCGAGGCTGGCTCTCTCCGTGTCGCCTGAGAATCCCCATATCGGCGCCATGCTGCCCTACAGTCCGCTCCACCATCTGCTGATGACCGGGTTGCAGAGTCCGGTTGTGGCCACGAGCGGCAATCGTGCCGAAGAACCGATCGCGATCGATGAAGGGGAGGCGCTGGTTCGCCTGGCCGGAATCGCGGATGCGTTCCTCGTGCACGATCGGGCGATCGCGCGACCGGTCGATGATTCAGTCCTTCGGGTGGTTGAGGGCGAGCGGGTGATTCTCCGGCGAGCGAGAGGATATGTGCCTCGACCAATCAGGATACCGGCGCCTCTTCCGAGCGGACGCGTGATGGTCCCGATCCTGGCGGTCGGAGGCCACCTGAAGAACACGATCGCACTGTCGTCCGGTAATGAGGTCCTGCTGAGCCAGCATCTGGGCGATCTGTCTACCCTGGAGGCCTTTGAGGCGTTTCGTCACACAGTCGATGATCTGCAACGGCTGCTCGACGTACAGCCAACACTCGTCGCCTGCGATCTCCATCCCGACTATCGATCAACCAGGTTTGCTCAGGAATTCGCCACGCGCCAGGCGGTCCCGCTCGTGCAAGTGCAACATCATCATGCGCATGTTGCCGCCTGTATGGCGGAGCATGGATTGGATGGCCAGGTGCTGGGGGTGGTGTGGGACGGGTCGGGGTACGGACTTGACGGCCGGCTGTGGGGCGGAGAGTTCCTTGTCGCCGGGTATCCAGGCTTCACGCGTCTCGCCCATCTTCGGCCCTTTCGCCTGCCGGGCGGAGAGATGGCGATGCGCAAACCCTGGCGCTGTGCCTTCTCACTCCTGTGGGAGACCCATGGTGAGGGCGTGGCAATTCAAGAACTGGGAGCCCGGCGTGGAAGACAAGGAGAGCCGGATGCTCTCGCTGTCCTTTTGAATACCGGCGTAGTCTCTCCCGAGACCACCAGCATGGGACGCCTGTTCGATGCCGTAGCTTCGCTTGCAGGCCTGTGTGATGAGGCCAGCTTTGAAGGGCAGGCGGCCATGGCGCTGGAGTTTGCCGCCGCACGTTATGAAAAGACTGCACCCGGTGATGAGACGGGCTACCCGTGCCCTATCCGACAGGGAGACGATAGGTCAGTTGAGTGGGTCGCCGACTGGCGACCGCTGATTGAGTTGCTACTGGAGGAGAGACGCACGGGGAGCAGCCCGGAACGAATCGCGTTTCGATTCCATCTCGGTCTGGTTGACCTGATCGGTCAGATTGCAGAACGAGCCGCGTTGCCGCGAGTGGTGTTAACCGGTGGATGTTTCCAGAATGCTCTGTTACTCCGGCTTGCGCGGCACCGGTTGGCGCGAGCGGGGTTTACCGTCTACGGCCATCGACTGGTACCGCCCAATGACGGGGGACTGTCCTTGGGCCAGACGGTCGTGGCGGCACACCGTTCCGGTCACGCATAAACATTCCGGTTCGGACGGACTCTAGAGCAGTTGGCAGATGTGAGGGGCGACAGATGTACCGCCGTGTGATGGCGTTTGATTTTGACGGCACGCTTGCTGTGCATGGGGTGGTTCCTCGCGAGCTTGAAGACGCCCTCGAACAATGCCGTGCTTCGGGCCACGCCCTCTTTCTTGTCACGGGTCGCCGTTTCGAGACGGTCTCTCTAGGCCGCCTCAGCCAAGTGTTCACCGGCATCGTGTGGGAGAACGGGGCGGTCCTGTTTCACACTGCCACCGGTGAAGTCTATCTGCCCTTCGGGCAGCTGGAAGACCGCCTTGTGCAGGCGTTGAAGGACAAGGAGATTCCCCTCGAACAGGGGTTGGCCATTGCGGCAACCTGGGTGCCACATGACCAGGAAGTATGGCAGGTGCTCGGCGCGCAGGGTGGCGGCGCAGTCGTCGAGTATAACAAAGGCGCGGTGATGATTTTGCCGGCTGGCGCGGCGAAAGGGGCTGGCTTAGAACGCCTGCTCACGATCTGCGGGTTTTCCGCGCACAATCTGGCGGCGTTCGGAGATGCTGAGAACGATATCTCGATGCTGCGGCTTTCCGAAGTCGCGGTGAGCGTCGGGGATGCCGTGTCGGCCGTTCGAGAGATGGCTGATGTGGTCGCGTCTCAGCCTGGCCCGGCAGGCGTGCTGGAAATTCTGGACCGGTACCCCTTGGCTGGCAAGTACTTCGACATTCCCTTGCGTCGCGAGCGGCGCATTATGGTCGGACGGGATAAGGAGGACCGCGAAGTGTCGCTACCGGGGTCCCGTCTCGCCGGACGGAACCTGGGCGTATTCGGGGATTCGGGCACAGGCAAGTCCTGGGTGGTGGGACTTCTGGCCGAAGGACTGCACCACGAGGACTATCAAGTCCTGCTGGTGGACCCTGAAGGAGACTTCCGCGGTCTCCGAGCCTTACCACGATTTGTGGCTCTGGAGGGAGATCATGTCTCCATGCCGTCCCCATCGGCAGCGGTATCCTTGCTGGAAACCGGGGGCGTGTCGGTGGTGCTGGATCTCAACCGCTATCCGGTCGCTCTCCGGATCCCCTATGTCGCCGAACTCGTGCGGGCGCTGCGTCCATTGCGTGAGAGAAAGTACCGGCCCCATTGGATTGTCTTCGATGAAGCTCAGCAGATATTTCCTCCGGGTGGTGGCGAGGCGACGAACGCGGTGGGTCCTCTGTTGGAACAGGGCGGATGGGGCTTTGTTTCCTATCGCCCTGATCGCCTTGATCCGATGGTTCTTCATGCCGTGCACCATTGCCTGGCAACGCGCCTGGTGGAGCCGGAAGCGGTCCGGGCGGTGAAAGAGCATTGTGGCGATTGCGGGATAGAAACGGTGAACTTTGCAGAGATCGCTCCCGGTGAGATCCTCTTGTGTGAGGGCCAAGTGGCCCGTTTGCGCCCGGCCTTCCGCCGGGTTCCCCATATCAGGCATTTCTACAAGTACCTGGAGGTGCCGCTGCCGCCTGGTAAGCGATTCTGGTTTCGGGATGCGCAGGCGGGCGTGGGCCAGGAAGCGGCCAGCCTCTATGAGTTCTTGCAGCTGATTCCCAAGGTCCCCCGGGCGAGTCTGGAGTACCACGACCATCGGGAAGATTTCTCGCGCTGGGCGGAGAGTGCGCTGGGTGACGCGGACCTGGCCGCGCGTCTGCGTAAGCTGGCGCATCGGCAGCTCAAAGGAAAACAGCTGCGGGAGGCCATCCGGGAGACGGTCGCGGCGCGATACGAAGAGCTGAATGCGTTACGTTAACGGATCACGGCAAGATCGTCGCACGAGACAGGCTCCCGTTTCCCATCTACGGGCACGTTGGGTCGGGACGGCGAGCTGTCCATTGGAAGGACATTGAGATGTGCTTAGCGGTGCCAGGGCAGGTCCTTACGATCGCGGACGACCAACTGCGTACCGCGACGATCTCGTTCGGCGGCACCATGAAAGAGGTGTCCTTGGCGCTCGTGCCGGAAGCCGCCGTCGGAGACTATGTGATCGTGCACGTGGGATTTGCCATCAGCAAACTGGATGAGGATGCGGCAAGGCGGTCGCTTGAGCTCTTCGCTGCTCTTGCCAATAAGGAGGCAGGTCGCGCGACTGACGATCAGCCGCGCAGCTGACGGCTACTGATGAAATATGTCGATGAATATCGAGACGGTGCGACGGCCGCCGCGTTGACCGAGAGGATCAAGCGGACGGTCAGCCGCCCCTGGACGGTGATGGAGGTCTGCGGCGGGCAAACTCATGCGATTGTGCGGTTCGGGCTCGATGCCCTGTTGCCGTCTGCTCTGACTCTTGTGCATGGGCCCGGCTGTCCTGTCTGTGTCACGCCGATCGGTATTATTGACCAGGCACTTCAGCTCGCGTCGTTGCCGCAAGTCATCTTCTGCTCCTTCGGAGATATGTTGCGGGTACCAGGCTGCCAAGGAAATCTGTTCGACGTCAAGGCGGCCGGGGGAGATGTACGCATCATCTATTCGCCGCTGGATGCGCTGGAGTTGGCCCGTGCGAACCCGGACCGCCAGGTCGTGTGTTTCGCGGTGGGATTTGAAACAACCGCGCCGGCCTATGCGATGGCAGCAATCCAGGCGCGGCGTCAGGGGCTCAGCAACTTCAGTCTGCTGGCGGCTCATGTGCTCGTGCCGCCGGCCATGGAAGCGATCTTGTCCGCGCCCGGCTGTCTCGTGCAAGGTTTTCTGGCGGCCGGGCATGTCTGTACGGTCATGGGCTATGAAGAATACGAAGATCTGGCGCGACGCTATCGTGTCCCCATCGTCGTGACGGGATTTGAGCCGATCGATATCCTGGAAGGGATTGCGATGGTGGTCAGCCAATTGGAAGCAGGGCGGGCAGGCGTCGAGAATCAATACAGCCGATCAGTACGTCGGGAAGGCAATGTGGCGGCACAGGCGGCAGTGCGGGAAGTGTTTGAACCCACATTGCGTGCGTGGCGCGGCATCGGCGAGATCCCCCTCAGCGGCCTGGCACTCACCGCCGCGTATGTTGATTTGGATGCCACGGTGCGATTTCGAGACCCCCTCTCTCGTTTTGCTCCGGCGGGTGGAGAAGATCCCGACTGTCAGAGCGGTCTGGTATTACAGGGTTTGCTCAAACCGCCGGACTGTTCCGCCTTTGCCACGCGTTGCACGCCGGAGAACCCGCTCGGTGCGCCGATGGTATCGGGCGAAGGAGCCTGCGCGGCCTATTATCGGTACCGTCGAAGAAACGACGGGAGTGGGGCGCGATGAACAAACGCGACGAGCTTCAACTCCAATGCCCGTTGCCTGTCTCCGGTGACCGCGTGCTCCTGGCGCACGGTGGCGGTGGACGGCTCATGCAGGACTTGATTCGCGGAATCTTCCTTCGCTCGTTCGACAACGAGTGGCTTCGCCGGCTCCATGACGGCGCAACATTCCCGGTCGAGGAAGGGACTCTCGCATTCACCACCGATTCCTATGTCGTGTCGCCCTTGTTTTTCCCGGGCGGAGACATCGGCAGTCTGGCAGTGCATGGCACAGTCAATGACCTCGCCATGTGCGGGGCGATGCCACTCCATCTCAGCGCAGGATTCATTCTAGAGGAAGGACTCGCCCTGGACACGCTCCGGAAGGTGGTAGAGTCGATGGCGCAAGCGGCGGAAGGGGCGGGGGTGCAGGTCATCACCGGAGATACGAAGGTGGTGGATCGCGGCAAAGGCGACGGGATTTTTATCAACACCGCGGGCATCGGCGTCGTACCTCCTGGTGTTCGGATCGGCCCACAAGAGGTGCAGCCAGGAGATCGGATTCTATTGAGCGGCGATCTTGGTTCCCACGGCTTGGCCGTGATGAGCGTGCGCGAAGGGCTGCGCTTTACCGGCGAGATCGAAAGCGATTCGGCGCCGTTGCATCTGGTCGTGCATGATCTGCTGGAGTGTGGAGCCTCTGTCCATTGTCTGCGCGATTTGACGCGCGGCGGGCTCGCCAGCGCGCTCAATGAACTTGCTGTCAGCGCGCAGGTAGGCATGACGATTGAGGAGCGGCTCATTCCTGTGCGAGAACCCATGCGCGGTGCCTGTGAGTTGTTGGGCCTCGATCCCCTCTATGTCGCGAACGAAGGACGGTTCGTCGTCTTCCTGCCGGACGCGCATGTAGAGGTGGCGTTAGCCGCCATGCGCCGGCACCGAGTGGCGCAGCAGGCGGTTCAGATCGGCACGGTCACGGCAGAGCATGCTTCGCTGGTGGCGCTGCGGACGGTATTAGGCACGCATCGCATTCTTGACCTCTTGTCCGGCGAACAGTTGCCCCGCATTTGCTAGTCGTCACACCTGTATCGTCTTGGAGTGAGAGGAAGAACGGCCAAAGACCGAGAAAGGATGCTTTATGGAAGGGCTGGCAGTCGATTGGTTGCCGCAGAGTTGCTTTACCAGGCCTGTTGAGATAAGAGATGTTTTCCGAAGACCTCTGGCCTTAGTCCATTGTCGTAGTCAGGTATATGCTGAGAGGAAGGGGGCTTATGACAACAGTTTTACTTCTGCGGACGGTTGTGGAGTATGACGGAAATTTCGAACCTGGTTTATAAGTTGACATAATATATCTTATCGGACATTACTCCGATGCTGTCTTTTGAGC
>CABVRW010000029.1:0-7960 GCA_902500785.1 uncultured Nitrospira sp.
ATCAGTTTCGAAGCGGCCTCGAAGGCGCGTTGATACTTCAGCAGGTTGATGAGCTCTTCATCCATCGATACGCCCGACACTTCCGCTCGATGGGCCAGCAATTGGTCGTGCAGAATCTCCTGCCCTTGCAGATCGCGCGTGGCGCCCTGGAGGGTCGCTCCGAAGCTTCCGGCCATGGCGCTATAGTAGCTCTGAAACGTCGTATTCCCCAATCCTGCCACCGCGGCCGTTTGCAGATTGCTCAACGCCAGCGCGTTCACGTTGTTCCCTGGCACCCCGGCGGCAGTCGACGAGGCGGCGATCTTCTGTCGATCGGTCAAGGCCAAGCTGATCGTGGTTGATGTGGTTCCCGTCGCCGTAAAGAAATCTTGGGTCGTGGATCCATCCAGGCCATATCCCAGGCGATGTTGGGTGTTGACCTGCGAGACGAGTTGGGACGTGAGGGTATTGAGAGACGTTTGCAGGCCGGCAGCGGTGGTATCACGCGCGTCGATCAAACCCTTGAGACGGCCACCGTTGATCGCCGACGTGATATCCGTATTGGGCCCGGTCCCGCCGTCGTACCGCACATCCAGGAGACCGTTGTTGGCCACGTTGGCGACACCCGTCAGTTTGTACGCCTTCTGCTCCGCAACCAACACCTGTCCGATCCCGACAAACACCGTGACCTGTCCAGTGGCATCCTCAATCGAAGAGATATCGACCTGTCCGGCGAGGTCATTGAGAAACCGACCCCGTTGATCCCGTAAATCATTGGCCTGCTGGCCGCTGACCTCAGTCAGTTTAATCTGGCTGTTCAAGTCGGCAATCTTGCCGGCCAGGGCGTTGACGTCGTTGATACCGCTTTGAATCTGGCCGTCCAGCGAAATTCGTTGCGCCCCCAGTTGCGTGCCGGCCTGGTTCAGGAGTTTGGTAAGACTATCGGCCTTTGTCAGCAACACCGTGCGGGTGGTCAGATCGGCAGGATTCGTAGCGACATCCTGCCAGGCCTTGAAGAACTCATCGATGCCCGCCGCGATACCTTGATCATTCGAATCATTGAACAACAACTGAATTTGCGAGAGGGCTTTCTGTGACGCGCCGAACTCGCCCACCCGCTCGTTCGAGCTCAATAGTTGTTGTTCGACGAAGCTATCGACGGAACGCCGAATTTGAGTCGCCTCGACGCCGGTCCCGATCTGCCCGGGCCGGCCATTCTCAGGTGGAGTTTCGCTGAGGATGATCTCCTGCCTGGAGTAGCCTGGGGTACTGACGTTGGCGATGTTTTGGCCGGTGACGGCCAGCGCCCGCTGGTAGGTGCTTAAGGCGTTGGAGCCGATTCCGAATAGTCCGTTCAGTCCCGACATACGACCACCCGTTATCCCTTGGCGCTCACCCGACCGCTGCTTCCTGCCACCGCCGCACCGGACGAAGAATAAAGCGCCGCCGACTCCGGTGAGCGTTGCCAGAGCCGAAGCGTGCCTTGTAAAAATTCGAGCGACTGCCCGATGAGAGCGGCATTGAACCGATTCAGCCGATCGGTTTGCCCGATCGCCATGACGAGGTCGGCTTCTTCCTG
The DNA here is from genome assembly GCA_902500785.1 of uncultured Nitrospira sp. Taxonomy (GTDB): domain Bacteria; phylum Nitrospirota; class Nitrospiria; order Nitrospirales; family Nitrospiraceae; genus Nitrospira_A. The sequence continues at coordinate 1,559 of CABVRW010000029.1, forward strand.
CGTTCGCGCGGACGATGGGACAAGCGTATCTGCGACTGTCGACCGGTTTCGACGCTGCTGTTCCAGTCCTCGTACCTCATCCAGTAGTTGAGTCTTGCGTATCGTGACCGACGTGAATTGCCCGAAAGAAAGGGACCGAATCGCGTCCTGTTCCTCAAGTAGCAACGCCTGAAAGGCAGTGAGCTTGTCGCGCATGCGGCGAATGAGCGAGTCGATTTCAGTGGGGGCTGACTGTGGGACGGTCGACACCGTGGCTCCTCCTCGACAATGCGATTCCGACCTACGAGGACAGGTGAAGGAAGGGTCGAGCCGTCTAGCAGCTCGCTACAGGACGGCGTCGGTCAGGACGTTACGAATGATGGCATCCGCAACCTTTTTGCCGTCTACGTTGTACGTACCCCCTTCGACGGACTGACGGATGTGACCGACTCTGGCATCACGTTCCGTATCCGGTTGCTCCGCCGTTGCCCTGAGGCGCTGGAGCTCCTTGGCCTGTTCTGAAATCTGGACGCGGTCTTGTGGCTGTGCCCCCTGAGACGCGGTCTTCTTGTGGTGCGTCCGTTCAGTTTCCTGAACCCCTAACAGAATTTTCGCGAGATCTGCCGCCCGGCCGTTGTGTGAGATCTCCATGACTGCTTCTCCTCCCCGGTTGCCAGGGTGTTCCGAAAGGCCTTTCCCCTAGTCGAGTCCTCTATCGGCTCGATCGGGCTGGAACTTGAGGAAAAGCGAACGAATTAGGGGAGTTTTTGAGCATAAGCATCGACAAAGGCCGAAATGCCGATCCCCCCCGCCTCTGTGGACAATTTGGCAATTTCTTGATCGTAAAAGGAGTACCAGACCTGTTCCCCCTTCCGATCCAGCAGGCCTTTGGGGACAGTTTCTCTCATATTTTTAATAAGATAGGCGATGAAATATGATTCAAACTCCTGACCGGCTTTATGAAGGCCGGCACGGGCTTTCTCCCCAGTCTGCACCTGTTCGACCGGACTACGGAATCCGAGCGGCTGAGAGGTCGCCATCTGAGCCAGATCGAGTTGTCCGGCCATAAGATTGTGAATTTCCATACGACACGATGCCTTTCGCTAGACGATCTCAAGATTGGCTTGAAGTGCTCCGGCGGATCGAAGCGCCGAAAGAATGGCCACCAGATCACGTGGGGTGACACCCACCGCGTTTAACGCCCGCACCACTTCTCCCAGGGTCACCGTTTGATCGACCACGATGAGGCGTGACTCCTGCTCCGTCACTTCGGTCTGCACGTCGGGAGTGACGGTCGTTTGCCCTTGCGAGGATCCAATGAGGGGTGCCGGCGGTTGCGACACGTTGAGTGTGTTTTTCACGGAAATCGTGAGATTGCCATGGGAGATCGCACAGGTGGAGAGCCGGACATGTTCACCAAGAACCACGGTGCCGGTGCGTTCGTTCACGACCACCTTGGCGGCGACATCCACCGTCACGTCCAATCCTTCCATCGTCGCAATGTATTCCACCACCCGTCCGTGAAAGATTGCAGGCAGTGTGGTCTTCACGAGCCCGGCATTCACCGGTATGGCCGTGCCTTTCCCGAATGTACCGTCGATCGCTTCGGCCGTTCGAATGGCGGTGGTGAAGTCGGGATGCCGCAGCAACACCGAGACGGACTCCCAGGACTCGATATCGACCACCAGCTCTTTTTCCACGATGGCGCCCGCAGGAACCACACCGGCGGCTTGATGATTCTTGGTGACCGTCGCTCCACCTGCGCCGCCGGTCCCTCCCAAAAACCCGCCGATGGAGACCGGCCCCTGGGCGACGGCAAACACCTGCTGGTTCGGAGCCTTGAGCGGCGTCGACAACAGAGTGCCGCCTTGGAGACTCTTTGCATTCGCCATGGAGGAGACCACGGCATCGAGCGTCATGCCCGGCTTCACAAAGGGCGGTAATTTCGCCGTGACCATCACGGAGGCGATATTGCGAGTGAGCAACTGAATCGGATCGATGACCAGGTTGATGCCCATCTTGTTCAACATAGACATCATGGCCTGAATGGTGAACTGTCCACCGATGACCTGATCACCCGTCCGGTCGAGACCGACGACCAATCCATAGCCGATCAACTGGTTTTCCCGCACGCCCTCGATCGTGGCCACGTCCTTGACACGGACGGCTTGGGCCAATGAGGCCGTGAATAAGGTGACGGTGAGGAAGGCCAGCATTCCGACCACGGTTCGCCGAAACCAAGGGGCTCCGTGCGGCTGTCTCGCAACGACGGGCACCGGCTTGGGCGCGGGAGACGTCCAAGGACGGGCGAGGAGGTCGGGATCCATCGAGGCCGGTCGCAGCACCCCGCTGGAAAGCATCAGACGAAAGGATTGCGTGATCATCGCCCGTCGTTGTTTCCGAGGCCTCGTCATGACGACTCCTGTTTCTCTTGGCTTCTTCCCGATGGTCTTGTGATTAGAACGGAGAGACCCAGTCCAGAATTCTGACGAGCCAGCCCGGTCGCTGGACATCGTCGACGACACCCAGGCCGGAATACTCGATTTTTGCGTCCGCGATGGCGCTCGACTGCACCGTATTCTTCGTATTGACATCCACGCGGCGCACAATGCCTGCGATGGTCATGATTTGGCGTTCCGAATTCACGGTCACCTCACGCCGCCCCTCGACCCGCAAGTCGCCGTTCGGCAGCACTTCCGTCACGATGGCCGAAATCGTACCCGTCAACGTATCTTCACGGCTTGTCGCGCCCTTGCCGCCGAACTTATTCTTGGCGCTGGCATCGATGCCGAATCCTCGTTTGGCCTCCCCGCCCAATCGGATTCCAGGAATACCGAGATACCCCATCCCGGAGCCGCCGATCGCGTTTGAAATCGTCGAGTCTTTTTCCGCACTCGTGTCGGCGCTCTTTGACCCCTTGTGTTTTTCCACGATCAAGATCGTGATGATGTCTCCGATCCGCATCGCGCGAAGATCCTCATACAAGTAGGCCCGACCGTTCTCCTCCTGCCACAGCGACCCCATGGTTTTGGGCGGAGGAAGTTTGGCCGTCTCCACTTTTTGTTGTTTCGCGCCCGAGGAGGATGAGCAGCCGACCAGCAGGCAGAGCAGCAGGATGCCCCAGATGACGCGGCCGTAACACAATGGAGAATCAGATCGCTTAAAAACTGACACGGACCACCCCTGGAGCGACGACGGTCGCCCGCAATTCCTTGCCGGAATCCACATTGGACACGACGATGGTTTGCCCTAGTTCACCATGAGATTTGGTCACACCGACGGTTTGAATCGACAGCCCTCCCTGCTTGGCTTCGATCGTCACGCGATCGCCTTTGCGGACCGCGAAAGGACGTCGAATGGAGCCCAGCCTGATGGCAATTTGAGGCGGGAGCGGGCGGACAGCCGCTTTGCCGATCACGTCGGCGGGATTGGTGACGAACGATTGTTTCAGATCGTACAGGACGATCCGCTCCGTCGTCACGTCATCGACTTCGATCGACTCATCGACCTTGATGGACCGAACCGGCACTACGACCTCCACGACGGCGGCGATATCGGCCGTAGCATCGACGGTCTTGATGAACCGTCCATTCACGGCCAGGTGAATCTGGAACACCCGGCGTCCCAGAAGGTCTTCCGATCCAGCCGCGCTGACTTGGAGATCGATTGTCCCGGAGGGAACGACGATCGGTTGCTGAGGATCGCCGAGCGCCACCTGACAATCGATGGCACGACCGGCAAGTTCCCGTTTGACGAAGTCGTGGATCACCCCGCGGATCTGTTCCGGATAGATGAGTCGTTTCCCGCGTGCCTGCTGGAGACCGTGGGCCTGTTTCACGAGCGCCTCGTGCACTCGGAACAGAGGCCGGATCGGAGTCCGTTCTCCGGCAAGGGCCGGAAGGACGGCGCTCGTGACTAGGGTGAGGATCACCACGCACATAAGGCCCACTCGATTCACGGTAGTCATCCTTCGTTAAAGGTACGGCGTCGATTACCGACGCAGGTTGTTGGCAATCTGCATCATCTCATCCGATGCCTGAATGGTTTTCGAGTTAATCTCGTAGCTCCGCTGGGCGATGATCATGTTGACCATCTCTTCCGCCAAATTGACGTTGGAACTTTCCAAGAATCCCTGTTGCAACGTACCGAAACCGGTTGAGAATCCACCGGTGCCTTGTTGCGCCGGTCCCGACGCGAAGCTGTCCAGGAACAGGTTGCCGCCCATCGCCACCAACCCCGACGGATTGTCGAACCGCACCAACTGAATCTGGCCGACCTGCGACGCCTGTGTGACGCCGGGAAGCAGGACGGAGACGGTGCCGTCCTGGCCGACATCGATTTTCAGCGCGCCCGACGGAATGGTGATGACCGGGTTGAGCTGGTCGCCGTCGCCGGTCACGAGATTGCCGACGTTATCGCGCTTGAAGGATCCGTTGCGGGTATACATGATGGTGCCGTCCGGCCTGGTCACCTGGAAGAATCCGGCGCCGTCGATGGCCAGGTCGAGATCGTTGCCGGTCTGCCGCATGTTGCCCTGCACCCATTCCTTGGCGACGGTGATGGGACGCACACCGCCTCCGACCTGCACGCCGACAGGAAACACTCCCACGTTCGACGCATTGGTGCCCGGTAATCGCTGAATCTGGTACAGCAGGTCACCGAATTCCGCACGGCTGCGTTTGAACGCGTTCGTGTTCACGTTCGCCAGATTGTTGGCGATGGTATCCACGTTCAATTGTTGAGCGGTCATACCCGTCGCCGCCGTCCACATTGCGCGAATCATAAACTCCTCCTATTGCACCCGGCCCAGGTCTTGGATCGCCGTATCCGTCATATGATCGAGTGTTTGAATGAGCTTTTGTGCCGACTCATAGCTCCGCATGCCCTGGATCATCTTCACCATTTCGCTCAAGGAATTCACATTCGACTCTTCAATGTGTCCGGACTGCACCTGGGGCTTCGTTGACACCGTCGGTTTCCCGCCGATAAAGAGTCCTTCGGCAAACTTTTGCGGCATCCCGTTGTCCGGGAACTCGACCACCTTGATGCTGCCGATCGGAGTACCGTCGACCTGGATCGCCCCCTCCGTATTGATCTGAATGTTGCCGGCCGGCACCTTGATCTCCCCCCTGCTGCCCATGACGGGATGCCCAAGATTGGTGACCAATCGTCGTTGGCTATCGAGAGAAAAAATGCCGTTCCGCGTGTAGCGGACCCCGTCGGGGGTCTTGACCTCGAAAAACCCATTGGTCTGTATGGCTACATCCAACGGATTCCCGGTAATGCGAATCCGCCCCGGCTCATACGCCGTTCGCACGCCATAGGCCTCCGCAAAGACCCGCTCGCTCGGACCGGCCGGGCGCGTCGAAATCGTGGACGAGACTCCCGCGGAGGCGGATCCCATTGCCGTCGAACCGGCGCGGGCCAACAGCCCTCGGAACCCCTGCTGATCTTGCTTGAATCCGGCCGTATTGACGTTCGCCAAATTGTTGGCGAAGACCTGGAGTTGTTTCTCCTGGGCCACGGCGCCGGAGAGAATGGGGTAAATTGCTCGATTCATTGTCTGAACATTCCCGATGAACCAGTTGTGCTACAGGAGGAGATAGCAATGGACATGCCATCGTCATTCCTGCTCCTTGCCGGCACAGGCAGGCTGGTGTGCAGACGAAAATCATCATGATTGCGGATAGATGGAAATCGGAGGGTGATTGGAACGTCGCGAGGGAACGCCGCCGCCGTCAACGGCGCCTGTCAAACGGGGTGACGGACCGGAAGTCTTTGCCTGAAGCCGGGAAAGTCCTGCCTACATTGGGGCCGGTGTTTCGGTCTGCGCGGGAAAGATCACGCCGCGATCGTGGAGGCACCATCAGCGAAGGGGGCGACTGGAATACCGTGCAGCCCATAGATGGAACAGCCCTCGGCGCGAGCCATCAGGATCGCGTGGGAGGCCGCGTCGAGAAGCGCGCCGCTCTCACCCCCATCGCAGGCGGAGAGACTGATCCCGATACGACTGCTCAGGAACAGTTCGTGCCCGTCCAGGGTGATCGGCAAGGATATCGTGGCCTGCATCTTCGTGGCGATGGCCGCGACCTCGTCTGGAACCGTGACCCGATCAAGCAACACGACGAAGGTCGATTCCGCAAGCCTTGCCACCGTGTCGGTGGTTCGCAGGGCGCTCTTCACCCGAGCGGCTTGTATCCGATACATGAGATTGGAGTTGACCCCGGCTTGTCCGTCGGCCTCCGGCGCGAAGTGGTCCAGTTCGATCATGAGGACTGCCACCTGCCGGCCATGCTTCTGGGCGCGTGATAGGGCTTGCGTGAGGAGAGCGGTGAACAAGCGGTGCGTCGGCAATCCGGTCACCGAGTCGTAGGTGTGCATGTCGCCGGCGGGCGACGCGTTCAACAGCGAACCCAGCGTGGT
>CABVRW010000029.1:8060-44880 GCA_902500785.1 uncultured Nitrospira sp.
CGTAGGTGTGCATGTCGCCGGCGGGCGACGCGTTCAACAGCGAACCCAGCGTGGTATCCGAAGGCAGACCCTGCGGAGTCCAAAAGGTCGCCCCGAAAATCACGAGTATGAGGACGATGCCGACTGAGATCATGAGCGGATAGGCCGTCAGCGCCGACATCGTCAACAGGCCCACCGAGGCCGTCCAATACAATCCGCCGGCCATGAACAGAATGCAGGCGACGACGCCAAGCCGTGCGGTATCGCGAGATTCTTCGGCCGCTTCGTCGGCAGGCCTGGCATGCCGGTGCGTTGAATCCGCCCCGTTGAGACCGCACGAATCGCTGGATTCTTGACGTAACGAACCCATAACCTCCCCGATGGAGCGTGGCAGCCCCGACGCGGGAGCAGCATGCTGCCGAACACTCGCCGATCGTCCGATGCGCGGCGATCAGTGCATGGCTGGTGTTGGTATCGGAAAAGATAGGAGGAAACTGAAGACAGGGCCGCTCGCACGACGTCCGAGCGGCGACGCCGGCACGAACGAACAGCAACGACGGCTACGCCGTCCGGTGGGGTATATCACACATCGACCGGTTCAAGTCTCGCCTTGAGATGGATGATGGCTTTCGAATGGATCTGGCAGACCCGCGATTCGGTGACCTTGAGCGCCTGTCCGATCTCTTTCATGGTGAGTTCCTCGAAGTAGTAGAGGGACAACACCAGGCGTTCTTTCTCCGGCAGATCCTGGATCGCAGATTCGAGCACGTGGCGTGCCCGTTCGTTCACCAGGACGGACAACGGATCGGGCTGATTGGAGTCGGTCAGCACACTGATGATTTTATGCCCATCGGCATCCTGTACCCCGAGGTCGTCCAGGCTGATCACCACCGCGCCGCGCGAGCGGGTCAGGAACTCATCCAATTCCTCCGCGGTCATTTTCAGCTCTTTGCCGACTTCCTGATCCGTCGGTGGACGGCCGAAGCGATGCAACAGTTCCGAATAGGTCTTTTGGAGGAGCGTAATCCGTTCATGGACCGAGCGCGGAATCCAATCCATCGATCGGATTTCATCGAGCATGGCACCACGAATGCGAAACTCCGCATAGGTTTTGAATTTGGCTTCACGGGTCGGATCATACTTATCCATCGCATCCATGAGGCCCATGATCCCGACGGACATCAAGTCCTCCGCGTCCATGTACGCCGGCAAGCGAAAGGCCAGTCGATGGGCCATGGCTTTCACGACGTGGGTGAATTCCTGAATCACCCGTTCACGATCCGCCTCTGCAATCACGCGACGCGGGACGTTTCCGACCGCAGACATTTTTCGAGCATCCATCATTCGCGTACAATCCTTTCAGTCAGTGCGTTCGCAGGAGTTGTTGCCAGAGGAACTGCACTGTGCCTTTGGGAAGCGCCGGTGGGGTCAACTGAGCCACCGCCTCAGTCAACTCTCGAAACGCGCGGCTGGCTGGAGCATGAGGAAAGAGATCGATCACGGCCCGCTGCTGGGTGACGGCCATCGGCACATAGTCGTCGAGAGGAATCGCGCCCAGATAGTCCAGAGAAATATGAAGAAAGCGACTGACCGCCAACTCCAGTTTCCGGAAAATGCGCGCGGCGTCACGCGGAGACTTCACCATATTGACCAGCACATGAAAACGGCGTTCCCGGTATTGCCGCAGCAAGACTTTCATCAAGGCATACGCGTCGGTCATGGAGGTGGGCTCCGGGGATACCACGACGACGATCGATTGAGCGGCCGCCGCAAAGTAAGTCACCGTCGAGGAGATACCTGCTCCGGTATCGATCAACAAGACATCCATGGCAGACGCCAGACGCTCAAGTTCTTCTTGAAGTATCAGCTGTTGGCTTTCCGTCAGCACCGTCAGCTGCGAAATGCCGGTGCTGGCCGGAAGCACGACGATGCCGTTGGGACCGGTCAACGCAATGTCTTCGAGCCGGCAGGTCTTGGCGAGCACGTGCTCCAGGGTATATTTCGGTGTCAGGCCCAGTAGGATATCGACATTTCCCAATCCGAGATCGGCATCCAACACGAGCACGCGCTTTCCGGTTTGGGCCAAGGCGATGGCGGTGTTCGCCACAACGTTGGTCTTCCCCACCCCGCCTTTGCCGCTGGTGACGGTAATGACCTGTGTTCGAGAGGGACCGACGCGTTCATCAAGCACTCTCATGTGTGGATCCAAGATTCCTGGTTGCATCGCCATCGTCTCTCCCCTCTTGTTCGACCGTCACCTATCGCGCGTAGGTCTTGATACCGGGCACACCTGCCGGCGTCGTCTGCCGATCCCATGACTGAGCGGTCACGCCTCCTGGCGTCCGCACCTGTCCCCCCAACAGCAAGTCGCCCAAACGATCCACGTGCGCCTGGACCAGGTCGTCGGGTACCCGTTGACCGATCCCCCAGTAGGACAGAGGAATGCCGGTGCGATGGGTCGCCTCAAAGATGCCGCCATACCCGGCAGTCTCATCGAGCTTGGTAAACAATAGGCGCAGACCTGGCACGTCGACACACTGGCTGGTACTGACCACCAGATCCGGCACGCGAGTGCCGGCCGCCAGGACGAGATGGACCTCCATGGGATAGGCTCCGTTCAGCAACCCTCTCCAGCGTTGCGCCGTGATGGATTCATAGGGATTGAACCCTGTGGTATCGATCAGAATCAGCTCGGCTTCACGGGCCTGCTCGATCGCTGCACGGGCCTCTTCGCAAGAACCGGCCACGGACAGCTCGATGCCCAACACCTCGGCATACAAGCGCAGGTGTTCCACCCCCGCTGGCCGATAGGTATCCATCGTAATCAGGGCCACGCTCCGCTGCTCGACGATGCCGTATTGTGTCGCCAACTTGGCAATGCTGGAGGTCTTGCCGACGCCGCTCGGACCGACGAACAGCGCAATCTTCTGTTCTCCAGCCGGGCTCAGCAACGGTCCGGCGGTGGTGACGCGATCCAAGAGTACCGTCCGGAGCAACTGGAGAGAGGAATTCCGTTGAGTAGATCTCTGCTCTACGAGCGTCTCGCGCAATTCCCGCAGACAGCTTTCGGCCGTGGTATGTTCGACTCCCTGAGCCAGCAGATCTTCATACACTCGCTGAAAGGACTGAAAGGTGGTTCCTTGGCTCTCCCCGGTCTGGCGGGTGAGAGCTGGTGTCGTGCGCGTCTCGCGAGATGGAGGTTGGACTTGGCTGGTACCGGGACGAGGTGTCTCGATCCCCGTCTCCATCGCTCCCTGCAGGGTTCTCTGAAAGCGCGATTCTTCTGCCGGTACCATGGGCGTGTGCGGATCCGTCTGATGGGGGTGGTCTGCCTCGTCGAGCAAGGGCGCGGCGTCGGGGACTGCCGCGTCATCTTCGATGGCCGCCATGACTTCCAGCATCGATCCGCCCAACAGGCCGAACCCGTTATCCCACGAGCGCACCCGTTTCGTAGACAGAATCACGGCATCCGGCCCCAACGTGTCCTTGATGGACCGGATGGCTTCGTGCATCGATTTGACGTGGAACGTCCGAACCTTCATGCCAAGCTCCTGGTTTCACCGAGTTCAAGGTCGAGACGGACGGTTTCCATCGCCTGCAACCGTGTCACACTTTCCACCTCGTTCAACCCCAAGATCGGGACGGAGTGCAGGATACGATCCGTCAGTTTTCGCAGATGCCGGCGCAACGAGGGGGAACACAAAATCACCGGTTGATGTCCGCGCCCGACCATTCGTTCCGCGGCCTGCTTCAGTGCAGTGAGCAGTTTCTGTGCCACCAGCGGATCGGGAACCCATTGGTTTCCCTGCCCTGCCGCATTCGCCTGATCGGCGAGCGTGCGATCCAGGCGCGGATCGAGTCCGATGATCGGCAACGAGCCGTCCGGCGCCAGATAGGGCTTCGTAATGGTCCGTCCCAGCGCTTGTCGAGCGACTTCCGTCAAAATATCCGCATCTTTCGTGGTTGCCGCGTGGTCGGCGATCGTTTCAAGAATGGTTCGCAAGTCGCGAATCGGCACGCTCTCGCGCAAGAGATGCGACAACACCCTGACGAGCGTGCCCAACGGAATCAGATTGGGAATCACTTCCTCGACCAACTTGGGATGATTTTTGCCGAGTTCATCCAACAAGCCCTGCACTTCTTGCCGACCCAACAGTTCATGGGCATGCCGTTTGATGAGTTCTGACAGGTGCGTCGCGATCGCGGATCCCGGATCCACGACGGTATATCCCGCCATCTGCGCCTGTTCCCGCTGTTTCTCCGGTACCCACATGGCCGGAAGTCCAAACGCCGGTTCTTTGGTCGGCAACCCATGGATGGTCCCGCGCTGAGCCGTGCCGGGATCAATAGCCAACACGTGCGCCGGCATGACCTCCGACTTGGCCAACTCCACGCCTTTGAGCAACGCCGCATATTCATTGGGCCTCAGCTGCAGGTTGTCTCGAATGTGAATCGGCGGGAGGACGAAGCCCATTTGCTCGGCAAACTGGCGCCGTAATCCCTTGATACGATCCAGTAAGGTACCGCCCTGCCCTCCATCGACCAAACCGATGAGGCCATACCCGACCTGCACTTCCATGAGGTCCAGAGGAACCACCTGGGTGCCGACCTCTTCAGCTTTCACTTGAGGCGAGACCGGAGGCGGAACGGCTTCGGCCGTCTTCTGCTGCTCATTGATTTGATAGGCCATCCAAGCAGTCATGCCGCCGAGCGCGAGGAACGCCAAGTGGGGAAGACCGGGGACCAGACCCAGCGCGAGCAGAATTCCCGAGGCGGTGCCGATGGCCTTCGGGGAGATCAGAACCTGCCGGGTGATCTCGAATCCCAAGTTCACCTCGGAGGCGGCCCGGGTGATGACGATACCGGCAGCCGTCGACACAATGAGCGCCGGGACCTGCGCGACTAATCCTTCCCCCACCGTCAGCAACGTATAAGTCTGGGCGGCCGCGGCCAGCGTCATGCCCTGTTGTAGGACGCCGATGGTCAACCCGCCCAGAATGTTCACGAGTGTGATGATGACCGCCGCCACGGCATCGCCACGGACGAATTTGCTCGAACCATCCATGGCTCCATAGAAATCCGCCTCCTGCGCGATCTCTTTTCGTCGCTGACGGGCCTCCTTGTCATTGATCAGTCCGGCGTTCAGATCCGCATCGATGCTCATCTGTTTGCCGGGCATGGCGTCCAAGGTGAAGCGCGCGGCGACTTCGGCGACTCGACCGGCGCCTTTCGTGATGACCACGAAGTTGATGATGACCAAAATCGTGAACACCACCAGACCGACGGTATAGTTCCCGCCGACGACGAACGTCCCAAAGGCCCGGATGACTTCTCCTGCAGCGGCGGCGCCTTCGTTGCCGTGCAACAGAATCAATCGCGTAGAGGCAATGTTGAGCGCCAGACGCAGGAGTGTGACCATCAGCAAGATCGACGGGAAGACGGAGAACTCCAGGGGACGGCGTACTTGCATTCCGACGAGCAGAATGATGATCGACAGGGTGATGTTGAAGCTCAACAAGAGATCCAAGAAGAAACGCGGAAGGGGGATCAGCATCACCATCAGAATCCCCACCACCCCCACGGACATCAGAATGTCCGGGTGTTTTACCAGGGAGGTGGTGGGAAGCGATGTGTTCTCGTTGCTCATCTATGCTCCATGATGTGCCGGATTAGGCCGGCGGCAATTTGCCGCGCACGCGATACACGAAGGCGAGAATTTCAGCGACGGCGCGGTAGAGGTCTTCCGGAACTTCCCGGCCGACCTCGACCAATTTGAACAGGGTGCGCGCGACCAACTTATTTTCGACGATCATGACCCCATGGTGGCGACCGATTTCCCGGATCTTTTCGGCGACGAACCCCGCACCCTTTGCGACGACGACCGGCGCCCCCATGGCTTTCGAGTCATACTTCAGCGCGACGGCCAAGTGCGTCGGATTGGTGATGATCACATCCGCTTTCGGTACTTCGGCCATCATGCGTTTCCGAGACATCTCTTTCTGCGTGCTACGGATCTTCGCCTTCAGTCCGGGGTCACCCTCAGCGGCGCGACTCTCCTCTTTGATTTCGTCGCGCGACATGCGCAAGTCGCGTTCCCATTGAAAGCGTTGAAATCCATAGTCGAGCGCGCCGATCACCAGGGTCGCTCCGCCCATCATGAGCGCGGCTTTGAAGGTCGCCCACCCGACGGTCGGCAGGAGGATTTCCATCCCGAATTGCGTCAGCGGTGAAAACAGCACCATATCCTGCTTGATCGTGAGATATCCGACGCCTCCGATCGCGAATATCTTGAGCCAGGATTTGACGAGTTCGCTCAACGACCGAACCGAGAAGAGCCGGGAGAACCCGCCCATCGGATTGATGCGCGACACTTCCATCTGCAGGCCATCCCGTTTCCAGAGGAAACCGGTTTGCATCAGGTTGGCGCTGACTCCGACGACCGCGATACCGGCCACGACCGGCCCGAGCATGACAAACACATCCAGGCCGATCTGCCTCAAGATCAAATGCAGGTGATCCAGAGTGAGCGTCCGATGGGAGGACTCTTCCATGGATGCGCTGAGCCACACGTGGAGCGATTTCCGTAGCCCCTGTAGAATGCCCGGAGTCATCCAATAGAGAGCGCCCAGGCTGCCCATCAGTCCGACGGCCATCGCCGCATCGCGGCTGAGAGCGATCTGACCTTTCGCTCTCGCATCTGCTTTGCGTTTCGGGGTTGCCTGTTCTGTCCGATTCTGTGCGCTGTCAGCCATGGCCGAGGGCCTTCAAGAGTCCTAGGATGGTGTCCACTAAGGTCAAAAACTCTTTTTCAAACAACGACAGGGTGAAGGGCATGGCGAGGCTCATCGCCAGCAGTCCCGACCCGATGGTGATCGGAAAACTCGTCACAAAGACGTTCATCTGAGGCACGGCTCGACCGAGGATCGCGAGAACGGTATTCACGATAAGGAGGGTCGCAAAGACGGGCGCCGCCAACTTCAACGCGACCCCCAGCATGTTCTGCGCCAAGTGAAGAATGCCCTCCGCAATGCCCTCGGACAACTTGGCCCCGAACGGCGGCACAAACTCGTAGCTCATGCCGATGGCATGCACCACCAGGAGATGCGCATTGAGGGACAGAAACACCAGCGATCCGAGCGTGAGTTGGAATTGCGCAATGAGCGGCGCATTTTGGTGGCTCATAGGATCGAACATCTGAATCGCGCCGAAACCCATCTGCGTGCCGATCATGTCGCCGGCCACTTGGAAGCCCGCGAACAGCAGCCGCACCGCCAAGCCGATGGTGAGGCCGATCAGAAACTCACTGCCGATCCCGGCGATGACGATGACCGGATCGGTCGGAAGACTCGGCAATTGAATGATCGGGGTCAGCACCAGACCCAACATGGTCACCAGTCCCGTTTTGACCGGCATCGGAATCGTACGCGTATTGAGGATGGGAAAGACGCTGACGATGCCCGCAATCCTCACCAGCAAGATTGAAAAGGCCTGAAACTGAGGCAAGGCGAGATGCAGGGTTTGCGCGACGCTCATTGTGGTGTCCAGTCTCTCAGTGGATCAACGTTGGGATACTCGTGATGATATGGGTCATAAAGGCGATCAAGACGCCCATCATCCAGGGGAGAAACAACAGCGTGGCGGCGAACACCGCCAGCACCTTCGGCACGAAGGTCAAGGTCGCCTCGTTGATCTGCGTCATCGCCTGAAAGCTGCTGACCAGCAACCCGACGATCAGACTCAGCCCCAATATCGGCGCCGAGACCAACATGGCGGTTTCGATGGCTTGGCGGCCGATTTCTGTGACCGTTTCAATCGTCATGGGCGGGTATCCTATTGAAAGCTCTTGACCATCGATCCGACGACCAGGTACCAGCCGTCGGCGAGGACGAACAGAATCAGTTTGAACGGCAACGAAATCATGACGGGCGGCAGTAACATCATGCCCATGGACATCAACACGCTGGCCACGACCATATCCACGATGAGGAACGGAATGTAGAGGAGGAATCCGATCTGAAACGAGATGCGCAGCTCGCTTAAAACGAATGCGGGAATGATGACATGAATCGGAACCTGCTCCACTTGCGTCGCTTTGGGAGCGTGCGAGAGCTCCATGAACAACTCCAGATCCTTGTCGCGCATTTGTTTCAGCATGAACGCACGAATCGGTTGAATGCCTCGGTTCCACGCGTCTTCGTACCCGATTTGTTCGGCGAGCAACGGCTGGAGGGCATCTTTGTAGACGGCCTGTCCCACAGGAGCCATGACGAACATCGTCAGAAACAGCGCCAAGCTGATCAACACTTGGTTGGGTGGCACCTGCTGCGTGCCCAGGGCTTGGCGAAGAAACGACAGCACGATGACCATGCGCGTAAACGACGTCACCATGATGAACATGGCGGGAGCCAAAGAGAGGACGGTGAACAGCGCGAGAATCTGCAGGACCACGGCGGTCTGTTTGGTGCCGCCCTGGCCGAGGTCGAGCGTCAAAGACGGTCCTTCGGCGTGAACGGCTGACGTACTGAACAGGCAGGCGAGAATCACCAGACTGATGGCGAGACCGATCGACCGCCTCAGTCGTTGAGGGGTCGATGCTCGTCCTTGCCCGCATGCAACACTACCTGGTTGCACGACGCCCCTCCTCAAGATGGTCCGAATGAATGATCCCGGAAACCGACGTCGAAGGAGTTGAGGACGCGTCGGCCATGAGGCGTGTCACCACTTCCGGATCGGTGATCTTTCCGAGCGGAACCACATCGGTCGCAGTCGTGCCGAGGATCAAGACCTCTCCCGCGACAGCCACCACCATCACATGCTTTCTGGAGCCCAGCGGACTGCTTCCCAAAATCCTGACCAACGGAGTGCCGTTCACCGGAAGAAACCGCCGCCCGACGGCGGATCGCGCCACCGCGAGCAGACCCAGAATCAAGGCCAACACGATCCCGAGCGATGACACCATGCGAACCACGTTGTCCCAAATTTCCATGGCAACCGTTCATTCCCCTCGCCGACCGCACGATAGCTTTGCGGCGACCTATCCGAGTTGCTGAATCCGCTGGTTAGCACTGACCACATCGGTGAGGCGAATCCCGAATTTTTCGTTGACGACTACCACTTCGCCGCGCGCTACTAATTTGTTGTTCACCAGAACTTCCATCGGTTCGCCCGCCAGCTTATTGAGTTCGATGACGGACCCCTGCCCGAGTTGGAGCAACTCCCGAATCAGCATCCGTGTCGAGCCGATCTGCACCGTGACGTGCAGCGGGATATCGAGCACGAACTCGATATTCTTGTGGGCCGGCACGGCACCCTGGTTGTCGACCGGTGGAAAGGAGGTTGGTTGCGGGTTCATCTCGTCGGCGTTGGAAGAATCCGACTGTGTCGTTGTGTCGCCGTTGCCCATGCGCCAATCTCCTTTGCTGCCGACAAACCCTAACTCAATATCTTGGTGACCCGGCAGGCATGATTGCCCTTAAACACTCCCGGTTGTCCGTGAAACTTCGGATCGCCTTCGACCAGGCACAGCATCGGATCGCCCGGATGTTGGTCCAGCATCAACACATCGCCGGTGTTGAAGTTCAGCAAGTCCTGTACGTTGATGCGAGCCGTTCCCAGTTGCACCGCCACGGCCACGTCGCATTCCTGCAACGAGTCCTTGAAGCGGCTGCCCCAACTGCTGTCTTGCTCGACGTTGTCGGCGAACAACCCGGAATAGAGCTTCTCCTTGATCGGCTCGAGCATGGAGTAGGGATAGGCGATAAACATTTCGCGGGTGATGTCGCCTAGGTGAACCTGCAACGTCACCACCACCACGATTTCGGAGGTCGTCACGACCATGGCGAACTGCGGGTTACTCTCCGATCGGCAGTAGCTGAGCTTCACCGACATGACGGCGTGCCAGGCTTTCTCCAGATCAGCGAGCGCTTGCTGCACCAGTTTCTTCACCAATCGCAGCTGAATCGTGGTGAACTCTCGTCCTTCCGGCTTCACATGGGTTTGCACTTTTCCGCCGAAGAAAAAATCCACGATCAGATACACCAGCATGGCGTCCATGACGTAGAGCCCGTTGCCGCGTAACGGCTCCATGGCGAACAGATTGAGGGAGGAGGGAACCGGAACTTTTTGAATGAAATCTCCGAACTTGATGATTTGAGTTCCGAGGACGCTGAACTCGATCTTCTCGCGCAGCACGCCGCTCCACGAGGCGGATTGCTGACGCGTGAAACGATCATTGATCATTTCCATCGTGGGCATTCGCCCGCGAATGATGCGCTCCTGACTGGTGAGACTATAGGTCTTGACACCGCCCGGGTTTTCCTCTTCCTTTGGAGCCGTCTCGACATCGCCGGACATCACGCCCCCCATCAGGGCATCGATTTCTTCTTGGGAGAGTATCTTGTCCATGACGTCCTCGACGAACGGCGATCGGCTATTGAATGACGAATTCCGTGAAGTAGGTCGACTTGACCGATTTTTTCGGTAACAACCCGTTGATGCGCTCCGTGATGTCTTCGCGCAACTTGTGTTTGCCTTGCGGAGAGCGAGCCGTGGCGGAATCCAAGCCGGTCAGCAACACGAGGATCGCGTCCCGGATTTGCGGGGTGCGCGCCTTGATCAGCTCGACGGTGCTGGAGCTGTCAGCCTCTACCTTAAGCGTGACTTTGAGATAACGAATCTCCGGCGTATCTGCGAGGTTGACGATGAAGGGATCCAGATCCGCAATCGCACCGGCATCGGCAGACGCCCCATGTCCGCCTCCCTTCTCCGCCGATTCACCATGCGCGGCCGGCTTGGCCTCCTCGCCTTCGCCGTGCGCCTTCTCCCCGGATGGTCCGCTCATCATTTTCATCATCGCAAAACCGCCGCCAAGGGCCAGAACCAATACTCCCGCGACGATGATAATGACCATCTTCA
The DNA here is from genome assembly GCA_902500785.1 of uncultured Nitrospira sp. Taxonomy (GTDB): domain Bacteria; phylum Nitrospirota; class Nitrospiria; order Nitrospirales; family Nitrospiraceae; genus Nitrospira_A. The sequence goes on from CABVRW010000029.1 coordinate 18,954, forward strand.
TGGGAATACCCGTGGGCGGTGCGGGCGCCTTCTCTTCAACTGCTTCTGACATACAGACCTCCTGCGGACAGTGTTTGCCGGTGCAGCTCGGTTGTGCAATGCATATGCCACGCGCGGACCTGCCCACTCATCGTCCCGCGCAGAGAAACCACTTTGTGTGCCCGCTAACACAATGATTTCAGGTCGCCACGTTCCGTACACCTAGGCGACGGATGATGCTGCATGAGTGGTTGTCAGTGTGGTGACGCGCGATTCAGGAAGGCCGACAGAATGTTGACGAGAAGAGGGATCTGCCGAAGAGTTGCGGGATGGAAAGATGCTAGGAAGAAATTGCCGAGCTGGGCCCTGACGCGCCTCGATGGAGTGCGCATCAGGGCTCTACTGGTTTATCGCTTGAGATTCACGAGTTCTTGCAACATCTCGTCGCTGGTCGTAATCGCGCGCGAATTCGCTTGAAACGCACGCTGCGTAATAATCATGTCCACGAATTCCTTCCCGAGATCTACATTGGACTGTTCCACGGTCTCTGACAAAATTCTCCCGAGTCCATTCGTCGTCGGAGCTCCGGATAGCGCGGCACCAGACTCGATGGTTTCAAGAAAGTGGTTGTCTCCGCTGCCTACTAATCCATCAGGATTTACGAAACGACTCAAGACAATTTGCGCAAGGGATCTGGTTTGACCGTTAGTAAACTGCGCCACGACCCTCCCTTGCTGGTCAACGCTGATTTTATCAAGGCTTCCCGACGAATACCCATTCTGCGTTTGACTGACCACGCCGGACGGTGAGCCAAACTGTGTCAAGGCAGACAGGTCTACGGTCACAGACTGTGGTGTGGTGGCACCATTGCTCAACACAGCACTCACGTTCTGTGTCCCACCCGCCGTCAATGTGCCGTTGGCATTAAAAGCCAAAGCGGTTTGAGCTGTTGCTGTGCCGTTATCGATCTGAGAATAAACACCCCAGGCATTTGCGGCGGTTTTTCGGAAATAGAGCTGCAACTGATGAGAATTCCCCAAGGAGTCATAGAATGTCTCCCCGGTGGCAAAGTTGTAAGAAGATGGGTCTGTTGCACTGAATGCGGAAGTCGGCACGGTGGCGTTTGCGTTAAGATTGCCAAGAATGGCTGCAGTGCTCGTTGCTTGTGGTGACACCGCACTCGATGTCAGCGTGATACCACCGATTGTGCTCGTGATGTTTCCGTTGGTGTCGGCTTGATAGGCTTGAAGCAGTGCCCCGCTGGAGTCAATAACTTGCCCCAGATTATCGACCTTAAATTGTCCGGCGCGCGTATAGAAATTTGCACCGGAGCTATTGCGCAGCAAATAAAACCCGTTCCCATCAATACCCAGGTCGAAGGTATTCCCCGTGGTGCTAATGGACCCCTGTGAAAAATTCGTTTGGACATCATTAAGATATACCCCGAGACCGATTTGATTGCCGCCGAGTCCACCAGAAAGACTGGCGGAGATAAGATCTGAAAATGTCGCTCTGCCGGACTTAAACCCTACAGTGCCGACGTTGGCGATATTATTGCCGATCACACCCATGGCATTCCCGTACGTACTCAACCCGGTCACTGCGGTGAACATCGATGTTAAAATGCCCATGTCTCATCCTCCTTGTTACACAACCCGTGAAGACCTGTCGACGCTTCCGACACGCCGCCGGATGGCGAAATCTTAGGCGACAGCCGTCGTCCCGTCTGTCGTGGTCTTATTCTGAGCGGTTTCCTGTAGCGTGACACTCTTCTCCATCAACGACACCAGCTTCGACATTTGCTCCAACTGTGAAAACTGAGCGGTCTGCGCGATGAAGTCCTGATTCTCCAGGGGCTTCAGCGGATCCTGATTTTGGAGCTGGGTGACCAGGAGTTTTAGGAAATCGTCTTTGCCGAGCGGCTTCGGACCATCGCTGGTCGGTGTGGTCGATGAATCGGTCGGGGTCGTCTGCGTAATCAGTTTGCTGATATCCATAGGTCCTCCGATCAGGCAAAAATACTCACATGTTCACTGCTGTAAGGCCCGCGCTCTCCCCTCGCACTGCGTTCCTCTTCTCCTGTCGCCGGGCGTGCGTCCGCCGCAGGCGCAGTGCGTCCCTGTTGCTGCTGTTGGAACAGCCACGCATTGTCGTTTCGTCCCTGCTGTTGATCGACCGTGACCCGCAGCATCCCCATCTCCAGGCCCGTCGTTCTGAGCGACGACTCCAGAGACTGTCCTTGCTGCAACAGGCCTTGTCCTAGCTCGCCATGTTCCGTTCGGATATGCGCATGCACGGTCTGGTCGCTCATCATGACGCGAACCCGCAAGGGGCCCATGTCCAGGGGATCCAGATCCAGCATCACACTGTGTGCCACGGGCGAGGCTTCCCGAAACTCGGTCACACGCTCGGATTGACCCACTCGCGGGACGGGGGCCGTCTGTCCGGTCTCGCTGCGGCCTGGCGAGTTTTCGTTGGGCGACGATACCGCTTGATTCAGACCGTTGAGGCGATCGAACGCGACCAGTCGATCTGCGGACTCACTTGCCGCCGCCTGGTTCGGCACGGAGCGATCGGCGTCGGCGGAGGAGTCGGAAAACTGCTGTGCCCCTGTCTCCGGAGACGTGTCCGCATTCCCCGCCTCCTGTCCGGTACTCAAGGAGTTGTCCTGCGAAATCGCATCGAGAATCGTCCGGCGGTCGACTTGGTCGGCTGCGGCGGTCTCCGGTGTCCTCGTGTCCGACTTGATCGTCGTCACAACCGCGACCGCTGCAGGAATCCTATCGGGCTCGCCCGTCGCGTTTTTGCTCGCCCCCTCTGAGCCGGCCACGTTCTGCTCCGGCAGAACGCCTTCCTGTTGGGCTGGAGTGAATTCCGAGACATCTATCACTCCGTCAGATGCCTGTCCCTTGGCAGGGGTTTGCTTCACGTCGGCGCTCTGTTCTGCAGCATCCGGTGAGACGTTGCTCACAGCGGTCTGTCCGAGCATCTGGACCGATGAATTCGTGGAGGTGACTTGAGACGAAGTGGTATTCGACAGACCTGTCGAAGTTGCAGATGCCGCGTTCCCCGTGGAATCTCCTGATGTGTCCGATTCTGAATCCGGTGTCGCGTCGGCCTGTACTTCCGGAAGGTCCACCGTAGGGGCCGGGACAATCATCGTGGCCAGAATCATTTCCTGCTGTTGCGTGGTCTGATCATCAGACTGGTCGGTCTTGTCTTCGATACGATCGCCGTCCGATTTCTCGGTCGACGCTTGTTCCGACTTTGGCCGCGCCTCGTCCTTCCGGCCGACCGTAGGTTCCTTCCGCACCGGGGCCGTAGATCGATCGGACGAGTGGCTCTGAGATTCCGCCGTGGAACGAGACGCCACACGAGCCTGTGAAGACGGCTTTGATCCCGCCCGCGCCGATGCCGGTTCTTGTTTCATTGTTGTCTGGCGCGCATCTGCGCGTTCAAGCAACGAATCGAAGTCGCGTGCGTACTCCGGATTCTTGACCGCCGGAACGCGCTCGCGCGCGTCCGGGACGGCCCGGGTGCTGTGATTCGGGATTCCGCTAAATAAAGGCTGCATATCGGTGGCCATAGGTGTTCCTGTGCATGTCGGGTGCTGTGCGTTGTCAGGGAACACCTTTACAAAGGTCATGCCATCCGCAGCCCGCATGAAAAACTCGCATGACGCAGGATTTTCGCGCCGGCACTCAGGATCAAGGGATTGAAGAAGGAAGTTTCTGCAGGAGGCGACGGCAAAACATGCCGGAGCAGAGGGGATGGAAGGTGGTGACTACGGAGTCGTCAGCAATTGTTCGGTCAGGCGAGCAGCACGCTCCGGCTTGACCTCCGCGAGAATGGCCCCGGCGGATTTGCCCTTGAGTAGCCGCAGCACTTCTAACGCTTTGCGCTCGGGCATCCGTTCCAGGCGGGCTGCGGCTTCTTCTGCGGGCATCGCTTCATAGATTTTTGCCAGCTGGGCCTGATTGACGTTGGCCGCTCCGCCGGGTTTGGTCCCCGGCTTGGGCTTCTCGGCGTCGCTCGTAGCCTTGGCTTGAGCGGCCTGGCGGCGTTTTTTTTCGGCTTCGACTGCCTGTTCATGCCGCGTGACAATCTGTTCGAGTTCCGCTTTGAGCTCCAACAGGTGTGTCTCGGATCCTCGTAATGCCGCTTCGCGCTTATCCAGCAAGCGTTTGCGTTGCTCCAGCATCTCGAAGATCTCCCTTGGCGCACTGGTGGCCGGTCCTTGCGCCTCTTTCTTGAGCGCCTCGGCGTTCGGTTCTTCCTTCGCGGCGGCAGGCTCCTGTATCTCCTCTTCGGCCATGGCGATGGTCGATACAGCGGCCGCCAGCGCCACACCAAGGGCGACTCGCAGGATCCGACCTGCGCACAGGACTCGAGCTTGCACCCCACCAGTCGCGGTCATGCCCGTTCTCCCTTTTGTAAGGGGCCTCGTCGCCAGGCCCGTTCATCGAGCAGCTGTTGATCCTGCCGTTCTCGACGCCGCCGCAATTCAAGAGCAGCGCGTGCTTCGAGGAGATCCAGCTTCTTGCGGTACTGCATCGCCTCAAGGAGCTCACCCCGTTTGTGCTCCATGTTGGCTTGCTGATCCAGATGCGTCTGTTCCAAGCGCTTCCGCGCAGCAATTGCCTGGTCCATGTCATCGAGATGGGCATACACTTGATCCACCGTGGTGCCCTCCCGGACTTGGAGCAAATACCCATCGGCATCCGCGCGCGCCCGTGACTCCAACAGGGTCATACGCTCGACCGTCTCCTGCAGCGACTTCGCAAGTTCCGCCAATTCCAATTTGGCGACCTCTTCTAATTGCACCGCATATGTACGAAGGACGGTGACGTTCATTGAATGGTGCCCGCCAGCGACAGTAATGCGTCGATGGATTGAGTCAAGCCGATCGGCTGCTTGGTTTCCTGCCGTAAGAATGCAGTAATGCCCTCATGGGCAGACACGGCTTTATCCAGCTCCTTGCTCGTGCCGGGCTTGTACGCACCCAACGTGATCAGATCCTCGGAGCGTCGATACAACGCCGTACGTTCGAGAACCAATCGCGCCGCGGCGTAGTGGGCCGGGGTCACGATGTCCCGCATGACCCGACTCGTACTCTGCAGAATATCGATGGCCGGAAAGTGGTTGCGAGCGGCGAGTTCGCGAGAGAGCACGATATGCCCATCGAGAATGGACCGCACCGCATCCGCGACCGGATCGTTGAGATCGTCTCCGTCGACGAGCACGGTATAAAGCCCGGTAATGCTGCCCCCGCTCTGCGCCGGCCCGACTCGTTCCAACAACTTGGGCAAGACGGCAAACACGGACGGCGTATATCCTTTGGTGGTGGGAGGTTCCCCGACGGCCAAGCCGACTTCCCTCTGGCTGTAGGCCAGGCGCGAGAGGGAGTCCATCATCAACAACACATGTTTGCCGCAATCACGGAAATACTCGGCGATGGCCGTCGCCACTAATGCGCCCCGAATGCGGACCAGGGGCGGTTGATCCGAGGTCGCGACGACGACGATGGAACGAGCCCTCGCTTCAGGTGTCAGGTCGCGTTCCAGAAACTCTTTGACCTCGCGTCCCCGTTCGCCGACGAGGGCGATGATCCTGATGTCGGCCTGCGTATACCGGCTAATCATGCCCAACAACACGCTTTTTCCCACCCCAGATCCGGCGAATACCCCGATTTTCTGCCCTTGACCGCAGGTGAGCAGCGCATTGATGGCTCGGATGCCGAGATCGACGGGCTGCGTGATCCTGGCGCGATGCAACGGATTCAGCGGAGCCGCATATAAGGGGACCCGCGCCTCGGCGCGCACCGGCGGCAATCCGTCCAGCGGATGTCCGAGCCCATCAAAAATGCGCCCCAACATCTGTGGTCCGACCGGCACCGAGGCGACGTGCCCCTTCATGATGACCCGGCTTCCCGGTCCGATGCCCTGCATTTCACCGAGCGGCATCAGCAGCACGCGATCCTCCCGAAATCCCACCACCTCCGCCATCACAGAACCGTGGCCGCCCTCACGGGTGATCTCACAGACCTCCCCGACGGACGTAAAGGGCCCGGAGGCTTCGATGACGATCCCGACGGCCTGGGCCACGCGCCCCGTGACGGATAACGGCTCGACCTGTTCGAGGCGATCGCTAAGTTTCACCGGAATCCCGCTTTCTCAGGGCTTCACCAAGCCGCAACAGTTGCGTATCCAGCGTGGCGTCGATCAAGAGGCTCTGTGCCTGAACGAGGCACCCTCCCGGGCTGACCCCGGGATCCGTTTCAAATTTCAGGGTCAACATCCCATGAGGAGTCTGACTCAAGGCTACCCGCGCCGATTCAAGCATCGGCAGATCCGAGGGATGCACTCGGATTCGGACGAGACCGCTTTCATGCAAATGTGCAAGCGCCGTCCGCACCTGCGTCACGATCACCTCGCGCTTTTCCGTCATGAGTTCGCGCAAGACCTTCTGGGCGATCATGAAGGACAGCGCGGCGACTTCTTCTTCCACCGTCTCATGCAGACTCCGCCAACTCTCTTCCAATTGCGTCATGAGCGCGGACACCAGGCCCTGCTCTCGTTGTCGCATCGCCGCGACCCGCTCTGTGGCGCGCTTTTCCCCTTCCGACACGCCACGCTCAAACTCCGTCACGTCATCCGTTCCGAACGGTCGATTGCCTCGGCTGAAATCCGCCAGCGGCACCGTCCGCACCTGAATGTTGCCGGAACGGATCAAGGTGCGGGTGAGCACCGTATTTTCTTGCCGCAAGCGGTAGAGCTCCAACAGTCTCGCGACTGCCTGTCGCACTAAGTCAACCTGAAACGGCTTGGTTAAGAAATCAGCGGCCCCGGATTTCATGGCTCGGACCGCCATCTCGATGTTGCCGTGACCGGTCATGACGATACTCAGAAGCCGACTATCGACATCCAAGGCCTGCTGCACGAAGGTGATACCATCGGTGCCGGCCAATCGCACATCGACGATCAGCACGGCAATCGGGTGGGAACTGAGGTGGGTCATGGCCTCATTCACGGACCCGGCCGTGAGAATCGGATGTCCTGTGGACTGCAGCATCTCGGACAACAAGAGACAGATCGCGGGTTCATCATCCACGATGAGAATGGCTCGAGGCGCGAGTTCCTTCTCGGATTCCGCAGGAGATGCCTGCGGGAGACCTGTGCTCAACGCCGCACCTCCCATCTACAACAACCCTTCTCCTCCGCCGCTAACCACAATGCGACCTTCCTCTTCGAGCTTGCGACAGACTTTGAGAATGTTCTGCTGAGCCTTTTCGACCTCGGACACCTTGACCGGCCCGCGTGTCTCAATGTCTTCCTTGAGCATTTCGGCCGCGCGGCTGGACATATTCTTAAGAAACTTGTCTTTGACTTCAGGGGTCGCGCCGCGGAGTGCGATCGGGAGATCTTCTTTGCTGATTTCTTTCATAAGCTCCTGCATCCCCCGAGAATCCAAATCAATCAGATCATCAAAGACAAACATTAATGCACGGATGCTGTCTGCCAAGGCCTGATCGCGTTCGGTGATCTTGGCCATAATGGCCCCTTCAGTGTTCTTATCGACACGCGTCAGAATATTGGCCATCAGCTCAGCCCCGACGACCGACATGCTCGACATACCCATCGACGCCGACAGGATTTCTTGCAGACTGTCGCTCAATTCTGACAGCACCTCCGGCTGCACTTCTTGCATCGTCGCCAAACGTAGCGACACATCCGCATGAAGGTGCACCGGCAACAACGCCAGCACCCCGCTGGCTTGTTCGGCCTCCATCTGGCCCAAACACACGGCAATCGTCTGGGGGTGTTCGCTCTTGAGGATCTGCGCCACCGTGCGAGGATCTACCCATTTCAAGGCGTCGATGCCGGGATAGGTCTTCGTGTTCAGGGACTCCATCATTCTGGCGGCCTTCTCAGGTCCCAGCGCTTTTTTCAGAATAGCTTCCATGTACTCGCGACCCTCGAATTCCACCTCGCCGGATGAGCTGGCCTGATCGAATTCGGCGATCACGCTGTCTTCTTCCTGCTTCGTAATATTCGCGGTCTCTTTCATGAAGGAACCGAGCTTTCGAATGTCCTTCGGATCGAGCGCCTTCATGACCGCCGCCGCGGCTTCCTCACCGATGGCCCGAAGCAAGATCGCCGCTTTTTGTGCACCCGACAATTCTTTGTTCATGCTCAATGATCAGGAAGGTTAGGCGTTACTCTTCAGCCACTGTTTGACGACCACGGCGGTATTCGCGGGGTTGTTTTTCGCCATATCAAGGATCTGACTAGGCTGCTTGCTGCTCATGGCGGCCTCGACCTGTCCCAGCGACGCCGGCAAGGCCGGTGTCTCGCCCAGGCCGACGGTCGGCGCGGATTGCACCAGCATGACCATCAACGGGCGGACCACCATGAAGAGAATCAGGAAGAACAGGAGCCCACCGACCCCATAGCGAACATAGGGCATCCAGGCCTTGCTCGTGTCAGGCGTGGCTTCGACGGCTGCGCCGACCGGCTCTTCCGCTCCCAAGCCGAATTGAATACTCACCACTTCCAACTGATCCTGTCGCTCAGTCGAATACCCCATGGCTTTCTTGACGATCTCTTCAATCCGCTTCATCTCTTCTTCGGAACGAGGCACATACTTCTTGGGCTGATCCGCGGCCACGTCGCCCGCCTTGCCGCCCTCATACGTGCCATCGACCAGGACTGCAACCGACAGCTTCTTGATCATTCCGGTCGGCTCCACGATACGTGACACCGTCCGGCTGATTTCGTAGTTGACCGTCTCGTTCTTCGTCTGGTTGTTGTTCGAACTGGTTTGGCCGCCGTCGGCCTCCGCGCCGCCGGGCAGATTCGACTCCACGCCGGGCACGCCACCCGAGGTGCCGTTCACCCCGCTGGATTTTTCCTGCCCGCGCTGCTCACTGCGAACCACCTGCCCGTTCGGATCGTAGCGTTCTTCCGTGGTTTCGATTTTTCTGAAATCCAAGACACTCGATACTCGAACGACGGCCTTGTTCACACCGACAATCCGCTCGAGCATGGTCTGAATGCGGCTCTCGATGTCCTTCTCCAAGGTCCGCTGATATTCCATTTGCGTGCCGGAGAGTCCGGCCGATTCATCGTTCGAGGTATTCGACAAGAGATTGCCGTGACCATCGACGACAGTGACATCACGTGCCTGAAGACCTTCCACGCTGCTGGACACCAGATGAACCACGCCCTGAATTTGCGCCTTCGTCAACGATTGACTCGAACGCAGCGAGACGACGACGGAGGCGCGCGCACGATCCTGTTCCGTGGCAAACAGCCGACGTTCGGGAATCGCCAGATGGACGCGTGCGCGCTCGACTTCCGGCATTTGAGTGATCGTGCGCGCCAACTCTCCTTGCAAGGCTCGTCGATAATTCAACTTCTGCACGAAATCGGACATGCCCATCGTGGTCCGATCGAAAATTTCGTAGCCGACACCGCCGCCATGTGGAAGGCCCTGGCCGGCCATCTCCAAGCGCAAGTCATGCACCTGCGCATTGGGTACCAAGATTGTGGTGCCGCCATTGCTCGTCTCATAGGGCACTTTCGCGTCCTTCAACTTGTCGATGATGCCCGACGCATCATCGACCGCTAGGTTCGCAAAGAGCACCTGCATGTCCGGCTGTTGCGTCCAGAGGGTCACCGCGACCAGTCCGGCGATAGATCCGGCGAGCGCGAGCAGAATGATGAAGCGTTGGTTGATCGTGAACTGGTTGAATTTTGAAAACATACGCTGTGGAGTCCTTTATGCGTGAGCCCGGCGACCGGATGACACTCGGCTAAATCTGCATTCGCTGAATTTCCTCATACGCCGTGACCAGCTTGTTCCGCACCTGCATCATCAGTTGAAAGGACACATCCGCCTGTTGCATCGCCACCATGGTTTGATGAATGTTGGTGCTCTGCCCGGTCACCAAGGCATCGACGGCTTGGCTGGCTCCGGTTTGGGCTTCATTGATATGGCCGATGGCCTCCTTGAGGGACCCCAGAAAGTTGCCCGCGCCGGGCTCACTCCCTTGCCCGATCCCGTGAATCTCCGGCGCCTCGATCGGTTTCGGCAGATTGGCGCCCGCGATACGCAGATCAGACATGATTACCTCCCGATCTCCAGCGCGCGATTCCACATGGTGCGGGTTGCGTTAATCGCCTGCACGTTCGCCTCATAGGCGCGGGACGCGCCCATCATATTGACCATTTCTTCCATGACGTTCACATTGGGCATCGTGACGAACCCCTTCTTATCCGCATCGGGATGGCGAGGGTCGTACACGGTTTGTCCCGGTTTGTGATCTTCGATGACGCGGGCGACTTTGACACCGTCTAACGCATGACGGTCCGGTCCGGACGCCACTTGTTTGAACGCCCGCTGAAATGCCGACGACACGGGGGCGGCCTGAAACACGACATCCCGACGGCGATAGGGTCCGCCGGTACTCGTCTTCGTAGACTGTGCGTTGGCCAAGTTGCTGGCGATGACATTCAAACGATGCCGATGGGCATCGAGCGCGGAGACCGAGACAGCCAGACTATCCGTTAAATCCATCACACACCTCGTTGTGGTTGCGTCCAGGGTCGTTGAGCCGATGGTTTCTCATGATCGTGCCTAGCGCCCTTCCCGAATGACACTCAGAAGGCTTTTGAACTTCATCCCGATGATGGTCGCGGCGGTATTGTACTGCTGTGCGTTATCCGACATTTTTGCCATTTCGAGTTCGATATTGACGGAATTCGCATCCAGTGGCAGATCCCCGCCGGGGACTTCTTCCATACGTCCGACTACTCGTTGATACCCCGTGCCTTTGGGACCGAAATGCTGCTGATTGGTGGACACCAGAGTGATCGGGAGCTTGCCCTGCTGGGCGTTAGCCAAGGCCTGGCCGAAGTTCAAATCCCTCGCACGATATTTTGGCGTCTCCTCATTGGCGATATTGGCGGCAATCACCTGCTGGCGAGCCCCCCGGAGATCCAAAGATCGTTCAAGCAACCGCATCGTCCTGTCAAAGATCGTCATGATGAACTCTCCTTCGTACAAGAGACCAACGCGCACCCGAAGACTGTGCAATCTGTATACCGCGCTCGCGTCCCACCGAACCGGAGCTTAGGAGAGTCCCTGCGGATGCGACGAGAACAACCCGGCAAATATGACCCTGTCAGAGAAAAAATTGCCCGGTCCCACGTGCACCGCGTCAAGACTTCTCAGCTTCGACCGGGTAGCCCATGTCGCGATACTCGCGCAATTTATTCCGTAGCGTTCGGATGCTGATCCCCAATTCTTTGGCGGCATGGGTACGGTTTTCCTTCACGCGCGCCAGGGTCTTAAAGATCAGATCCCGCTCCATTTCCCACAACGACCCATGTGCTGAAGGGGCGACGATCGCCTCGCTCACCTCCGCCTCTCGTATCGGCATCGTCCCATCCCCCGGCATCAGATGATCCACGTCCACCGCCCCTCCGGTGGCCACCAGGATGGCGCGCTCCATCACGTTTTCCAGTTCGCGGACGTTGCCCTTCCAGGGACGCTGCTGAAGATCTGCGATCGCGCGCGCCGACAGCGTCGGCATGGTCAGTCCGTTTCGTTGCGCCGAGGAACGGAGAAAATGTCTGGCCAGCAGTGGGATATCGCCCGGACGTTCGCGGAGCGGCGGCACCGTGACCGGGAACACGTTCAAGCGATAGAAGAGATCTTCACGAAAGCGCCCTTGCGTGACTTCGTGATACAGCGAACGATTGGTCGTGGCGATCACCCGGATATTCACCGGCACCGGCTCACGCCCGCCGATACGGTCCACTTCCCGTTCTTGCAGCACGCGTAACAGTTTCGACTGCAACCCCAAGTTCATTTCGCTGATTTCATCCAGAAACAAGGTTCCGGTATGCGCCATCTCGAACTTGCCCAGTTTTTTCTGAATGGCGCCGGTAAAGGCTCCGCGCTCATGACCGAACAACTCGCTTTCCAAGAGGCTGTCCGGGAGGGCGGCGCAATTCAACGCCACAAACGGACGATGCGCGCGCGGACTCCGCGCATGGATGTAGCGCGCCAACAATTCCTTGCCCGTGCCGCTTTCGCCGCTGATCAACACGGTGGCTTGACTGGCGGCGACGCCCTCCAGAGTCGTGAGCAAGCGGATCATCCCGGCGTCTTGCGTCAAAATCGGGCGGGCTTCCAGGGTGGCAGGACCGTCCTGTTCGTCCGGAGCGGTCGTCGCCTGCAGGTTCAAGATCACTCGTTCCAACAAGTCCGTGGAGAAGGGCTTCAAAATGTAATCGTTCGCCCCGTACTTCATCGCTTCCACCGCGGTCTCCACGGTGCCGTAGGCGGTCATGAGAATAATGAAGGTCTGGGGCGCTTTCTGTTTGATGGCCTTGACGAGTTCAAGCCCGTTCAGGCGCGGCATTTTCAAGTCGGTGACCACCAGCCAGGGTTTCAGTCGTTCCATCTGTTCGATCGCGTCGGCTCCGTCGATCGCACCCCGCACCTGATAGCCCAACCGACGAACGGTTTCCGTCAAGGCGGTCCGCATCGACGGTTCATCATCGACGATCAATACCATTCGAGCTTCTTCGGGGGAGGCTGAGGGGCCCTGCAAAGTCTGTTGCACACTCATTCGTAGGTCTCCTCTTCGGTTGCGCTCGCGGCCAAACGAGATTTCCCAGATCGACCGGACCATGCGGCAGTGCGCGCAGGCGGGGCGGACTGCGCGGGACCCCATGGCAACGTCATGACAAACGAAGTGCCCTGTCCGGGGCTGCTCTCGACGTCAATGCGGCCATGATGAGCCTCCACCAGCGCATGCACGATGGCGAGGCCCAAACCGGTCCCCTGGTCTTTGGTAGTAAAGAACGGATCGAATATTCGCGACTGTAGTTCGGGGGAAATCCCCGTACCGGTGTCGCTGACCGTGAGCTGGACCATTGGCGATTCAGCGTCATGAGCGGGAGTGACTCGAGCGGCCAACGTGAGGGTCCCGCCTTCGGGCATGGCCTGCACGGCGTTCAAGACGAGGTTCAGCAGCACTTGCTTCATTTTCGCGCCGTCACACCACAGCTGCGGCACGAGGCGGTCGACCTCGCAACGGACCACGATCGAAGCCGGCAACATGGCATGGCTCGCCAGGGTCAAGACTTCCCGGATCAGCGGTTCCGTGTCGTGCCATGCCAATCTGGAACAGTCAGGTCGGGTATAGACGAGCAAGTTGGACAACAACCGGTCCATGGCCTGAACCGCAAGGGAAATATGCTCCGCATAGATTCGCAGATGGGGCTGATCACGCAGGTCTTTGCGCAGCATCGACGCGAACAATTCGACGCTCCCGAGTGGATTCCTGATCTCATGCGCGATGTTGCCGACCATCTGCCCCATGGCCTCCAGCCGGTTACGCCGTTGCAATCGATCCTCAAGTTGGCGAATGTGGGACACGTCATGAATCAACACCAACTTGCCGATCAAACTCCCCGTTTCATCGGCCAAATCGCTCTGCGAAAGGACCAACGTCACACCCGTCGGCAGCACCAGCGGATACTCGCCGTGATCTTTGCGGATCTCTTGAAGGATGTCCGTCGCTCGTCGCCCCCGTAGCTGGGCTTGTGATACGCCCAGCAGCCGCTCGGTGGCATGATTGCACCGCACCACCAGATCCTGCGAATCGGCCACGATCACACCCGTATCCAACGACTCCAACACCGCCGTCACATGCGCGCGCATTTCTTCGGTCTCACGCAGATGTTCGCGTAAACTGGCATTGGTTTGCGCGAGTTCGAGGTCCATCTGCTGCAACCGTGTGGTCAACGCGTCATACGATTGCTGCAGCACGGTGGCGGCCTGGTCGAAATCCTGGAAGGCGCGCGTCAACAGATCATTGTTCGATGTCTCGGAGCGGGAGGCCGTCATGGTTTGGGGCCTCCCTTGGCGGATGTCGGCCGGGGCAATTCGGTCTGCAGCACGGCGGCCATACGCCGAACCAGACTATCGCTGTTCTCACTCAGCGAGCGAAGCCCGTTCCGCGCAAACTCTTCGCGCTTCGTGCCCCGCGCCAGCTGCACGATCTGAAACTGTGCCCAGGCTTCTTGCTCCGGTTCGAGTCCCGCCACCAAGGCTTGCTTATACAGGGCCAGCGCCGGCTCCTGGCGGTTCAATCTGGCCAAGACGTCGGCATGTCGCAGCCGGTCTAACGCCGTCAGATCCATCCCCGCCTTCTGCACGCTCTCGTACAAGGCAGCCGCCTCGCTGTCGCGTTTCGCGAGTCCCAACGCATCGGCCAACTTCAGCTGAACCGACGCCCGGTCCGGATGGCGCGGGTGGTGGGCCAACCATTGTCTCCCGAGCTTGATCAACCCCTCGAGATTCCCCTCCCCTTCAAACGAACGCAGAATTCCCAGCAACGCCTCGCCCGCGAAGCGACCGGTAGGAAACTGGAGACGATACCGCTCAAAGACGGAGCGGGCCGCGCGCATGTCGGTTTGCTCCAGGTAACTTTGCCCCAGTCCCATCAAGGCGACTTCGTGAAACGCTTCGGATTTGGAATCGCGAATCACGGATTGAAAAAGCCGGGCTGATTCAATTGGGAATCCGAGCCGGCGATGCGCCTCGGCCACTTTGAGCAGCAGTTCCGTCCCGGCATACAGCCGATCGGCCAGCGGGCCGTTACGATGAAAGAGATTGATGAGTTCGAAATCGTCCCCTGCGTTGAGTGCCGCTTCGAGCCGGGGGCGAAGAAAGGTCACCAGTCGCGCGCCGCTCTTCTCTGGCCAGGGATCGTTCTCAAACTTGCCCGTGCGCATCACCCCCTGCTCGTAGGCTTTCAGCGCGTCTTCACGCTTCCCGGCCCGCTCGAACGCTTCCCCGAGATGAAACAAGGCTTCGCTCCCGACCGATGAGTCCTCATACTCTTTGGCGCTGCTTTCGAAGACCTGGCGCGGACTCAGCATTTCACCCGGCCGTAGGGGAATATTGGCAAGGTGTGCGGCGATCGTGTGCCGGAGATTGACGTCATCGCCTTCCGGCGCGAGATGCTCCTGCACGTCCGCATATCGAAGTTTGGCCGTGGCCGCGACCGGCCCATCCGGGTACTGACTGACCAGCGCCGCGTAGAACAGACTCGCCTCCTCCCATCGTCCCGCCTCCTTGTAACTGTCGGCGAGATGCATCAATACCAAGGGATTTTCTGGCCGGGAGGGATACAGATTGTAAAAATGAAGGAGCTGGTCGCGCATCACGGGTCCGCGCTGAGATTCGTCGGCGGTATCGGCATATCGCAGCAAGGCAACGGGGTCTGCACGAAGCGACGCCGGCCACCGCCCACTGATGCTTTCATATAATGCATCCGCGTCTTTGATGCGCCCCAGCCGATACAGGCTATGCGCTTGCCCCAGCGAGGCAGCGACCAGCAACGTGGGGTCCGTGGTCCGTTTCAGCACGTGGTCGAACGTTTGCACACTGTCTTTCCAATTCTTGGTGCCGCGCAACACATAGCCCAGGCCGAGCATGGCGCGATTGGCATCGTAGGAGTCACGCTCGGTGAGACTGAGCGCATGCTGGTAGGCGATCTGCGCCTCTTGAAGCCAGCCTTCGACCCGATACACGTCGCCGATCCGCCAGGCCGCCCGCTTGGCATTCGTCGACTGGGGGTCCTCGCGCATGAGGGTCTTATACTGATCGATGATTTCAATCGGCCTGACGTCCTGCGCGCCGCTCTTCAAGGCGCTTTCGGCGAGAAACGCCTGCATCGCCGACCGTAGGGGTGTGTCGCGATGCTCTCTGAGCATCGCGGTAAAGTGTAGCCGCGCCTCGAGATACTGCCGCTGCTTATAGAGGGTCACGCCCTGCTCAAACTGACTCCATTCCGGACGTTCAGGCAGCCGTGCAAAACGAGGCCCCGGATCGGGCAACGCGCCACGCACCAGTTCCGAGGGCTCAGGCATCATGGCCGGTAACGCTTGTCGCATCGTCGATGGTCCGCCTGCTGCCATGACCGGAATCATCCCTATGAAACACAGACTGCCCAGTACGATCGCCAGGCGTACGCCGATCAGGGCCGGTTGTCGTGTGGCAGCGTGGGGTTGCACAGGGGGGTCAAATCAGCAAGTCCTGTGCCCCTTGAGGAATCAGGCAAATCGCGACATCACTTGAAGATTTTGCCGCGCGAGAGAGGTCAGCGGAGGGGATTGTCAGAAATCCCCACAGGCGCAATCGAAGACCGGTCAAGAAATTGACGTGCAGGCGGAAGGAAGGCGATGAGCGGAGTTAGTTTTGAATAGAGTAGCCGTGCGTTTTGGGGTCAAACCCTTTTCGTTTTAGCTTTTCCACCAGAGTGGTTCGATTGACCTGCAGTAACTGCGCGGCCCGGCTGGTGATTCCGTTGGCTTTTCGCAACGCTTCCCCGATCAGCCTGTTTTCATAATGCTCAAGCTCTTTGGTCAAATTGATCCCGTCTTCGGAGAAGCGAATAAACTGCTCAGGCGAATCAGCCGCCTTTCCGGCGTTCATCTTCACGGGCCGATCAGGCAGGTCGGCGGTGGTGATCATCCCCCGCTTTTTCAACACGCAGAGGCGTTCGATCATATTTTCAAGCTCCCGGATGTTGCCCGGCCATTCTTCCTCGGTCATGCGGGCCAGAGCCTCCGGCTCCATGCCCGGAATCTCGGTCCGCCTCAACTGATTGAACTGGGCGATGAAATGGTTGACCAAGAGCGGAATATCGCTCCGCCGTTCGCGCAACGGTGGAATGTGAATGGGAATGACGTGCAGCCGATAGTACAAGTCTTGCCGAAACCGACGTTCCTGCACGGCCTGGGCGAGGTCTTGATTGGTCGCCGCAATGATACGGACGTCGACATTGATCGTCCTGGTTCCCCCGACTCGCTCGAAACATCGCTCTTGGAGCACGCGCAGCAGTTTCACCTGCAGCGGCAAACTCATCTCCCCGACTTCATCCAAAAAGATCGTCCCACCATGAGCCAATTCAAATCGCCCGAGTCGAGTGTGAGCCGCGCCGGTAAAGGCTCCCTTCTCATGGCCGAACAGTTCCGACTCCAACAGGGTTTCCGGAATCGCGCCGCAATTGACCGGAACCAGAGGCCGGTCTCGGCGCATGCTGTTGAAATGCAGCATACGTGCGATCAATTCCTTGCCGGTCCCGCTCTCTCCCTCGATCAGGACCGTGCTGTCGCTGTCGGCCACCTTTTCGACAAAATCGAGCACCATCCGCATCGGGGCACTCGTCCCCACCAGATGCTCCAGTCGGTATTGATCCCGCACGGCCTTCCGAAGCAGGTGATTTTCCTGCTTCAACTTGTAAATATCCAGCGCCTTTCGAACCACGACCGCCACGGTATCGGGCTCAAACGGCTTGGTAATGAAATCAAACGCGCCCGCTTTCATGGCTCGCACGGCGTAGTCGACCGTCCCATAACCAGTCATGACGATCGCGATGATTTTCGAGTCGATTTTTGAGATGCGATCGATGGTTTCCAATCCGTCGATGCCCGGCATTTGCAGATCGGTCAAGACGACATGCACCGGTTGATCCTTGACCGCCTCCACACCCTCCAGACCGCTGGACATCACCGTCACCTGATGGCCTTCACCGGTGAGCGTCTCCGCCAACAACTGGCGCACCGCAGAGTCATCATCGATCACGAGAATATGTGACTGGCTCATCAAGGACACTCCTCTCTAGGGACCGGAGAACTCACGCTCGGCTGATCTGAATGGGGCGACAAGGGCACCTTGCGGAAGACCATGCGCTTGTCGAGGGAATCCACACAGATTCAGCTTATTGGGAATTTAAACTTTATTCAAGTAAAAGTGAGGACGGCCGGAAAGTCGTCTGGCGACCCCTCGCGCGAGGCCTGCGTCCCACGGATCGACGGGCCGGGGCCGCATCTTGACAGGTGAGACGAAGAATTGTAGGGTTCTGCCCCTTGGATACACGCGAGATCATGTCGAAGACATGCTCCCGAGGGCTGGCGTAGCTCAATTGGCAGAGCAGCGGTTTTGTAAACCGCAGGTTGAAGGTTCGATTCCTTTCGCCAGCTCCACAACTTCCACTGACGAATCAACCACTTCGCGGCTTACAGAGCCACTGCTCTCCCCTCGTAATTCTGCGAGTGTAACCGTGAGTGTAACCGTCTGACGTTCAAAGTACGCAGAGAGCGAACGCGCCGCGTGTTCGAGGTCCCGTTCGTTCACAATGTTGTACCGGTCAAACACACTCCGCGTCTTATGGCCGGAGATGGACATGGCCACCTTCTCAGGCACTCCTGCTCGCACCATGTTCCGCACAGCAGTACGGCGGAAGTCATGTGGGATTCTACCTGCCCACACCAGATGCTTTTTTTTCTCGTCTTGCACCATCCCGCCAAGCCCGACAGTCTCGCACGCCTTCCGCCAAGAGTGCTTCAAACTCTGTAGGCGATTTCCTCCACGGTGGCAGATCCAGGGGCAACCCGGCCATTTAAGGTCGCAGCGAGCCTTCCAAGCCAGCAGGACTCGGTAGAGGTCCCCTGTGAGGTAGAGAACACGGGGAGTATTGGTTTTGGTGTCCTGAGCCTGGAGAAACAGTTTCCCTTCCGTCCAGTTGATTTGCCGCCATTGGAGCGAGCACACCTCCCCCATTCGCATTCCGCTGTAGTATGCGATCGTAGCCGCGACCTGGGCATAGTCCGGTAAGGCGCCCCGAAGCGCGAGGAAATCCTCGTGCTCGAAGAATCCTGATCGAATGTTGTATTCCTTCAATTGAGGAATATGAGGAACCCGAGCGACGAGCTGGGGCGTCTGTTGAAAGCCCATCCGGAACATCCGTTTGAGGAATCCAGTCTCCCGGTTGATGGTGCCATTTGCCGCGCCCTGTGCTTGACGTTTGACGATATAGGCTTTGATGCGTTCCGTCGTGATGGTCGATACCCGCATCTTTCGAAAGTACGGTTCCAAGTGGTGCTGAAACTCGTTGATCCGCCTTCCGGTCTTTCGTTTGTTCAATTCGTAGTCTTGTCTGACGAGTGCAGCGAGATCCTCATAGCGGATCCGGTCGATGTTGGGTCCGCGATACGCCCCCGCTGCTATCTCCCCTTCTTTGATTTTTAGAAGCCGTTTGGCTTGATCCTTATCGCTGGTCCTCGTGCTTTCTTGGATTGGTCGGCCCTCAATGTAATATTTCATCCAATATGGTCCCTGTTCTTCCAAAGTCCCCGTCGTCGGGTCGCGCTTTTTGCGACGATATATCATTCCCATGATGCCCCTCCCTTTTGTTGTTTTCGATGAACCGATCCATATCGTAAATGTCGAACAGAACACGCCGGCCTTGTCGTACACAGGGCAGCTTGCTGGTCCAATTGAGATGCCGTACTGCCCATTGGCTGACTCCGAGATATCGAGCCGCCTCTCTCACCGAATACAACCGTTTGAATACTTCCTCTGACATTTGATTCACCCCCTTTCGTTTAGAACTGGTTATTCCACACTGACGACCGATCACCTTGCTAGGATTTTTGTTTGGATTTCTTTAGATCAGGCGAATTCATTATCACTCCAAGACCCTTTAACGCCTCCCCGGTCATCTTCTGCCATCCCTTCATGGCCTGATCCAGCTTTCCTGCTTTTGCCTGTTCCAACATCGTCGCCATGTGTTCGAGAATCGGTTGCTGTTCGGCTAATAAATCCCGAATGATTTCGGCTCGCGGCTTTTCCATAGCAGCGGATACACGCGAAATGGTGTTGTAGAGGTCCGTGGGTAAAGACAATAGAACTCGATGCGGTGTGTTTTTAGGCTTTGGACTCATCTATGGCCCTCCGTTATATTGGTGAGTATATAGCGAATGGATATATACGTGTCAAGCGGCCCAGAAGCGTAATCGACGGAAGTATGTACGAATGTCTCGTGCTACTGAAATGGGCCATTTCGCCCGGCGCTTCAATAGGCACCGCTTGACAGGTATACATCGGTGGCCTAGCCTAGCCACAACCTACTTGCTGCTTGGTTAATTTTATGGAAGCGAAGGAAGCAGAAAGGACGATCAATCGCCTAAATATCGCAAGGGGTGATGTCGATCGATGCGTTAAGTTTTTAGAGGCTGCCAATCACCATGCGCCGCGGAGTATCGAATATGAGGCGCTAGTTGCATGTGCAATAATCAACTATGCAAAACCGTTCTCCCAAAACGAACGACCGGGGTCGTCGAAAGCACTGCCTAGTGTTCCTCAATCGGTTATCAGGGACTATTCGGTGCAGGAACTTGAACTGCACGACCGCATTATAAATCGACGCAATAAAGCTATTGCACATTCCGAGTGGAATGAATTTCAGACTTCGGTAGACTGTGACACTAAAATGATTGACAGGCAGCGTTACTTTATCTATCCAGAATTTCTTGACATAAAGCCGTTTACATCGCTGGCCAAGAAGCTACTCGATCAGTTGCATAACGTGGTCGCGGATCTTGTGCTTGGCAAATCCTAGCAACCGGTTTCGATTAATGCTGCCAATTCTCATCGATAGATTGCCCCTTGCATTAGCTCGGAAGGATCAAGCTGCTGAGGAGAATTAATGAAGCATTTTCTGCTTGCTTTCTTTGTCGCTCTAACCGTGACTGACGCCGCCGCCGAGCCTATAGTCGATATGATCGGCAGCAAGACCTATTGGCTGGCGATGGATTGGGAAAATGCAGAGAAGTCAGAAATATGGCAGATGAGCGGTTGGAGTGTATTTGAAGGTAAGCAAGATAACGATCAGACATTTACGAAGGTACGCCCAGCAAACATTGACGGGAAACAATTCACGGCATATCTGCTAGTCATTAAAACGCCCAAACGGCGAGATGCGTTGTCGCTCTCTTCAATTGAGCTTTTAGCCGACGAATGTGAACAAGTTGGCGACTGGCTTGCAGGGAAACTTGGTGACCCTCAACGCGTGGTTGATGGAAGTTACAAGTACGATTTAATTGCTGCTGGGAATACCGTGGAAATCATCGACAAGACGTTCCAATGGGACATCGGTTCGACTCGCGCTACCTTTTCATGTGCAGGTATCAAGCCCAGAGCGAAGGACCTAACGAGGGAGAAGAACCGTTCAGTTGGTATTTTGAGCTTCGGCAATAAAGCCACCGAGCGGGAGGTTAAGCGGCTCTTCGGCTTGCGCTGCACCCAATGGTACAAGACTATTGGGCTAGATCAGGCACCAAAAAATGGAGAAGACCTGGCCGTTATTATCGATGAGAACAAGAATCGTGTTCTGAAAGCGAACAAGGATCCGCTCCCTGGCCAACACCGAATCACTGAGGACGTAATAGAGGTCAAGACAACGGCAAACGGCACTATGATTGAATTTTCTATCAACCGCCATACCGGAGCCTTCAACGGGAAATCCCTCATTCCCAAAGGAGGAGTCAATATGTTTGGTCAATGCGAAAAAATAGAGGCAGGCGAGCGTAAGTTTTAATTCAGCACAATGGACGATTTATTAGGTGCACCTAATATCAATAATTACGGGGGAGTCTTACGACCCCCCCACTCCCCCATGGATCACCCGCGCTTCAGCAAGCGCCGGATTCGTTTCCATCAGGAGCTGACATTAACAGGCACAGCTGTAGACGCTTCGGTACTCCATCGCATTGAGGCATCCTCAAAACCGGCCATCCACCCATAGGTGCCCGATCCACCCATCCATTCCGTAAGACGGCAGCAGACGCCGACACGACGCAAGGCCTCTTGCCGAATGAGGGAGTACATTTTCCTTTCCACGTCCTTTGCCATTCGGTCCAACACAAGTTCATGCTTTTACGTAGGCACCTTGACGCCTAAGGAACAAAAGTATCGGTGCTCTTCAAATTCACGCGGCATGTTGTCAAAATCCTTGCTGATGTATTTCGACAGGTAGCGGGCAAGTTTCACCGGCGAACTTCCGGGACGAGGCCCTCTGACGTTCACTTGTCCCTGACCGTTCTCGACAATCTCGTACCAGCATCGTCGCAAGAGCCGAACATCCTGAATCCTTTCATGGCTAAATGCGGATGCAGCGCCCCACGCGGTTTGCCGTTCCAGGACCGCTACATAAGGCATGGAACAGTCGGACCGTGAGAGTGCCCGCCATAACCGTTCCAGATCGTGTAAGACACGCTCCCGATCCTCCACATTTGTTCGATAGGTCAAGGTCACGAGGTGGTCGGCTCCGATGGTCAGGCATTTCTTCCGAATTGTACTTTTGGCCCGGCCTCGTGCCCGAGCCTCGTTCATCTTTCTATTCCGCGATGCGCCTTTCTCTCCTCTCTTACCTTGCATCGGGTCTAACCTACCCCAGGACATTTCAACCCACTGTTTCCCAAAATCATGAATCGTAATGGACCAGACATTGCCCTGTGGTTGTGGTGTGGTGTGTGGTCGAGTGTGATCGCTGAGAAATGTCATCCTGTCAAGTTTAGGAATGGCCGCTCGCGCGGCTCCCGTGAGCGGGTGGCTTCCGCCACCCCGCGCACCGGCATCACCGGCCGAGCGGGACAGCCTCGATTGCTGCGTTGGTTCTTTTTCGTTCCTGTCCACGTTCGACCTCATCGCAAAAAAGTGTAACCGTAACGGCCCTTTTTACCCTTTTGAATGACAACTCCACGCAACATGGCACTATCGTCTAACCCAATGGTGGATCAGGCTCTTCTATGTACTTTGGTGGTGTGCAGAGCGGGGGAGAAATTGCTTCAGGACTGGTTTGAAAACCGCCGGTTGAGCATCGAACGCTCGCTTGAAGGCAGGTCGGGCTTGGGCGCGGGCGACATAGGCAAATATCCCTTTCTGCCCTACCGTTGGGACCGGGATGGGTCTGAGACATCGCGCAACACGGCCCCGGATGTCTGCGGGTCCAGTCCATCAATGACTAGGTCCCCTATGGAGACGATCCCCACCAGGCGTTTCGTTCTCGACAGAACGGGCAACCGCCGGATCTGCTTGTCGGCCATGATTTCCGCGGCCACTTCCGAGTCGTCGTCCTCAAAACAGTAGACTAGCCCTCCCGTCATTGCCTCACTCACCCGGGCTTGAACGGGATCACGACCGATTGCCATGACGCGGAGCACTAGATCCCGGTCCGTGACCATTCCAAGTAATTTTTCTCCATCGCAGACTGGAATGGCTCCCACATCAAGGTCCATCATTTTACGAGCGGCATCAGCAGCGGTGGCATTGGGCGAAATAATTTCCACGCTGGGTGTCATGAGTTCTTTAAGTAGCGGCATAGGCACCCTCCTGGTCGAGTTCCTGCGGTTTGGTTAGGGTATTCACAATCTACTATCTGCCAGAGGGAAGTCCACTGGGTGAATCCCTTGAGCGGAGAGCCGTGAGAACTGAAGGACAGGTCCAGAGCCCCTTTACAAGGTTATTCTGACGACCGCCTTCTTTCATCACAGACCGACCCTTCATGTTTCTCACCTAAAGTGGCTATGCAATATCCACCACAGGTAATTAGGTAATCTCTAGGCTCGCGATTTGTGTGGAAACAATGACGAGATTTAATGTATCCACATTCGTCCGCGGAGTGATGGGCACCTAGGTTGGGGGCTCGTGTTCACAAATTAGTCCATCGATTGCAGTCTTCGAAGATCCAGACGCACTAGAACACTCAAATGCACTGGAGCCTCTGAGAGGTCACACTTTGGCTTTTTTGAACGACCAGATGCGGAAAACCTTGCAGGTTTATGGCATGGTGGGTGCGTGTCTGCTGATGGGAGCCGGCGCCATGGTGACGGCCTATGACATCGCCTCCTTTTTAACTTACGCCGGCCCAGCAACTCCTTTCGCGGTCAGGTCTGGGGCGACTTACCTCCTGCTGATTGGGGGAGTATTACCCATTATCGCTTCCCTCTTTGTGTTTGCCGCCTATCAAACCCAACAAGCGAACTCGGTACATAGGTCCATCGTGGCCACCTGGTCGATGCCATTCTCCCTGTTGCTTGTTTGCGTAATCGGCTTCTTATGGCTCGTTTACTATCCTATACCTCGGCATAGCCATCACATTGATAAGTTTTCGGCCCTCGCTCTCGTGACCGGGCTCTGGGGCGCGTGGTACGTGCGTTCTCCTAAGAGCCTGCAGCGACTCCTATGCGGACGATCTTACGGTCTTCTTAAAGTCGCGTTTATCAATTTAATGATCTTCCTTTGTCTTGGCGAGACCGCAATGCGGTTGGCCGATCCTATCCTCGGCAGAAGTGGTTTGTTCGGCGGGAAGCACACGCCGGCAGATCTCCGTCCCCATGCCGAAGTCAACGGGTCGATTGAGCGTTCAAATTCGCAGGGCTTCCGGGATAAGGAACGGGTTCTTGAGAAACCGGACACCTATACTAGAGTCCTCGCAGTTGGCGATTCGTTTACATGGGGCGCGGGTGTGAGCTATGACCAAGCGTTCGTGACGTTACTTGAGCGGCAGTTACAAGCCCAGCTTCCACGCGTTGAACTGATAAACCAGGGCGTGCCAGGATGGGAACCTCCTCAAGAGCTCCACCTGCTCCAACATCATGGGATTCATTTTCAGCCAGACCTCGTGGTGCTAAATTTCTTCGTGGGAAACGATATCGTTCGTCGACGAGGAGCCGAACGGGAGCAATCGTTAGTTGTAGCAGGGCAGAGCTATTATGTGCATGAGAATGGGAACTGGGTCCACGACAACCTCGGTCCTGAGCGGTGGTTCCTCTATCACAACATAAATTATCTTTTCCGTGTCGGCATGTTATCACTACGCCCCGTCCTTCAAGCCAAATCGAGGAGACACGAATACTCCCCGCTCAATAGACCTCGACAGGAATATTTGCAGGAAATGGACGAACGCTCTGACATATATCTGCGCGAATATCCGCCCTCCGTCAAATCGCATTGGGACCAGACCTGGTCCACCCTTCAGGAGCTGAAGGAGTTCCTCTTGGTGCAGCACGTGCGATTGTTAATCGTGCTCATTCCCGATCAAATACAGCTGGACGGCGATTTACGGGAAGAACTCCTCGAACAAGTCCAGTTTTCTCCATCTCGCTACGACTTTGAGAAGCCTCAGACCTTATTGATCAGGTGGTGTAGAGAGAATCGTGTCTCATGTTTCGATTTGCTTCCTGCCTTCAAAAAACACCCCGAGCCATCCAGTTTGTATCTTAAAAATGACCTCCATTGGAGCGCTACCGGTCATGCGCTTGCCGCGGAAGTCGTATTTCCGGTGGTCAAAAACCAGCTCCTAGATTTGATGTCTCAAGCCTCTGAGGTCCTCCCCTTCGAGACAGTTCTGAACTGAATCGATTTCTTCCGTGGTCTGTCTGGCCTGACGTTGGTCGACAAACTCGTGGGGCGTCACGTGCTCGAGTGAGCCGTGTGGGCGGTGGTGATTGTAATCCATCCGCCACGCTTCAAGGATGGCTTGGGCCTCGGCCAGCGAGACGGACCGGTGCACGAGTAAGCACTCGTCACGGAGCCGCCCGCTAAACGATTCGATAAAGGCATTTTCCACTGGGTTCCCACAGCGGAGGATGTCCAGTTGGACACCTCGCCAATGGCCCAATCTTCCACGGCGCTTGTTTGGAGTTCAGTGCCGTGATCGATGGTGATCGACCGCGGTCCTCGTTCACCGCGTCACACGATCATAGAAGGTGGCGTTACTTATTCCGAGCTGCCGGCAGAGGTCCCCGATCGGGGTGCCGGAGTCAGCTTGGCGGAGGGCGTAGACGATCTGTTTCTCAGAGAATTTCGACCGCTTCATCGATCCACTCCTTTCGTCGAGGACCGCCGAAGCCGCCATCTTACTCTCGTTTTAACCTACCGTCGTTTTCGGGGGAGACGTCATTCGTGGATCTCTTCCATCACAATGCCAGGTCTCGAGAGACATGTAGATGGTCCGGGCAAGCACATCCGGCGTGGGCGGCCATAGATCCGGAACGTGGACGCACATCCCCGGAGCAGC
>CABVRW010000030.1 GCA_902500785.1 uncultured Nitrospira sp.
TGATGTTTTTCGAGGCGATCGGAGCTCTGGCTCGAACCCGGCTTCGATGGCCTTTTTCTTTGGTGACGGGTGCTTGACGCATTAAGCGAAAAATTCGAACGGATCCTCAAGAAGCTTCGTGGGCAGGGTGTGCTCAGCGAGGACAATATTGCCGAGGCATTGAAGGAAGTGCGCCTCGCGCTGCTTGAGGCCGACGTGAACTTCAAGGTCGTCAAGGACTTCTTGGACCGCGTTCGTGAGAAGGCGGTGGGCCAGGAAGTGCTGAAAAGCCTGACTCCCGGCCATCAGGTCGTCAAAGTTGTCTGGGACGAGCTCCGCGGCATGATGGGCGGTGAACGGTCCGGCATCAGTCTCGCCTCCAGGCCGCCGACGATCATCATGATGGTTGGTTTGCAGGGCGCCGGGAAAACGACGACCTCCGGCAAGCTCGCCCGGTTGTTTAAGGGCCAAGGAAAGCGAGTGCTGCTTGTGGCGGCGGACCCGCGCCGACCGGCCGCGGGCGATCAGCTGGCCAGTCTGGGGCTGGATCTTGGTATCGATGTGCATCGGTTCGATCACGTGGATGCCTCGCGGGCAGATGTGGTGCGCATTTGTCAGCGCGGGGTGGAGCGTGGCCAAGAGCAGGGCTATGACCTGATTGTGTTGGATACCGGCGGCCGGTTGCACGTCGACGATGAATTGATGGCTGAACTCGTGGCGGTCAAACAGGCCGTAACCCCCCACGAGGTGCTCCTGGTGGCCGACGCCATGACCGGCCAGGATGCGGTCAATATGGCCGGGCAGTTCGATCAGCAAGTCGGTCTCACCGGTGTCATCCTCACGAAAGTTGAGGGCGATGCGCGCGGCGGCGCCGTGCTTTCGATTCGGGCCGTCACCGGGAAACCGATTAAGTTTCTCGGCATGGGAGAAAAGCTCGATGCCTTAGAGCCGTTCCATCCGGATCGGATGGCGTCGAGGATCCTCGGGATGGGCGATGTTCTGTCCTTGATTGAGAAGGCTCAGGAAACGTTTTCGCGGGAAGAAGCTGAAGCTGCGCAAAAGAAACTCACCAGCAGCACCTTCACGCTGGAAGATTTTCGATCACAACTGGGGCAGATGAATCGGTTGGGGTCGTTCGAGCAAATCCTTGGGATGCTGCCGGGCGGACAAAAGTTGAAAGATCTTGCAAACAGTGGATTGCCTGAAAAAGAAATGAAGCGGGTCGCGGCCATGATCGATTCCATGACGATGCGCGAGCGGCGCGATCATACGGTGATCAACGGCAGCCGGAAGAAGCGGATTGCGCGCGGCAGCGGGACGAGCGTGCAGGAGGTCAATCGCTTGATCAAGCAGTTTTTGCAGGCCAGGAAAATTGCCAAGGTCATGTCGGGAGGCGCGGGTGGCCGGCGTCAGTTGGCGCAATTGTTTCGAGGAATGTAATCTGGCGGCAGGATGTTGTGTGGGCACCTAGTGATGGTGGATCCTAACCGAGCGGACGCAGCCCAGGGCTGAGCGCTCATTACTCTGAGGAGGTTCTAGTGGCGGTTCATTTACGATTAGCACGAACAGGGCGACACAAGCGGCCGATGTATCGAGTGATCGCGGCGGATTCGCGGAAGCCGCGCGACGGCCGGTTCTTGGAGATTCTCGGTATTTTCGATCCGTTGAAAAACCCGGCCGTGCCGGTGCTGAAGTCGGAGCGGGTGTTGTCATGGTTGCGGCATGGGGCGCAGCCCACCGTGACTGTGCGGACTCTGCTGAAGCGGCATGGGGTGTGGAAAGAGTTCGAGACCGAAAAGACCGCCAAAGCGGAGAAGTCCGCAAAGAGCGAAAAGAGCAAGCAGTAGCACGACGCCCATGGCGACGCTCGATCAAGCAGAACTCGTCACCATCGGGAGGATTGAGCGATCGTTCGGCGTGCGTGGCGAGGCGCGTGTGCGATCGCTAAGCGACGTGCCCGGACGATTTGACGCGCTTCGGGAGGTGACGATTGTCGCGCCGAGCGGGAAAACCCTCGTCACGGTTGTGACTCACGTGCGGTCCGGTGGACCGACGATGATCATGGGGTTCGAGGCCTTCACGACTCCTGAACAAGTCGCCGAGTATCGCGGAGGACTCGTTCAAGTTCCCCGCGGAGACTCGCCGGCGTTGCCGACCGATCAATATTATCAATGTGATTTGATCGGGATGGTCGTGCAAGATGAAGCCGGGACGGTGTTGGGCCGGCTGGAAGAGGTGTTGGCCATGTCTGATAACCAAGCCTTCGTGGTGCGGCAGGAAGGGAAAGAGATGTTGATTCCTGCGGCAAAACAGGTCGTGGTGGCGGTCGACGTGGCGGGGCGAGTCATGACGGTTCGGCTGCCGGAAGGATTCGGAGATCTGTAGGATGCGGTGCGCAGTTCTGACATTGTTCCCTGACATGGTGGCTCCGGTGCTAGGACAGAGTATCCTCAAGCGCGCCCAAGAAAAGGGGTTGCTGGAGGTGGCTGTTCAGAATCTGCGGGACCATACCTTCGACCGACATAAAACGGCCGACGATGTGCCGTATGGCGGAGGAGCCGGGATGGTTATGAAGGCTGAGCCGGTGTTGCAGGCCATTGATGCGCTGCGAGCCCGCTATCAGGCCGTTCATCCGGAAACGAGGTTGAGGGTGATTGTTCCGTCTCCGCAGGGGCGACCTTTTACGCAGGATCTCGCACTGTCCCTGGCGCAGGACGAAGGTGTTGTGGTGTTTGTGTGCGGGCATTATGAGGGGATGGATGAGCGCGTCAGGCTGGCACTGCATTCGGAGGAGATCTCCGTCGGCGATTACGTGTTGACCGGAGGGGAATTGCCGGCGCTGGTCATGATCGATGCGGCAGCGCGACTGATTCCAGGCGTGCTGGGTGATGTGACGTCGGCCGTTGAGGAATCGTTTACCGAGGGGTTATTGGAATATCCGCACTATACCAGACCGGCGGAGGTGCGCGGGATGGCGGTTCCGGAGGTGTTGGTATCGGGTCACCATGAGGCGATCCGGCTCTGGCGCCGGAAGGAAGCGTTGCGGAACACCTATCTGAAGCGGCCCGATCTCTTGCGGGATCGCGAGCTGGGATCGGAAGATCGACGGTTGTTAGGCGAAGTGATGCAAGAAAGTCTTGTACAGGTACCTGTTCGTTGAGAGGAGGAGGGGAAAGATTATGAATCGGCTAGAACGGATCCAACGATCCTTAACCAAAAAAACAACGCCCAAGTTCGAGATCGGGGATACCGTTCGTGTCCACGTGAAAGTGGTCGAAGGTGAGAAAGAGCGTATCCAGGTGTATGAAGGGACGGTTATCGCCAGAAAAGGGACGCTCAATAGTGAAACCTTCACCGTGCGTAAGCTGTCGTACAATGTCGGCGTCGAGCGGACGTTCCCAATCCATTCGCCCAATGTGGCCAAGGTGGATGTCGTCCGACAAGGGCGCGTTCGCCGCGCCAAGCTGTATTATTTGCGCACCAAGAAGGGCAAGTTCGCCAAGGTGGAGGATCGGGAGTTCAAGGTCGAGAGCAAGGCACAGGTTGCCGCCAAGCTTGAGGCCGCAGCAGCCGCTCAGGCCGGCAAGACTTAAGCGACCGGTTGTCTGTGTTCCGCTTGAGACCAGAACAGAGGCACACGTTTGGCAGGTACTCCGAAGCCGACGACAGGGGGACCCACCGAAGAGTTTGAGGTGGAGGCTCGGTGGCGCGGGTACCGGCATATAGCCGGGCTTGATGAGGCCGGGCGTGGGCCTCTTGCCGGTCCTGTCGTGGCGGCGGCCGTCATGTTGCCGCGTCGATGTACCCTGCCAGGGCTGAACGATTCCAAGCAAGTCCGCGAGTCAGACCGTGTTCGGCTGTTCGCCGAAATCGTTCGGCGAGCCGTCGGTGTCGGTATTGGATCTGCGACCGCGGCGGAGATCGATCGGTTGAATATCCTTCAAGCAACCCGGTTGGCGATGCGGCGCGCCCTGCAGGCACTCCCTCTCCAGGCGGACTTTTTGCTGTTGGATGCGATGACGCTTTCCGGGCTCTTGGTTCCTCAGCGCTCCATCATCAAAGGCGATGGCCTGTCCTGCTCCATCGCGGCTGCTTCGATCGTCGCCAAGGTGACTCGAGACCGTCTGATGGTTGAGTATCATCGGTGGTACCCCCACTACAATTTTGCCGAGCATAAAGGCTACGGGACCCCCGATCACCTCCGCCTCCTCCGGGAGCACGGGCCCTGTGCGATACATCGCCGGAGCTTCGCTCCGGTTCTGCATCTCCTCGCCGGCGACGCGGCACCATGCTGTTCATCTGTCGATCAGGTTTGAGGCCCGCTTGACCGATGCGTGATCGACGTCGTGCGGTAGGGAATGAAGGGGAAGGACGAGCCGAAGCGTATCTGCGGCAGCGGGGATTTCGCATTCTTGGCCGAAATGTGCGCTCCGCATTGGGTGAACTCGACCTGGTTGCCGACGATCAGGGTGTGCTGGTGTTCATCGAAGTGAAACGTCGACGAACCGGTGCCTATGGCGGCGCAATGGAAGCGGTCGATGCGCGGAAACGTGCCAAATTAATTCAACTCGCGGCGCACTACCTGGCGCAACACCGGATTCGGGATCGTGCCTGTCGATTCGATGTTGTATTGATACAGGATTCGCCCGGAACGACCGAAACCGTGCTGCATATTGCGAATGCATTCGACGTCGCGGGGGATGATCTGCGATGGTAGGATGGAAATTGAATTTCTGATTGATCCGCTCAGTGTACGTCGTGCGAAGCGGGCATGGTCTGGCCGCTCACTCCGGTCCGGCCGCTGCCCTTGTCACCATCCATGATTCAACTTTTTCACGTCTCAAAATACTACGACCGCCGTGTGGCGCTTTCCGATGTGACACTCGAAATCGAGAAGGGCGAGTTCGTGCTCTTGATGGGTCCGAGCGGCGCCGGAAAGTCGACACTGTTGAAGTTGTTGATCGGGGCTGAACGCCCCGAGGAGGGCCAAATCCTCATACAGGGCCGTAGCCTGTCCAAATTGCGATCGTCCGAGATCCCCTTGCTGCGCCGAAAAGTGGGCGTGGTCTTGCAGGATTTCAGGCTTTTGCCCAAAAAAACCGTATTCGACAATGTGTCGCTGCCCCTGTTGGTCCAGGGGGCCTCGACGGCCGAGATCAGGCGAAAAGTGGCGGAGGCGCTACGGGCGGTTGGGCTGGACCACAAGAAGGATCACGTTCCCTCCGGCCTCTCCACCGGGGAACAGCAACGGATTTGCATTGCCCGCGCCATCGTCAATGGGCCGATCATGCTGCTAGCCGATGAGCCGACGGGAAACTTGGACCCGGAGCTGACCAGCGAAATCATCGACCTCTTCAAGTCGATCAATGCTCGAGGCACGACCATCATCGTGGCGACGCATGATCCCAATGTCCTCGCCCAGGTCAGTCGCCGAGTGATTACCTTGGATCAGGGTAGGGTAGTGTCACAGGAACAGGTGTGTTCGTGAGGCGCCTGCTGTACTTGCTGCGGGAGGCGGTCGCGAATGTGTTGACGAATCGAACGACGACGGTCGTCGCGGTGGCCACCACGGCTTTCACGTTTGCCTGTGTCGGAGTGTTTTTGCTGCTCTATGTCAATTTGAGGGCCATGGCCTCATCGCTTGAGCAGGACATCGAGGTCATGGTGTACCTGCAAGATGACCTGACCGAGCAGATGAGACGCGAAATTGAACAACAATTGAAAGCCGACCGAGCCGTCGGATCGTTGACCTTCGTGTCCAAGGAACGGGCGTTGGCGGATTTCCAGACTCAGTTTCCGTCCGAATCTCATCTGTTGCAGGGGCTTGGGCAGAACCCCCTGCCGGCCTCATTCGTCATCACGTTTGCCGTGGAGTCTCGCTCATCGGAGGCCATGCAGCGGTGGGCGACTCGCGCCCAGTCAATTTCTGGAGTTACCCAGGTTCAGTATAATCAGGAATGGGTAGAGGCCTTGGCGGGAATGGTGCGATATATCGAGGTGGCGGCCATCATTGTCGGCGTCATTTTATCGGCTGCGTCGGTGACGATCATCGCGAACACCATCCGCTTGGCGCTCTATTCGCGCCGGGAAGAAATTGAAATTCTGGGGCTGATCGGGGCCAGTACGACCTTTATCCGTGTACCCTACCTTCTCGAAGGGGCGGCGCTTGGCTTGCTTGGCAGCGCGCTCTCGCTGGTGATCTTAAAAGCTGGCTTCGAGTTGTTCCGACATGAAATCCGGTCCGCGAGCCGATTTCTTGGGGTGGACGCGCTGCTGACGTTTTTTCCGCTCGACATGTGTCTTGTGCTCGTGTGTGTGGGGCTCTTTCTCGGCTGTGCCGGCAGTTTTCTCTCACTGCTACGTTTCGGAGAGGGGCGGGTATGAGCTGGGTTCGATGGGGATGTGTCATCGTGGGTTTTCAGGTTGCCTTGTGGAGTATCGCAGACGGTGCGGAACGCAAGGATTCATATGGAGCGAAGATCGAGCAAGAAAAGAAAACGCTGGAAAAGCTTCGCGGCACGATCGTCGAGAAACGTAAAAAGTCGGACGAGGCGGAAAAAAAACGCGAATCGGTTCTGCAAGGGTTACAGTCGTTGGATGAGCGTCTGGTACGGTACCGGCAAGAACACCAAGACACCGTCAAGAAACTGAAGAAAAAGGATTTGGAAATCGAGCAAATGAGCGTGCAACTGAGCCGTCTGTCGGAACGTATCGAAGAGCGGCAGGATGCGATCGCTGCCCGCTTGCGGGTGCAGTATATCGAGGGACGGTTTTGGCACCTCAGAGCGCTGTTGGCCGCTCGTTCCTCCGGCGACTTTCAGCGGCGGTTCCGATATCTCTCTGCGGTCACTCAACGAGAGTATGAGATCATGGAAACCTACCGGAGAGATGCCGAGCGGATCGCCGAGGTCGAACGGAGTCGAGAAGAAGCACGACAGGGGATCGTGGCTTATAAGGTCAGTACCGAGGAAAAACTGGCCAAGATTCAAGGGCTCAAAAAACAGAAACGCGTGTATCTCGCCAGAATCACTCAAGAAAAAGATTCACATGATCGAGCCGTTGAGGAGCTGGAGCGTTCTGCTACCCGAGTCGACAGTTTGCTGAAGGAACTGGAAACCAGACGTCGGGCGGCGCTGGCGGCCCGCCCCCCGTCTGCAGCCGGCGGGCTTCGCGCGTTACGAGGGACTCTTCTCTGGCCGACCGAAGGGCAAGTGGTGTCTTACTTTGGCCGGCAGAAGCATCCGACCTTCAATACCTATATTCAGCGAAAAGGGATTGAGATTCGCGCCGCGGAAGGGAGTAATATACGGTCGGTGCTTGCCGGCCAGGTTGTCTACGCAGACTGGTTGAAAGGCTACGGACTCGTTATAATCATGGACCATGCCAATGGGGTCTTTTCGCTGTATGCCCATGCGTCAAAAATCTTGACGTCGGTCGGGGCCAGGATTGAAGCCGGAGACGCGATCGGTGAAACCGGCGACACGGGCATGACGGGTGAGAATACGCTCTATTTTGAGCTGCGCGAGGGGGCTGAACCGGTGGATCCCCTGGTGTGGCTGTCAAAACGGTAGGCCTCGGGAAGGAAGGAACCCACGTTATGGAAGAGCGGCGGAGCCGACGGTGGTTATATCTGTTGCTGATGGTGACGGTAGCCCTTGGAATCGGTATTGTGCTGGAGAAGGGATTGGAGCGGACCGGCCACGCATCCGAGGCGTATGAGGAGTTGCGGACCTTTTCCGAGGTCTTGACTCAGGTGCAAAAGCACTATGTTGACGATACGAAGGTGAAGGACCTCGTGCAGGGTGCGATTCGCGGGATGCTTTCGACCCTGGATCCCCACTCGGCCTACATGACGCCTGACATGTATAAGGAAATGCAGGTCGAGACAAAAGGCGAGTTCGGTGGGGTTGGGATTCAAATTGGCGTGAAAGAGAATCGGTTGGCCGTCATTTCCCCGATCGAGGGAACGCCGGCGTATCGGGCGGGCATCAAAGCCGGCGATTTCATTACCAAGGTGAACGATGAGCCCACGAAAGACTTGACGCTGATGGATGCGGTGCAGAAAATGCGCGGTCCGAAAGGCACCAAGGTGAATCTCACCATCCAGCGAGACGGTGCGGCGGACCCACTGGCGTTTTCGCTGGTGCGGGACACCATCAAGATTGAAAGCGTGAAGTTTAAAGTGCTCGATAACACAATTGGCTATGTGCGCTTGACGCAGTTCCAGGAAGCCACGGGACGAGACCTGACACGGGCGCTCAAGCAATTCAAGGAGCAGAAGGTTCAGGGGACGATCCTCGACTTGCGGAACAATCCTGGCGGTCTGTTGACCGCGGCTGTTGACGTGTCGGAACAGTTCGTAGGGAACGGGAAGCTGATCGTCTATACGAAGGGCCGTGAGGGGAAGAAGGATGAGTGGTTCTCCAAGACGAAGGAGACGCTGGAAGATTCCCCAATGATCATCCTCGTGAACGAAGGGTCCGCCAGCGCATCGGAGATTGTCGCCGGTGCCTTGCAAGATTGGGGAAGGGCCGTGATTGTCGGAACCACCTCATTCGGAAAGGGGTCCGTGCAGACGATTTTGCCGCTCGGCGACGGCTCGGGACTCCGTCTCACGACCGCCAAGTACTACACCCCGAAGGGTCGTTCCATCCAGTCGACCGGTATCACTCCGGACATCGTGGTGAAACTGCAGGCACAGACGGTGGCCAAGGCAGGCGAGAAGGATGGAAAAGAGTCTGAGTCAAAGACGGCCAAAGCGCCTGCGGCGACAAAGGAGCCGTCGCCTTCGTCCAAACCCGGGGAAGAGCCTCCGCACAAGAACGGAGCGGTGTCGGTAGGCGATGCGGCCGGGGACATCTCGGTCGAGGACGACGTTCAACTTCAGAAGGCCGTCGAACTGCTGAAAACGTGGAAGATCTTTAAGGATCTGCGTCCGGCGGCGTAGCCGATGGAGATTCTTCGACTCGTCGGCGGATTGCGGCGAGCAGCGCTTCTTCCGGCCCGGAAAAGCCTGGTTGGGTCCTCAGTAGATGGGACGCAACCAGGCTTTCCAGATCGGGCAAGGTGCGAATGTTCAGACGGAAATATAAGTAACTCACGAGCGCATCGGACAGGCCCGGCAAAGAGGCCCAGCTGGCCACTTCCACCGGCAAGGGGGTATTCAGTTCTTCGTAGGCGTGAATCGTCCCCGTTGCGAGAAACTCTTCAATCTTTTCCGCCAAGTCCCGCCCGATTCCCGGAAGCTCCTGCAGTTGATGCCGTGCGGCCAGCTCAGCCAGATTGCCCGTAATCGTCAGAATCGAGTCGGCCGCCTTGCGGTACGCGCGTACACGGTAGGGGTTGGCACGCTGGGCCGCCAACAGGTTGGCCATTGCGCGAAAGATCTGGGCAAGTTGATGTGTACGGTCATCCATCGTCGTGCGCGAGTTGGGTTGCATGGACATTGTGCGAGTATTGAGGCGCAAACGGCAAGGCCTGTCCCGGCTTGGTTGACAACCAGTTTTCCCGTTTCATAGGATGATCCGGAACAGTTGAGGTGCTGCGGTGTTCATTCAGGTGAATGGTGAATCTCGTGGAATCGGCGAAGGGCAGACGGTCGCGGCCTTGTTGCATGAGTTGGATATTCGCGCTGATCGCGTCGCCGTCGAATTGAATTTGGAGATTCTGGATCGGAAGGATTTCGAGACCCGCAGCCTCCGCGAGGGAGATCGGGTGGAAATATTGAGCTTCATTGGCGGCGGAGCGGAGTAACCCCATTTATGGATACGATCAACGATCGGTTAGTGATTGCGGGCCGGGAGTTTAAGTCTCGTCTGTGGGTCGGCACCGGCAAATATAAAGATTTTGTGGAGACTAAAAAGGCGATCGATGCCTCCGGGGCGGATGTCGTGACCGTGGCGGTGCGTCGGGTGAACATTACGGATCGCTCGAAGGACAATCTCCTGGATTATCTTGATCCCAAGAAATACATCATTTTGCCGAACACGGCCGGCTGTTACACCGTCGAGGACGCGGTCCGATATGCTCGGTTGGCGCGTGCGGCCGGCGTGTCCGATCTGGTCAAGTTGGAAGTGCTGGGCGACGAAAAGACCCTGTTCCCAGACACGGCAGGATTGATCGAAGCGGCCAAGATTCTTATTAAAGAAGGGTTCATTGTGCTGCCTTATACGAACGACGATCCGATCGTCGCCAAGAAGCTGGTGGATATCGGTTGCCCGGCGGTGATGCCGCTGGCCGCTCCAATCGGCTCCGGTCTCGGAATCCGCAATCCGTACAATCTCAAGATCATCATGGAAACGGTCAAGGTGCCGATCATTGTCGATGCCGGTGTCGGAACGGCGTCCGATGCCGCGCTGGCGATGGAGTATGGTGCGGATGCGGTCTTGATGAATACTGCCATTGCCGGTGCGCAGGATCCGCTCGCGATGGCCGAAGCCATGAAGTATGCCGTCTGGGCCGGCCGACTGGCCTACAGAGCCGGACGTATCCCGCGGAAACTCTACGCAACGGCGAGCAGCCCTATCGAGGGCATGCTGTAAGCTCTCCTAAATGGTGCATCCTGACTGTGGGCCGGCAGGACTAAGATTACACGTCAGTGATGCACGAGAGGCCATCGCTCGAGACATCGCAGTCAGCAGGCATCATCCATCATCCCGAACATTCCCGGAATGCCATCCGTCGACTT
The DNA here is from genome assembly GCA_902500785.1 of uncultured Nitrospira sp. GTDB lineage: Bacteria > Nitrospirota > Nitrospiria > Nitrospirales > Nitrospiraceae > Nitrospira_A. The sequence goes on from CABVRW010000030.1 coordinate 10,667, forward strand.
CCGTCTATATTTAGTCACTGATCGTCACCAGACCGCCGGGCGGCCGCTCCTCTCGGTGGTCGTACGGGCTGTGCGGGCCGGTGTGCGCGCGGTCCAACTGCGTGAGCGCGATCTTCCGATCCGCGGGCTGCTCGCATTGGCGAGGGATCTGCAGCGTGAGTCGCCGGACATCAAATTGTTGATCAATGACCGTGTCGATGTGGCGCTGGGATTGCCCTGCCAGGGAGCGCATTTGCGGGAGAGCAGTTTGCCTGCCTCGGTGGTGCGAGGGCTGTTGGCGCCCTCGCAGTTGATGGGGCTTTCTGTCCATTCCATCGAGGGTGCGGTTTCGGCAGAACGCCACGGCGCGGATTTTGTGGTGCTCGGCCCGATTTATGACACGCCGTCGAAGCGTGAGTTCGGGCCGCCGCTTGGTCTGCGGATACTGGAACAGGCCGCGCGCACTGTGGCTATTCCGATTTTTGCCATCGGGGGAATCACCGCCGTTCGCGCTCGCGAGGTGCGACAAGCGGGAGGATTCGGGGTCGCGGTGTTGTCCGCCATCTTGAGCGCGTCGAATGTCGAACAGGCAACCGAAGAACTTCTTGCCGCGATGGAAATCGAACCATGCCGACGCCTCTGACTGTGTGGGTTCATGTTGTGGCGACACAATGCACGGATGTGCCGATGGCCGCTACCATTGACCACCCCATATGTGGATGATAGAATCCGAAACAGTAGCGATGACCGTCACTGACAGGGATTTCAATCGATCCGACGAGTGGGGCGATGGCCGAATCAAAAGGGAGTTCAGGCCGACTCCGGTCCTTCCGTGATTCCGTCAAGCGCCTGACTCAGTCACTTTCTGACCGAGAGGGAGTCGTGACGCACAAGAACGACGAACATACGCGCGAGGTTGAAAAACTTCGTATCCAAATCCAGTCCATGGAGGAGGAAATTCGGCGGCTCTACCAGTCACGCTACCAGCTCGAACAAACGACGAAGCAGAACGAAAAGCTCGTCGCAACTCTCCAAGAAGCCAAATCTCAAATCGAAGCGTTGCGGGCCGAAGTCGAAAAATTGACGGCTCCTCCCTCCACCTACGGCATTTTCTCAAGCCTGGATACCGATGGCACCGGGAATGTCTACGTGTCCGGTCGCAAGATGAAGGTGAGTCTCCATCCGTCCATCAAAGCGAAGCAGCTTCGCAAAGGGCAAGAAGTCATTCTCAACGAAGCATTGAATGTCATTGAGGTGCGTGGGTTCGATGTGCAGGGCGAGGTCGTGCGCTTAAAGGATGTCTTGGACGGGAACCGGGCGTTGGTCACCTTGCACTTCGATGAGGAAAAAGTGGCCGAGCTCGGCGAACCGTTGCTGAGCGAGCGCCTCAGCGTCGGCGACCATCTGTTGTATGATCCGCGCTCCGGCTGCGTCATCGAAAAGCTGCCGAAGTCGGAGGCCGAAGAACTGGTGCTCGAAGAAGTGCCTGATGTGGACTACGAGCATATCGGGGGCCTCCAGCGGGAAATCGAGCAGGTGCGTGACGCAGTCGAGCTGCCGTTTCTCTATCCGCACATTTTTTCGAACTACAAACTGAGCGCTCCAAAAGGCGTACTGCTTTATGGCCCGCCGGGATGCGGCAAGACCTTGATCGCCAAGGCCGTAGCGAGTTCGATCGCCAAGAAACTTGGTCATTTAAAGGATAAACAGCTGCGCAGCTACTTCCTCCATGTGAAGGGCCCTGAACTGCTGAATAAGTATGTCGGTGAGTCGGAGCGGCAGGTGCGCGAGGTGTTTAAGAAGGCCAAGGAGCGGGCCGACGACGGCCATCCGGTGATTGTGTTTTTCGACGAAATGGATGCGTTGTTCCGCACGCGCGGCACCGGCATCTCCTCGGACATCGAGTCGACCATCGTGCCGCAGTTCTTGTCCGAGATCGACGGCGTGGAGCGCTTGACCAACGTCATCGTCATCGGCGCCAGCAACCGGCAAGATCTGATCGATCCGGCCGTCTTGCGCGCGGGTCGCTTGGATGTGAAGGTGAAGGTCGGTCGTCCCGATGCTACTGCGGCTCGGGATATTTTCTCCAAATATGTCTCGGCCGACCTGCCGTTTGCTGAGGACGATCTGAAGCGACATGGTGGGGATGCCCGCGCACTCGTCGAATCCCTCATGAATATGACGGTCGATGCCATGTATGCGACGACGGATGAAAATAAGTTCATCGAAGTCACGTATGCGAACGGCGAGAAGGAAGTGCTGTATTTCAAGGACTTTGCCAGCGGCGCCTTAATCGAGGGCATCGTGTCGCGCGCCAAGAAGTTCGCGGTGAAGCGGGCGATTGCTCAAGAGGGAACCGGCCTGCGGGCCGAGGATCTGATCCGAGCGATCCGTGAAGAATTCAAGGAGCATGAAGACTTGCCCAACACGACTAATCCTGACGATTGGGCGAAGGTCGCCGGAAAAAAGGGCGAGAAGATCGTGCATCTTCGGACGATCAGCGGCGGGCCGGCCGAGGCGCGCCAAATTGAAACAGTCAACACCGGGCACTACCTGTAGCGCGCGATATTTCATGAACCAGACTCCTTCTCACAATCTGTCCCGTGTGATCGGCACGGAGACCGAATTCGGTATCGCCAGCCGCGATCCGAATGCGGCCGACTCGGTCGCGAACTCTATTCACCTCATCGGGCACTATCCGAATCTGCCGGCGCCTCACGCGGTGTGGGATTATGAAAATGAAAACCCCTTGCTGGATGCACGCGGGTTCGAGGTGGATGGTGAACGCGAGCGGCCTGGACCGGATTATAATCGGCAGTTGAATAAAGTCTTGGCGAACGGTGGTCGTCTCTATGTCGATGGCGCACATCCTGAGTATTCCACGCCGGAATGTATCAACGCCAGGGAAGTGGTGGCATTCGAGCGAGTCGGAGAGCGAATCGTCGCGCAGGCCTTGGATAGTATTACCAAGGCGCGTGGGCGGGATCAGTTCGTTCTATATAAGAATAATTCCGACGGCAAGGGCAACAGCTACGGGTATCACGAGAACTATCTCGTGTCGCGAGCGGTGCCGTTCGAACGCATCACGCAGGTGCTCACGCCATTCTTCGTCACGCGGCCCATCTATGCAGGATCGGGCAAGGTCGGAGCGGAAAATCAGACCGGTCCCGTCGAGTATCAGATTTCGCAACGGGCCGACTTTTTCGAAACCCTCGTCGATCTCAACACGATGGTTCGGCGACCGATCATCAATACGCGCGACGAACCGCATTCCGATTCGGCGAAATACCGGCGACTTCACGTGATCGTCGGGGATGCCAATATGGCGGAGGTGTCGACGTACCTCAAAGTTGGAACTTTGGCGATCGTGCTTGAGTTGCTCGAGGCCGGAGCCGAGCTTCCTCGGATCAGCCTCGCGGACCCGGTGAGTGCCATCAAGCAGGTGTCTCGGGATGTGCGGGTGAAGGACAGTCTCAAGCTGACCGATGGAAGCGCGTCGACTGCGATTGCCGTGCAGCGGGCATACCTCAAGGCCGCTCAGAGCTACTATGCCTGCCATGAACTGAACCAGGTGACGAAGGACGTGCTGGTCCGCTGGGAAGATGTGCTCGACCGTCTGGAGCGGGACCCTCGGTCATTGGTGCGGGAATTGGATTGGGTCGCGAAGCGGTACTTGATAGAATCCTATATGGAGCGAAAATCCTGCGGCTGGGACGATCCGCGCATACGTCTGATGGATTTCCAATATCACGATGTCCGTCCGGACAAGGGGTTGTATTACACGCTGGAGCGCAGTCATAGCATCGAACGAGTGGTGTTGGACCATGAGATCGCTCGGGCAGAGCTGAATCCGCCGGTGGGAACTAGGGCCTATTTCAGGGGCCAGTGCGTCAAGAAATACCCGAATGTCGTCTACGGGGCGAGTTGGACGTCCGTGTTGTTTGATATCGGGCAGAACAAGATCAAGAAAATCCCCTTGATGGATCCCTTGCGAGGGACTGAAGCACTCACGGGAGAGCTGTTGGCCCAAGCGGAGACCGCGGCCGCGCTGCTCGCAAAACTTTCGACCTGACTGCGACAATTGAATGAAACACACTTCCTTCCTTCCATATCACGAAGGGTCCAGTTTCTTCGACTTCCTCTCCGAGCGTCATCCCGAGTTGAGACCTGGTTTGCACGCCATCACGACTCAGCGGATGGCGCCTGCAGTCGACCTAAGCCAGCCTGGAACCATCCCTGTGCCGCATGGGACAACGGTTTTGGCGTTGAAATATCGGGATGGGGCGATTATCGCCGGTGATCGACGGGCGACGGAAGGATTCCAAATCGCCGACCGACGGATTGAGAAAGTCTTCCGCATCGACGAATATTCCGCCATGGCCATCGCCGGGGCGGCGGGACCGTGCATCGAGATGGCCAAACTCTTTCAGACCGAGCTTGAACATTATGAAAAGCTCGAGGGAGTGCAGCTTTCCTGTGAGGGCAAGGCCAATAAGTTAGGGCAAATGGTGAAGGCCAATCTGCCGATGGTGTTTCAAGGGCTCGTCGTCATGCCGCTCTATGTCGGGTACGATGTGAAGCGAAACGAAGGGCGTATTTTTAAGTACGACATTACGGGAGGTCGGTACGAAGAGTCCGACCACCATTCCATCGGGTCCGGCGGCAAGGATGCGCGCAACACCATGCGCGAACATTATCGATCGAGCCTCCCCGAAGAAGACGCGCTTCGAGTCGGACTCCTCGCGCTCTACAATGCAGCGGATGAGGATGTGGGAACCGGAGGGCCGGATCTGGTTCGCGGTATTTATCCGACGGCCAAGATCGTCAGCGGTGGTGGTATTATGGATGTTCCGGAAGACCGAGTCCGTGCCTTGTACGAAACCATGATCGCCGAGCGAAGGAGACTCTAGCCGATGCCGTTGCCCTACTACGTCTCGCCTGAACAGATGATGCAGGACAAGGCGGAGTATGCCAAGAAGGGCATCGCCAAGGGACGCTCCATCATCGCCCTCGAATATGTAGACGGCATTCTACTCGCAGCGGACAATCCCAGCTCTTCCTTGCATAAAGTGTCCGAGGTGTATGACCGTATCGCGTTTGCCGGGGCTGGAAAATATAGCGAATTCGAGCATCTCAGGAAGGCAGGGATTCGCCATGCCGATCTGACCGGTTATATGTACAGCCGAGAGGATGTGAGCGCGCGGACCTTGTCCAACGCCTATTCGCAGAGCCTGGGGACGGCCTTCAGCACGGATGTCAAACCACTGGAAGTGGAAATTCTCGTGGTGCAGGTCGGTGCGAACGGCCAGGCGAACGAGATATTTCGCATATCGTTCGATGGAAGCATCGTGGATGAAAAAAATCTTGCGGTCATCGGCGGACGATCGGAAGCCGTTCAGCAGTATTTGCGGGAGCATGCCACGCCTCAGCCACCGAATTTGAAGGACGGGCTCAGGCGTTGTCTAGCAGCCCTGGAGCAGGTCGCCACTCAAAAGATTCCCTCTGAAAACCTCGAAGTGGCCGTGCTGGACAGGAATCGCCTTGGGCGGAAGTTCCGACGGTTGAGCAGTGCCGATATTTCCCACCTCTTCGCGTAATTGTTGCCTCCTCCAATCCTCCTTCAGTCACTGCCGCCAAGGGTGGCTCGCATGGCCATGCGGCGCATCGGTTGAAGCCCCACGCGTCACGGTGTATCCTGAGAGAGACCCTTTCGAGGATACAGGCACACATGCTACAACGAATCTTTGGTTTGGAAAATGAATACGGCCTGATCTTTTCTCCCAACGGGAAGATTTATCTCCCGATGGAAAAGGTGCTGGGCTATATCTTCGAGGGACTGATCCCTAACAGCTGGCCGTCCAACGCGTTTCTGGTCAACGGTGCGCGATTCTATCAGGATACCGGCTGCCATCCCGAGTATTCCACGCCGGAGTGCGACAACATCCGCGACCTGGTCATTCATGACAAAGCCGGCGAGCGTTTACTGGAGGCTTGTTTGCCGGCGGCCGAAGAGCGCCTGCGGGAGGAGGGGTTGTCCGGCGAGATCTATATTTTCAAGAACAACACCGATTCGCTCGGCAATACCTACGGCTGCCATGAAAATTATCTCATGCGTCGGGACGTGGATTTTTGGAAAGTCACCGAACAACTCATTCCATTTTTCGTGACCCGCCAGATCTACTCCGGTGCCGGTAAGGTACTGAAAGTCTCCGGTAAGCCGCAATACTTCATCTCGCAGCGCGCCCAGCATATTCATGAGAAGACGTCCTCCTCGACGACCTCGTCGCGGAGCATCATCAATACCCGTGATGAACCGCACGCCGATGCGGAGAAGTATCGGCGACTCCACATCATCGTGGGTGATTCCAATATGTCGGAGTATGCCACCTACCTGAAGGTCGGCACCGCCACGTTGGTGCTCTCGATGATCGAAGCCGGGTATTCGGTGAGCGGCATGGAACTCGAAGATCCCGTCAAAGCCATACGGGAAATTTCCCGCGATCCAACGCTCATGAAGAAGGTGAAGTTGGACGACGGCAGGCAGATGACGGCGATCGAAATCCAGCGCGTCTACGTCAAGCGCGCCAAGGAGTTTCTGTCGGAGCAAGAGCATGATCCGGTGCTGGACGACGTCCTGGAGAAGTGGGTGTCCGTGTTGGATCGCCTGGAAGAGGATCCCATGCAACTGGTGCGCGAGGTCGATTGGGTGATGAAAAAACATCTCATCCAATCGTACACGGATAAAAAAGACTGCGGGTGGGATGACCCTCGGGTGTTTCTGTTGGATTTGCAATTTCATGACGTGAAACGGACGCGCGGGCTGTATTATTTGATGGAGAATCGAGGCATGGCCGTGCGGGCAGTCGAGGAGGAAGCGGTGCAGCGGGCGATGTCCGTACCGCCACAAACCACGCGCGCAAAAGTCCGCGGCGACTTTATCCGGTTTGCGCGTGCCAAGAACCGTTCGTACACGGTTGATTGGACCTATCTGAAGTTGAATGGGTACTGGGAAGAGACGATTCTCTGCATGGATCCGTTCAGCGCGGTGAACCGGCGTGTTGAGGAATTACTATCGCAAGTGTCGAGCGCGCGACTGTATCGATGACACGGGTTGAAGGGCAGAGACGAGGCAAGACCATGTCGTTCCTAGATCGCTTTCTCATCATCGCCGTCGTCCTGTTGACGAGCGTCTTTCCGGTCGAGTTGTTTCCGAACACGGGGCCTGTGCCTCGCGGGGGCGACGGGCAATTCAGCGGCAGGCAGGGGCAGGTCGTCGTCATCACCGTTCCGGACATCAAGGATGCGACAAGCGTCAAAGGGCAGTTTCTGGGGCGCAGGGTGACGTTCTTTCCGGACCCATCCACCGGCGGTGGCGCCGGGTACCTCGGATTGTTGGGGATTGATATGCAGGATGAGCCAGGGGCGCACGAGCTCACGATCGACGCGCAATTGGGCGAGCAGACACGCCATCTCTCCTATCAGGTATTGGTGTTGAAAGAAAAATTCTCCATCGAACATCTGAAGTTGCCGAAAGAGAAGGTGGATCTTGACGAGAAGGCCGCTGCGCGTTGGAAGGCCGAACAGGAGCAGGTTCGCAAGGCCTTGGCCGAAGAGTCTGCCATGCGGCTCTGGCAGGTGGGGTTCATCGAACCGGTCCATGGCAAGCGCACAGGGATATTCGGCAGCGTCCGCATTATGAATGGTCAAGCCAGGAATCCGCACAGCGGGGAAGATATCGGCGCCCCAATGGGGACCGATGTCATGGCCAGTAATGACGGCGTGGTTCGGCTCACCGTGGATCACATCTTTTCAGGCCGCGGCATCTTCGTGGACCACGGTCTTGGCTTGTACTCGATGTATTTTCATTTGTCCGATGTGCTGGTCAAAGAAGGAGACCTGATCAAGGCCGGACAGGTGATCGGCAAGGTCGGCGCCACCGGCAGAGCCACCGGCCCTCATCTCCATTGGGGCATGAAGTTGAACGGCGCGCGTGTGAATCCCTACACCCTGCTTGAATTGCCTTTTCCGCAGAATCCCGCCGCCGCGCGGCCGATATCGGCCACGCCGTCTTCCCCAGTACGAACAGAATCAAATTCCGCTTCAGTCGGCGGCGATACCCGCTAACGGTTGTCGCCCCGCCGACGCTCCACCTCAGCCCCGGCCGATACACGCTCAGGAAGTATGACACGGTTCGACTCAGGCCCCGTGTGGCACCGAATCAAGGGCTGCCGTCACCGCTTTTACCAGCGAGTCAGGGGTATAGGGCTTCGGCAAGAATGCCGTCTCCGTATTCAGGTCTTCCAACAATGTGTCTTCTCGGTCTGAATAACCGGACGTGAGGATGACTTTGATGTCCGGTTGCAGGGTCCGAAGTGCTTGAGCGAGTTGTATCCCTCCCATGCCTGGCATCACCAGATCGGTAATCAAGAGTGCGACTTTGCGCACCTCCTGACGAACCATCTGTAACGCGTCCTCGCCGGTGCGAGCGGCCAAGACCGTATAGTGTTGAGCGACCAGCACGGTATGCGCCAAGCCGCGAACCATGTCATTGTCTTCCACCAGTAGAATGATTTCTGATGGTTCAGTGATGATCTTGGACGGACCCACCGGACGCGGCGTGTCGGAATCCTCGTCCATGCGGGGCAGGTATATCGTGAATGTGGTCCCGTTTCCCGGCTCGCTCTTAATCCCGACGGTGCCTCCGTTCTGCCGGACGATTCCGTAGACTGTGGACAGTCCAAGGCCGGTTCCTTTGCCCAGCGCTTTCGTCGTAAAAAACGGCTCAAACACGTGCGCCAATGTGTCGGCATCCATCCCGCACCCTGTGTCCCGAACGACGAGCGTGACGTAGGGACCAGGAGTGAGGGTATCCGGCCAGAGTGGATCGGAGTGGACGATCGATACCGAGTTCGTTTCCAAATGAAGGCGCCCTCCCTGCGGCATCGCATCTCGAGCATTGACCACGAGATTCATCACGACCTGTTCGATTTGACCGGAATCTGCCTTGATTCGTCCCAGCCCGGAATCCAAGGTGAGGACGAGTTCAATATCCTCGCCGATGACACGCTTCATGAGCTCGACAATTTCGGTCACATGGTCATTGAGGTTGAGCGGTTGGCGTTCGACAATCTGGTGACGTGTGAAGGCCAGTAATTGTCGAGTCAACGCGGTGGCCTTATTGCCGGCCTCCCTGATTTGTGCCATGCCCCGTTGCGCTCGGGAGGTCAATCCTGGCTCGTCCATCAAGAGTTCGGCCCAACTATTGATGATGGTCAACAGATTATTGAAGTCATGTGCAACGCCTCCGGCCATGCGTCCGAGGGCTTCCATTTTCTGTGCTTGGCGAAGTTGCCGTTCGAGATCCTTTCGATGAAGAAATTCAGAGATCATGGCGCCTAATTCAGAGATTCGTTCTAATTTGGAGACTGTAGGGCGGAGCCGTTCATAGGTGAGAAATTCCATGATGCCCAGGATCTCTTTCCCCGTATAGATCGGGAATGCGATCACTCCGTGGAGGTCGGCTTGGCGCGCGGCTTGAAGGGCGGGAAATTCGGCCTCATGTAGAATATCCGGGCAGAGAGTGGCATCCCCCGTCTTCCAAACCTGCCCAGCCACGCCATCCCCCTGTCGTAGCACCAGGCCCTGGTAGATTTGGGAGAAGTGCTCCGCAGGAAAGCCCGACTGGTGCCACAGGGCATTGCACCGCAGCGTCTTGTCCTGTGCCTCGACGAGCCACAAGGCCCCCAACGTCCAGCCTTGGAGTTCGCACATGGCACGAAGGATCTTGGGCACCGCCTCATTGAGCGAAGCCGATTCTTCGAGGGCGAGGCCGACGGCGAGTTGAACGGCATGCATCGTTTCAGCATGCCGGCGTTCAGTGATGTCGGTCTTGGCGCCGATCATGCGATACGGCCCGCCCGCCTGGTCCCGAAGCACATAGCCGTGATCGATCACATAGGCATAGGTGCCATCGATCCGACGAAATCGATATTCAGCAGTCCACAAATGCTGATCCGACTGAAGTACTTGGGTGAGGTTGGCGAGTACCGAGGCTCGGTCCTCGGGATGAATCTGCTCGGACCAGGGAATCAAGCCGACCCGAAGATCCTCCGCGCCGGGTCCGTACACCGTTTGATAGGCATCGTTGAACCATGTCGCCCCGGAGGTGAGGTCCCAGTCCCAGATGCCGTCCCGAGTGGCGAGACACGTCAGGTGAAACCGCTCTTCGCTCTTCCGCAGAGCTTGCTCGACACGGTGCCGGCCCATGGCATAACGAATGGCGCGTCTCAATCCATCACTCGTCAATCGGCCTTTTACGAGGTAGTCCTGCGCGCCGTGCAGAAGGGATTTCTCGGCCACCATGTCGTTGTCCAATCCCGTCAATACGATGACCGGCGCATCACGGGCTTGATCCCGTACCCGATCGAGAGTCTCCAATCCATGGCTGTCCGGCAGAGAGAGATCCACCAAGACGGCGTCCACATGATGTTCCGCAAGTGTCAACACGCCTGTTTCAAGTCTGTCTACCCAATTGAGGGTGAAGCTGTCCGGCGTGTGGTCACAGAGTGCTTCACGGATGAGTTCCGCATCATCTTCATTATCCTCAATCAACAACACCTGCATGCGTTACCTCTTCAGTGTTGGGACTTTCGAGACCAGGGTCCAATAGAGTTCGAATTCTTTCACGACGGCGAGGAATCGCGTGAATGTGACCGGCTTGCGAATGTAGGAGCAGGCGCCCTGTTCAAACGAACGCAGGATATCCTCTTCGCGTTCACTGACGGTCAGGATGACGATCGGAAGCGGGCGAAACCGGGGGTCGGATTTGATTTCCGTCAGCACCTCAAGCCCGGTTTTTTTCGGCATATTGATGTCGAGGAGCACCATGCCTGGAAGTGGGAAGCGGCTGAAGACGCCTTCTCCTCGCAAGTAGGCGAGGGCCTCCTCGCCGTCGCGCACAACGGTGATACGATTGGCCATGTTCACGCTCTCGAAGGCTTCTCGGATCAGCAAGATATCGTCTTCATTGTCTTCTGCGATCAGAATATCGAATGGCCGCATGGTCATGTGCTCACCTCGCTTGGAATAGGCTGTTTCACACCGAAGGTAATAAAAAAATCCGAACCGCCGCCTTCGCGAGGTGCCATCCAGGCACGGCCACCGTGTCGTTCCGCCACTTGCCGAACGATGGCCAGCCCTGCTCCGGTGCCCTCGATCTCCCGTCCGACTGCCCGTCTGAATAGCTCAAAGATTCGCTCGCGCTGGTCCGGGGCCACTCCGGGGCCACGGTCTCGCACGACCAGACCGATGAGTGCCGTGCCGTCAAGATCCACCATGGTATGCGGGGCAATCTCAACGTTGGGAGGCTCGCCGGCGGATGCAAACTTGAGCGCATTCGAGACCAGATTGTAGATGCCCTGAATGGCCCAGGTGGTGTTGACTCGCAGGTTGGGAAGGGGTGAGCGAATCGTGATTTTTGCGCCGGTTTCTTTCATGCGCCTCTCAAGCCGGCGCATGACTTCTTGGACGAGCTGGTCGGCGTCGATGTCGGTGACCGGGGGATCCATCCGCTGCGCGCGGGAGAGGTCCAGGATGTCCGTGAGCAATTGATCGAGCCGCTGCGTGGCCCGGACAATGCGTCGGAGGAAGTCTTGCCCTTTCTCATCGAGCCGGTTCGCATATCGTTCCTGGAGCAGGACCGAGAAACTCTCGATGGCCCGGAGCGGTTCCTTCAGATCGTGCGAGGTCACGTGCAGAAGGGTTTCGAGATCCTTGTTTTTTTCGAGGATCATGACCTCGGACTGTCGTCGTTCGGTGATATCCCGGTTGGTTTCCAATACAAGGCTGCGGCCATTGGTCTTCAGGAGTCCCCAACGGCTGTCCACCAGGAGATCGTGCCCCGCCTTCGTGCGCTGGTATAGTTCACCCGTCCATTCGCCGCTCGATTCCAGTGTCGCGTGGATCTGATCGAGTGGAAAAGGGAAGACGGTCCGCAACAACGCATTGCTGGACTGTCCCAATGCTTCAGACCGCGTAAACCCATAGAGTTGTTCGCATCCTCGATTCCACTCGACGATGCCGTTCTGCATATCCCACGCGAAGATCGGTTCATACGACAGTTCCAGGAGTTTGCGCTGCTGTTCCATCGTCTCCTCGGCGCGCTTTTTAGCGGTAATGTCACGGGCGATCGTCGAGATTCCGATGACCGTTCCCTCTGCATTTTTGATCGGAGAAACAGTCAGTGAGACATAGAGCGAGGTACCATTTTTACGTACCCGGAGCGTTTCATGTTGACGATGATGTTTTCCGGCTTTCACTTCTTCAAAGGTGATCCATTCTTCTTGCCGTTGATGGGGAGGCACGATGTGACGGATCGGTTGGCCGACCATTTCTTCCGCGAGATAGCCGAACATCTGTTCGGCGCTCAGATTCCAGGTCAGAATCAGTCCGTCTAATCCTTGCCCGATGATGGCATCGGAAGACGATTCGACAATGGCCCCCAGTCGAGCTTGGACTTCTTCGGATCTCTTGCGATCGTCGATATCCGTATGAGTTCTCAACCATTTCACGACGCGGCCGTCATCGCCGTGGATCGGTGTGGCCTGGCTGCGGAACCAGCGATACTGGCCGTCGGCGCTGCGAATGCGGAATTCAATGTCGAGGGGTGCTTTCGAACCGACTGCCGCGTCCCACCGTTCGATCGTCATGCTACGGTCGTCGGGATGGAGTTGCTCCAGCCAACCACTGCTCAATTGTAGTTCTGCGGCCATACCGGTGTAGGCAACCCACTGCGGACTCAGATAGTCACAGGCGCCTTCCGGTGTACAGGTCAAGATGAGCTGCGGCAAACATTCCAATAGCTCACGAAATCGAGCTTCGCTGGCTTTGAGGGCATCCTCGGCCTGCTTCCGTTGAGAAATGTCGCGGAGAATGACGGTGAAGAGCTTTTGTCCACGAGCGCGGACTTGCGAAATGGAGGCCTCGATGGGGAATTCTTCCCCGTTTGTTCGAAGTCCCGAGATGGTTCCGAGGGCTCCCATCTGGCGTTTGGTCACGGACGTCCGGCCAAAGGCCGCGACATGGTGGCTATGTTTCGTCCGGAAACGTTCCGGGATCAGCATCGTGACCGATCGACCGATCGCCTCTTGGGCCGTGCATCCGAACATCGTCTCAGCGGAGGTATTAAAATGCGTGATCTCCTGCCGTTCATTAATAGTGATAATGCCATCCATTGCAGAGCCGAAGATGCTGCTGAGACGCTGTTCGCTATCTTGAGCTGCGGCCAGGGCTTCCCTATGCTCGGTGATGTCGATACAGGAGCCGATGAATCCGACGAAGACATTTTCCCCCTCGAAGCGCGGAAGGCCATGGTCCAGCACCCAGCGCCATTCGCCGTCATGCCGCCGCAGCCGGTATTCCATTTTGAATTCCCGTCTGGCCTCGAAGGAGCTTTCGTACACTTTCAGGCAATAGTCGTGGTCGTCCGGATGGACATGCTGTGCCCAACCGTTTCCCACTTCTTCTTCCAGGCTGCGACCGACGAATTCTAACCAAGGGGTATTGAACCAGATGCAACTCTTGGAAAGATCGCTGATCCAGATCAACACCGGGGCATGGTTCGCCATCAACTGAAAGCGAAGCTCAGTCGATTTCAGGGCCGCCTGAGTGTTGCGGGTGGTGATGAGCTCCTGTTCCAACCGCTCGTTGGTGAGACGAAGCGCTTCAGTTCGTTCCTTGACCTCAGTCTCGAGCTCCTCGTGACTCTTGCGTAACAAGATATCCGCCCGTTTGCGATCCGTGATATCCACCAACGTGGAGCGGCTGGCTACAAATCGGCCGTCGGCATCAGTGATCGCAGTGGCGCTAAGGAGGGTGGGAAATGTCGTGCCGTTTTTACGGACCATGTCGAACTCCAAGCCGGGGACGCGTCCTTCCTTCCTAAAGATCGGAAACTGCTCCTGAAAGAGTTGGACGCCGGCGGATGTCAGCAAGTCGGAAAACCGTTTCTTGCCCAAAACCTCCTGTTTCGTGTAGCCGAGCCAGTTGAGTTCGGTTTGGTTCATCGCAATGATAAGGCCGTCAGGGTCGAGAGAATGATAGCCGCAGGGCGCATGGTCATAGAGGTCTTGCAGCTCTTCGGCGTTCTTCGCCAGGAGGCTTTCCCTCAGCCGTAGGGCTTGGTGTTCAACCTCTCGAGTCGCTGCCTTCATCAGATCGTGCGTCATGCGTCGATGCTGAACGGCGAGATAGGCGATGATGATGAACAGTCCGCAACCGGCCGACCGATTGAGCAACGGAATCCATGTCGGCACGTCAGGCAATGATGCTTTCAGGAGATAAGCGAGGAAGGTGAGTCCTGCGCAGAAAAATGCCGAGATCAGTGGCGGTACGCTATAGGATGTCCGGTGGATAAGGAGCAGTGGAATGAGATACAGAATCCAGGCGGGAATTCCGCGTGGAGTGATGCTATCGAGTATGAACACAAGTCCGATCAGGAGGGCGGCAAGAGCGACCGTTGCAGGTCCGTACTCAGGACGAGCAGTCGCTTCTGTCGTCGGCCAGGATCGACCAACAGTGGTCATGGGGCTCCTGTTCGATAGCCGATCATATGGTCGGCAGAGCTTGCGCGGCACACTTTAACATAGAGGTAAAAATACTATGAATAAATCTTTAGGTTTTCAACAGATGCGATGAGCCCTAGGGCAACCCCTAGGAGGGACATGGTGTCGAATGTCGAGGCGAGGAAGGTATGGGTGGTCTCGCCGCCTACAGACGGGTGCCGTCCGCTCGGTCGATGATCAGTTAGAAATTCGTTTCGATGCTGGAGGCTGTCTTATTCAAAACGGTCGCGGCGGCTTTCGAAAGCGTGGCGTCTTGTTCATGGTCGAGCGCATAAATGCGGAATTGCACGAGGCGGGTGGGAAGCAAATCCAACAATTCCTCCAATGGCTCAGTGGAAAGTCCTTTGGTGCCGGGATCGTACACGAGCAGAGGAATGCCGCGTGTATCCTTGGGGTCTGGGCGCGGATCAAGCGGGGCCATATCGACGCGGAAGGGTAGTGACTGTAATCTCCCCGGGAGGGCATTCTGTATGTGCTTGTGGAACTGTTCATGGCTGGGAAAATCCATTCCCCGTTCCATGCCCGTCTCCTTGAGCACCGTGCTGTATGCCATTTTCCATTTCACGTCGCGCCCCAGGATATGCGCCCATTCATGATGTAAGCGACGCAGGTTGCTTCGACCGGCTTTCTTCCATCGTCGAACATCCTCCAACAAGGACCAGTCGGTTAATGTCAGGTATTCGTCCATATGGGTGGCCGGATTGGAAGGGAACAACAGCTTCATTGTGTCCCCGAAGATATCCCGGAGATGAATGTCGATGGCGCGCGTCGTCCGGTGATAATACACATTCGAATATAAATACATTCTGGTGTTCAGAAACATGTGCAGGGCCGGGAGCCCGGTTTTATGGATGGTGAAGCCTTTGTCGGTGATGATCGTGTAATGAATCAAGCGGGTGAGGTCCACCGGCCCGACTGCGACACCGCACATGTATGCATCGCGCAGCACATAGTCCAGGTTATCGGCCGTATAACTTCCTGAAATCACGGGCTGGAGCATGTTGATCCAGCGCGGAATGCGGGAATTGTCTTTTCCTTTTTCTTTCAAAATCACGTGCGCGATGTGATCCGGATTCAACACCTCTCCGTGATCGAACGGACCAGACGGGCTGCGGCGAATTTTTTTGATGAGCGGACCCAGGTGTTCGCGCACGATGATCTGGCCGAGCTTTTCATGCGAGAGACCGAAGCCGTGTAGGAAATTATCGTCGAAGAAGTGGCAGAACGGGCCATGTCCGATGTCGTGCACGAGCGCTGTTATGCGCAGGAACTCTTCGACGAAGGCAGCCGAGGGGACCTCTGGCACCGCTTTCTTCAAGAACGGGTAAAGATGGCGCGCAAATCGTCCCGCCACATGCATTGTGCCGAGGGAATGCACAAATCGGGTATGCTCCGCAGAGGGGTACACCCACCGGGCGCTTTGGAGTTGATAGATATACCGCATTCGTTGAACCCAGGGAGAATCGATCAGATCTTTCTCCGTGCGTTCCGATGAATCCGGCGTCGCGTAGGGCACCGTGAACGAGACGTATTCATGGATAGGATCGGCGATCAGAGCGGATCCGTCATAGGGGGCGGGAGGATGTGCCGGTGGTAATTTCATGCGTGGTCGACCGATGGATGATCTTAGCGCACGCCCGATGAAGGGGGCAACGGTTGATGGACGTCGCCCGGGGTGGCCCGGCGGTATTTGGAGAGCAGGAGATAGGCGAGAGGATAGGATAACAGGCCGCCTGCAATACTCAGGACTGTTCCGCCGACGACGAACGGCCAGGCATAGGGCATCACTTGGTGATAAATCCCCATGAACGACAGGTCGCTCCAATCGAAGGACGGGAAGTCCCTTACGCCCAACAGGGTTGCACCGGTCCAATAGGTTCCTCCGAGGATGGGAATCAGCGTCCAAGGATTGTTGAGGAAGGCGCCGGCGAGCAGCGCCACCACATTCAGCCCGAATGCCCACGCGCAGAACCCCACCATCACCATATGGAGACCGTAGGCAGGGGAAAAGCCGATGAAGACGCCGACGGCAAATGCCAACGCTGTCCGGTGCGGTGTTTCATCGAGATGGAGAATCTGGCGAAACAACGAGCGTACAGCTGTCATCGATGGCCTTGTCCGGCTAGTGCTGAGATGGTCGGAGGAAATGTTCGTAACTGGTGACCGGCAGCGTTCGGGTCGTTCCTGTCCCGGTTCGCAGGCGCAGGCCAAGCCGCTCGGGGGTAATCGAGCCGATACAGGTAAAGCGAAAGTTGGTGCTGGTGGCGAGCCGTTCAAATTGTCGCTGCTTGCTGCGAGGAACGGTGAACAGCAGTTCATAGTCCTCGCCGCCTTGCAACGCGATCTGTTGAGCGTCGAGGCGACGCGCTCGGGCGTAGGCTCGGCAAGCCGGCGAAAGCGGGAGTGCGCCGGCGTGAATGTCCGCGCCGACAGTGCTTTCTTCACAGAGGTGCCGAAGATCGCCCGTCAAGCCGTCGGACAGGTCGATCGCCGCACCGGCGAGTCGATGCTTCACCAGCCACTGGCCTTCTGCGAGACGGGCTGAAGGGCGATGGTGTCGCGCCAGCAGAAAGCGTGTGTGGGCCGGACGCAGCTCTGTATTCCTCGGGCGATGAATGGCTGTCAAGAGGTCCAAGCCTGCGTGAGAGTCGCCCAGCGTTCCGGTGACGTACAGCCGATCGCCGACGCGGGCCCCGCTCCGGAGCAGGGCACGTCGAGGTTGTACGGTTCCGGTGAGCGTGAGACTGAGAAAGAGACCGCGCTTGGATGCCGACGTGTCTCCGCCGACCAGGCAGACCCGATGGGGAGTGGCGGCTTGCATCATGCCGCGATAGAGCCGTTGAACCTGTGCCGCCGAACAGGTCGGTGGAATCGCAATCGCCACGAGCAGAAAGCGGGGTGTGCCGCCCATGGCGGCAATATCGCTCAGGTTGGCGACAGCAGCCCGGTACCCGATGTCTTCAAAGGAGGAGAGCGCGGGATCGAAATGCACCCCTTCGGCCAGAAGATCCGTCGTGATAAGAGTCCATTCGGCGGGCGATGTCTTCAGGATGGCGGTGTCATCGCCGATCCCCTTGAACACCTGCCGGTCCGGTCTTGCGGCCTGAGCTTGCAGGAGTCGGATCAGGCCGAACTCACTGCGAACTGGGCTGGTCCGAGGGGATCGGCCGAGCGGCATGTTAGAGGGTCAACGAGGGGAAAGCCGCCGGCAGACGGAGGCTTCGCCGCGGCGAGCCGGTAGCCCGCTTGGACGTGGTGGTCGCTCGCGCTGATTTCTTCGGGGGCGTCTTCGGTGCCGCCGCGCGTGGCTTGCGCGCCGCCGGTCGCCGCAGGGCCTCGCGGATGACATCGTCGACCGTATCGACAAAGATCAGCTCAATGCCTTTGAGGATATGCTTGGGAATTTCTTCCAGGTCCTTCTTGTTGCGTTTCGGAAGGACGACGGTCGCAAGTTTGGCGCGCTTGGCCGCGAGGATTTTTTCCTTCAAGCCTCCGATCGGCAACACCCGCCCGCGCAGGGTGATTTCTCCCGTCATCGCAAGGTCGCGCCGGACGGGGATCTGGGCCAGCGCGGAGGCAATGGCCGTGGCCATCGTGATGCCGGCGGAGGGCCCGTCTTTCGGGGTCGCGCCGGCGGGCACATGGATGTGAATGTCGTTCTTGGCGAAGATGTCGGGACTGATGCCCAGCGTTTTCTCCCGTGATCGCACGTAACTCAGGGCGGCCTGGGCCGACTCTTTCATCACATCGCCGAGATGTCCGGTGAGGGTGAGTTGCCCTTTGCCCTTCATCACGGTCGCTTCGATATACAAGACATCGCCGCCGCTCTCGGTCCAGGCGAGGCCGGTGGCGACGCCGATCTCGTCCTTTTCGAGTTCCGCTTCCGGGACGAATTTCGCCACACCCAAAAACTTATTCAAATTGGACTGGTCGATGGTGTGGCACTCCGTCTTGCCTTCCGCCACCTTCTTCGCGACTTTTCGCATGAGGTTGGCGATCTCGCGCTCGAGGTTGCGGACTCCGGCTTCGCGGGTATAGTGCGAGATGACGTGGCGGATGGTCGCTTCCTGGAGGCGGATATGCTTCTCGGTGATGCCGTGCTCGTTCATCTGACGAGGGATCAGGTATTTCTGCGCGATGCCGAGCTTCTCTTCTTCCGTATAGCCGGGGATGTCGATGACTTCCATGCGATCCCGTAAGGCGGGCAAAATCGGATCCATCAAGTTGGCCGTCGTGACGAACATGACTTCCGTCAAGTCGAAGGGCACGCCGAGATAGTGATCGGTGAAGGTGCTGTTTTGTTCCGGATCCAGCACTTCCAGCAGGGCGGCCGACGGGTCGCCGCGGAAATCCATGCCGACTTTGTCGACTTCGTCGAGCATGAACACCGGATTGCTCGTGCCGGCTTGTTTCATGCCTTGAATAATCCGTCCTGGGAGCGCGCCGACGTAGGTCCGGCGATGGCCGCGGATTTCAGCTTCGTCCCGCACCCCGCCCAGACTGATCCGGACGAACTCGCGGCCCAGCGCGCGGGCGATGGATTTTCCCAGCGAGGTCTTGCCGACGCCAGGCGGGCCTACGAAACAGAGAATCGGCCCCTTCATCTTTTCTTTTAGTTTACGCACGGCCAGATATTCGACGATGCGCTCTTTCACTTTTTCCAGGTCATAGTGGTCTTCGTTCAAGACCTTCATTGCGGCTTTCAGGTCGAGATTGTCTTTTGACTTCTTATTCCACGGGAGTTCGACCATCCACTCCAGATAGGTTCTGACCGTGGCGGACTCCGCCGTATCCGGGTGCATCTTTTCCAACCGCTTGAGCTGCTTTTCGGTTTCCTTGAGGACCTTGTCGGGCATCTTGGCGTCTTTGATGCGTTTGCGGAATTCCGCCGCTTCCTCCGCCCGCTCGTCCAGTTCACCGAGTTCTTTTTGAATGGCTTTCAATTGTTCGCGCAGGAAGTATTCGCGCTGGGTCTTGTCCATCTCCCCTTTGGCCTGAGCCTGAATCTTCTGTTGCATGGAGAGGACATCGATTTCCTTGGCGAGTATCTCGCTGATCTGCCGCAACCGTTGAATCGGGTCCACGATTTCGAGGACAGCTTGCGTGATGTCGACCTTCAGACCGAGATTGGACGCCACCATGTCGGCCAGACGGCCCGGGTCTTCCAGGTTCTCGATAACGACCATCACATCCGGGATCAACACTTTGCCGAGGCTGACGATCTTTTCGATCTGTTCCTTGACCGTGCGCATGACCGCCTCAGTCTCCAAGGGGGAGCCAGGCTGCTTCGTCTCGACGAGTTTTTCGATCCGAACCGAATAATAGGGATCGTTTTGGATGTACTCTTCGATCCGTCCCTTGGCGAGTCCCTGCACCAAAATCTTGATCCGTTCGTCGGGCAGCTTGAGCATTCGCATGATGATGCCCACGGTGCCGACCGCGTGAATGTCGTCCGGTTGGGGATTTTCCACATCCAGGGATTTTTGCGTGGCGAGAAACAGCATACGGTTGCCCGCCAGCGCTGCTTCAATCGCCTTGATCGACATCTCGCGTCCCACAAACAACGGGAGCACCATATAGGGAAACACGACAATATCTCGGACGGGCAGGAGGGGGAGCTGGTCCGGCGGTTCGAGGTTCTGATTGCTCGAAAATTCTTGTTCTACTGCTTCAGCCATGAGGCTCCAGTCTGCTGGTGTGTGGGTTCAGTGACCATGACGTGCTGCGACACGGTTTGGGTGACGGTACTCCGTCATGCCCACGGCTAGCTGGTGGCGCGCGTTCGACCTGGGCCGGATCGGCCGGGGCCGCGACGACGCACGTCGGCGGCTGTCGGTCGGAGTCGTTGTTGCAGGAACTCGCCGAAGGCAGGTCCCAAGGACGGGTTCTTGAGTGCTAGTTCCACGGTGGCGATCAGGAAGCCGAGTTTGTCGCCGGCATCATGCCGCTGCCCATCGATCTCGTGGGCGAACATCGGAGTGGTCCGGACCAGTTGGCGCAAGGCATCCGTCAGCTGAATTTCTCCGTTCTTGCCCGGCGGCGTTTTGCGGAGAATCGGGAAGATTTCCGGCGGCAAGACATACCGTCCGATGACGGCCAGGTTCGACGGCGCGTCGGCGGGCGACGGTTTTTCGACCAGATCATCAACCCGGTGCAGCCCGTTGCGCACTCGTCGCGCGGAAATGATGCCGTATCGGCTGACTTCTTGCGGCGGAACTTCCTGTACGCCTAACACGGCGCCTTTGCGCTGCTTGTAAATATGAATGAGTTGCGCGAGGCCCGGGACTGCGGCGTCGATGATTTCATCTCCCAAAATGACGGCAAACGGTTCATCACCGATCAGATGCTGGGCGCAGAGCACGGCATGCCCGAGTCCCATGGCTTCCGGTTGGCGAACGTAACAGAAGTTTGCCAGATTCGAAATGTGACGCATCTGGTTAAGGACCTGACCCTTGCCGCTGCCTTTGAGATTTTCTTCCAGTTCCAGGGAACGGTCGAAATGGTCTTCGATGGCGCGCTTGCCGCGCCCGGTGATGACGATGATGTCTTCGATGCCGGACGCAACGGCTTCCTCCACGACATACTGAATCAGCGGTTTGTCGACCAGCGGCAGCATCTCTTTGGGAGAGGCTTTGGTGGCGGGGAGGAAGCGAGTGCCCAGTCCGGCAGCGGGAATAATAGCTTTACGTACATCTGTTCTCGTCATAGGGGGATAGTATGTGATGGGGTAAGTGAAGTCAAGATTTCCTCCGGTCTTTTCGGCGCGGCGCGTGCGTCGTTGCGCGGGGAAACTCCTTTACATTGAAAAATGTGGTCAATATAATCCGAGAGTTTTTCTGCAGATGTGCGGCAGATATGCGGTGGTGCTGCGACGAACGCGGCATATCGGCAAGCGTAATAGAACAAGTGTAACGAAAACGGTTCGTCACTGCCTGCGCGGGGCCGGTCGGCCCGGTGCAAGAGACGCGATACGGAACGTGACGGTTTCCTATCTCGAAGTCCAGGACAACCAGTGCTTGCATTCCCAGGCGGTACGGAAGGATTGTGGTGACCAAGTCGGGAGGCAGGCGGTGGGGGGCAATTCTCATTCTCGCGCTGGTGGTCCTCTACACGATCGGAGTGGGGGCGTCCGTGTCTGCGCAGGAGGACCTGCCGTTGGTGACGTCAGTCACGATCCGTGGGCAGAAACGTATTGAACTACCGGCGATCGTGGGGCGTCTCACGCTCAAGCCCAACGATCGTTTTACGGCCGAGGCGCTCCGTGAGCAGGTCAAAATCCTATACGGCACGGGGTACTTCGAAGACGTACAGGTGGAGACGGAGTCAGGCGCGGGGGGCGTGTCCGTCGGTTTCGTCGTTCGGGAGAAACCCTTTATTACCGAGATCGTCTTCGACGGCAACCAGGAATTGAGCGACGACAAGCTCAAAGAGAAGATCACGATCAAGAGTCAAACGTTTCTCGACCAGCAACAAGCCAAAGAGAGCGCGGAGAAGATCCGGCTCGCCTATCAAGAAGACGGCTACTACAACTGTCAGGTCATTCCCGTCATACAGGCGGTGGATGAGGACCGGAAGCGGCTGACGTTCTTCATCAAGGAGGGCACCAAAGCCAAAGTCCGACACATCAATTTCGAGGGGATGCGGGCCGTGACCAAGGAAGAGATGTTCAAAGTTACGGCGACTCGCGAATGGATTCCCTGGTATGGACTCATCACGCAGCTGAAGGTGCCGTCGCTGCTGTCCGATGCCGGCGTGCTGAAGCGCGAGGAACTTGGAAACGATATCGAGCGCATGCGGGAAGTGTACTTGAACAAAGGCTATTTGAATGTGCAGATCAGCCAGCCGACGCTGGAGCTGAGTGACGACAAAAAGTGGTTCGAAATCAGCTACTCGATCGTCGAGGGTGAGCCGTTCATCGTGCAGGAAGTCGGGTTTCGCGGAAACACCGTGTTCGAGGATCATGAGTTGCGCGAAGGGCTGAATATCAAGCCGGGCGAAATCTTCCAGCGGGCCAAGATCCGGGGCGAAATCACCCGGATCACGGATTTGTACGGTGCGAAGGGGTATGTGTTCTCCGATGTCGTGCCGAACGTAACGCCCGACAACACTGCGCGCACGGCGACGATTATCCTGAACGTGAAAGAAGGGGAAATGATGCGGATCCGGGAGATCCACGTCACCGGCAACGACAAAACGCGCGACAATGTGGTGCGTCGGGAACTGCGGTTGGATGAGCAAGACGTGATCGACACCCTGGCGTTGAAGCGTAGTTTTCAGCGGTTGAACAATCTGAACTTTTTCGAGACGGTGGAAATTTTGCCGCAGCAGGTCGATGTCGACAAAGTCGATCTCAATGTGAAGGTGAAGGAGAAGCCGACCGGCCAGTTCAGCATCGGCGGCGGATTCAGCACCTTGGATAAACTGGTGGCGATTGCGGATATCACCGAAGGCAACCTCGGCGGAAACGGCTGGTTGGGGCGTATCCGCGGGCAATTGGGTCAACAGCGGTCGTTGGGATTGGTGACCTTCCGGAATCCTTACGTGAACGATTCGTATAATGCGCTCCAGCTGGATATTTACCGGTCGATGACCAACTACATTTCCTATTTCGAGTCGAAATCCGGTGCGAGCGTGACCTGGAGTCGATGGTTGTCGGAATATGTAAACGGGAGCATCAGCCTGTTCGGCGAGCAGCTCAAGTATAGTGATCCGCAGGAGGGGCTCTGTCCGGATCTGATCCCGCTCATCTGTGGCCAGCTCGGCACACAATCGTCGACGGGCGTGCGCACCTCGATCTTTCGCGACACGCGCGATTATTATCTGGATCCTCGAACCGGGTGGCGATTCAGCCTCGGGGCCGACTATGCCTCGCCGTCCCTCGGGGGGACCAATCACTTTTATAAACTGTATGTTGATGTGATGAAATACACGCCGTTGATCTATGACACGCGCTTTTCGGTGCATGTTCGGTATGGACAGACAGAGGGACTTGGGGGCCGGCCCATTCCCCTCACCGAGCGGTTCTTCGTGGGAGGTATCAACACGATGCGCGGGTTCGTGTTCGGACGGGCGGGTCCCGTGACGCCGTCCGGCTCGCTCCTGGGTTCCGCCAAAGAACTCATTTTCAACAACGATTTTATTTTCACGATTTCGTCCGAAGCGAAGCTGAACGGCGTGTTCTTCTTCGATTATGGAAACGGATTCGACGACAACCAGCCGGTGAAGTTCAGTGATTTACGGGCTGCGGCCGGGTTTGAGGCCAGGTGGATTTCTCCGTTCGGTCCCTTGCGGGCTGCCTACGGAATCAATCTCGATCCCCGCCCCACAGAGCGTATGGGTGTGTTCGAGTTCACCATCGGATCGCTGTTCTAACAGGTGCTCCATGTGTCGATGTCCGAGAAAGGAATCGCCGGAATGAGTGGACAAGTGTGCCGCGGTGGATCACAGGGAGCCGGGTGGGCCGGGGTATGTCTCGCGCTCATGACCGTGGCGTTGTTGATCGGCGGGTGTCGGTCCGGACATTCGACGGTGCCGACGTCCACGCGGATCGGCGTGGTGGATCCTCAGCGTGTGCTGAGCGAGACCAATGTCGGGAAGAAGGCGAAGGACATGCTGGCCTCGTTTGCCAAGAACAGGCAGGCGCTGATCGAGTTGGAAGAAAAAGAGTTGCGGCGGATGGAAGAAGATTTCATGAAGCAGGGCAGTGTGTTGAGCGCCAATGCCAAACGAGAGCGGGAAGAACAATTCCGGCGCCGCATGTCGGAGTATCAGCAGAAGGTCACCGACCTGAACCGTGAAGTGCAGGAGAAGCAAAAAGAGGTGTTGGACGGGTTCCGCGAGAAGATTGAAGCCCTGTCGGGCAAGGTGGCAAAACGGCTGGAGTTGCAGGCCGTATTCGA
Organism: uncultured Nitrospira sp.; assembly: GCA_902500785.1. Taxonomy (GTDB): domain Bacteria; phylum Nitrospirota; class Nitrospiria; order Nitrospirales; family Nitrospiraceae; genus Nitrospira_A. The sequence continues at coordinate 35,166 of CABVRW010000030.1, forward strand.
TCGCGGCCGCGGAGGCCCCACGCTTTATTTCGACGAGGCCGTGGATGTGTCGTCGCAGGTCATCGAAGAATTCAACAACACGTATCCATGATGAGGGGGCCCATGAACGTACGAATGTGGATCGTAGCGGGTGTGCTACAGGTATTGTTGGCATGGCTGGCGCAGCCGGTACAGGCGGCGGACCGCATGAAGATCGCGATGATGGACCAGCAAAAGGTCGTCGAACGGAGCGTGGCCGGGAAACGCGCGCTCGAGGATCTCAAGAGCTACTCCACGACGCGCCAAAAGATCATCGATTCCGACGACCAGGAGCTGAAGGAACTGGAGAAGGCGCTCCAGGATGCGACGTTCTCAGAGGAGACTCGCAAGGAGAAGCAGGAGCAGTTCAGAACGAAGCTGGAGGCCTATCAGCGCCGGATTCAGGATTTCAATCGTGAGGTGCAGGACAAGCAGCGGGGGATGGTCGCGGACTTTGCGCAGCGTATCCATGCCGCCGCCGCGGCGGTCGCCCAGAAGGAAGGGTATACCGCCGTCCTCGACCGGGGCAGCGAGTCCACGGTCAAGATCGTGATCTACAATCACCCGTCGGTCGATCTCACGGAGCAGATCATCAAGGAGTTTGATCGGCAAAACAAATAGTCGGGAGTCGTAATCGTCTACGCAACACAGGAGGCGGGGCTGATGTCAGTGATGGACAACGTTGAGATTCAATCGATCCTTCCCCACCGGTATCCATTTTTACTCGTCGACCGCATTCGAGAACTCGAGCCGGACCGCCGGATCGTCGGCATCAAGAATGTGACCATCAATGAACCGTTTTTTCAGGGGCATTTCCCGGGACGTCCGGTCATGCCGGGCGTGTTGATCCTTGAGGCACTGGCCCAGGTCGGCGGAGTGTTGGCCTTTAAGTCGCTGGGGGCGGTCGGCCGGCCCGTGGTGTATTTGACCGGGATCGACGGGGCCAAATTCAGGAAGCCGGTGGTCCCGGGCGACATTCTCCGGTTGGAAGTCGATGTGCTGAAGAAGCGCGCCCCGTTCTGGAAGATGCAGGGCCGAGCCTTCGTCGAGTCCGAGCTGGTATGTGAAGCAGAAGTCACGGCTATGGTCACGGATGAAAAGGCGGTCGAGGGACAGTAACCAGTGGGTTGTGCAGTGGCCCGCAGCGTAGCGTTGAACAGGACGACAGGCAATGGTGAGGAGGTGTGAGTGAAGATACATCCGACCGCGGTGATCCATCCTAAAGCGGTGCTCGCGGACGACGTGGAAGTCGGGGCCTACTCCGTCGTCGGGGAACACGTCCGGATCGGCGCCGGCACCCGAGTCTCGTCCCACGTCTGTATCGACGGGTGGACCGAGATCGGAGAGCGGTGCGAATTGCATCCTTTTGTGTCGGTGGGAGGTCCGCCGCAGCATATGCAGTACAAGGGCGAGCCGACCAAGGTCGTGATCGGACACGACAATATCTTACGCGAGTATGTGACGGTCAATCGGGCGACGCTGCAAGGCGGCGGAGTCACCAGCATCGGCGACGCTAATTTTCTGATGGCCTATGTGCATGTCGCGCACGATTGCCACCTCGGGAACCACCTGATACTGGCGAATGCGGCGAGTCTGGCCGGGCACATCACCATCGGTGATCACGCCATTATCGGCGGCCTCTCGGGCATTCACCAATATGTGCGCATCGGTGCCTATGCGATGGTGGGCGGTTGCTGCGCGCTCGGTCAGGATCTCCCGCCGTTCATGCGGGCCGCCGGCGGATATCGCGCCCGAATGTACGGATTGAACTCCATCGGTTTGCGACGGCATGGCTTCTCCTCCGATCGGATTGCGGCCTTGAAAAAGGCATATGAAGTGCTCTTTCGATCCGGGCATCGGGTGGCGGAGGCCGTCAAGCTGGCGCGTGGGACCTTCAGTGCCAGCCAGGATGTCATGCAGGTGGCCGCGTTCATGGAAGGGACCAAACGGGGGATCTGCCGTTCGGTCGGCAAGGATCAAGAGGGCGAAGAGGAGTAGCGGGTGGGAGAGCATGTGGCCGACGGTACACACGCGTCCAACGGACAGCGGATCGGGCTCATCGCGGGCAATGGCCGGTTTCCGATCATTTTTGCCGACAATGCGAAGCGGCTCGGGTATTCCGTATCGGCGGTGGCGCACGAGGGCGAAACAGATCCCGAGCTGGAACGGCACGTCGATCACATTCACTGGATCAAGATCGGACAGTTCGGCAAATTGATCGAGGCCCTCAAGGGGGACGGCGTTCAACGGGCGGTCATGCTGGGAGGCATCAAGAAGACGCACGTGTTTTCCACGGTCCGACCAGATTTTCGCGCGTTAGCCTTAGCTGCCAAACTGATTCATCTCAAGGACGACGATATCCTTCGTCGGGTCGCCCAGGAGATCGAACAAGAAGGCATTCAGATCTGTGAGTCCACATTCGGCCTTGAGGGGATTCTCGTCGAGGACGGCACGTTGACCAAGCGTGAGCCGAGCAAGAAAGAATGGGAAGACATTCGGTACGGCTGGGATGTCGGCAAACAGATCGGGGCGCTGGATATCGGGCAATGCGTGGTCGTCAAGGACCGGGTGATCGTCGCCGTCGAAGCCGTGGAGGGAACCGATGGCGCGATCCGCAGGGGCGGGGAACTGGCGCATGGCGGCGCGGTGGTCGTGAAACGGTGTAAACCTCAACAGGACCTCCGATTCGATCTGCCCGCCGTCGGTCCGCGCACCATTGAGGTGATGGAGTCCGTGAAGGCGTCGGTGCTGGCGTTGGAAGCGGGGCGCGGGATCCTCCTTGATCGTGACGAAACGATCGCGAAGGCGAACCGCGCTGGAATCGCGATTGTCGGCCTGACCTAATACCGTCCGGCATCAGCACGGAGCCATGTCTGTTGGCAGAGGATAGGGCGCGATGAAACAGCTTCGAGCCGGTGTGATCGGCGTCGGCCACCTGGGCCAGCACCATGCGCGGCACTATGCGACGCTCCCCGGCGCGACATTGGTCGGTGTATATGACGCATCGCCGAGCCGCGCCAAGCTCATTGCCGATCGACATGGCGTGCAGGTTTGGACGGAACTCGACGACTTGCTGCAGCAGGTCGATATTGTCAGCGTGGCCGCTCCCACCTCCGCCCACTTTACGACGGCCAAGGCGTGCCTGGAAGCCGGCAAGCATGTGCTGGTTGAAAAACCCATCGCCACAACGCCTGCGGAATCCCGTGAGTTGGTCGAACTGGCTGCGCGGCGCGGGTGCCTGTTACAGGTCGGACATAGTGAGCGGTTCAACCCGATCATGCAGCGCATGCGCCCCCACATTGAGCGCCCTGCCTTTATCGAATGTCATCGGTTGAGCGCCTTCGGAGAACGGGGGACTGATGTCGATGTGGTGCTGGATCTCATGATTCACGACCTGGACCTCGTGTTGTCGTTCAACCCTGGGGCGGTCGAGGAGGTTCGGGCGGCCGGTGTGCCGGTACTCTCACCCAACATCGATATCGCCAATGCTCGGATCGCCTTCGCAAGCGGATGTGTCGCAAATGTCACCGCCAGTCGGGTCTCGACCAATAAAATGCGCCGGTTGCGCGTTTTTCAGCGCGACCGCTATGTCTCGATTGATTTTCAGACACGCCAGGCCGTCGTGTCTCGACGCGTACAAGGCGCCGGCGCCAAGCCGACGATCGACGTGGAATCCTACCAGGCCGGAGATGAGGAGCCGTTGCGGCTGGAGCTGGACTCGTTCATTCATGCGGTGCGTACCGGAACCCGTCCGGTCGTATCCGGTGAAGACGGGGAAGCGGCGCTCAATCTGGCCGCGCTGGTGCTGGAGGCCATCGGTCAATTTACACAACGCCACTCGGCAGGTGAGGCATCGGCGGTGGTGTTCGGTCAGGAGAATGTGTAAGGGTGTCACCTCTGTGCCTGTCCGCATGAGACGAACAGCATGCCACGTATCTTAATCGTGACCGGAGAAGCCTCCGGCGATCTGCACGGAGCCCACTTGGTGAAGGCGTTGAAGGAGCTGTCTCCCGCCCTTCAGATTGTGGGCATCGGCGGCGCCTCGATGCGGGCGGCGGGCGCAGAACTGGTCCGCGACATTCCACAACTGGATGTGATGGGGCTCATCGGCTTGTCGGCCGTCAAAACGATGCTGCAGCGGATTTCGCGAATCCGAACACTGATCAAGGGAGAACGTTGGGATCTTGTGGTGTTGATCGATAACCCCGGTCTCAATTTTCATTTTGCGCGGGTGGCCAAGGCCTGCGGTCTCAAGGTGCTGTATTACATCGCGCCGAAAGTGTGGGCCTGGCGGCCAGGACGGATGCGATGGATACAGCAGCGCGTCGATCATGTGCTGTCGATTCTTCCGTTTGAACAGGAGTTGTACCGGCGAGCCGGCGTTCGGTACACTTTTGTCGGCAACCCTCTCTTGGACGAAATGGCGCCGTCGTACGACCGGGCAGCCATACGAAAGCAGTTCGGCCTACCGGAGTCGGGGCTGGTGATCGGCCTGTTTCCTGGAAGCCGAAAGGGAGAATTGCAGCAGCATATCCCGGTTCTGCGCGATGCGGTAAGGCGGTTGGTTGCACGCTATCCGGCGGCGCAGTTTATCGCCGCTCAGGCATCCTCGATTCAGGAGAGCCTGTTGGACGAACTGGTTCGCGATAGCCCCACCCCCATACGAATCTTTCGTGACCAGTCCAACGAAGTGATGGCCGCGTCGGATGTGCTCTTGGTGAAATCAGGGACGTCCACGCTTCAGGCGGCTGTGATTGGCACACCCATGATCTTGTTTTACCGCGCCGCATCGAGGGTCACCTACTTGCTCGCTCGGTTGCTTATTCGTGTTCCTTGGATCGGGCTGCCGAATCTCGTGGCCGGACAGACCATCGTCCCAGAATTAATCCACGATGACGCGACGGGTGAGCGGCTGGCTCAGGAAACGGAGCGGTTGTTGCAAGACCGGACGGCCTATGACGGCATGCGAGCTGCATTGCTCAAGGTCCGCCAGGCATTGGGCGACCCCGGCGCCTCGCGACGCGCCGCGGAAGCGATTCTTGCCGAGTGTCGCTCATGAAACATTATCTTCGCCTCCTCAAATATCTGCATCCCTACCGGTTTCGACTGGGGGCGGCGTTCCTCTGTGCGCTGTTCGTGGCCGGGCTCTCCGCCGCCTATGCTTGGCTGGTGCGTCCGGTCCTCGACGGTCTGTTCATCAGCAAAGATGAAAGCCTGCTGCTGGTGCTCCCCATCGCCATTCTGGCGGTGGCGGTGCTGAAGGGGGTGTTCAACTATGGTCAGAACTATTTGATGAACTATGTCGGGAACCAGGTGATCGGCGACATCCGAGAGCAGCTCTTCTCCAAGCTGGTTGGGCTGCCGGTTCGTTTCCACGACACGAATACGTCGGGTCGGTTGGTGTCGCGGGTCATCAACGACGTCAATCAGATGGCCAATGCTGTGGCCGGAGTGCTGAAAGATTTGTTCCAGCAGGGGCTGACATTTTTGGCGATGATGGGGGTGATCGTCTATCAGAATTGGAAACTGGCGATGGTCTCCATGATCGTCGTGCCGCTGTCGGTGGTGACGATGGCGCGGATGGGGCAACGGTTGAGAGGTCTCGCCACGCGCGGCCAGGAACGTATGGGCGATATGGCCTCGACCCTGCAGGAAACGTTGGCCGGTATCCGCATGGTGAAATCGTTCGGGCGGGAAGAGGCGGAATCCAAGCGGTTTCGCCAGAGCAACGACGCCTTTATTCACACGACGATGAAGGCCATTCAGGTGTCTTCGCTGGGGTCGTCCCATATGGAGGTTATCGGTGTGCTCGGGGTGGCGGGGATTATCTGGTATGGTGGGTATTTGGTGATTCATGATGAAATGACTCCCGGCGCGTTCTTCTCATTTCTGGCGGCCATGTTTATGGCCTATACGCCGATCCGAAGACTTTCGGGAGCGAATAACACGGTTCAGCAGGCGCTGGCAGCCGCCGAACGGGTCTTTGATGTGCTCGATCTTCCGACGGAACAGGAGTCTCACGAGGGCCGGACGGAATTGCCGGCCATTTCGCGCTCCCTCGAATTTCGTCAGGTCGCATTTCGATATGCAGGCCAGAGCGAGCCCGCGCTGGTCGGTATCGATTTGACGATTCGGGCCGGAGAGATCATCGCGTTCGTGGGCAGCAGCGGGAGCGGCAAAACGACGCTGGTCAGTCTGTTGCCGAGGTTTTATGATCCGACCGGAGGGCAGATTCTGATCGACGGGGTGGATCTTCAGTCCTGCAGTTTGCGTTCGGTCCGCGGGCAGATCGGCATCGTGTCGCAGGAAGTCGTATTGTTCGACGATACGGTGCGCAACAACATCGGCTACGGACGGCTGGGCGCCACGCCGGACGATGTAATGCGGGCCGCCCAGCTGGCCTATGCGCATGAGTTCATCGTTCGAATGCCGGCCGGTTATGATACGTTGATCGGAGAGCGGGGGCTGAAGCTGTCAGGCGGCGAGCGACAGCGTCTGGCCATCGCGCGGGCGATTCTCCGAGACCCGCCCATCCTGATTTTGGATGAAGCGACCTCGGCGTTGGATACCCAGTCGGAGCGGATCGTCCAGCTGGCCTTGAGTAATTTGATGCATAACCGCACCACCCTCGTGGTGGCGCACCGATTATCGACCATTCAGAATGCCGATCGCATCGTGGTGTTGGATCGAGGGACGGTGGCGGAGGTCGGCTCGCACGAAGAATTATTGCGCAAGGGTGGCTTGTATAAGCGTCTGCACGCGATGCAGTTCGCCGACGCGATTCCGGAGTAAAGGCGCCATGAGCGTGAGTCGTCCTATGCCCACTGATCGATCGCCGTCGTCGCCACAGCCGCAGCCGTGGCTGAAGCGGGTGGTGAACGCCCTGAAGGTGGCGGTTGTGCCGGCCGTCGGATATCAGGTCATTCAGATGTTGCGCCGTACGATGACCTGGCGTACCGAGGGCTTTGAGCATGTGTCCCGGTTGTTCCGGCAAGAGAAGCGGGTGATCCTGGCCTTCTGGCATGCCCAACAGTTGATGATGCCGCTCGCCATTCCGGGCCTGGTCGCCCATGTGTTGATCAGCCAGCATCGTGACGGTGAACTGATCCGCCGCATCGTGGCGCGTTTCGGGTTGGATGCCGTGCGCGGGTCCAGCACCAGAGGAGGCGCGGAGGCGTTTCGACAGCTGATCCGCCTGGGACGGACGGGCGGCAATCTGGTGTTGACGCCCGACGGACCGAAAGGTCCCCGTCAGGTTGCGAAGGTGGGAGTGGTGCAACTGGCGAGGGCCACCGGCCTGCCGATCATCCCCATGGCGTTCGGCTGCTCAAAAAAAAACTCTTCGCGAGCTGGGATCGGTTTATCATGCCCTATCCGTTTACACGCGGCATCTTTCTCCTGGGGCCGCCGATCGCAGTTCCGCCCGACGCCTCCACTGACGATCTCGAGCGTGTCCGTCGGGAGTTGGAAGAGACGCTGAACCGCATGACGATCGAGGCCGATGAGGCCGTCCTGCGGGCTGGCCCCTGATGTGGTATCTGCTTTACAACAGCCTCCTGCTCCTGATTTCCCCGGTTATCCTGTTCGTCTTGTTGGCCAAGCCGCGATGTCGTCGCGGGTTGCCCCAGCGGTTTGGACTTCTGGCGGAGACGTCGTCGCCTGAGCCTGCCGTCGGGTCAGGCTGTATCTGGATACATGCGGTATCGTTGGGGGAGGTGGTGGCGGCCGCCCCGCTCGTGCGCGATCTGCGCCGGCGGTACCCCGCCGCGAGGTTGGTCGTCTCGACCGTGACTGAAACCGGACGTGAGGCGGTGGAGCAGCGGCTGGAGGGTGTGGCCGAGCATCGATATGCTCCGCTGGATTTTCCCTGGGTCGTCAATCAGGTGATCGACCATCTCCAGCCGAGTCTCTATGTGTTCGTCGAGACGGAACTCTGGCCGAATCTCCTGCGGAGCTTGCGGCGGCGGAAGGTGCCCTCGATTCTGGTCAACGGGCGGTTGTCCACACGATCCTTTCAGCGACAACGCCTGCCGGTGATCCGGGGGTTCTACCGGACGATGCTGAACATGATCAGTTGTTGCCTCATGCAATCGGAGCGGGATGCCCAGCGCATGATCGAGTTGGGAGCCGAGCCGTCGCGAGTCCGCTGTACGGGCAATATCAAGTTCGATCAGCCGATTCCGCAGGCTCCCGCCGGCGGGATGGTCCTGTCGAAAGCATCGCTCGGGCTGACCGACCGTGAACGGTTGTTGGTCGCTGGGAGCACGCATCCCGGAGAAGAAGAAGCGATCGTCGATGCCTATCAGGCCCTGGGCGCCGAATTCCCCGATCTTCGTTTGGTCCTGGCGCCTCGCCATATCGAGCGAGCGGCCCAGGTGGAACAGATGATCAGAGCCAAGGGCCTCACGGTGACCCGGCGCAGTACCGGCGGGAAAGAGCCGATGGCCGGGATCGGTCCGCGTGTGCTGGTGCTGGATACGCGGGGGGAGCTGGCCCTGTTGTATCGTGACGCAGTGGTGGCCTTCGTCGGGGGTACGCTGGCGCCGGTGGGAGGACACAATCTGTTGGAACCGGCGGTCTGGGGAAAACCGGTCCTCTTCGGTCCGCATACCGACCATTGCGCAGAAGTGGCTGCGCTTCTGATGATTGCCCAGGGAGGACGGATGGTACGGGATGAACAGGATCTTGCGCAGGTGGTGCGGGAACTGCTTCGAAATCCCGTGGCTGTGCAACGGATGGGGCTGGCGGCGCGGCAGGTGGTGGCCGACAATCAAGGCGCGCTTCAGCGCAGCATGGAGATCATCGCCACATTTCTCCCGGAGCGAGAGGCTTCGAAGGACTCGCGGATGGAGCAGCGGCGGGAGTTGTCGAGTCGGCAATCGTAATGGCGGCGACCATGTCGAGAGGGCTGCGGTCCTGGCTGCGGTGGGTCGGGTATCCCTACGAACTCGCGGCGCGGGTTCGGCTGTGGTGTTACAACCATGGCTGGTTCAGGACACGTCGTCTCCCTCGTCCCGTGATCAGTGTGGGGAATCTGACGGTGGGCGGAACGGGAAAAACACCGGTCGTCATGCACCTGGTCGAACGGCTGACGGCGCAGGGAACACGCGTGGCCATTTTGAGCCGAGGATATCGGCGTCGCAGCACCGCGCCGCAGTTGTTGGTCTCCGACGGGCAACAGGTGCTGGTGGGGCCGGAGGAGGCCGGGGATGAGCCGTATCTGATCGCGCGTCGCTGCCCTCGGGCCGTGGTGGCGGTGGGAGCGGACCGATACGCGCTCGGCCAATGGGTATTGACCCGCCTGCCGGTGGATTGTTTTGTCTTGGACGATGGGTTTCAACACGTCCAACTCTATCGCGATGTGAATTTGCTGCTGGTGGATGCCACTGACTCTGAGGGAATCCAGGCGGCATTGCCGATCGGGCGTTTACGGGAGCCCCTCTCGGCGGCGGCGCGTGC
>CABVRW010000031.1:0-17938 GCA_902500785.1 uncultured Nitrospira sp.
ACTCCGTTCCCACCCCAAGCTCGCCCACTTACCACGGATGGCGCCATGCACCTCAAATGCGCCGGTCGTGGGCGTCCAATAGACGGATCCCCCTTGAAAATGGTTGTAGCGCCCGACGCCATCCGGAGTCCTGGTCTCATCCGTCAACGGATATCCCAGGAAACTCCGTTCCCACCCCAAGCTCGCCCACTTACCACGGATGGCGCCATGCACCTCATGGGCGCCAGACGACGGTGACCAATAAATGGAGCCGCTACGGTAATGCCGGTAATGGCCGATCCCGTCAGGCGCGACCAGCTCAGCGGTAGTCGCTGGGCCTAACCAACCCGCCGGCCCTCCAAGGGCCGCATACTTCACATCAATATCTGACATCTGCACTCCCTCCCTCATCAAAATGGTTGTCGGTACCTGCGCACGGAACAGCGAGCGTCGGATAACTTCTTTTAATACTGTCGATTTCGCCAATTCTTTTCCGCTCGACCTGGTTGGCCTCAGACCGCCGTAGACAGCCTCTCCCGTTTGGACGCTCGCCTCTTACGACTCTGCATTTGTAGGAGAGCAAGCTGGATGCCCACGCTGAACACGAGCATCGAAGTTCCTCACAGTGAACAATTTCAGCGACTGGACCAATCATTGATCAACGCCACAGCACGAGTCCTGTTCTTTGGTTGCTGACGTTTGTATCGAAAGAGATTCACGACATGTATCCGAATAGGTTCATGATCCGGCTGACGAAAGAAATAGTCGCGGGGAAACGAAAGAGATGGGAAGCCACAACTGCGAAGGTGTTCGCTCACGAATGGTGTTGGAATGCGTGCACTTCACACACGAGAGGAGAAATGAAGACGCAGCTACCGGGCCGGACGGGCCGCACAGGTCATGATGTCGATCTAGGCGCTCACGAGCGGTTGCTTCGATATCCCTTTCAAAAGCCAGGACTGATTCTCATAGACGAACTGGTTCCGCTGCTGGACCAGGGTTGAGAGAATCTGCTCTCGGATCTGTCCTAGGTCTGAGTACCGTCGACACTCACCTCCATCCTGTCGAAAGTCGGCACAAATGTCTTCCACAACCGAGAACAATAGGTTGTTGCTGAATTTGGTCAAGGTACTCAGTGCAGTCTTGTATGCGACAAGGTCTAGACGAGGCTCGAAGAGTCGCTCCATCACAAAGACCTCATGCCACGCATGATTGATCATCGCGGCCACACAATCCGACCCCCTGACCCATTCGCCGACTGTTCGACCTATGGCCTCGTAGCAAAGCGCGATCCGGGGATCCAGAAAATCGTAGTCGGGATTACACACGTCGCCGTTAAACCGCCCCTGCGCCATCAACGTCTCCTTGATGGGCGTGCCGTCATAGGGCAACATTTTACAGAAGACCGCCGCGACACTCCCATCATCGACAATCCGGCGCAGAAACCCCACATTCGTTTCGACCGATTCGAGTGTGCTGGATGGATCAAACAGCATGAAACCGAATTCCCACATCAGTCCCAGCGACTTCAGCGTCTCAACAGCTCGCAGATTTTCTGCCACGGTGATTTCCTTGTGGAGCACGTCGAGCCCATCGTCCGATCCCGACTCCAACCCCATGTACACCAGGTACAATCCAGCATCGCGCAAGGTCGCAAACAATTCCGGCTCAACCGCATCGGCCCGGCAACTGATTTTCCAGATCATTTTGCCGACCAGGTCCTGGCGATACAGTTCATCGACCAGACTGAGTGCCCAACGACGCCACGACGGGCCGAAGAGGGGAAAATCATCATCCTGAAACAGGAACAGGGTAATCCCACGGTTCTGATAGAGGTCTTTCATTTCGCGGACCACTTCGGTTACTTTCCGAATCCTGACCACCCGTCCCGGAGCGGCCCGGTAAAACATATGAATAGAACAAAAGGAACATGTCCGGGAACAACCGCGTGACGCCAGGATGGGCATCGTCCGCTGACCGAGAATCGCCGTCGGCTCATACTGCCGATAGGGAAAGGGCAGCACATCAAGATCGTCCAGGAGGTGCCGAAGGGGGTTTGACACGAATCGTCCGCCATGACGATAGGCAAGACCATCGATCGTGTGCCAATCCTGATCGTGAATGAGCGACTCCACGAGTTCGAGCAAGGTCACTTCCCCTTCGAATCGAACCACACTGTCCACCTCTGGAATCAACTCAAGCGTTCGCTCGTGACTCAGACTTGGAAAGTGCCCGCCGATTGTGAAATGACAACGGACGCCATGGTCCCTCAGGTATTGCATCAGCGCACGAAAGCGGGGCAGGTAAAATTGAAAGATGAGCGAGAATCCGACCACCACCGGGGTTTCAGCTTCAACCGTCGCCAATATCTGCTCCGCGTCATCTTCGAAATCGAGGACCTTCACACGATGCCCTCGCCGCATCAGCGTCGCGGCCAGATAGCCGATTCCAAGGTTGCCTTGCTTCTGAAATCCGATCAAGACCACCGGTCTGGTCGCGTCATGTTGGCTCAAGGCCTGCAGACGTGGCGCATCCCTTCTCTCGTTCAGTACCGTGAGTGATTTCATAGCCTCCTCCCAAGGAATAGCCGCAACAACCCGTCGCAGCACCACGCCCGACCATGTCGTGTCGAACCCGGTTCCTGCGCATAGCGAGATCCCCTGAAAAGGAGGGCGTAAGGCCGGGGGTGGCGTCCACTCCCTTCCAGCGAGGATCTTGCAGACAGCTATTTGCCGCCGAACTTTTTGACCATTTCCATCGACTGCTCAATCGCTTTCATATTCTGCTGCAGCATCGCCCGCTGATTCTCCAGCTGAATCAACGCCAGCTGACTCAGAGCCTCCTTCGGAAGGTTTGCACGTTCGAAGAACCACCAAGGCACAGGATCCCAATTGATCGGCACTCGCCACTTGAATACCTCCGGCAATTGCAGTTCCGGATTCATGATGGGCTTTTCCATTCGGTCCTCCTTTGATGAGTAAGCTCGGTATTGCGATCTTCGTGATCGCGGTGTTCCCCCCGGCCACGTGTGACACACAGACGCTGGACATGTATCGCAACCGATATAGAAACAAGCAAGATGTCGGCCAGGATATCGTGCAATCGCATGTACCTACTTACAATGCTTTGGAGAGCAGAGATCGGATCTGTGCCGTGAATTCGTGTATGCGATACGATACTCACGTATCAAAATAGATACGTAGAATCACAAAAAATGGTTGCTTTTCTTGTAGGACTACCACGTGCCATTACCTGACGCCCTATACCTGGTTCGCACGGCATGGCAGCCACAGGGTGTGAGCGAATGAATGTTAGTCGGTTCATATGGGATCCCGGCTCGCTCGACGATATTTCCTACCGGCCTGTAAAGCTTGAGCACATTTTTGGAACGCGATCGATCACGGCGCGCGCAGCAAGGAGCCGGTGGTACTGCGCCGCCGTCATACTAATTGCCGGCGAAGATGATCGGGCCCGCATCCGCGAGAGCGACTAATAGACGAAGCCGACGATACCAAGTAGAATGACCCCGGTTCTTCTCGTATCCCCGCAGGAAATCGTCATCAGACGGTAACTTACACCTCGGCTAAGGGCAACGATCACGCCCCATGGAGCTACATGCAAAAGACCCGCATCATCTGCACCATCGGCCCCGCCACAGCCTCCTACGAGATGCTGCAGAAGCTATACGAGGCCGGCATGAGTATCGCTCGTCTGAACATGTCTCACGGCGACCACGAATCCCATGCCAAGGTCATCCAGCACATCAAGACCCTCAACCGGAAGGTGAAGTTTCCTATCCCCATCCTCCTCGACACGCAAGGCCCGGAGATCCGCACCGGGCACCTCTCGAACGACCTTGATCTGCGGCAGGGCGACATCGTGTCCGTCACCACGCGCGGACCGATGGACGTGGAAGAGAGCTCCATCCAGATCAACTATGAGGACTTGCTTGAGGCGGTCAAGGTTGGGGACAGGATCACCGTGGACAACGGGCTGATCAATTTCGAAGTGCTGGAGAAGCACGAGCGCCTCATGCGGTGTCGTGTCTTGGACGGTGGGCTCTTGAAGAGCAAGCGCCACGTGAATCTCCCGGGCATCCGTGTCAATCTCCCGGCGATCACGCAGAAGGACACCAAGGATATCTTGTTCGGCTTGGAACGGGATGTGGACTTCATCGCCCTGTCGTTCGTGCGCGAGTCGGGGGATATCCAGCAGCTCAAGGCGCTCATGGGGGACAAGGTCGGGAAGGTGAAGATCGTCGCGAAGATCGAGGACCAGGAAGGAGTCCGGAACGTGGAAGCCATCATCCAAGAATCCGATGGCATCATGGTCGCGCGTGGAGATCTGGGCGTGGAGATCAACATGGAAGATCTGCCGAATGTCCAGCGCACGATCGTGCGACTCTGCGCCGAATACGGAAAACGCGTGATCGTGGCGACCCATCTCCTCGAATCCATGATCCACAATCCGCATCCCACCCGCGCCGAGGTCACCGACGTCGCCAATGCGATCTATGAAGAAGCCGATGCCGTCATGCTGTCCGGGGAAACCACGGTGGGAAAGTATCCGGTCAAGTGTGTCGAATACCTGCGCAGGATTGCGTTGAAGTCTGAAACGATCCCCGGATTGCAATTTGCGAAACACTTGCGCAATGTAGGAAATAAGCAGCAACTGGCGGCGGCGGCCGTGCAGCTCGCCGAGGGGGTGAAGGCCAAGGGCATCGTCGTGATCACCCGGCGAGGACTCATGGCCGACCTCGTCGCCAACTGCCGTCCGTTCACAACCAACATCTACGCCTTTACCAACATGAGCCAACCGCGACGGACCATGCTGCTCAATCGCGGGGTCTTGCCCTTCAAAACCGATTTCAGTTCGGACCCTGAAAAGACTCTACAAACGGCGTTTCGGATCCTGAAGGACCGTGAAGGGTTTCAGGTCGGAGACAAGGTCGTGATCATCTCTGACGTCCTGGCCCAGCAACGGGTCGACTCGATTCAGATTCGTGACATCCTGCCGGACGACATCCCGACCGACGCCTCCGAAGTGACTCACCGAGCGAGCTCCACTTGATGGGTGTTCGTGAATTGACCAGGCACCTGATGCGTACACTGTAAGCGGTTCGACCAGCAAGCCATATCCTGGGTTGAGGCGCGACGGTTCCACCCTGAAAGAACCGTTCGCTGTCGTATCTCAACACGCCATATTCAGGCCTGATCGCGAACCTCGATGGAGCACCGGACCCGACAGTCAATCTGCAATCTCGTCCTGGCGGACTATGGGGTGCCTAACTCCTTGCGCGGATTGTCGCGCAGATATCCAGAACGTGACCGCGTAGCCAGCGATGCGCGAGATCGGCATCCAGCCGCGGGTGCCAGAGCAATGACACCGTGAACTCCGGCATGGAGACCGGAAGGGGGAAGCTATGCATTCCAGCGCGCAGGTTTCCAGTGTGTCGTTCCGGAACCGTGGCGATCAGGTCGGAAGCCCGAGCCAAGCCCAGGGCGGTGGAAAAGCCGCCAACGATCGTGACGATTTCCCGTTCCAGACCTAACGGTCCCAGCGCTTCATCAATCGGTCCCCTCTCGAAACCCTCCCGCGAGACGCAGATGTGTCTGCCGGCAGCATAACGGGAGAGCGTGATCTTTCCCTTGCTCAGCGGATGCCCCTTTCGCACAACGCCAATCAAACGGTCTTTGAACAATGCCTGCACGCGGAGTTCCGGTGCCGTGGTCTTCTCCACCACACCTGTCTCCAAATCGACCGTACCATCGCGGAGCGGCGTGCTGTCCTTGTTGGGCTTCTGCACGAAGCGCAGCCGCACACCGGGAGCCTCCTGGTCGACGCGAGCAATAAGCGCCGATCCGAAGTTTTCCACAAAGCCCTCGCTGCTCCGGAGCGTGAACGTTCGGACGAGCTGTTTCAGATTGAGCGTCTCGGCCGGGCGTAGGACTGCTGCTCCGTCCTGCACGAGTTGACGCACCCGCTCGCGGAGCTCGAGCGCCCGGGGTGTAGGCACAAGACCGCGTCCGGCTCTGATCAATAATGGATCTCCAGTCGCCTCACGCAATCGCGCCAGCGTCCGGCTCATCGCCGACGGGCTCAGTCGTAGCCGCTGGGCCGCGCGTGCCACGCTGCCTTCCGCAAGCAGCACATCAAGAGTGACAAGCAGGTTGAAATCGGGTCTCGACATGCCTCGACCATAACACAAACTGATCCTGACATGGCGTCACACGCATGTATAACGTGAATGTCATGCGTCTTCCGCTATCTCAGCTAAGGGGGTATGCTTCTGGCAGTTTCACTGCTGGAGTCGTCAACACGGCGTGATGCAGCAGGTATTTTCAAGGGAGGCTATCGTGGATACAGCTTTTTGGCATCGCCGGTGGGAAAGTAATGAGATTGCCTTCCACGCAAATGATGTCAACCCGCTACTGGTCAAATATTTCCAAGAACTTTCGATCGTGAGTGGCCGTCGTGTATTCGTGCCGTTGTGCGGTAAGACCCTTGATATTCCTTGGCTGCTTGCTAACGGGTATCGGGTTGCCGGAGCAGAACTGAGCCCCCTAGCCATTGAGCAATTATTTGAAGGTCTTGAGATGAAACCACAGGTGTCAAGAGTTGGTGTTGTCGATCATTACCGCGCCGACAGTATCGACATCTTTGTCGGCGACATATTGGATGTGTCTCCCACGGTGCTCGGCCCGGTCGATGCCATTTATGACAGGGCTGCTTTGGTGGCCCTGCCCAAAGCATTGCGCGATCGATACACCGCGCACTTGACTGAACTTACGAATGCGGCGCCCCAGCTGCTCATTTGCTATGAGTACGACCAACGCGTCATGGAAGGGCCCCCATTTTCGATCAGTCACCAGGAAGTCCATCACCACTATGGAGATCGTTACGAACTCACTCTCAGGGCCACGCACGATGTGCCAGGTGGCTTGAAAGGAACATGCGCTGCACAAGAGCATGTCTGGTTATTACGACATGATGACTGACATCCACAGGCATTTTGTGAGCCGACGAGATGAAGCTGTCGCGGGCGGGGTGGAAGGGGCACGTTCGGTTCGGTGGACGCTCCCGGCCTGTCACTCTCCATGTTGCTGTCCTCGCTCGACACCAGTATCGCCACGGTTGCCTTGCCGACGCTGGCACAGGTCTTCACCGCCTCATTCCAGGAAGTCCAATGGGTGATCCTCGCTTCTCTCCTCGCCGGCACGACCCTGATCGTCAGCGTCGGACGGCTCGGTGACATCATCGGCCGCCAGCGGCTGCTACTACTCGGAATCTCACTGTTTACGGCGGCGTCGCTCCTGTGCGGCTTCGCACCCGCGTTCTGGCTGTTGATTGCCGGCCGGGTGGCGCAGGGCCTCGGAGGGGCCATCATGATGGTCCTCACGATGGCGTTTGCCGGTGAGACCGTTCCGAAGTCAAAGATCGGCAGCGCCATGGGCCTGCTCGGAACGCTGTCCGCGGTTGGCACCGCTCTCGGTCCCTCGCTCGGCGGCGTGCTGATTGCCGGATTCGGTTGGCGGGCCATTTTCCTCCTCAACGTACCGCTGGGTCTCCTGACGTTTTTTCTCTCCTACTATCACCTGCCCGTTGATCGCCGGAGACCGAAGACGGATCGAGCCGGATTCGACCATGTGGGCACGTTGCTGCTTGCGCTGACCCTCGCGGCCTATGCCCTCGCCGTAACAATCGGGCGCGGAAATTTCGGGTGGCTCAATATGGCGCTGCTGGTGGCTGCTGCCTTGGGAGTCGGCCTATTCGCGCTCGCCGAGGCAAGAGTGGCCTCGCCGTTGATCAGATTGGCGCTATTCCGCGATCCAGTCCTGCGTGCGAGCCTTGCCATGAGCGTACTCGTCACGACAGTGGTGACGGCGACGCTGGTGGTCGGACCTTTCTATCTCGCGCTCGCGCTCGGGCTCGATGCGGTGATGGTGGGACTCGTCTTGTCGGTCGGTCCGCTCGTGGCCGCGTTGACCGGTGTACCCGCCGGTCGTATGGCGGACCGTTTAGGCGCATCACGCGTGATCATGGTTGGTCTCATCGGAATGGCGGCCGGTGCCTTCATGCTTTCCATGATGTCGGCGAAACTCGGCATCCCCGGCTACATCGTCCCCATCGTCGTCATCATCGGCGGCTATGGCCTGTTCCAGACGGCCAACAACACTGCCGTCCTGATGGATGTCCACCTGGATCAGCGGGGCGTGATGTCCGGCATGCTCAACCTCTCGCGCAATCTCGGACGCATCACCGGCGCCTCCGTCATGGGCGCGGTGTTCGCATTCGCATCGGCAACGACCGACATCAGCACAGCGCATCCCGAGGCAGTCGCCACCGGTATGCGGATCACATTCGCCGTCGCCGCGATGCTGATCATATTCGCGCTCGCCATCGCGGCCCGAACCTACCGCCGCACATGGCACCATCGGGCATCGGCTCCGGCAAATCGTACGGATGGGAATGAGTTGGCCCGGGTGTGACTGACATCGCAAAGGAGGGAATTAAAGTAGTCGGGATGAGCAGACCATTTTTGCGTTCTTTCCCCGCCCCCTGTTGCCCCGTCGCGTAGATCGAGCAGACGTTCAGGTACGAACGTCTGCCGCTGGACGGTCGAGTTTTAAGAGCCTTGTGACCAGGGGGATCGCTGTCCCCTGCAAGAGGACGGAGGACAAGGCGATAAAAAACACAAGATGGAAAATGGTATCGGCCTGCTCGAGCCCGGCCAGCACCGGAAACGTAGCCAGCACAATCGGCACGGCCCCCCGGAGTCCCACCCAGGCGACCAGCGTTTGTTCGCGATACGAGATGCGGGAGCAGGCCAAGGATGTATAGACGCTGATCGGGCGGGCAACAAAGATGAGAAACAGCGAAATGAGCAGCCCGGCCCCGGCAATGGGTTCGAGGCGAGCCGGAAACACCTGCAACCCTAGGATCAAGAACATCGTGATCTGCATCAACCAGGCCAGCCCATCGTGAAACTGCAGGAGGATCTGCTGATGAACGAACGGCCTCCTCCCCATAATGAGCCCCGCCAGATAGACGGCGAGAAACCCGCTGCCCTGGAGTTCCGCTGTGAGCCCGTAGGTCAGAAGCGCGAAGGCGACGGTCAGGACGGGATAGATACCCTCCATTTCGAGGTTGAGGACGTTCAGCGTCCACCGCATGACCTCCCCCATCGCCATGCCGAGCACAGCTCCGACCGCCATTTGCATCACAAAAAATGACACCAGATCCCCGAACGACGTGGCGGGAATAGTCAGGAGTTGAATGAGGGCGACCGTCAGCACCACCGCCATCGGATCGTTGCTGCCGGATTCCAGTTCGAGCAGGTGCATCAACGACCGCGGGAGCCTGGCCCCGCGCGCTCGCAGCACCATGAAGACGGCGGCGGCATCGGTGGACGAGACGATCGCGCCGAGCAGGAGCCCCTCCAAAAGCGAGAACCCCTGCACCCAGGAGACGAAGAGCCCGACCAGAAAGGCCGTAGCCAGGACTCCGATGGTGGACAGGGCCAGTCCGCTCCATAGCACGGGCCGCACGCCTTCCCACTCCGTATCCAACCCGCCCGCAAACAGGATCAAGGTGAGCGCGATGACGCCCAGGGTCTGCACAAGAGCCGGATTGTCAAAATACATCCCACCCAGGCCGTCAGACCCGGCCAACATGCCGATGCCGAGAAAAAGCACCAGGGAGGGAATCCCGAAGCGAATGGATAGTTTGATCGTGAGAATGCTGAGAATGATGAGGGCGGAAAACACGACGAACAGCAGCTCGATCGAAGTCGGCATCTTTCTCCATGCGAATACTCAAGAGGGAAATCCTGCAGTGATATAGCATAGAAAGTGGATCGTGTTCCAAACATCACGCTGCGGCGCGGAGGCTAGTTGATCGGGTTGGTGGTTCATCAATCCGGCGCTCGATCCCGGCAAGGAGGGACCTTCCTACCCATTCGGCATAACGGATCTGAGAGCCCTCTTTGCGGAGAGGTATGAAATCGTGGATGATTATGTGCCGGATGTGGCCTTCCCCGGACGCGAGGTCCGGGAGCGGGTGCGCGTGCTGCGACGCCTGGTGTGATGAGAGAGGGCGACGCGCTTTCTGCTGCCACCGATGGGGAGAAACGAACGCCACTGAAACGAGGTAGTAATCCGAATTTAGGAAATCAAGCAGTGGGCACCGAGCAGAATATGCAAGTCGTCGGCAATGTCAAAGCAGCTTTTTTAGACGGAATGAAACTAACACCAACCGGCTGGACTGCGGAAGGCGACCGAGGCGCGTTGGAAATGGTGTCGTACGACGTACGCATCAACGGATCGGTGACTACAACTTCGACCACTGGCGCTAACCCTACGCTTTAATCAGACGGATATCGAGACAACGTTGAAACGTCTGGCCGATGGAATTCTGCCAGACTTCTCAGAGTGAAGGAGACAACATCATGCAGAAAATCATTCTTGTGACCGGTTCGACCGACGGCATCGGGTTGGAAACGGCCAGGATGTTGGTCTCTATGGGTCAGCATGTCTTGCTGCACGGGCGCAATCCGTCAAAACTGAAAGAAGCGGAAACATCGCTTTCTGCGCTGCCTGGCGACGGACATGTTGACCGCTACGTAGCTGATCTGTCGCGCATAGCCGATGTCGAGGCACTCGCGAAGGCAGTGAGGGAGCAGCACGCGAAACTTGATGTGCTGATCAATAATGCAGGCGTCTATACCGCGTCCGATCCTCTCACGCAGGATGGGCTTGATGTGCGGTTTGCGGTCAATACGATCGCTCCCTATCTGCTGACGCAACGGCTTTTGCCGCTGCTCGGGACCTCCGGTCGGGTGATCAACCTATCCTCCGCGGCTCAGTCTCCCGTCGATCCGAAAGCGCTGGCCGGACAAGTCCGCCTGTCCGACGGCGCGGCTTATGCGCAAAGCAAACTCGCGCTCACCATGTGGTCTCGCACTATGGCGCGTTCGCTCAAGGAGAGGGGCCCGACGATTATCGCGGTGAATCCCGGATCGATGCTCGGTAGCAAGATGGTGAAAGATGCCTTCGGCGTGGAGGGCGGTGATATCCGTATCGGCGCAGACATACTGACTCGCGCGGCTCTATCAGATGAATTCGCGACTGCTTCCGGTCTGTACTTCGACAACGATTCAGGTCAGTTTGCCTCGCCCCACCTCGATGCGCTTGATTCGCGGAAATCCCAAGACATTGTACGTGTGATCGAGACGTTGTTGGCACAGCAGTCAGCCTGAAGTGACGTTGGTCCCGTAATCGGTAGCCAGACTGGCCTAACGTTGTTCAGCAAACTCACTCGGAGTCAGGTGCCCGAGTGAGCTGTGCGGACGGCGGTGATTGTCATCCATCTGCCACGTCTCGATGATAACCTGCGTCTTACGGAGCGAGGCGAAACCGATACACGTTCAAGCACTCGCCACGCAGCCGTCCATTAAACGACTCACTGAAGGCATGTTCCACGGGTTTTCCCGGTCGAATGAAGTCGAGGTGCGCCCCTCGTCGAGAGGCCCACTCTTCCAGCGCGCGAGAGTGGAATTCTGCCCCGTGATCCACCGTAATCGAGCGCGTCTTTCCCAACGATCACTCAAAGCGCTCACTCAACCGATTCAGCAGCGAATCGTCAAACGCCTCCGCGCACTCACGGCTCATCCACGCCCTCAGGACATCAAGAAACTCGCCGGCGAGGTTGACCTGTATCGAATTCGGGACGGCGACGATCGGAACATTGACACGACCCGAGCCAAAGAACTGATCGTCCTCATCGCGAAAATTGGTGACCGGAACGAGATTGACCAATACCCTGCCCACTCGTGGTCAGACCCGATCAGTCATGCCTGATGCCCACCTCGGGGAACTGCCTCGTCAGTCACCGTTGAGGGCGCGGTCGAGGTTGAAGGCGGAGCTGATCAGTGCCAGGTGCGTGAAGGCCTGGGGGAAATTGCCCAAGGCTTCTCCGCTGTCGCCCGTTTCCTCTGCATATAAACCGAGGTGATTGGCATACCCGAGCATCCGTTCGAACAGCAGTCGGGCCTCTTCGAGCTTGCGGCGATCCGATCGGCCGGCACGGGTCAGGGCTTCCACGAGCCAAAAGCTGCACATGTTGAAGGTGCCTTCCGATCCGTCCAGTCCGTCGCTGCCCTTGGCCGCATCGTAGCGATACACCAGTCCATCGGACACGAGTCCATGCTCGGCCGGTGGGCGGTTGATCGCAGCCAGCGTCTTGAGCATCCGGGAATCGGTCGGCGAGATAAAACGCACGAGGGGCATGATCAAATTGGAAGCGTCCAGCGAATCGCTGCCGTACGATTGCACAAAGCTCCCGCGGGCCTCGTTCCATCCCTTCGTCATGATGTCTTCATAGATGCGATCCCGGGTGGTCAGCCATTTAAGATGGTCGGCCGGCAGCGACCGCTTGTGAGAAAGACGCAGGCCTCGATCCAAGGCCACCCAACACATGAGTTTGGAATAGACGAAATGGCGGCGGCCGCCGCGCACTTCCCAAATGCCTTCGTCCTCACGGGTCCAGTTGTCGCACAGCCACTCCAATGAATCGCGCACGTGGCCCCAGCTGCGATAGGAGATGGGGGTCACGCCTTTGTCGTACAGGTAGATGGAATCCAGCAGTTCTCCATAGATGTCCAACTGGAGGTGCCGGTAGGCATCATTGCCGATCCGGACCGGGCGCGAGCCTTTGTACCCATCCAAGTGATCGAGGATGTGCTCCGTCAGATCGGTGCGGCCGTCGATTCCATACACGATCTGCAGCGGGCCCGGCGCATCGCATTCGTTACGCACCCGGGTATCCAGCCAGTTCATGAACGCCGTCGCTTCACGAGTAAACCCGATGCGGAGGAACCCGTACAACGTGAAGGCCGAGTCTCTGATCCAGGTATAGCGATAGTCCCAGTTGCGGACCCCGCCGATCTCCTCGGGAAGGCCGCAGGTCGGTGCGGCAACGATCGCTCCGGTCGGTTCGTAGGTCAACAATTTCAAGACCAGCGCCGAGCGGGATACCATTTCCCGCCAGCGACCCGTGTAGCGGCTGTGCGACAACCATTCATGCCAAAACTCTATGGTGGATTGAAACACAGTCTCGGCATGGCCCTCCGGCAGGATGCCCCCACAGCGATCCCCCTCACCGATTTCCCGCAGGACGCAGACCGCATGTTCGCCCCGCTGCAAGGTAAACTCCGCGAAGACGCCCTGCTCATCCTCCTTGAGCGGTAGTGTCGTCGCGAGTCCTAAGGTCAAGGCCGGTGTGGAAAAGACCGCACCATTCGAGCTGAGATGCGTCTCGTGAGGCGTGCGCGCATAGTCGAAGGCAGGACGACATTCGAGACGGAATGTCACCTGCCCTCGCACCACTTTCACCCGACGGACCAACTGGTGAACCAGATCGGGCCCGGTGTGAGTGCTCACCGGCATGAAGTCTTCGATCTCCCCGACGCCTTCCCTCGACAGAAAGCGCGTGACCAGCACGTTCGTGTCCGGCCAATAGAATTGCTTGGTCGTCGTCTGAGTCTGGCAAGGAGCGATGCTGAACCGGCCTCCCTTTTTATCGTCGAGAATGGCGGCGAAGACGCTCGGTGAATCGAAGTGGGGAAAACACAGCCAATCGATCGAACCGTCTCGTCCCACTAGGGCGGAGGTGCGCATGTTGCCGATGATTCCGTAGTTTTCGATGGGTTGATAGGCCATGATGAATCCGCGAGGTCCGTTCTGTTGGGGGTTCTCCTGTCGGCAGGCAGTGATGCCATGTCCCAGTTCTTGATTCGACGATACCAGAAATGCTGTGGTGCGGCCACAGGTAATAGGACGCCACGGGCAGAGGATGTACTATGGGTCTGGTTGAGGTATTCCGAGCTCTCCCCATCTTCTCACGCGAGGGCTCTACTCCAGGCTTGTGAATACGGTCTATTCTGGTGGAGAATCATCGTTCACAGGAGGGCACCTTCATGCAGATCCAAGTCAATACAGACAACCACATTCAAGGACGAGAAGATGTCGTTCGACTCGTCACGACCTCCGTCGAGGCTGCGGTAGGCCGTTTTAGCGACCGGATTACCCGCGTAGAGGCGCACCTGAGTGACACGAACAGTCACAAAACGAAGGGTGAGGATAAGCGATGCGTCCTTGAGGCAAGACTGGCCGGTCTCCAGCCTATCGCGGTGAGCCATGAAGCGGCAACGATTGAACTCGCCGTGCATGAAGCTGCGGGCAAACTGGAGCGGTCGATCGAAAGCAGCGTGGGACGGATCCAGGATCGATAAGACCCGTCACGGTGTCGTGATAGACGATGATGGACATCGTACAGCTGATCACCGCACACGCCGATTGAGTCGCTTTCACCTCGATGAAAACCCACGTCGCAGGTGGACGTCGCATGAACGGTGTCCGTGGACCTATCAGACACCTTATCGAGAACGCCTAGTCCTCGTTCCAAGAAGTCTGTGGAAACCGAACCATCTGAATCCTCTTTTCCTCATTCGGTCAAATGTAGAACCGGATCAATCTCTGGCGCCACGGTTCGAAACGCATGACGGCCGGATCGCCATCTCAGGCCGAGCCATAGTGGCGGGAGGTTGGCGGTGCCGGAGTTCTCCTCAGCCGACGCCTTCACAACAGACTAGGGTTTTGCCGTGTTTTGCGAACAGATGGGTGAGGTTCATAAACTAAACAGGATAAGGCGAGCTTGGCCGCAGGAAGGGATCGTGTCAATGGTTTTTGACGACATCCGCGACAAGGTCCTCGCTGACCGCTCACAGTTTTTTCAGGACTTCACGATGCAGTTCTATGGGGCAAACAGAGAGCGATCCAAGGAGTCCCAAAGTCTGCGGGACTCCTTCTGGCGACAAGGCATGCAGGCAAGACTCAACAATGTCGTCGACTGTATCAAGGCCTTTTCCGTGACGGATTTCACGGAAGATCTCAAAAAGTGTGACGTGCGGACGCTCGTGCTTCATGGCGACGACGACCAGATCGTGCCGATCGCTGCCTCGGCCTTGGCTGTCCTCGAAGCTGATCATGAAGGCGGAACTGAAGGTCTACAAGGGTGGGTCACACGGTTTATGCTCCACCCAAAAGGACCAGGTCAACGAGGATGTGCTGGCATTGTTGAAGGGCTGAAGGAGGAAGTGTAATAGTGATCGAGAACGCGACGGACAGAGGTTCCCCCGATCCGGCGAGGGCGTTGCGCGTGATTTCCGACGCGGATAGCAGGCCTATGACGGTTCCATCCACGAATACCTTGTAAAGGAGAAACTCACCATGGCAGTCAAACCCATACCCGACGGCTATCATACCGTGACCCCGGTCTTGACCGTTGCCGATGCTGCCGCCTTGATCCAGTTCCTCAAGCAGGCGTTCGAGGCGAAAGAGGTCTATCGTTTGGACGGACCGAACGGAACGGTCATGCATGCCGAGGTGAGGATTGGAACCTCGATGGTGATGCTGGGCGAAGCCACCGACGAGTGTAAGCCGTCCCATGCTACGATTGCGCTCTATGTGGAGGACGCGGATGCCCTCTACAAGCGAGCGTTGCAAGCAGGCGCCGCCTCCGTCCGGGAACCGTCCGATCAGTTCTATGGAGACCGGAGCGCCGGCGTGAAGGATCCTGCGGGCAACCAGTGGTGGATCCACACCCATATCGAGGATGTCCCGCCGGAGGAGATCAAGAGGCGTGCGGAAAGGTGGATGAAGGAACAGAAGCGGAGTTGATGCTGAGGAGCGGCAGAACAGGCGACGGATCGCCGTCAACGCCGGCTCGGCCTTAGCCGGCGTCACCCGGGTTTCGGCAGTTTGATTCCATCGAGAAGTTTTGAGAGGTCCAGCCCAGGGGGCAATTTCAGCAGCATCGGCAAGACGGGAGCCAGGGCCGCCAGCACGATGGGGCGATATTCTTCTTGGGTGAACAGGACGAAGCCGGCCAGTCCCAGCAACCCAATCTTGATGGCCGCGATAACCTGTCGAAAATTCGGCGCCAGCCGATCGGGGATCAGCGAGAACTTCTTGAGTTTCAGTAAGTACTGGGTCACGAGCGCGAGAAGCCCCGGAAGGTGCTGGCGAGGAATATGGTTGCGCTACCGTATCTGGTTAGGCGGCTCA
This sequence comes from uncultured Nitrospira sp., assembly GCA_902500785.1. Taxonomy (GTDB): domain Bacteria; phylum Nitrospirota; class Nitrospiria; order Nitrospirales; family Nitrospiraceae; genus Nitrospira_A. The sequence continues at coordinate 16,104 of CABVRW010000031.1, forward strand.
ATTTCTGCGGAAGGATACCCCATGACATCGCTGAGCGCCGACGATGAACCGCCGGGATGTTGCTTCACGCTGAAACTGCCGTCGGTCTCCAAGACGACTGCATGGATATCTTCGACGGCCATGTGGCCATGGACCCGAAGGCCGCACGGACTTCTTGCTCCGTCACCCGCTCATGCCGCATGGCGGCCTGCTGCCATCGCCCCTAGAAAAGCAACAACCGCGGCTGCCCTTTCACCATGCGTTCCACGACGTGGAACCGGACGGACAACCACGTGATGCTCCACTGCAATGCGACGAGCAGACAAAATGCGAGCGCGCCTTGCGCGAGCGACGTATCCTTCGAGAGGAGGACGGTGGCCAGCATGGAGCCAAACGCTACCGTCACGACGAGGTCAAACGCATTCCATTTCGACAGGGTCCGCTTGCCGGCGATTCGCAATAGGAGCACCAGGGCCACATAGGCGAGACTGCCTATGACGAGCATGCGGACCAGTGTGTTCCCGTCCTGAAAAAACATTCCGTCTCCTGAAGGCGATAGTAGTCGGGGTATCAAACGGAATAATCGGTTAGTGAGCCCTGGGCTTTGACCGGATCGGGACCTTGGCGAGGTCGAGAAGGTATGTCAAACGACCTGTGTAAGTTTCCATCCGGATTGATGGGGGGATCATCTTTCGTGTATCCGCCAATCCGGCACCACTGGCCGACATCGTGCGGTCAGTCCCGGCCTGCGAACCGAACAGGACTCAGCCGGATGAGAGGTTTAGTTTCGATGAACGGCTTTCAGCCAGAGGGAACACATAGGTGACTAGGGGATTCCCACCTTGACAGGGTTTCCTCACCTGGCTACGGTACGCTCATCTAACCGCTGCACCACTACGTCGGCCATTTCACCACAGTCACTGGAGGAGGACACGATGCCACCATTCATGCACGGTTATGGCCAGCAGACCTATGCGCTCATGCGGATCGTGACAGGGTTCCTTTTCCTCTGGCATGGCGCGCAAAAGTTGTTCACTGTGCCGACGCCGCCTCCGATGGAACTTCCGGCCTTCGTCGTCTTTATCGCAGGGCCGATCGAACTGGTCGGTGGTCTGCTTGTGATGATCGGACTGTTCGCCGGCTGGGCGGCCTTTCTCTGTAGCGGGCTGATGGCCTTTGCCTACTGGATGGTCCATGGCACGCAGGCGCTGTTGCCGATCCAAAACCAGGGCGAACTGGCGGCCCTCTATTGCTTCGTGTTCCTGCATATCTCTTCACAGGGCTCGGGCATCTGGAGCGTGGACGCAGCCCGCAAGGCCGCCTAATCCGCGTCGAGATCCATGCATGACATTTTGCACATCAGCACGGGAAAATTGAAGCAGGTCGTGAACCTGAACGATCGGCTCCAGGTCATGATTCGGAAAGCGAAAATGCAGGAGGGCCTCTGCTCAGTCTTCGTCACCCACACGACGGCCGCCGTGACGACGGGAGAGATCGGCGAGGGAACCGAACGGGATTTTCTCCAGGTCGTGGAGGAGTTGATCCCGCGCATCGAGTTTAGGCACGCTCATGATCCGTCGCATGCCTGGTCTCACATGGCCTCGTCGATCCTGGGACCGTCGATCACGATCCCCGTGTCGGAGGGGAAACTGGTGCTCGGCACCTGGCAGTCCGTGATGTTGGTCGAGCTGGATGGCCCACGCGAACGAGATGTGCATGTGACCCTGCTACCCTCCTGAGCCAGGATGAGTGCCGAAGCGCCATGTGCAGCCTGGAGAAAAAATTCGCCGACACCATCAACCGCATGGCATTCGGCGAGGAATGCGAATCATCGGCAGGTCCACCTCATCTGAGTT
>CABVRW010000031.1:18038-39927 GCA_902500785.1 uncultured Nitrospira sp.
ATGACTGGGCCGAGCATGAACGTGTCATCGTGTTTGACGGAGTCTGCAATTGGTGCAATGCCTGGGTGAATTTTGCGATCGGCCGCGATCCCCATGGGAGGTTTAAGTTCGGCACACTCCAATCTGAACAGGCACAACAGATACTCAAAGACCTTCAGCTATCTACCGAAGACTTCGCGACCTTCTTACTCCTGGAACAGACCCGAGTCTTCACGAAATCTACGGCTGCCTTGAGAGTGGTGAGACATCTATCCGGTTTCTGGCCATTACTCTATATCGGGATCGTGATTCCACGTCCCATCCGTGATGGGTTCTACGACTATATTGCTCGCCGTCGACACAAATGGATGGGCAAAGCCGATACCTGCCGCATCCCCAGCCCAGACCAACGTGAGCGGTTTGTATAGAGACTCCCTCCGTAGACTGTCGGAGACCATACTGGAGAAACAGCATCGCGCAAACCAATCCCCGCCGCCTGCTAACGCCGTCCAGGTTTTCTGACGAGTACCTGCTTCCCGCGTGGAAGATGAAATTCAGACCGGAGCCGACAGAAGAGGTCGGCGCCTTTCAACCGTTGGATTTCAGGCGGCATGGGGACTTCCGTCATAGTCTGACCCTTCATCGGTGTGATCTGAACATGAACCCCCTTTCCCTTTCGATCTTTAGCAGAGGTGAGAATCCCTCCTCCCAGAATGGCACCCTTCTTATCTGTCAGCACATGTATCGTCCGTTTCGCCTTCACTTACAACCTCCTTGAAAGCTCCTAAACGTTCCCCCCGCCTTGAATCGAAAAATGTGCGAGTTCCTTACCGATATTCGTGACCGTCACGGAATAGACGATTGGACTGGGTGAACCGGGGTGCAGCCGAATGGGCTTCTTTTCTTTCGTATGCTCGGTCACCATGAGCCGTACCGGATTGATTCCGATTCCGTCGGCCATGATCCACTGCGCACCGAAATCCTGACCGCCCCACTCGGCCTCATTGATGAGGTTCCCACGAGCGATATGAATGCGGGTGGCCTGGCCCGGTGCCAGCCAGAATTCTCCGACTTGATTAAATGCCATTGATCACCTCCATATAACGATTGCCGCGCATTGTACCTAACCTGCGCTCGCGATGGAATCCGACATATACTCTCTGATGCGATCACCGCGCCCGACCCGGAGTTGTTGAATCAGACCGGAGTCCAGCTTCTGGTCGATACTATGGTGGATACATTGGGACATTGGGAGAGAAAAAGCGCGTGGATGACAACAGATCCGAGAGCTGACTTGTAGCAGCGCGAAATAGCAGCCTCGATCTGTACCGATTGACCGTCCTTCCATTTTCTTCCCCACCGATCGGATCGGTCGCTGTCGGTCGTAGGGCCGTCACTTCCTACCACACTCATCGTCTATCCGATGTGGCGACTTGCGGTCCCTTCGGGTGTCATAGATGCACGATCTGTTGTGTGCTCGCTCAGAATTGAACCACAGCGACCACAGAAAATGGTCTACCTAGATAATTCCACAAGACTCATAAAACTAGAGCCCGCATTCCTACACCAGCAGGTGACGCTGCTGAGTCGCACCGCCGCAGATCTGGCATCCGATGGGTATTGCTGATACTAGGATGTACAGCAGGGTGCATGTCCGGTATCGAGGTCGATGCTCCCTGCTGCCACTCGTGCTTCGCTTCTAGAATCTCATTCCTGACGAAGAGGTCTTCGGAAGCGTTGGATCACCCCCAAGGAGTGTCTCCGACCAAGGAGGGCGAGACAGGCACGAGACCAGCCCTCATTCCATAGACTTCGAGCCCTCTGCCCTACACTGGAGCGAGCAGCGGAGGCCGCCAGAAGTCTGAGGCAGGAAATACCGGCCGACTGGGGCAAGGCGAAGGGATCAGAGGCTCGGAACCTTGGCCAGGCGATCGACGATCCACTCTCCGAACAACTACGCACTTGCGAGACCACCTGACCGCGTGGTTGACTAAAAAAGGGTGAAGGTGTCTGCTTTGGTTGTGCCCACCCAGGGCGGCAAGAGGTCTCGACATCCTCCTGGCGGGATCTGCCTTCACCCCCAAACCCCTGTTTCATCCTTCCGCGCCTCTAACAAGAGGAGCGGCCGGCCCCTGATCTCTACATCGCTCGCAATCGCCACACCATCAATCCACCCCTCCTAAGAGAACAGATTCTCCCCTCCTCCACGGTATTCTCAGCATCCCACTTGCTGGGTATTGTTGACCATGCACGAGTCGTTACGAATCCTAACCCCATCCGCCGACCATTCCGCACACATGACTCCCCCCACTCACCGGAGACACTATGCATAAACAGGTTGGAAGAATCGGATCGGTGCGCCGAGAACTGCACGGTAAAGCCTGTCCCTTCTGCGGAGGACGTAAATATCAGCTGGTGCTCCGTGCTCAGCACTCGCCTGGGACCGAAGGCCTTTTCGCCCGCTGCAGTCAATGTCAACGAGCCAAGGAACTCGACGAAGAGCTTGGGCGGATCCTTTGGATGTAGCAATCCGAGGTCGTCAATTTTGCCCCCACACCTCATAGCACCACGGAGGTCCATGGCCACTTCTCAAAAAGGCATCCGCAAATCATCGCGTCAGAAAGCCCATGCTCTGCGCATGCTACTGACCAGCGGGGTCATCCGATCCGCCGAGGTTGATCCCCCCTGTAAGGAACATGTACGAGCGCAGACCAGTCCATCTCGAACCCTCTCTCCATCAAAGTCCGTGTACGCCAAACTGATCCACGCAACGGACCATAAACGCCACAGCAGCTTGTTCGCCCAGTGGCACACCACAGTTGTCGATATCCTGAAGGAATTCGGGAAAAGATAGCGGCATCCCCACTCCTCCGGCCTGGCCACCGCACTCCAATCACAAGGACGTCCACCCGGCACCAAAATCATTCTCGAGAATCACTTGAGTGCACTCCATGCTCTGGGGTATGATCCCCCCTCTTCCTGGAGAGGTTTGCAGCTAGACGCGAGAACTCAAGACACATTACACATTCTGCGGGTCGCACTTGCGGAGAGGTGGCCGAGTGGCCGAAGGCACCGGTTTGCTAAACCGGCACAGGTCAAAAGCCTGTCGCGGGTTCAAATCCCGCCCTCTCCGCCACGTCGAACATCAAGAGTTGATTTTTCTTCGGTGATCCTGTAGACAGAAACGCCCTCCATGCATCCTACCGAAATGCCGAGGTAGCTCAGTTGGTAGAGCACAGCCCTGAAAAGGCTGGTGTCGACAGTTCGATTCTGTCCCTCGGCACCACGTTGCGCACACTTAGAGATAGATCTACGTAGGATGGTGGCACCGGTGCCACTGGTTCAGCATTCAAGAGAGCCCGACTGGACGACTCCAACCACGTCACCGACGGCTGGTGCGGTGAGCCGTCGGTCTTCACCGTCATCAGCCGTCTCTCCGCATCCTAGCGGTACAGAGTGTAGTTACCGGTCGCCAGCGGCGTCTTGCGGATGAGGTTCCCGTTGGCGTCGGCGGTCAGCTGATTGGCACTATTCACCACGCTGCTGTTGGTGAGCCATTCCAATTGGTCATAGCCAAAGCTCTGCGGGCCGCGTCGATCCGTAAGGCTGGTTCTGTTTCCCAAAGAGTTATCGACGTAGTCCGCTTTGTTGATCTGGCTGCTCGTGGTGGTCAGTTGATGGGAATGTTGGTCACCTGACTGGCCGGATCGTAGGCTATACGTCGTCTGGCTGCCGTTGGGAAGCGTCAGCGCCGTGCGGCGCCTGATGGCCTCGGAGAGCAGTTGTTACTCTCCACGAATAGCAAGCAGCACCTGCCCAGTCTTTGAATCGATTAGCACAGTCGCACCACCACCTTTGAAGCCTCGCCCCGGTACCTGTTTTGGCTTATAGAATATTGACCAGTATGAACGTCCCTTTAGCTTTCGCTCATAGTGCTTAGGTACCGAAGAAGCTCTCGCCTGCCCAATCCAGTCATAGCGATAAGCAGATACGATTATTGAGATTTTTGGGTTGGTCGAGTCTGCATTGGAAAATCCGCTCGCGAAGATTTCATCGTCCCCCATGAGGACAGACAGACCCCGAGCGGACGGACCGGTGGGCTGAAACAGGAGCACATTGGGACTGGCATCATTCCGCGCGACCTTCACCGCGCCGTCTCCTTGTCCGAAAAACCGTATATCACTCCCCTGAACAGTCTAGTAATACGCCCTTAAAGAAAGCGATGCGACTCGTGGCGCGGGGCCCCTGTCACTTATGGATATTTCATTCGGCACAATATCACCTCTTACATTGACTATTACGATTAAAGCACTGATTCATTTAACTCTTTATAACCGAACCAAAGCTAACCGACAGTGCGATTCGTTCCCTCGACACCATATTCAAATGTCTGAATAACTTCAGGCTGAAATAGAGTTAGTTAGCGCTGCGCTAGGCAAGGCTCCGATGGGCCTAGCATAACTCGGTAAGCATCGGAATGATAAAACTGAGGCAGCGTGAACGAAATCTCGTCATTCTCCACCGGCAGATCCCGATCGAGGGTTAAGACGGGTGCGTTGAGGGGCCCGGACCCCACATCTGGAATTTGTTCGGCGCAAAGATGCAAGGCGCCACCGTGCCGCGAGGAGACCATACGCCCAACATGTTCCAGAATCACTCTGGTCTCTTCCGTCGAATAGTCCTCATACTTGCCCAACAACAACCGCAACGTGCCGGATGTCTTATCCAACGCCGCCAGGGCATGGAGCTTGGGATTATCGGTCATGGTGTAGAGCCTGACTCCCTCCATTTCCGCGTAGGTGTTGTAGATGTGCCACCCAGGCCGCTTCGACTGCCGATCGACATAGAGCAGTCCGTCGAGCGTGGGGTTATCACAGGTATTTTCTACCTGGTCGCGGCTGGTGTCCTGGGGATCCGGCCAACAGGAGCGCATTGCGCTGAGAACATCGGCCCGCTCATAGGCGGCAATCACCCCGGCGGTATAGCCGGCAATTGTCCATGACTCTTGCCCCAGAATTTCGTTGACCGAAATCGGGCGGGTCAGGCCGCGATCCTTCAGATACCCGCGCAGGTCTTCCACCATGCCCAGCGCGCCGGACGGATCGGCATATTCATGGTAGGCCACGACATCCGGAAACACATCCTGCGCTTGACTCCATTCGAGGAAAGGCTTGAGCAAGCGGTATCGACTCACACTGGGCCCGACAATCACCGCACCGGGAATTCGCTGTTTGATGCGATGGTAGGCCAGCCGCCAGCCTTCTTTGAGCCGCTCGTTCTCGTTCATCGGAAGCGCGGCAAGATCGGGTTCATTGTAGATGTCCCACAAGACCGACAGGTCTCGCTGGAGTACCTGATCGATCACACGATCCAGATGCGCTAGCCATGGCGCGAAGTTTCCGTCGAGCCCAATCTGATTGATATCGAAAATCTGCAGCGGCAGATGCTCGAAGACCAGCCCGAGCGTGAGTTGAACCTCCACCACCCCGGCTCGCGTGAGCCGATCATAGTTCTTCAGGACATACCCGGCATTCCCGCGAAAGCTGGTCGGCTTTAAAGGAAGGATCAGATCCAGCGACGGCTCGGTCGGTTCAATGCTGACCAGGTACCCATTGGCCCGATGCGTGATCGGACCTTGCTCGACTCCCAGATCAACCCTGATGGTGCCCGCCAGGCTCCATGGCGCGCCATACAACAGCAATCCACAGGCCGCCAGGTGGCAGATCAACACACGTCGCACGGTCGAGAGTCGTGCCATAAAGAGCTCCAATCCGAAGAGGCCGTCAGTGTCTGGTTGTACTGCGAGAGCAGATCGAGGGTCAAGACGAAGAGGCCGGCATCAGGCTGCGGCGCAGAGTTCACGCCATGAGGCGAGTTGAGGGAGAAAATTCTCACGAGTCAGATAGCTCTGATCGAGCCCGGGTACGTCGCTTGAGACCGGGCCAGGATGCGCCTGAGCTTCGGCTATCGCATCGCCGACATGAACGGCGGTGACGGCGCAGAACCCGGACGCCTGGCAGTCAGCCGGATGGTGGTGAAAGGCCACGGCCTCTACAATGCCATCGCCGAGCCCCCAGATCCCCAGCAGATACGCGCCCACGTGGGCATGGTCGGCGCCGAATACCTCCCGTTCGGCTGCCCAATCAGGAACCTGTGTCGTGCGTACCAACTCCAAGACCCGCGCATAGTCGGCGGGTCTATTGGCCACCAACACCAGCACCCCAACGTCATGCAGCAATGCGGCCGTAAACGCTTCATCCATCACGGGCTGGCTCGCACCGGCTCCCTTCGCAATTCGTCGCGCGCAGGCGCAGGCGAGCATCGCATGCCGCCATAACGCTTCCAAGGAAAACGAGGGGAGCTGAGCCTGATCAAACTGGGCGAACACCTGACTGGAGAGCACCAGCGACTTGACCGCATCGAAGCCGAGAAGGGCCACCGCTTGCTCAGGGTCAGACACATAGGTGCGGAGACCAAAGAACGCGGAATTTACCAGCTGAAGGATCTTGGTCACCATTCCAAGATCTTTGGCCACAATACGAGCAGCCTTTTTGAGCGATGCCTGCGGGGCCTGCATTTCCTGCATTAATTCTTGGTAAATCGACGGCAGGCTCGGAAGCGTCTTGATTTCATTCACCAGACTGCGAAGCGCCGGATCGGCCAACATAGTCCGAAGGGCTTCAGCCTGCCCGATGGTTGCTTTCAGCGTCGCCACATCGAACGGTTTCCGAAGAAACCGATGGGCGATCGAGGCGGACCGCACATAGTTGGCAGGGCTCTGGTCTCCGGACAGGACGATGCGGATCGTCTGTGGACAGACCGTGCGAACCTCCCCAAGAAATTGAGCCCCGTCCATCCCCGGCATCGTCATATCCGACACCACGACATCGCACGGTGTCTCACGGATCGCGGCCAAGGCCGGCGTAGCGGAAGGGAAAAACTGCATCGTCCACTCGGACTGCATTGGCGCCAATGTCCGCTGCAGATGCTTCAAAATCTCCGGCGCATCGTCGACAAAGACCACCCGTCGCATCATCCCCTCCTGCCGGCAGGATCTTCCTCCTCTCCACATCGGTCGGAAACGGCCTAATCTTAAGTTGTTTCAGATGGTCGCTGCAGGAAGCCGGCGCGGGCTGAACCAGGTGATAGAAACGATAGCGGACGGTGGACGAGGCAGGAGGTCAGTTGCGGTCGAGATCCCAACTGACGATGTCGGCGTTTTTCCCTTCGCCTCCCTGAATGCCATCGGCCCCGAACGAGACGATCTCAAACTCTCCACCCTGCGTGGAGGGGGTTGTGTACTTGTAGGGGAAACCCCAGGGATCAACCGGCACTTTGGGAAGATACCCGCCGGCCTTCCAATTTGGAGCAGCGGGACCAGAGGCAGGCCGCTCCACAAGGGCTTTCAAGCCCTGTTCGGTCGTGGGAATATTGCCGTTATCGAGCTTATAGAGTTGGAGCGCACTTTCAATATTCGAAATTTGCGCCTTGGTGGCCGCTCGTTTGGCATCTTCTGTGCGCCCCATCACGCGTGGAATCAGGAGTGTCGCCAAGATCGCCAGAATCACCACGACGATCATCACTTCGATAAACGAAAATCCCTCACATCCCGTCAGTCTGTCGAGTTGAGAACCACGAGGAGTCGTACCCGGCCTGGTGCGGCGATGGACTGCATGTTTCAGATAATGACGGCATCCCATATACTCTCTGCTCCTTCTTTCGGCCGACCCCGACCAGTCGCGCTTTCATTGTTCAACGCAACCGTGAATTGTAGCAGGAACGTCTATCAGACTGTAGTCGAATTCCCGTCAGTCGTCTTGTCACGAAGCACCGCGCGATACGTGATTCAGGCCTCAAAGCTGCGGCATACGCACCTGACTTCTCAGGCCCGGACAATCTGAAAGAGCATGACATCTGGCTTCAGATGCGCGCGAGGAAGCACGCTCTGATGCATGCGAAACGTCGGGAGAGAGGCCACCGGCGTGATGGCCTGGATTTGCATTCCCGCGGCTCGGCAACCATCCGCGACCGTCGATGGTCCAACGATAAACGCGACCGCCCCGGCTAACAGCAACTGCGCCAGGCGCCCCATCCGCTCGCCGACCGCGTCCGGCTTGTCATAGAGACTGAACGGCGTCCACTCATAGGCAAGATCGTACATCCTGCTGCTGTCCTTCCCCCCCTCGCCCGCGCGGGGCTGCATCTGCACATGGGAGAGCCACTCCAATCGTTGTATGCGGACCCACAGATTCCACAACATCTGCGCCTGCCGTTGAGCGAAGGCCGGATGCTCGTACAGCACCGTACAGGCGCGTGGGCGATCGCTTCCGATACAGGTCGTAATCGCAGCGTCGAATCCGGCGATCAACAGATGTCCCGCCCGCCCTACCCGGGCAGCCAATGGCCGATCCTGCTCGATGAGGTCTTGCAGGTAGTCAGCCACGAAGGGTTGCGTGGCCAACTCCCCGATTTCACGTTCATCGTCAGGATAGAGAACCACCGCGCCAAACGCCTCGTCGGAACTGACCACCGGTGCAGCCCCTCCGAATACAGAGGTCCAATCGACGCTCTCTGACGCGGCACCGATCCCAGAGGACTCGGTCACCGGCCCCCAACTTCGCTCCAGAGGAACAGCCCGACTGATGCCCCGATCCACCAACAGGAGCTGACCCTGCTCGACCGCCGCTCCACGCTGACATGGCGCCACGCCCTGTCGGTCGAACGGTTGATAAGACAACCCGGCAGGATCATCCCAGCCGGTGGCTTTCAAGAGCCGTTGCCCTTGAATCGTCACGCACAGCCGATGCCTCGCGTCGAAATGCCGCCTTGGCGGATCAGACACCGGAAGCCAGGTCACCAGGTGCGACCGGGGAGGATCCATAAACACGGGAAAGGGATCGTCCCCGCCAGGAACCTGCGGGGAAAAGAAATTGCTGAACAGACGATAGGCTGCCTCAGACGGATAGGTGGGGATGCCACGATACCGGAGAGCCCGCGGAGTGGGCCGCGCCCGATTCTGATCGTCATAGAGCCCGCGGATCAGTTCAAAGATGGCGGAGCCGGTGCCGGGCAACAGCGAAAGAAAGAGTTCCACCACCGGCAGAAAATCGATTGTCTCCCAATGCATGGCCCCCATACAGGCCATGAATTGTTTGCTGTCGAATGTGCCGTCAGGTAACCGATAGATCGCATCCTTGCGGTGCCGGATCGTGGCGGCGCCCTTCGCACCAATGGTCACATCCTGATCGTTGTAGAAGAAGCGAACTTCCTCCAGCGGGACCCGCATCGCCTGAGCCGCCATGCCACGGAGGTCGTCGGCCCGCAGATGTTGCCAGCCTGGCTTTCGAGACAGGTCCAGGGTCATGGCGTTCACCAGACCACCGGGAGTCAGACCAACCCAAGCACCCCAATCGAGGTGCACCCGTGCTCGCAGGAGACACGGTATGCCGTCGATGATCCCCCATTCGCATTCATGCAACGGATAGCCATCCGGATCGGTCGCACAGATACGGCGGCCATGGCTTCCATAGATCACCAAATGGCCGGTCGGCTGCTGCAGTACTGATCCGGAGGCAGCCGTGAGCTGTGAAAGGTCGGCGAGATTGGAGGGAAAGGCGAGCGTGCCGGGACGCCTGAGCATCTCTTGTACCAAGGATTCAGGCGGCATTTACTCGCGGATCTGGCCGCTCCCGAGCACCACAAATTTTGAACAGGTCAATTCTTCAAGCCCCATCGGGCCGCGCGCGTGGAGCCTCGAGGTGCTGATGCCGATTTCTGCGCCCAGGCCGAACTGGTAGCCGTCATTGAGTCTGGTCGAGGCATTCACGAGCACCGCACCAGCATCGACCTCGCGCAGGAACCGCATCGCGCGGGCATAATCCTTCGTCACGATCGCCTCGGTGTGCCGGGAGCCATACGTGGCAATGTGCTCCAGGGCTTCATCCATATGCTTCACCACTTTGATCGCGAGGATCAGATCCAGGAATTCCCGTCCGAAATCCCCCTCGTCGGCCGGCGTCACCTCAGGGCACAGCTGGCAGGTCTTCGGACAACCCCGAAGTTCCACCTTCGTCGCCTTGAGTCGCGCCACCAGAAGCGGAAGCCACGTGCGCGCGATACTATGATGGACCAACAACGTCTCCATCGCATTACACGTCGACGGACGCTGCACTTTCGCATTCATACAGATCTGCTCAGCCACCTGGGGATCGGCGTCCACATCGACATAGATGTGGCACACCCCCTTGTCATGCTTGAGCACAGGGATCGTGGCATGTTCGGCGATCGTCTTCATCAGCGATTCACCGCCTCTCGGAATGATGAGGTCGATGGACTTATCCTGTTTGAGCAAGAGCTGGACGACCTCCCGTTCGGGACGATCGACGAACGTGATCGCACCGACCGGAACGCCGGCCTTCTCCGCCGATTCACATAATACTTTCGCGATGGCCGCATTCGAGTGCAGGGCTTCGGATCCCCCTCGCAGAATACAGACGTTTCCTGACTTGAGACACAAGGCGGCCGAGTCCGCCGTCACATTCGGACGCGCTTCATAGATGATCCCAATCACCCCGATCGGCACACGCATCCGGCCTACCTGCATCCCATTCGGCCTGGTCCACATCTTGGGCATATCCCCGAGCGGATCCGGCAACCGGGCGATGTCACGAATCCCCGCAGCCATCTCCTGAATACGTTCCGACGTCAACCGCAACCGATCCCCCAAGGCTTTCCGCTCGGGCGTGGCATCGAACTGTTCGAGATCCTTGTCGTTCTCAGCCAACAGCTCCGCCTCATGCTCTTCGAGCCCATCGGCCATGGCCTGCAAGGCCTGATTTTTGATTGCCGTCGAAAGGGTTGAGAGCCGACCAGCCGCCCCCTTAGCCTTCTTGACCAGGGCCGAGACATAGTCTTCTGGAGTAAGCACTTCAACGGGAGCTTCCAGCTCCGGAACCGGGGATTCGGTGAGATCTTGTTCCATGTCGTGAGTTCCTGCTGCTGGCGATACCTGAAGCCTGAAACCCCAGCGCATCTGCCGATCAAGAGGGTGAACGAAGTCGTCGCGATCTATAGCCGCACAGGATACTGTGGGATTCAGAGTTGGGTCAAGGGTTCCGAACGGCGCCCGGCGGCGGCGGGGTGCCTGGCACGGGCCCGGGCGCCCCGGGTTGCATCGGCATATTGCCGGGAGCCAGACCCATCATCGGGGGCATCAGCATGGAGAGCGAGGAGGGATTGGGATGTTGAAACATCCAATCGCGATACGTTTTCCGACCTTCGAAGTGGCGAACGGCGAGTGGAAAGTCGCGTTCCTTGATGGGTTTGGCCTTGCTTTTGCTGCGGACCCCCATAATGCCTCCGGTCGGCGCACGCATATACTCCCAATCCCCGCCACCCATCGGGTCTTGATAGACTCTCCGCAAGTACGGCTTGGGGGTCCGCGTCAGCTCCACCAGGGACTGGGGATACATTTCAGTGGGCATGATGCGCCCGATTTTCATCGCGGCCGAGTACAACGCAAGGGCGTTTTGAATTTCGATCCCCTTAGCCATGAGATCGGCTTCTTTCTCACGCTGCACCATGAAGCTCCATTGGCGGGCGGCGGCGGAGACGGAAATCCCGATCAGCACGATCGAAAACATCAAGGCCAGATAGGTAATGCCACGATTATTCTGGAGATGGCCGCGCACACCCATCCCTTACTAATTGGGTTGTTCCACTGCGGCCGGTGCATCGGTGACGGGAATCACCTGCGTGATTTTTGAGGCCACATCCTGCAGCGTGATTTCACTCAACGACACCGCCTTCACCAATACTTCTCCGGCGATCACTTCGCCGACTTGGACCACATGCATCTGATCACTCTTGATGACCACGGCCATGTTCTTTTTCTTCTGCGAGCTGCCGCCCATCGCCATAAACCCCACATACCGGTACTGGTTCAGTTCCGTCGCAATCCGCAGCCGTTCAATCTCCTCCGGTGTCGGTCCCTTGGGTTCTTCCACCGGCGGTTCTTCTTCCTCGGAGGACATACTCTCCTGCGCTTCAGCCGGCTCCTCGAGCACAGGGGCCTCGATCACGGAAGGCGGCGCAGCCTTGGCAGACCTGCGGGAACGTCCCCGACGAGGGGCCGAGGTCGGCGCCACCACCGGCTCCACCGGGGGCAAGAGACTCGCGAAAATATTGCGTGGGGTCGAGAAGGTCGCCTCCCGCTGTCCCTTGATCGCAGCCAGCCGTTCGAGATGCACCTGCAGATCACCAGCGATGGAAGCAGCAGGCGCCTTGCCGACCGCTCGCTGTCCGCTGACATGCTTCAAGGGCGCTCGCGCCTGTTCGGTGGAATGGCCGAATTGCCACATGAGCAAACCGATCCAGAGGACCACGAGGGTCATCAACAACAGACCTTGATTTTTGCTGACTCGATTCATGCGCGTTATGGCGTCGGAGATTGCAAATGCTCTCCGCGCAGATAGGTCGAAATCCTGATATTGAAGGTCAATTGCTGATCCTGCACATTGCCTGAGCGAATCAAGTTGAGATCCTCGATGAACAACAGCTCCTCCGCCGATTCCAGGTTGTAAAGAAAACGACGCAAATCCTCATAGCGGCCGGTGACGGTGCCCTGCAGAACCGCTTTGGTCGCGTCAGGGACCGCGGTCTTCTCTGTCCTGTAGGAAAGGGCCGGCAACGTCACCTGGTCCCGCTTGGCCTCGTCCGTGACCCCGAGCGCGAGCGGCGCAAAATCACGAAACAAGGGCAAGACAGACCACACGCGTTGGAGATCTGCCTTGGCCTTCTTGGCCTCCTTGTGTCGATTCAATTGCTGCCTGGCTTTCACCCATTCGGCTTGGAGCCTCACCTGTTCCTGCTCCGCCGCCCCCAATACCAAGGCATGGATGCCGTAACTCAGGATACAGAGCCCCGCCACGAAGGCGACCCAGGGAAGAATGGGCGCATAGGGCTGACGCCAGGTCAGTTGAAGACGATCAAGTCCTGGAAACATCATGGGTTGCGATTCCGATACCGTAACGAGAGGTCGAACTCTACCAATCCATTCCCCATGACTCGGTGCTGGCCGAGCACAGGATCCTTAAACTGGGGATGATCCTGAAACATCACCGTCAAGGTCGTCACATCTTCGAGGGCCCTGGCGGAGCCGGTGAGCATGATCGTAGCGTTCGCGGGATCAAGCCTGATGCTGTTGACCGCGATCCGTTGTGGAATGGCCCGCTCCAACTCCGTCAGAAACCGGGTCCAAGAAAAACTCCGCTTCTCGATGAGGTGATTGGCAAATTCGATCTCCTTCGGCAACACCTGCAGGGCAGCCTCCGAGAGATCCAGGCCTTCGCGTTGCGCCTCCTTCAACAGCTCCCTGTGCCGGTTCTGCACCTGGCTCAGCGCCGATTCCATCGATTGGATTTCCTGCCAGACCAACCACGTTTGTGAGATATCCCACAACATCACCAGTCCGATCACTCCCGCCAACAACATGATCACCAACCGGGCCGGCGCCAGGTACCACCGATAGCGGCTGCTCAGGTTGATCGCAAACACGCCGCTTCGTGCCGAGGGTTGTCCCACCCGCAACGCGACATCACGAATCGCCGACACGACGTTGTCCAATGACATGGCCTACACGACCCCTGCAATCGCCGGCAAGGCCGCGCTCGTCCGCGGGCCCGCAATGGCACCCCCACCGTACTGTTGCACGCGCTCCCATTCCAGCTCCTGCACGGGGACGCCCAATCCCTTCTCCAACCGCTCACGGAGCTCAGGCCCCATGGCTTCATCGGCAATCAGCACCGTGTGGCTGATGGCGATCTCCGGCGTTTGCTGCTGGCAAGCATAGATGGAGTCCGCGCACTCTTGCACGATACGAGTCAGGCCCAGCTGCTCGAAACCCGGTGCCCACACGCCTCCCGAGCCGATGCCGCCCTGCAGTTTCGACCGAAGAAATACCAGTCTGCCTTTGTGAAAAATAAACGCCGTGACTCCGCCGTCCGTCGCATTCACCCATAAGAAATCAGTGGTCGACCGAGCGGTACGCCCGGTCCCATGAGTCCACAGATTAAACAGACGCAAACTCGCGACGTCGACCTCCTGGGGGATCAACCCCGCGGCTTCACAGACCGCTTCATACTGGGCCAACACGGTTTCTTGCACGACCACCGCGAGCACGGTACAGGGACCATCCCCGGATCCGCCCGGATCGGACAATACCTGGGAGAAGACTTTCGCACCACTCAAAGACAGCAACTGCTCCTGCCCCAATCGCCAACGCACCAGCGCGTCGCGCTCATCGGAACTCCATGGAAGGTCCTGCAGGCGCAACACCGCTAATCGCACGGCCAGGTCAGGCAAAATGATGGTCGCTGCGCGCGGGACTCCCGGTGTGGATGACCGGCCGGGGGCCTGGGTCGTGGCGGAACCAGCGATCGCTCGAATGTGCGATTCCAATTCGTGCGGAGAGACCACGTTCTGTTCCAAAGGCGACAACCGGAGGACCCCCTCGGGCAACGCGGACACCACGCACTGGTATCGCGGCCTCCCGCGCCAGTTTCGATGCACCTCCGCCCACGCGAGATCGCGAGCGCCGATTTTCAGGCAATACTGCGGCCGGCTGGTGATCCAATCCCACATCGGTTATCGCTCTTCGCTAAACGTCACGCGGTTGATCTCGCGCAGGGTCGTTTCCCCGGCCAGGACTTTCTTGACCGCAGACTGCCGCAACGTAATCATGCCGTCCGTGACGGCACGGTAGCGGATCTCCGACAGTGCGCGATCCGCCAGAATCATTTCTTTGATCTCATCCGTCAGGTCCAGAAATTCAGTGATACATTTTCGGCCCCGATACCCGGTGTCGTGGCATTCGGAACACCCTTTTCCCTCATAGAACGGCGCGCCCTTGAATTCCTCATAGTCGAGGCCGGACTCTTCGGCCAGGGCCGGATCGAGTACGACCTGATGCCGACAATCAGGACAGATGATCCGAATGAGCCGTTGCGCCAGGACGCAGGTCAACGCAGCCAGGAAATTGTAGGAATCGATGCCCATCGAGGCGAATCGTCCGATCACATCGAAGACATTGTTGGCATGTACCGTCGTCAGCACCAAATGGCCGGTCAACGCCGACTGGATGGCGATCTGCGCCGTTTCGGCATCACGAATTTCACCGACCATGATTTTGTCCGGATCGTGCCGCAGAATCGACCGCAACCCACGAGCAAACGTGAGACCTTTCTTTTCGTTGACCGGGATTTGCACCACCCCCGGCAGCTGATACTCCACCGGGTCTTCGATGGTGATCAACTTATCTTCCTGAATATTCATCTCACTGATGGCGGCGTACAGGGTCGTGGTCTTTCCACTACCCGTCGGGCCGGTCACAAGGACCATCCCGTAAGGTCTCGTAATGGCGCGGCGGAATCGTTTGAGATCCTCCGGATTGAACCCCAGCCGATCCAGTCGCAGGGTAGACACGCCGGTCGTAATCGCCTCGCGATCCAAAATTCTGATGACGACGGATTCACCGAACACGCTCGGCAAAATTGAAACCCGGAAGTCCACCGTCTTCCGGTCGAGCCGCATGCGAAAACTTCCATCCTGCGGCACGCGCCGTTCAGCGATGTCCAAATCGGACATGACCTTGAGGCGAGACACCAGCGGGGGATGCAGCTTTACATCAAGCGGATCCATGGCCGAGACCAGAATGCCGTCCACCCGAAACTTTACTGTGGTCGCGCGATCCGTCGCCTCGATATGAATATCGCTGGCCCGGCGCTGCATGGCGCTCAACATGATCGTATCGAGTAACTTGACCACGGGGCTCTGGTCTTCGCCGAAGTGATCGACCGTCAAGATCTCTTCGCCGCGTTCGTCTTCCTTCACCAGCACCGATCGATATTCGGCCTCGAGTTCGCGCAGCGCCTGGCTCGACCCTTCGCTCCGCTCCAACGCCGATTGAATCGCGCTCCGCGAACTCACCACATAGTGCAGAGGGCGATTGAGCAGAATTTCCAATTCATCCAGCGCCAGAAGGTTCTGCGGATCGGAAATCGCGATCGTCAAGGCGCCGTCCTCCTCCTTCACCGGCACAAACGGATGGCGCCGCATCAACTTCACCGAAATCGTGTGATAAAATTCGGAGTCCACGCGGAACCCAATGAGCGGGTCATACGGGAGCCCATACTGCGCCGCCAATGCCTGCGCCAGTTGCGACTCGGAAATGGCGCCTTCTTCGACGAGCGTCTGGCCCAAGGCTGTGGTATTGCCTCCCAGGCGGGCCACAATCTGGTCCACCGTCCGCTTCGGCAAGATCCCCTCGCGTACCATCACATCGGCAAGCGACGGGCGAGTGAGATGACGTTGCATGAGCATCTTCAGTCCCTCCGACTTCGACCAGGGTCACGACGCGCAGGGAACACCGCCTGGCACGTCGTCGGATTATTGAATCGTTCCGGCCATCTGAAAAATCGGCAAATACATGATGATGACGATGCCCCCGACCAGGAGCCCCATCACCAGCAGTAACACCGGCTCGATCCAGGTGGTCAACTGACTGAGCCGTACGTCGAGGTCGCCCTCATAAAACTCGGCCACATCCCTCAGCATCGGTTCCAGCGATCCTGTTTCTTCCCCGACCGACAACATTTCAATCGCCAGCTTGGGCAATATTTGCGGCCGCTCGATGGCAGCCGCCAACGTGCTGCCTTCCCGAATTTCGTTCACCGCCGACACCAACCCACGCGACACGAACCGGTTCGACACCGCGCCGCGCGCAATTTCGAGCGCTTCAACCAATGGTGTTCCACCGGCCAAGACCGTGGCCAGCGTGCGGGTGAGTTGAATGGTGTGGTGTTGCACAAGAATCATTCCAAGTAACGGCAGGCGCAGCAGCTGCCGGTCCACAGCCAAACGACCGGCTGAGGTTTGGTACCACGTGCGGCCCATGACCGCCGCCACGACGAGCACGATCGCAACCGGAATCAATTGTGCCTCTCCCACACGAATCACCGAGATGAGCACCCGCGTGGCCGTCGGCAAATCGGCAGACGATTCACCATACACCGATACGAACGTCGGCATCACATAACTCAGCAGAAATCCGACCACTGCGATACCGACGACGACGAGGAAGGCCGGATAGGCCAGCGCCTTGGTCACCTTTTGACGAAGGCCGATCATGAGCTTCAGATACGCAATGTACCGTTGCAATACCTCCGCCAGATTCCCGGACTGCTCCCCGGCACGAATGGTGGCGAGATAGAGATCCGAGAAATAGGTGGAATGCTTGCCTAAGGCCTCAGAGGCCGAAGCCCCACCGCGGATATCCTGCCGGACGGCTTTTAATGCTTCCCGAAAGGGGGCTCGTTGGGTACGATCGATGAGCAGATCCCAGACCCGCAAGACCGGCAGTCCCGCCTTGATCAGGGCCAACAGCTCTTGATTGAAGACGAGGAAATCTTGAAGCGGAAGCTTTCCCCAGCGACCCGCCGCAAGACCCGGGACACCGAAGCCCACTCCCCGCCTAGCCAGACGAAAGACCAAGAGGCCATCCGATTCGAGCTTGGCGCGCACCAGATGTTCGTCTTCGCCTTCGATGTGTCCCTCGAAGGTCGTTCCATCCTGGCGAGCCGCTCTGTATGCAAATACAGCCATGATTTCATTCGGTTCGACACAACATACACTGCCATCCAGCCGCTATTGAACGAGTGCGTTCATAGAGACCGGTTCTATGGCCGCCTGCTGCAGCCGAGGCTCCGGCAAACGGAGCGTCCGTCCTGCGATAATCAGATTACTCGTCAACCCGTTGAGCGAGCGAAGTGCTTCTAAATCGACCTTGTGCCGACGCGCGAGCCGCCACAACGTCTCCCCGCCCTGCACGACAATCGTTCTGACCGGCGCCATGGCGGCCGGCATCGAAATCGCCACCGGCACGCCATGGGGCGCATCTGAAACCGGTTCGTCCCCACCGGCGATGGGCGAAGGGTGAGGGACAGATTCCTCCTCATGGGACGGCGCACTCACGACCGCCTGATCTTGGGTGCCCGCCGAAGCCGGCACGATACTATCCTGACCGGAGGCACGTGTGGGTTGACCGGGAGGTACTGCCGACGACTGTCGAAGCCGGCTGTGAAGCGGACGAAGCGTCTGAGCGAACCGTTCCCGCTCGATGCGGGCTGAAGCCAATTCCTCACGCTGCAGCTCTATGACCTGGCGAGCATCGGCCAACCGTCGCTCCGTCTCTCGCAACATACCCTGAAGTTGCGCCCGCGCCACCTGCGCATCAGCCAATTCTTTCCGCTGCTCCTCGAGCGCCGTACGCAGTTCGGTTGCCGTGCGTTGCGCTTCACGGGCGGCGATCTTGAGAGAGTCCGCGGTGACCTGTAGATCGGACGGAGTCGGTTCCGGACCTGGCGTGACCCGCGCACAGCCTCCCCAGAACGAGAGACTCAGCGCGGCCATGATCCAGCATCCGAATCGTAAGCCGACGATCGTTCGACAGACAGCACTATCTTGTTGGATCATCATGGTATTCATCGCCTTACCATTGGTTGTAGGGCACTCCGTTGGTCCCGACAAGATCGGATCCTGAAAACACATCGACCATGCCGCCCTCCCCTTCATCGACCAGTTCCTGCCAGGTGGTGGTCGAACCGGTCAACGGATCGGTCGGAATCCGTCGAAGATATCCGGCCGATACCAGGGCCTCAACCGTCTCGGGGTACTTCCCTTTATCGGCGCGATGTTGGTCGATGACATCGCGCAACGAAAATAAATCCTGGCGCAAGGCGCCTTCTTTTGCCTTGATGATCGCCGCATGGTAGGACGGTACGGCCAAGGTAGCCAGAATCCCGACGATCGTCACCACAATCATCAACTCGATAATCGTAAATCCTCGCGGCGACGAGATCGACCATGTGCGTCTACCACTCTCGGTATTTCGTACCATCCAGCGCAAGCTCTTGACTATGACTCGTAACATCGTACACATCTTCTCCGCACCAGTCTTTCACACTGGCGGGATCGCGATAACAACGCAATCGCCAATCGGCGGCTCCGGTCATAGGATCCAGGGGAATCGCTCGAAGGTACCGTTTGGTCGTCGTCCCGCGCACCGTGGCTTGCTCGCCCGTCAGCTTGATTCCCAGCAACACCTCGAGGGACTTCGGGTAACCGTAGGGACCGGTGACGTCTTTGCAGCTCAGCTTATTCCTGACGCAAGCCGGTCCGGTCAGGGTATCACCGTCACGCGACCATTCAAGATGAAACGTGTCGATCGCAGCTCGAATCACCCTCAGGTTCTGCCGCAATTCGATCTCCTTCGTCCGTTTGGACGAAACTTTGGTAAACGGCAGCGCCACTGCGGCGAGGATCGAAAGAATGGTCAGGGTAACGAGCAGTTCGAGCAAGGTGACGCCGGACTGTTTCACCGCACTCTCACCACTCCCACCGCTTCACCGATCCCCTCCGGACTGTCGAGGCCGCCATGTTTTGCCATGTGCAGACGCACCGACGACACGCCCGGGGCTTTGGCGAGAAAGGTCAATCGCAACAGGCGGCCATCGTCTTTCGTCGCGTTCGGAGAGCGATGCAAACGCAACTCGATCATGCCATTCTTTGAGGACGAACTCGCAGCGACCGCCGCTTTGCCGGCTTCGGTCCCCAACACCTCGCCCAGGGTGGCATCTCGAAACTCGAGAATCTGCGGGTCAAATTCCAATGTAAAGATTTCAGTATCTACGCCGCGGGCCTGCGTGGCGAGGACATCCACTCGAAACTCTTGTTCCATTTGAACCGTGGCATCTGCCGGCTGGATGGATAACTGCAGTCCGAACGGAACGGCGGCCCGACTCGTGGTATCCCCGTGAGACTGTTTCGATGCACTCTTTTCGGTGAGCGTGGCGGAACCATCCAACGTCGACACCCGAGCCGAGACCTTTTTCGGCTGCATGGCAAACAACGGCGACGTGGAGAACACGGACTCTGTTCCGGACCAGAATGCCTGTCCCTGCGGACCGGGAAGTCGTAACGAGTTGACGATATGCGGCGTGAGGGTCAGGATGACCTCGGTGGTCACCCGTTGGGTTTTAAACGAACTCAGGAGGTTGCCGAGGAAGGGAATGTCCCCGATCCAGGGAATCGTCACTTTGGTGCGACGATCTTCCTCCTGCAAGAGGCCCCCCAAGACGATGGTTTCTCCATCACGAACGTTCAGCATGGTCTCGGCCGAGCGATTGCCGAATTTAAACTGGGTGATCGGTGGCGATTGTTGCAGCAGGACGGTATCGCCCAGGCGAATCACCTCGATCTTCATTTTCAACGAGAGCTCGTTCGCAAGGTGGATGTTCGGTTCAACCGTCAGCTTGACGCCGGTATCGCGAAACTCAATCGACGTTACGGTCGAAGTCGTCGGCACGGCGCCGGTCGCGGCTTGCCCAGGCAACACGTTGGTGGTGGAAAGCAAGATCGGTTGCTTGTCGCCGATGTTGACTTCGGCTTTCTTGTTGTTGAGGACCCGCACCTTCGGCGCCGCCAGGGTCTTGGCGTCCGTGACCTGCTTGAAGAAATCCAACTGCACATTCGTCGGAAGCTTGAACAGATAGCTGTCCTGTCCCAAGCTGGCCAGGTTCCGGTAGGTGAACTGCTGCGCGATATCCCCGGCAATCGCCCCCGTGAATCCAGGCGGTACGAGAGACGCGCCGATCTGCTTGGGGTACGACAGCCCATATGTCTGATCGACCGTTCGATTCACTTCCAGCACTTCCACATCGAACAGCACCTCTGAATCTTCGCGATCGTTCGCCTGAATGATCTTCTCCGCCAATTCCACTTTCTCCGGCTGATCACGAATCACAATGGTATTCAGCGCCTCGTTGCCGTGGATGTGCTTCACATCCAGCATGGACTTTAAGAGCGCGACCATGTCTTTCGCCTTCGCGGAGGACAAGTAAAATGTCCGGATCATCAAATCCTGATACTGTTCCTGCTTCTGCTTGGTGTTCGGACTGATGATAAACAGCGACGGGCCTGCCTTCTGGGCAAACAGACTATTACTGTTCAACACCAGCGTGAGCGCTTCGTCGAACGGTTTGTCCTCCAAGGAAATCGTGACGGGGTCGTTGCGCACATCCTTGTCGAACACAAAATTGACATGCGCAGCCTTGCCCAGGGCCTCCACCACTTCCTTCAGTCCGGCGTTGCGAAACTGCATCGTCACCGGCTGCTTCTGGCGGTCGTCGCTCTCCACGGCATGCTGTTCCGCGGAGAGCCTGGCGACGCCCTCTAACGCCTCCTTATAGGAGGGATCCAGTTCCACAGCCCGCATATACCCCGCCATGGCTTCGCTCACTCTTCCCAGTTGCGCCAGACGGTCCGCCTCACGGTAACGATCACGGGCTTCTTTGAATCGCAGCGCCTCCGTCAAGCCGGATTCGTGCTCGGCACTGGTCGGCTCGATCGTCAATGCGCGCTTGAATTCCTCGGCGGCTTGGTCGAACTGGCGATCCTTCAGCAGCTGTCGGCCACGCTCATTATGCATCGCGGCCGCCCGCTCCCTCGCCACCGCGTATTTATTTTGAAGCGATGGCTCGAACGGATCGTCCTTGAGGGCCTGCCGATAGGCGACGCTGGCCTCTTCCCAATTCCCGGCCGCGAGATGCTGATCTCCACGTTTGACGTCGGGAGACATGAAGGTCCCACAACCGGTGATCACGAGGCAGCCAACCAGGCATGCCGTCGTGACGAGCCCTCGCGTGAACCATTGGTGCGGACGCTCGACGCGTGTCGTGCGGAAGGATGAAGGCATAGATCGGATCAACAAGGTGACAACCTCTTTGATATATCAAACTGACACAAACGCGACAATCAGTTTCTCGCTTGCGGCGATAGGCGCCCCGCGCTCGTCTCG
>CABVRW010000032.1:0-4349 GCA_902500785.1 uncultured Nitrospira sp.
GTCGGCCCCCCCATACCAGCGGGCGACTCGTTGACTATCACGTGTCGACCTGCGGGACCTGTTCCACGATCCGTCCTAGGGGGAAGCGCGAGGGTGCGAATCGGACCGTAGATGTCGAGCGCAGACGTGGCCTTTCGAACCGCCTCAGCTCCCGCACGATGAGATGGCCGACAGGACTCTGCCGCCGATGATGCAGAGGTTGGACGGTTGCGGGGCAAAGGTGTAGGGTAGGCAAGTCCTTGCGGAGGATTATGGTCCCGATCGATCGCTATGTGGTAGCGCAGGAGTGGCAGGCGCGCGGCTTCAGTGTGATCTTTGGGTTGATCCGCCCGGTCAAGTGTGGGAGGATTACCGCCACGCGGTCGACGAGTTGGTGATGCCGGTCGAGGGTCGGTTGGAACTGGAGTTCGGGAGATGGTGTGTCAGGCCAGAACCGGGCGAAGAGATTCTCATTCCGGCCTGAATGTACGATACCGTCAGAAACATCGGCGGCACCAGCGTGAAGTGGCTGTACGGATACAGTCGCTAACATCCGAGACGAACTGACTCAGCAGAGAGAGAGGAGCTCATGCCGACAACGACGCAATTTGTGGTGAGTGGACAGAGTAAGCCCGGGGTGCTGGCTGAAGTAGCGGCCGTGCTCGGGGCTGCGGGAGTCAACATCAAGGCCTTTTCTGCACCCGAGGTCACCGGTCCCGGGAAGCTGCGGTTGATCGTGGCGGATGTTGATGCAGCACGCATCGCCCTGAGAAAGTCCAAGATCAAGTTCCGCGAGGAGACGGCCCTGATTTTGAGTTTGGAGAATAAGCCCGGAGCCTTGAAACAAGTGGCCGATTCGCTGACCAGGGCGCGTATCAATGTAAAGTGCGGCTATTGCACCCCGTCACGGGAAGGCAAGCGCGCGATTGTGGTTTTGACTGTCTCGAACACGACCAAAGCCCTTGGGGTGCTTCGCACCCATTCACTCGACGAACTCTAATCCGCCTCATGCTGGGGGAGAAGGGGACCACCACAAGCCGTCTTCTTCTCCTCCTCCTATTCGTCCTGCTCGTCACCACATGGCTCAGTGGATGCTCCGGCTGGAGTCCGGTGCGTCCCACTTATCCACCTGGGTACCCGTTAGGCTTTGTGGAACGGGGCAGCGCGTCCTGGTATGGGCCTGGCTTTCATGGGAACCGCACGGCCAACGGGGAAGTGTACGACATGCATAAGCTGACGGCGGCGCATCGCACGTTGCCGTTGGGATCGGTGGCGGTGGTGCGATCCCTGACCACCGGTCGCCAAGTGACGGTGCGGATCAACGATCGAGGGCCGTTTGTGCGCGGGCGAATTCTCGACTTGTCTCTAGCCGGGGCCCAGGCCATGGGGATGGTCGGGCCCGGAACCGATGAGATCGAACTCCGGGTCATCAGCTACCAGTGCAGGGCAGGGGAGATGGGGGTGTTGCGGGTGCAGGTGGGTTCCTTTGCCGATCGGGCTAATGCACAGGCCCTGGTCGAACGGCTGAGGGGAACCTACCCAGGTTCCAAAGCGGTCGGCGTCGATTTGCCGGACGGTCGCCGATATCGTGTCTTTGCCGGGCAATTTCGAACGGACGCGGCCGCCGAACGAGCCGCCGCGCATCTCAAGCGAGCCCTTGATACCGATCCACTGATCGTTCGGGATGACGCGGCAGGGTCGCCTACGGAGAACCCTTGAGGGTTTCGAATCATGGCAAATAACCTAAATGACTGATATGCTACAGAATTGTCGCCGGTCATGAATTGCCGTAACGCTTGATGCGCGTATCTGCCTGTGCTAATTGTAGTACGCGATGGATGATAGTGACCCGAGAGGACCCATTCTGGTCGTCTTCTCAAGACAGATGGTAAGTCTTGCAGTTCGAACCACGGGCTTCGACCTGATCCAAGGATCCATCTTTCACCCTTCCAATTTGATCCGGTACCTCTAACCTTCGATAGGTCGTATGGACATTATCGTACTGATATTCCTCATTCTGTTGTCGGCAGTGATCTCTGTCGTTGAAGTGGGGTTCTATTCCGTCAACGATACGAAGCTGAGGGCGCTGGCCGATACGGGTAGCAAGCGGGCGGAGATGGCGCTGCACCTGCGCACCGACCCTCAACGGCTCCTGCTGACTATCCTGGTCGGGGATCGACTGATCGACACCGCCACTGCCTCGTTGGCGACGATTATCGCGCTGAATCGATTCGGAGGACAGGGCCTGGAAGGAGTGCTCGGAGAAGCGTTCGCGGTGTTGGTCGGTATTCTGACCTTTGTCCTGCTGGTATTTGCCGATCTTGTCCCCAAAACCCTGGCTGCCAAATACTCTATCCCGGTCGTGCTCAATATGGCGTATCCCGCCTATGCGGCGCAGCAAACGCTCAAGCCGATCATGTTCTTCGTCGTACCACTCATCTACAAACTGACCGGCGGAAAAGGGCTCAATGTGCCCTTCGTCACGGAAGAAGAGCTCAAGATCATGCTGGATCAGAGCAGTAAGAGCGGTGCCATCGAGGCGCAGGAAGTAAAGATGATCAAGAATGTCTTCCAGCTGAAGGACATCACGGCGGAAGACTGCATGACCCCGCGTATCTACATGTTCTCGCTCGATTGCAATCAGTACCTGCGCGAAGCGAAAGAACTCCTCTTCAAGTCGAAGTATTCGCGCATCCCGCTGTACGAAGGCACGTTGGATAACATTGTCGGGATTCTTTATAAGACCAAGGCATTGACGGCATTGGCCCAAGGCCATACGGAAATGAAGCTTCGCGACATCGCGCAGCCGGCCCTGTTCATCCCGCATACGAAATCCGCCGACGACCTGATGAAACAATTCCAATTGGACAAGCGACACATGGCTATCGTCGTGAATGAGTTCGGCGGTGTGATGGGGTTGGTCACGTTGGAAGATTTGTTGGAAGAGGTGGTGGGCGAGATCGTCGACGAGACCGACATCACCGAAGAGTTGATCAAGCGTATCGGCAAGAACCAGATTCTCGTGCACGGACGCACCGAGGTCAGGAAGGTCAACGATTTCCTGAAAGTGGATTTAGGCGACGATGCCGTGACGATCAGCGGCCTGGTTCAGCACGAATTAGGTCGGATCCCGAAGGTGGGCGAAGAAGTGCATATCGCCAACTGCCGCCTGGTCATTCACGAGGCAGATCCCCGCGTCATCAAGAGCGTTCAGATCTACAAGGAAGACAGACATCCCACCACGCATGAGCCGATCGTTGAGGAGCAGGTGCCTGTCACTCAGGCGTCACTAGAGCGGTAAACTCCGTTTCCGTCAGAATCCGCACCCCAAGTTTCCGCGCCTGATCGAGTTTAGAGCCAGGGTCGCTGCCAGCCACTACAAACGATGTCTTCTTGCTGACGCTCGACGAGATCTGCCCGCCGTGCTGCTCAATCAATTCTTTGGCCTGATCGCGGCTATAGCCGGCAAGCCCGCCCGTAAAGACGAATGTCTTGCCGGTCAGAGATTGACTGCCGGTCAAGGATACCGTTGAAGGGGGCGTTATCATCAGACCTCGTTCGATGAGGCGGGCAATGACTGCTCGATTCCGTTCTTCGCTGAAGAAGGACGTGAGGCTTGCGGAGATCTCTGGGCCGATTTCACGAACCTGCCGCAATTCCTCCTGCGTCGCTGATATCAGTTTCGACAGGCTTCCGAACTGTTTCGCCAGCACGCGGGCGATATGCTGCCCTACTTGTCTGATGCCCAGACCCATCAACAGCCGGTCCAGTGAGACGGATTTGCTCCGTTCGATCGATTCGAGCAGCATAGTCGCCGATCGCTCGGCGAATCCCTCCAGGGTGAGTACCTGCGCTTGGGTCAGACTGTAGAGATCCGCCAAGTCTCGGACCAATCCCAGGTCGACCAGCTGCGCGATCGTCTTTTTCCCCATCCCCTCGATATCCAGGGCACTCTTCGATGCGAAATGTTCAATGGCGCCCCTGAGTTGAGCTATGCAGACGGTCTGGCCGGTGCAATAGAAATAGGCTCCCTCGCGCGCTACGGCCGATCCGCATACCGGACAGTGGTCCGGCATGACGAACGGCTCTTGCCGAGTTTCTCCAGGAACAGGGACCCGTTCTGCGATCGCGGGAATCACATCGCCCGCCCGCTCGACCTTGACCGTATCGCCGACACGAACATCCTTCCGGGCGACCTCATCGGCATTGTGGAGGGTGGCCCGACTGATCGTTACGCCCCCGACCTCTACCGGCTTCAGCAGGGCCAACGGCGTCAGGGTGCCGGTGCGACCGACCGAGACGGCGATGTCTTGAATGACCGTGATTTCCTTTCTGGGGGAGAACTTGTAGGCGATGGCCCAGCGGGGGCT
>CABVRW010000032.1:4449-39159 GCA_902500785.1 uncultured Nitrospira sp.
GATTTCCCGGCGAAGCTCGGCAATCCGTTCTGCGTCTGTCTGATGAGGCATAGGCTGGTCACTCACGAATAAATTGTGCGGCGAAGCTGCGGATCTCGTGTCCGTTCAACACATGGAACCGCCGCAATCGGTCGATCATTTGACCGGAAAATCGACTTAACGGAATCGGTACCAGTCGCCGGCCGAACTGTGTGGCGATCTGCCGCCAGCGCGCCTTGGGCGCAACCGGTGTGACGAGGGCCAGGTGTGTTTCGCGTGAATGGACCGCTCCGGCTGCAATCAACCGTTCCTCGAGGGTTTTGGCAAATCCAAGCGCTTGATCGGTCCAGATGTCGGGAATCGGGCGAGGCGGAAAAATAAACAGGGCGCCACCATAGCGGGATTGTCCGATACCCGGGGCGATCATGTTATCTAAGAACGGGGTGGCGTAGAAACAGAGGGTGGACTCCTGTGCATGTTCGGCATACCAGGTGGCGTGCCAGCTGTACTGCTGGGGATCGCCCAGGGTGTCGAACAGAAAGATCACCGTATCGACATTGCCGCGCGCGGGAGGAATGTCTTTGACGTAAATCTCCAGCCGTTTGGGGTGGCCTGATTTCTGCCGTTGATGCCAGTGGCGCAGACTCTCCCGGATATCGATCCCATCCTTCATCGAGGTTGTAAACTTCTCGCTCTTGGCGAGGTCGGCCCCGATGATGGCCTTCGCCTGCTCGCGGACATGGGTATGGAAGCTTTCGATTTTCGAATCTTCGGGCGGCCAGGAACATTGCCGATGAGGATTCCAGAGATACGACCACCGCTGGCTCGTACGGCGCGGTGGACGAGGCTGCAACGAGAGCGACCTCCAGGCCAAGGGGGTGCCTTGGAGCCGGTTCGTGGCTTGCACAACCTGCCCGTCCGGCAGGGCGAATCGGCTGAGCCCCGCCGAGAGGTGCGGCACGTGGGTCTGCTCGATCTCCTGATAGGAATAACTCTTGGCGGTTTCGAGCAGACGAATGGCGAAATCGTCACCCGCCATTTGTTTCCCGGCGAGCACCAGCGTGTACAGGTCGGGTGTGAGGCGGCGGTCCAGCAGCGCGTGGTTCCGTACGTATTGCAAGTAGGCCTGCAGCAACTGCGGGGTCACCCACGTGGGGACGGACTGCCCCTCCTCGTCATGGATGGTTTGCCAGCGCGTGCGTGTTTCAAGCAGCAGCTCTTTGATCCCGTCGATGGAGAGGTGGCGGTCCGAATGGACGGTGGCGCGTCGTCGCTCATAGAGCTCCGTGAGAAACGGCAGCTCACCCAAGACAAAATAGAGTGAGGCCGGTTCGACGAGGTAGCGTTCGGGACGGCCGACGTCGAGCTCGGGCAGGCGATAGTCGGTTCGCTGCTGATACGCCTGGCGAATCCACGGCCAATCGGCGAAGTGGCATAAGCAGAGAATGTGCTCGTACTCCAGTTCCAGCCGATGGAGCTGAAATGCCATCCAGGCGATGCGCGCCTGTTGCTGCGAACCGTCGGCAGGGGGTGTGAGCGTGGGCACCATGGCGGCGGCAAAAGTCGCGTAAGGCAACCGTTTCAGCGCATAGGCATCGGGAGAGACGAAAGGTACCGGTTCGACGACCGCCGTGTCGCGATCGATATAGGCCCGGGGGATTCCTTCTCCCATCGCGACGCGAATCCCCATGATGACCGCCTGACAGGGATCGACCGGCACATAGTTGACCGTTGCGGCGCGTTCTGACTCGCGTTCCGGCTGGACGATGACGCTGATCGTCGGCAGCTCGAGCACGGCTTCTTCCAGCGGATGTTCGAAGGCCGGTGGGAGTGGAACCGCCAGGCAGTCGACTCGTCGGTCGGTCAGCCTGTCACGCACTTCCTGGGCGACGTCCCCGCTGCCGTGCAAGAGCGGAAACAATTCGAGACGCGGCGAGAGGCGGAAGACGGAGTCGGCGGTGAAAGATGACACTGCCATTATCGGCCGGGATGTAGAGGATCGTCGCTTTCGAAAAAGAAATCGCCGAGGCCTTGCGGCAAGGCCTGATCGCCTAAAGCGCGCTTTCGGCGGCGTGACTGAGTCTGGAGATCAAGCGCTTCTTCGCCGAGGACTTTCATCAGAGATTCCCGCCAGGCCGCATCGGTCGACAGGGGGTGCGCCGGGTCTTGTGCACGACGCTTCAGCGCATATTGCAACAGATGGATGCCGTCACGCACGGAGTAGTCCAGGCTGAGTTGATGCGCTTCTTGAAGAAAGTCGACCGTCATGGCGAGCATGTCCGCCGGGGCGAAGGGCAAATGGTAACGAAGGATGGCCAGCTCGTCTTCGCGCGCGGGAAATCCCATGCCGAGCGTCGGCTGCAAGCGCGACAGAATATAGTCGGGCACCTCATAGGTGGAAGCGTCTTCGTTCATCGTGACGCAGCAGCGAAAATCGGCATGAGCGTTGATCAGAATGCCCGCGATGATCGATTCGACGCAGCGACGGTGGTCCAGGAGGGGCGCGAGAGAGGCCCAGCTTTTCTCGTTCATGCGGTTGCCCTCGTCCAGTACGCAGATACTGCCTGTGAGGACGGCCGTAATCAGCGGCGAGGCGTGGTAACTGATGGTGCCGGATTCCGCCAGGACGGGCGTGATCAGCAGATCTTCCGGACGGGTATCCGCGGTGCATTGAAACACATAGAGCTGTTGCTCGCGCTCGCGGGCTCCGGCCATCGCCAGAGTGGTTTTGCCGATGCCGGGTTGACCGGTAATGCGCGGAGAGAGGGGCAGGTCACGCTCATCGATCACGAGCCAGCAGGCCAGTAGCTGTTTGAGAATTTCCCGGTTCCCGATCCATTCCTGGCCCATCGTCATGGGTTGTGCCAGGTGAAGGGTGATGCCCTCGATGGTGAGCGTGCGGGAAGCGGCCGATGGTGCGCGAGGTGACATGGGCTTTCGTATCGGCGATTGGATAGAATAGGCGGAACGACAATCTCGTGCGAACGGTAGCATAGGGGTGGGGAGAGGGTCAAACACCGTGTCGCCCTGTTTCACTTTGACTTTCGCTGCCTTGGACCGTATTCTACCCACTTTCGCAGGCGCGGCAAAGCGGGAGCGGTTGGGGCCATGAAATCGTCTTCTCGTTCGCATTCGGAAACCTCCCCTGGACATGACCGCAACGAAGGAGCGACATAATGAGTGAGCGAAACGGACGAATCAGATGCGCGGCAGTGGTGCCCATCAGTCTGCTGGTAGTGAGCAGTCTGAGTGTGAGCGGATGTGTGATGTCGGAAAAATATGAAGCCGAGAAGGCGCGTAGCCTGAATTTTCAACGTCTCCTGGCGCAAGAAGAAAAGCGCAGCGCCGAATTGGACGGTGAAGTCAAACGGAGCAAACGCGAACTGAGTGAGTATGAGGCGCGGAATCGAGAACTCGGCGCCCAGGTCGAAGCCGTGCGCCAGCAGGCGGCCCAGATTCAAGAAGAAGCGCAGGCGATGAAGGAAGCCAGCCTGCTGGAGAAGCGGGCGCATGAGGACATGAAGCGCCTGACCACGATTCCTTCAAAGGGGAAAAAGGCGGTGTCGGTGCCCAAGAAAGATTTTACGTCGACCATGGATGAGGCGCTGAAGGCGGATGTGTCGTCGGAGTTGAGCGTGGAATCGGCGAGGGAAGCGGCCAAGGATGCGTTCGATCGAGACCCGGCGGCGGTAGACTCCTTCGGCGCGGCTCCGTCGTCGGCAGCCGCGACCACCCATACCGTGCGTTCGGGTGACACCCTGTACCGCATCGGTCAAAAGTACCATGTCGGGCTCGATCAGTTACGCAACTGGAACAACTTGCACGATAACATGCTCGTGGTCGGACAGAAATTGATCGTCAGCCAACCCTAGCGCGATGGTAACAGCCTCGTATGAGCAGACAGCAGTACTCACTCACGCTGGATGAGTTTCGAGCCCTGGCGGAGAACGGCAACCTGATTCCGCTGTACCGGGAGATTCTGGCAGATTACGAGACGCCGGTGTCGGCGTTTGCCAAGATCGACCACGGGCCGACTGCCTATTTGCTGGAGAGTGTGGCCGGCGGTGAAAATTGGGCGCGGTATTCCTTTTTGGGCAGCGGCTCCTCGGCGGTCATTCGCGAGGAGAAGGGCGATTTGGTCCTGACCCGCGGCAAGAAAAGCCTGCGGATTCAGAGTCGAGGCAATCCATTGGAGCGGTTGCGCGAATTGATGGAAGAGTACCGGCCGGTGACGGTGCCGGGCTTGCCTCGGTTTGTCGGCGGCGCCGTCGGCTATTTCAGCTATGACATGGTACGGACCTTCGAGGAGCTGCCCGCTATGCGCAAGGACAGCCTTGGGATGCCGGATGTCGCGTTTCTGCTCACCGACACGCTCCTGATCTTCGACAATGTGTCGCAAAAAATAAAAGTTGTCGCGAACGCTTATCTGGAGTCGACCACGGAACGCAGGATCCGCGACGCCTACCGTCATGCGACGGCACGGATTGAAAAGATGATCGCGCGGTTGAAACGGCCGGTACGCCAGCCACGGCAGAAACGCCGTCGGAAGCCGATCACCTTCACCTCCAACATGAACAAGGCCGATTTCGAGAAGATGGTCATGCGCACGAAGGAATACATCCGCTCAGGCGATATCGTGCAGGCCGTGTTGTCTCAACGCTGGGAAACGCAGATCCATACGAGCCCGTTTCAACTGTATCGCGCGCTCCGGGTCATCAATCCGTCACCCTATATGTATTACTTGCGTGTGGCCGGGGTGGAGTTGGTGGGGTCCTCGCCGGAGACCCTGGTGCGTTGTGAGGAGGGACAGATCTCGTTGCGCCCCATTGCCGGAACCCGTCGACGCGGGCAGACGCCGGAAGAGGATCAGGAGCTCGGACGACGGCTCCTGGCGGACGATAAAGAGCGAGCCGAACATGTGATGCTGGTGGATCTTGGACGGAACGACGTGGGACGGGTGGCGGTCCGTGGTTCGGTGAAGGTGGAGTCGCTCATGCAGGTCGAGCGCTACTCCCATGTCATGCATATCGTGTCGCAGGTGACGGGACAGGTGGAACAAGGGAAATCCGCCTATGACGTGATGCGAGCCTGTTTCCCGGCCGGAACGGTGTCCGGCGCGCCGAAGATCCGCGCCATGGAGATCATCGAAGAATTGGAGCCGACGCGGCGCGGCCCCTATGCGGGTGCCGTGGGTTATTTCAGCTTTTCCGGTAATATGGACATGTGCATCAACATTCGGACCGTGGTGATCAAAGGGCGACAGGCTTATATCCAAGCGGGGGCCGGGATCGTGGCCGATTCGATTCCTGAACATGAGTACGAAGAGACCTGTAGTAAGGCACGAGCCATGATGAAGGCCATCGAACTGGCCGAGCAGGGACTGGAGTAGGAGAAGAGCATAGGGCGAATCGCCTCTAGCTGATCGGAGAGGATGTCCTGTCCGTGTGATGCGCCATCTGCCACAGGCTCCGAGCATTCATATGTTGTTGATGATCGACAATTATGACTCCTTCACGTACAACCTCGTGCAGTACTTCGGCGAGTTGGGGGAAGAGGTGGAGGTCTATCGGAACGATAAGATTTCCATTCAGGAGATCGAAGCGCTGAAGCCGCGCCGCCTCGTCATTTCGCCGGGCCCCCGCACGCCGAAAGAGGCAGGGATCTCAGTGGAGGCGATTCGGCATTTCGGCGGCAAATTGCCGTTGCTGGGCGTTTGTCTGGGCCACCAATCATTGGCGGTCGCGTTCGGCGGCGAAGTCATTCGGGCCGAGCGTCTCATGCATGGAAAAACCTCCATGGTCCGCCATGACGGCCGCACGATCTTCCGCAATCTGCCGAACCCGTTCGAAGCCACCCGCTATCACTCGCTCATCGTGAACCGCCAGAATTTGCCGGACTGTTTCGAGGTCAGCGCCGAGACAGCCGAAGGCGAGATCATGGGGATGCGCCACAAGACGTTGGGCATCGAAGGTGTGCAATTCCATCCGGAGTCGATTCTCACCACCGCGGGCAAGGAGCTGCTCAGGAATTTCTTGAAACTCTAGCCATAGCCCTCGGCGATCCGCGCTCAGCTGTTATCTTGAAGAGTTCCGCTGAGCGCCGACAACCGATTGCTGTATGCGCCCTGCATGATCAAAGACGCGATCCAAAAATTGGCCGAACGGTCTGATCTCACCGAGCAAGAAGCCGAGACCGTCATGGGTGAGATCATGGACGGCGCAGCGACCTGCGCCCAGATCGCCGGCTACCTCATGGGGCTTCGGATGAAGGGGGAGACCGTCGCGGAGATCGCCGGATCCGTGCAGGCCATGCGGACTCGCGCCACGAAAATCCGAGTCAGAGACTCCCAGGTCGTGGATACCTGCGGAACCGGGGGAGATCGAGCGCAAACCTTCAACATCTCGACCACGGCGGCGTTCATCGTGTCGGGAGCCGGTCTGACGGTCGCCAAACACGGCAACCGGTCGGTTTCGTCCAAATCCGGCAGCGCCGACGTGTTGGAGGCGCTGGGCGTGGCGATCGATCTTCCGGCTGAGCGGGTTGCCGATTGCGTGAATGAGGTGGGGATCGGGTTCCTCTTCGCTCCGCTCTACCATAGCGCGATGAAACACTGTGCCCAGCCTCGGCAGGAACTGGGGATTCGTACCCTCTTGAATATCCTTGGTCCGTTGACCAATCCGGCCGGAGCCCGCCTGCAACTTGTCGGCGTGTTCGATGCAGGCCTGACGGAGTTGTTGGCGAAGGTATTGCTTCACTTGGGCGCGCAACATTGTTTCGTCGTGCACGGCATGGACGGGTTGGACGAAATCACGCTCACGGGCCGGACGCGAATCTCAGAGGGCAAGGCCGGCGTGGTGTCGAGTTACACCGTCGATCCGACCGAGTTCGGGCTGTCGCGTGTCAACCCGAAGGAACTGATCGGCGGGAGTGCCGAGGACAATGCGGCCATCACGCGCGATATTTTCCGGGGACGAAAAGGACCGAAGCGCGACATCGTGTGTCTCAACGCGGCGCCGGCGTTCGTGGCCGGACGCAAGGCGAAGACCCTGCAGGAAGGGTTTCAACTGGCCCAGCGGACGATTGATTCGGGCGCCGCCATGGAGAAACTGGATCAGCTCATCGCATTTACGAAGAAGGCGTCGTGACCTCGTGATTCTCGATCGGATTCTGGAACATAAGAGAGCGGAAATTCGCCGCAAGAACAGCCGCGGGTATCTTGCGGATCTGAAGACCAGGATTCGTGATGCCGGGCCGACGATGGGATTCGCCGTTACGCTCGATGCGCGACGCACTCCGACCCGACCGGCGCTCATTGCCGAGGTCAAGAAGGCCTCGCCGAGCCTGGGCCTGTTGCGGCCGGAGTTCGAGCAACGGTTTGATCCGGTGGCCATCGCCGAAGCCTATCGGGAGCAGGGAGCCACAGCCCTCTCCGTGTTGACGGACAAGGATTATTTTCAGGGGAGTCTGGAGTATTTGGCCGACGTGAAGCGGAAGGTCGACCTGCCCGCCCTGAATAAAGAATTCATGGTCGCGGAGATTCAATTCTACGAAGCCCGGGCCTATGGTGCGGACGCTGTGCTGCTGATTGTGGCCGGGCTGGAGAAACGCCAATTGCTCGACTTCGCCGCGCTTGCGAAAGAGTTGTCGCTCGATGTCCTGGTCGAGACGCATCACGAGCGCGAATTGGATATTGTGCTTGAATGGTTGCCCGACGTCCGGATGATCGGCATCAACAATCGTGACCTCAAGACCTTCTCGACGGACCTTGGCGTGACCCAGCGGCTGGCGAAGCGTATTCCCAGCGACAAGTTGATCGTGAGCGAGAGCGGGATTCACAAGCGGGCCGATGTCGTGCGGGTGGTCGAGGCGGGCGTCCATGCCATGCTGATCGGCGAGTCGTTGATTCGGGCTCACAATATCGGCGCGAAAATTCGCGAGCTACTGGACGATGATACGAACAAGGAGAAGCCATGAAGACGCGACTGTCTCTCGGTATGATGGCGGGAATGTTGACCTTGGCCGGCTGCCTGAATCAGGAAATCCTCGAATACTCTCCGAAGTGGGATTCCTGGATGGGCAGTAGCAAAGACGAGCGTATCAAGGAAATGGGGATTCCCACGCGGTGCCATTCCTTCAAAGACGGGGGAGAGGTCTGCGAATGGTCTATTCCCCAACAGGACGGACGCCAGGACCTGATCGGACTGACGTTCAACACCAAGGGCCAAGCCTGTCAGTGGTCCTATCGTGGGTTTTACGGCATGCAGAAGAGCAAGACTGGTTGTTGAGGCCATGTCTGTGAAGGTGAAGATTTGCGGTCTGACGAACGCAGAAGATGCGGCCGTGGCTGTGGCGGCCGGCGCCGACGCGATTGGGTTCGTGTTCCATAAGAAGAGCCCTCGTTGCGCTGAGCAGGCGGTGGTGAAGGCGATTGTGAAGGACCTGCCCCCGTTTGTCTTGCCGGTCGGCGTATTCGTGAATGAGGATGCCAAGGTGGTGCGCGACATCATGGACAGTTGTGGCCTCGCGCTTGCTCAGCTCCATGGCGACGAGACGGCCGCCTATTGCGAGACGCTTGGGCGTCCGGTGCTGAAGGCGATTCGCCTCAGGGATCGTCGCTCCTTTTTGGCCTTGGCCGAATTTCAAGGACGGGCCGGTGTGCGGGGATTCCTCGTAGATGCGTTTTCGCCCGATGCCTACGGTGGCACAGGACAAATCGCCGATTGGTCGTTGGCGGCGGAAGCGGCAGGAGTGGCGCGTATTCTGCTGGCGGGTGGATTGACGCCGGATAATGTTGCACAAGCCATCGAGCAGGTCCGACCATACGGGGTCGATGTCAGTAGCGGTGTCGAGGCCAACCCCGGCAAGAAAGACCATGAGAAGGTACGGGCCTTCGTGCAGGCCGTCAGGCTTGTCTCCCGCTAGGTCAGCGGCTATACTTTTATGTTGCACGACTAGCTGAAGGAAAATGCATGGCGATACCAGATGGACAGGGGCGGTTCGGAGCTTACGGAGGGCGGTATGTCCCTGAGACCCTCATGCCGGCGTTGTTGGAGTTGGAGGAAGTTTACCAACGCACGCGTCGGGACAAGAAGTTTCAAGCCGAGCTGAGACATTATTTGAAGGAATATGTCGGCCGGCCGACGCCCCTTTATTTCGCGCAACGTCTGACGAAGCGGTTGGGTGGCGCGAAGATTTATCTCAAGCGGGAAGACCTGTGCCATACCGGCGCCCACAAGATCAATAACGCCATCGGACAGGCCCTTCTTGCTCGTCGCATGAGGAAGCCGCGTCTCATTGCCGAGACCGGCGCGGGCCAGCATGGAGTGGCGACGGCGACGGTGGCCGCGATGTTCGGTCTCGAATGTGAAATCTACATGGGCACGGAAGATATGCAGCGCCAAGCGTTGAACGTCTTCCGGATGCGGCTCCTCGGATCCACGGTGACGGGCGTCGATGCCGGCAGCCGAACGTTAAAGGACGCCATCAGCGAAGCGATGCGGGATTGGACGACCAATGTGCGGACGACTCACTATGTGCTCGGCTCGGTCCTCGGCGCACATCCCTATCCGATGATGATCCGGGATTTTCAATCCGTGATCGGGCGCGAAGCCCGCAAGCAAATTCTGACGGCGGAAGGCCGGCTTCCCGATTGCCTGATCGCCTGTGTCGGCGGCGGGAGTAATGCGATGGGGCTGTTCCATGCCTTCGTCCCGGACAAGAAGGTCAAGATGGTGGGGGTCGAAGCCGGCGGGCTTGGCGTCGCAAGCGGCAAACATGCGGCCCGGTTCGAAGGCGGGCGTCCTGGCGTGCTCCAAGGGACGATGACCTATCTGCTGCAGGACGAGAACGGCCAGGTGAATCTCACCCATTCCGTGTCGGCAGGACTGGACTATGCGGCGGTGGGTCCGGAACACAGCTATTACAAAGAAACGAATCGCGCCCAGTATACGTCGGTGACGGACGACGAAGCGTTGACCGCATTCGATCTCCTCGCGCGGGAGGAGGGGATTATGCCCGCGCTGGAAAGCGCCCACGCCATTGCCGAGGTCATGAAGTGCGCGCCCAAGATGAAAAAGAGCCAGATCCTCATCGTGAACTTATCCGGGCGAGGGGATAAGGATGTGCAGCAAGTGGCCAGAATCAAGGGCGTGACGCTGTAGCAGGTGGTTGGAACGTCATGAAATTCGTGTTGAAGGACAAACGAGAGGCGTAGATATATCCACATGAATCGCTTGGATCACACATTGACTCAGTTGAGGGCGAAGGGGGAGAAAGCGCTTATCACCTACATCATGGCCGGTGATCCGTCGTTGCAAGAGACGGAACAACTGGTGCTTGAATTGGAACGGGCCGGCGCCGACGTGATTGAATTGGGTGTTCCCTTTTCCGATCCCATCGCCGACGGACCGGTCATTCAGAAAGCCGCCGAGCGCGGCCTGCGAAGCGGCACCTCTCTTCGAAAGATTCTGGAGTCGGTGAGACATCTGCGTATCTCGACCCAAATTCCCATCGTGTTGATGGCCTATTACAACAACATCCATGCCTTCGGCGAAGCAGACTTCTGCCGGAGCGCTGCGGATGCCGGGGTGGATGGCCTGATCGTGCCGGACATGCCGCCGGATGAGGCGGGACCGCTGCGTGGCCCGGCTGATGCAGTCGGACTCCACCTGATTTTTCTATTGGCGCCGACCAGCACGGCTTCGCGGCGTGCCTATGTGGCAAAGGAGTCCGGCGGATTTGTCTATTATGTTTCCATCACGGGCATTACTGGCGCTAAACTACACGACATGGCGGGGGTGCGCGATAACGTCGCCAAGATCAGGAAGCACACCAAAACGCCTGTTGCCGTCGGATTTGGAGTGGCGACTCCGGACGATGCCGCGCGCGTCGCCAGCGTCGCTGACGGCGTCATTGTAGGCAGCGCGATTGTCCGTCGTGTTGGGGACCATGGTCAGGATGGCCGACTTGTTCAGGAAGTGGGTGCCTTCGTTCGATCCCTCAAGGTGGCGATGCAGCCTGTCTAGCCGGCGGGTCTCGCCGGCTGTTCGATATTCCCTCACCATTTTCGATCGATCTTCTCGGGAGTCATTCCCATGGAGCCCAGTCCGTATGGTCGTCCAGACCACGGGTAGGGTGACCGCGTGCCCGTTTCCGACCAGATTCGATGCGTCTATGGCAGCGGTTCCATGCCTGCCTTGCAATGATTGTCCTTCACATGAGGAGATGCCATGGCCCTAGCTCGCCGGAAGGTCAGCCGAATCGCTCGCAAAACGAGTTCTCAATCCACATCGGTCGCTCCACGCCGGACCACGTCACGCAAGCCCACACCGATGGGAGACGAGCGCTTGATCCGCACCCTGCAACAACGATTGTTTGAGACCGTGTGTAATCCGGACGGGGAGGCCCGTTCACCCATCGGTGTGTCGGCGTCGTTCGTGCAGCTCTTCCGGCAGCTGACGAAAGTCGAGGGCATTGCCGTGTATGTGCGTGACGAGCAGACGCGAGAAATGACCTGTCTGGCCGAGGCCGGTTGCGCCAATAGCTCCCTGGCTGGACAGTGGCGGGAGATGCTGGCGAAGGCGGAACAGCAGGGGCAGATCGTGAGCGGAGGCTTACATGGGTTTCGGTTGCATCGTATCGGACGGATGGAAGGGCTCATCATGGTGCAAACCGAGAAATCGCCGCGCCTGACCTCGCGCAAGCTGCGCGCCGTCGTCGAGGCCGTCGAGCCGTGGTTGGCGGTGGCCCTGGACCATGCCAGGTTGACAGTCAAATATGCCGCGAAAATTCTGCGGATTCAGCATATGGAGCAGGTCAGCGATCTCTTGAATTCGTCCCTGGGCGAGGAAGAAAAATTACGTCGCGCGTTAGATGCCGCGATTCGTTTGGTTGAAGCCGAGGCCGGGGCGTTGTTTCTCGGTGCCGTCGACGGAACATTGAAGCTCTATGCGGTTGCCGGGGAGCACGCGGCTGGATTGTCGGCTCTTCAGTCGGCCATCGCTGCCGCAGTTCATCGCACAGGCCAGGCCGTTCTCATCACTCAGGGAGTACAGGATGCCCGATTGGTCTCCGGTCAAGGATGGCAGACCGCCATCTCGGTGGCGTCTCTCGTCTCCGTTCCCGTCCGCACGGGGGCACAGGCTGTGGGCGTCTTGGAAGTGGTCAACCGACGCAGCGGTAAACCATTCAGCAATTGGGATGTGTTGGAACTGGCGAGTCTCTCGAATCAGTTCGGGTTGGCGATCGATAACTTACGGAGACGAGCGGTCGGAACAGGCGGCACGAAACCGGTCGGGCAAGGTTAACGTTTCTCCGGCGGCATGTACTTGATCATGTCCGACGCCAGCTTGGTCGCAAGATCCCGCATATCCGGACGAATGAACAGGTAACTTTCCTGCACCTGGTGACGCGCCTTCCACACGATGGCGCCGTTCACGGCATCCACCAGTCGCATGCTCAGGCCTACGC
The DNA here is from genome assembly GCA_902500785.1 of uncultured Nitrospira sp. Lineage (GTDB taxonomy): Bacteria > Nitrospirota > Nitrospiria > Nitrospirales > Nitrospiraceae > Nitrospira_A. The sequence goes on from CABVRW010000032.1 coordinate 16,897, forward strand.
GGGCGATATTATCGCCCTCCTCTCTCGTATACTCCCAGGCATTCACCTTGACCACCAGCAGAGAGTCGGCTCCCAGCGCCTGTCCGATCTTAATCGCGGAATTTTTGTCCGATTGACCGGTCGTTTCCATGCGTGAGAAGTAGGTCACGAGCGCATCGAACGCGTCTTTGGTGGTCTGGAAGGTATCGGTCACCTGGTCTGGTGGAACCACTTTTTCCACGCGGCGACTCTTGATCAGTACCTTGGCCACGACTTCTTCGACGTCTTCGCGGGCGCTATCGTAGTTTCCGGAAATCGGGAGAATCGCCATCGTTTTGGGGTAGAAGCCTCGCGCGGCCGGCCCTTCCCACATCTCTTGCAAGCCCCCGCAGCCGGCGAGGAGGCCGGTCATCATGAGGCAAAGCACAACGCTGATTGTGGAGCAGATGTGTCGTGTCATGGTTCGTACAACAAGTGTAGCAGAATGGTTCAATGCCGAAGGCGATCTTAGAAGGTCAAGGCTATAGATCCCGACGCCAAGGCGGCCTGGTCCCTGAAATCATACCCGCCGGCGATGTCGATCCGCAAGGCAAGGATACGGAGACCGAAGCCGGCGGTCGGAATGAACGGCGTTTTTGCATCCTGCATATTCTTCAATGCACCGACCCTGAAGGAGAGGAGCTCCGACAAGATAGTCTGCTCGGCTCCCAGGCTCAGGAGCTGACTATGGACGCCGGGGGTGAGCGTGTTGTTCTTCGTAATATCCACATCCGCGCTCAACGTCAAGGAATTGTAGGGGTTGACGGCGAGGCCGGTCCGGATCTGCGGGAGCAATTTGAATTTATCCCCATTGGGCGCATCGAAGGTCGGCGCGTTGATGTCCTTGGCCACGATACCCATCCGCAACCAGGATGAGGGTCGAAACATGGCACCCACGTCGATGCCTATGGCGGTCGAAATTTTGGCGCGCCCGATGTCCTCGAACACTCTCACGTCGTCGCTGGCGCCGCGGATGTTGGTCGCGCCCGTGTAGGCCGCCCCCTGGATGACCTTGCCGGTCACACCGATCGAAAACACCCGGTCCATGAAGGCGTAGGCATAGGAGAGGGCGGCTTGCCGGACTTCGAGCCCGTTCATGGCGAATTGCCCGTTGACGGTGAGATTGGTGCCGTTATTGGTAAATCCCACCGGGCTTCGCAGGAATCCGCCGGACGTGGCGACATCCGAGACATTGAATCCCAGCGCATGTTCGCCGAAGTTGCCCTTGACGTAGAAGCCGCCCGAGGCGGCCGCAGTGAGGTTGGTGCCTGGCCGGTTGATGCGATTGATCTGTTGTTGAAGTCGGGCGATGTTGGCGGCCGACGTATCGTTCAAGTTTAGATTGTTGATGTCTTTCAAGGAGTCAAAGACGTCGCCGCGATCGACGACCTGTCCGCTGCCCTGAAAGCGAATATCGAATTTCTTGCTCATCGCCATCCCGGCGGGATTCCAATAGGTCGCGAGAGAGTCGGTGGTCGTGGCCACGCCGGCCCCACCCATGCCCATTTGACGTGACCCTACGATGACAAACTCCACTGCGGCCGCCTGGAGCGGCAAGAGAATGGCCAGGAACAGGGTCGTCAACCGGACGTACGAGGTGAGCGGTCGGTTCATAGAGCGGTCGAACTCCAATTTCAGCGATGAGGCTGGCTCAGTCTACGCAAAGATCCTGAAGGCGTCAAGAAATCACCGTCGAGGTCTGAGACGTCGTTCATGCCGCATGAGCAGCCGATGGCTGTCAGCTTGTGCTGATGCGTTACGAGGACACGATCATCCCATCTTGCATGGATACGATACGGTCGGCTTGGGAGGATAGTTTGTCGTTATGAGTGACGATCACGAACGTCGTCCCGCGTGACCGGTTCAATTGACGAAGCAAGGCGAATAAGGCGTCCCCTGTGTGCGTATCGAGGTTGCCCGTCGGTTCATCGGCCAGCACGAGATCCGGTTGTTGCATCAAGGCGCGCGCGACGGAGACCCGTTGTTGTTCACCGCCTGACAGTTCGCCTGGTTTGTGGTGGAGTCGATCGGCCAACCCCACCTCGCCGAGGAGTTTCGTCGCTTCGCCGACGACATCAGCCATGTCACGCTTCTGAATCATCGCCGGGAGACAGGCGTTTTCCAGAGCCGAGAATTCAGGGAGCAGATGGTGAAATTGAAACACGAAGCCGACGCGTTTGTTTCGAAACTCTGCCTGCTGGTGCTCCGTGAGCTGAAAGAGATTTTGCCCATCGAACGACACGGTGCCCTTCGTGGGTCGATCCAAGGTGCCGAGGATTTGGAGCAACGTGCTCTTGCCTGCTCCGGACGCTCCCATGATGGCGATCAGTTCACCGCGTGCGATGTGCAGGTTGATGGAGTTCAGCACCACCAATTCCCGACCACCCATCGGAAACGACTTATAGAGATCGACGACGTCAATCATGTCTGTATGGCAATCTGTGATGTGCGATGGTCCATCTTCATGCTCAGAAATATCCTGATCTTCGGCTGCCGTCACTCATAGCGGAGGGCGGCGGCCGGGTCGAGTTTTGCCGCTTGGAGCGACGGGTACAGCGTGGCGACAAAACTGATCAGGATGGCCGAACCTGCGACAAGCAACACATCGGAGCCGAGCACGTGAACCGGGATACGGGAGATGTAGTAGACCGTCGGGTCGAAGGTCCAAAAGGTCTGGATCAGCCACAGAAACGTATACCCCAGGGGGACGCCGATGGCTGCCCCGGAACAACCGATAATCAGGCCGTTCAGCATAAAAATACGCATGATGCCTTTACGTGTCGCTCCCATCGCTTTGAGGATCGCGATCTCACGCTGTTTTTCCGTCACGATCATCGTCAGGGTGCTGACGATATTGAAGGAGGCGACGATGGTGATGAGGACCAACAACAGGAACATCATCGTCTTTTCCAATTTGAGCGCTGAGAAAAGGTTGCGATTCATCTGCATCCAGTCCCTTGCCCAGAAGGAAAAGCCTAGATGCTGCTCAATCGCCCGCGCGATGTCCGCGGCACGAAACACGTCGGTGACTTTGACCTCGATGCCGGTCACGCTGGCGCCCATGTTGAAAAACTTCTGGGCCTCTCCGAGTTCGATGTAGGCAAGAGAGGAATCGTATTCGTACATGCCGGATTGAAAAATGCCGACGACGACGAACTGTCGAATCTTCGGCGTCATGCTGGCGCCTGTGACCGGACCGACCGGGGAGACCACGTTCAACGTATCGCCGGGGAAGGCGCCGAGCCGCATCGAGAGCTCTTTTCCGAGCACGATTCCCGGCCGCATGGCCGTGTCGGGACCGTTCGGCTCCCGTTCCTTCTCGGGAATGGCCACTTTATTCGGACGGGAGAGGTCGTCAAGGTGGCCGCTGACGAGGTTGTGGGCCAGCTCGGTGACGGTGCCTTCCCTCGCGGGATCGATCCCGCGAAGAATGATGCCCTGGACACCCGTTGGAGAGGTGAGGAGGACTTGTCGGAAAATGAACGGGGTCGCGGCGACGACATCAGGAACAGCCGCGACCTTCTTCACCTGGTCCTCGTAGTCGACCATCGATTCTTTCATGCGGTCGTTCACGAGGATGTGCGCAGTCGTGCCGAGAATCTTGGCCTGCACATCTTCCTTGAACCCGGTCATGATCCCGACCGTGCCGATCAACGCGGCCACGCCGAGCGTAATTCCGGCGATGGAGACGATCGTGTTGAAGGAGATGGTGCGGTTGCGTCGTTTCGCACGCAGGTAGCGCAATCCGATAAAGATTTCATAGGGCAGCGCCATGTCTACTTTTCAGGCCTCAGCTGCGGGAAGAGGACGACATCCCGAATGGAGGCCTGATTGGTGAAGAGCATGACCAGGCGATCGATGCCGATCCCTTCCCCTGCGGTCGGCGGCATGCCGTACTCGAGCGCGCGCAAGAAGTCTTCATCCACCCGATGGGCTTCTTCGTCGCCGGCCGCATGTTGCGCAGCCTGCGCTTCGAATCGCTCACGTTGATCGAGGGGATCGTTCAACTCGGAGAAGGCGTTGGCGATTTCCCGGCCGGCGATGTAGAGCTCGAACCGGTCGGTGAGGGAGGGATCGGAATCCTTCCGGCGCGCGAGCGGGGAAATCTCGATCGGGTAGTCGGTGATGAAGGTCGGCTGCTGGAGGCGCGGTTCGACGGTCTCTTCGAAGATCTCGTTCAGGATATTCACGAGCGATTCCTTGGGGGAGACGTCGACACCGAGGCGCTGGGCTGCGGCGAGCGCCTCGTCCCGATTGGTGAGCACGCTTGGCGGCAGGCTATTCACTTCCAGAATGGCCTGGTGGTACGACCACCTTCGCCACGGCGATTTCAGATTGATCTGCGTGCCCTGATAGTCGATCGTCGTGGTGCCGAGAGTGTCCTGCGCCAGTCGGCCGAACAGTTCTTCCGTCAGCACAATCAAGTCGTGGTAGTCGGCATAGGAGACGTAGAACTCCAGCATGGTGAACTCGGGATTGTGAATCGTCGAGATGCCTTCGTTCCTGAAGTTACGGTTGATCTCAAACACGCGCGGAAAGCCACCGACGATCAGCCGTTTGAGGTAGAGTTCCGGCGCGATGCGGAGATAGAGCTCGGCTCCCAGGGCGTTGTGGTGAGTGACGAAGGGCTTCGCCGCGGCGCCTCCGGGAATCGGATGCATCATCGGCGTTTCCACTTCGAGGAAGCCGCGTTCGATCAGAAACGCGCGAATCCCGGACACAATGCGGCTGCGTAGCGCAAAGATCTGGTGCACCTGGGGATTGGCGATGAGATCGACGTATCGCTGTCGGTAGCGGGTCTCGACATCGGTGAGCCCATGCCACTTTTCCGGCAGCGGGCGGAGCGCTTTGCTGAGGAAGGTGAGCGTTTTCACTTCAACCGTGAACTCGTTGGTTTTGGTGCGGAACAGGATGCCCGTCACACCGATCCAGTCTCCGAGATCCAGCCCCTCGGAAATCTGGTGGGCGTGGTCGCCCAGCGTATCTTTTTTCAAATAGACCTGCAGGCGGTCCGATCCGTCTTGCAGGACCGCGAAGGCGGCTTTGCCGAACCGGCGTAATCCGACGATGCGGCCGGCGATGGTGCACTCGATCCGTTCCTGTTCGAGCACCTCTTTGGTTTTTTCACCATGGAGGCGTGTGAGCTGTCCGGCTCGGTCCTTGACCTCGAAGCGCGTTCCGTAAGGCGCCACTCCCATCTGCCGCAGCTGGTCGAGTTTCTTGATACGTTGTTGGCGTTGGTCGTTTATTTCATCCATGTGTCAGGGTCTCTCGTCGTGCGTCTCTCGTTGGTGAACGCCGCGTCACACTATAGATCGTCATCCTTCATCGCCACCGGATCGAGGGTCTTTCCGCCGGTCAGTTTTCGCTGGAGATAGGCTTCGATGAAACCGTCCAGCTCACCATCCATCACGGCGGAAACCTGGCCGACTTCGTATCCTGTCCGGTGGTCCTTCACCATCTGATAGGGCTGAAAGACATAGGACCGGATCTGACTGCCCCAGGCAATGTCTTTCTTTTCTCCCACGATGGCGTTGAACTCAGCTTCTTTCTTGCGCTGTTCGACTTCAAAGAGGCGGGCTTTCAAAATTTTCATGGCGCCGTTGCGATTTTGCAGTTGCGACCGTTCATTTTGACATTGCACCACGATATTGGTGGGAATGTGAGTGATACGAATGGCGGTCTCAACCTTATTCACGTTCTGACCCCCGGCGCCACCGGCTCGAAACGTGTCGATTCGGAGGTCTTTGTCGTCGATCACCACTTGGACATCGTCGTCGAGCTCCGGATAGACAAAGACCGACGCGAAGGAGGTATGCCGTCGTTTGTTGGCGTCGAACGGAGAGATCCGCACGAGGCGATGCACGCCGGCTTCGGCTTTGAGGTAGCCATAGGCGTACGGTCCGGTCACGGACAGCGTCGCGCTCTTGATGCCGGCTTCGTCTCCCGCGAGCAGATCCAATGTGTCCACCTTAAATCCCTTCTGTTCGGCCCACCGCACATACATTCGCAGCAGCATTTGCGCCCAATCTTGCGACTCGGTGCCCCCGGCTCCGGGATGGATCGCGAAGATCGCATTGCTCGAGTCCAACTCGCCGGACAGCAGCAATTCGATACGGAATTGGGCGACGGCTTTCTCGAATGGTTCAAGTTCAGCGGTGAGCTCGCGCTCCAGCCCTGCATCTCCGGACTCCTGTGCCAACTCCAGGAGTGCCTCGAGGTCGTTCTGTCTGCGTTCGGTTTCCCGCCAGCGGGACAGCTCGCGATCAAGAGCCGCCTTGCGTCGGTTCACCTTCGTGGCCGCCTGCGTATCTTTCCAGAAATCCGGCTGGGAGGTTTTGACTTCGATGTCGTTGAGCTCAGCGGTCATCCGAGCCAGGTCAAAGATGCCCCCGTAGCTGAGTCAACTGGTCGCCGAGGGTACGCACACGGGTCCGGACATCATCCAACATGGCACGGTCCTTTCTCTCTCAGGCTGGTCGCCCGGCTGGTTCGCCACCGGCGGGTTCTGTGTCGTGTGAGAAATAGCCGGTCAGGCACAAAAGCGCGATGAGTATAGCACAGGCATAGGCAAAGACATCACCGTACTTCGAGTAAAAGGTTCGTTGATGACCGACGGCAATCGATCCCCTCAGCGCTTCTTGCGTGAAGATGGCTGACTGTTGCAAGACACGCCCGTATGGGTCGATGAATCCGGAGATGCCAGTATTGGCCGCCCGTGCGAAGGCGACGTGATTTTCCACCGCACGAAAGACCACCATTCCAAAATGCTGATAGGGGGCCGACGATGGACCGAACCAGGCGTCATTCGTGACCGTGACCATGAAGTCCGCTCCATTGGCCGCAAACTGCCGCACCAGATTGGGAAAGATCACTTCGTAACAAATGACCACGCCGAATTTCACATGAAAGTCAGGAATGGTGGCTGCGGCGGCCATTGGAGGGTTTTTCTCCTGCGGCTTGAACATCAACAACGTCGATCCCGGACCGGCCTCGAAGTCCCCGATCCCTTCTACGAGTTTGTCGAGAAAGAAGAGCAACGAGTTGTGAAACGGAATGTACTCGCCGAACGGAACCAGATGTTGTTTATCGTAGCGACCGAGAATCTGACCGTCCGTCGCGAGCAGGTATGCGCTATTGAGTAAAAAGGGCCGTCCGTCCTGGTGGCGCCGCAACGCCGGACTGCCGAACAGTAGCGGGGCATCGGCGCGGCGAGCCATGTCGCCGAGCAGGGTGCGGTAGTGCGGTTCCATTTCAAACACGAAGGGCGTGGCGGCTTCCGGCCAAACGATCAGATCCAGGTTCTCGCCCAATTCTGTGGTGAGACGGTCATAGCGCGCCATGGTTTCTTGGCGAAACGCCACATCCCATTTCTGCGCCTGTTCGACGTTCGGTTGCACGATTCCTACGGACAGGGTGCGGGTGGTCGCATGTTGGGCGGCAGACAAGAGGGTGGTGCCATAAAACAAGGCCACACCGAATCCGGCTGCGGCGGCGACTGAAGAGGGCCAGGGAAACGAACGAATCTGAAATCCGCGATAGGCTTTGAGGCTCCAGATAATCGTTTCTGCCAGCGCGGCATTGACCAGCACCAGCAGGAATGAGACCCCATAGACCCCGAAATGGTCCGCCAGCTGGATGATCGGGAGCCATTGATATTGGGAATAGCCGAACAGTGCCCAGGGCAAGCCGGAGAGGAAGTAGGTACGGATCAACTCCAATGTCACCCAAAGAAACGGCGCCGGCAAGAAGCCCAGAGTCGGAAACGCCGTCCTGATCCATGACAGTCCGCCCGCATAGATGGCCATATAGAGGCCGAGGTAGACGGTGAGCAACAACATCACCAGGGTGGCAATCGGGAACGGCACCTTGCCGTAGACATTCATGGCGGTGATGACCCAGAACATGGCGCCCGTGAAGGCCAGGGTGCCGGAGAGCCATCCGATACGGAAGGCGCGGCCCGGGGGCAGGTACTCAACTGCGATATGCAGAGGCACCAGCGCGAACCAGGCCAACAGGCCAAGGTCGAAGGCTGGGAAGGAGAGGGGATAGAGGAGACCGCTCGCGCAGGCAAGCAGGATGAGGCGTGCGCGGGAGATGGTCATTGTCCGTAACTTAACGAAAGCCCTGAAGAGATTCAACCGTGCTCTTTTGAGGTGAGACGCATGCGACCCTGATCGGAGGGGTAATCGCGCAATGGGCTATCGACTTGGTCGTCCACTGAAGGGAGCATATCCGCTCAGCCCACCGGACGATGCGGGAGCTTGCGAGCACGGCGTCGCCATGCCACGAGGGTGGAGCGGCAGCAGCGGTGCAGGTGTCAAGAGATTCGGTGGTGTCGGAGTTCCAAACGGTGTGATTGAGTCGGACAGGTGCCATGAGGTGAACTGAATGGCGGAGGAGAAATATCGGATTTGCGATGGGTGCCGCCTCTATTTCCGCGCGCGTCGGACTAGATGGCATTGGGGTCATTCAGCGGAAGGAGTATGTCGCTAGCGTCGTCGCGTGGTTGAATAGTCGATGGCTGGGAGTCGGCCTTGGAGGTTGGGCCGATAAGCGTCCAGACGGCAAGGAACATTAGCATGACGCTGTGGCGCGTGGAGCACCTCCCGGTTGAGCATGACTTGGGACCCCAGGCGATATCGTACTGCAGGTCGTGCCTGTTTAGGTGTGTCATCGTCGTATGTCCTGGTGCGAGATGGCCCATGCCCTGCAGCGCGCGTCCGTTCTGAGTTCTTGCCGTATTGACTGCTTTGTAGGCGAAGCATAGACTAATCCATCAAGCAATTGAGTACCGCCCTTTCTGTAGGTGGTCGCATGGTCCTCCGTGGCGAATATGACCGCCGCTGTGACCAAGCCAGTCTTGTCCTCTCGCTTCCGCTCGGTACTCTCTATCATCGACATGCCGCGTCAAGTTCCTGCACTCGGCCGTGGCCCCCTGCAAGGTCGAGAATACGGATCCGTCCTACAGGTATTCCGTCCCGAGAGAGGAGGCTTGCCCCATGCACAGACGACTGCGATTTCGTGCGGATCAAATTCCAGCGCGCCGGCATCCTGCCTGTTTGCCGCGCGCCGAGTTATCCGAGGCAGGACTAGGAGGGCCTCATGGGAAGAAAATATGACCTCGTTGATGTCATGGCCGCCATCGGATTGGTTGCCACCTTGTTCGGAGGGTACTTATTGGTCACGGCGGCGGACGGGTTCTGGCAAGCCCCAATTACTCCCGTTCTGAAGACAGTTGCGATCAGCAGCGATCCGGCCGCCGGAATGCAGTACCTCCAACCGGTCTTGGGCCAAGCCATCGTTCAGGATGTGTTGCTGGATCGGGAGGCTGGCGTGGCCTTGTCAGCCGCTGTGATGGAGTTGAACCGAGCGGTGAGGGAGTCGCAACTGATGTCGACCACACTGCTGAGTCCGCTGGTCTTGGCGGAGTTGCGTGCGTTCGGACAGGAAATCGATCACCGAGCGCGTGTGCAGTATGTCATGGGCAAGGCGGTCGTCAATCAGACTCGGCGCGGAATCACAAGTGGAGTGCTCTCGGCCGAACAATACGCCGGAGCGTTCAACGCGACTTTGATCCGGAGAGCCGAATTAATCGGACAGCGCATGCATGACCAGTTTGAATCAACCAGACAAGCGATCCTCGGTCGCTCGATCGTCGAGGCTATTCAGGAAGAAGATCAGATGGCGGCAATGGTGCAGGAGCAAATCGGACGTTCCGTCGTCCAGGTCACGCAGGCGCAGGACCATTATGGAGAGGCGAAGGCTGCCGGGCAGACTCAATTGGCGAGTGCGATGAGCGCGGCGGTGCGCGCCGATGCGATGGTGGAGCGGCTGGCGCTGGAAGAGGAGATGCCGGTTGAACGTACGATGGTCGCGCGCCACACGAGTGCGTCCGCGGATATCGCCCGTGGTTCCCTAGTATTGGCCTGTCTGGGCCTGATTGCGTTGTTCGTCGGCGGGCTCGCCTTCAGCAGCAGAAAAGGCGACGTGGACAGCATTCCGGTCTGGAAGTTGGAAACGCTGTTGCAGTTGCACCGTTCAGGCAGGTAATGGAGCGCTCTGGGAATCGGCCGGCCGACTCTCAGGGGGTGAGAGGAGGTCGATCATGTCGTGGGAAAACTGGGCCGTGGCCATCGGGCTCGGCGCACTGCTCATGATGTTCTTCGTGCTGATGGAGTTGTTTTTTTCCGGCCCGCGTCATCCATTGGATCATTCACGACGAAAATGAGCGCGAGACAGATTCCGACTGCGTGAGTGAGAATGGAGTCAGGCCACAACCGGGACGAACAGGGGTTCGGTGATCCGGCAGGCATAGGCGCGAACGGTCCGAGCGGGTGACGCGCCACTCAGTTTAGGCAGGACCAGAGGCCAGGCAGCATCACCTTGGCCATGGCTTTGAGCTCCGATTCAGATTGCGGGGGAACGTCTGAAAGGGCGATGCCGAAGTCGTGGCCTTTTGACCACCGTACGGTGCCGCGCCGAACCAGCATGGGGATATCAGGAGTGGGCTGGATGACGATCACCACGAGTTCCATCCCCACACTGACCTGCTCTTTGCCGCGTATGCGCCCGCCGGAAGGATTGAAGTCTTCGGTCACGCCGATAGTCTGAAATGTGCCGTTTGAATAATAGATCGGGTATTGGACGGAAATGCGCCTGGCTCGGCGTTCGCGGTGGGCAGTGTTCATCTCGATAACATTCCTTTCATGAGATCTCGCTGATTCGTCCTCCGACTCAGTAAAATTGGTTGCACCCTGTGGGAGACGCGGTGCTGCCATAGTACCAGCGCCCCGGCCATCATGCCGCCCAACAGATCGTGCAGCACATCGTCCAGGGAGGCCTCCCGTCCGGGAGCAGCGCCCTGCGCGACCTCCGTCCACAATCCGAATACCACTGTCGATAAGACTCCGACGAAGAGGGCATAGCTGAGCGGCCAGCCACGTAGGCGAAATCCCGTCATGACCAACCAGGCCAGGACCCCATAGGCAGGCACGTGCGCCCAATCACGCCAGCCACCCGGTACGAGGTCAATGAGCGATCCGGTGAAACCGATGCCGGGTGCGGCGACGGCAAGCCCGACCAAGAGCAACATATAGCCGACAATCACGAACACGACGAACAGCATGGAGGGAAATCCTTTCGGCGAACTCGCGTAACCCTGCGCAGAGTACGGCGCAGAGTGCGTGAACCACCATCGGTCCTTCGGCCGAGAGGCTACTGCTTTGGAGGGGCAACGCGTATGAGGCGCCGGGGAATGTCGATGACGGTGCGGTGCTGCGAATGAGGCAGGTCAGGACTTTTTTTCAGGCTTCTGATGGTGCCACTGTCTCGGCGCGGTTAAGCCGGACTGGTACGCGTGACCGAATCCGAGCACGAGGTGGGCGTCGCTCATCTGCAGCGCCCATAAGGCGAAGTCACCGAAGCCGAACATCATCTGTGCTTGGGGAAACTTTTCTAGATAGCGCTGTTTGACCGACTCATACGACTCATGGGTCGGGGGCAGGATCGAGGCGGTCCCCTGCAAATTCATACGCTGCAGGGCAGAGGGGTTTTTGCCTGGCCTATCCGACTCGGCGATAAACAGGCTGACCCTGGCATCTTGCAGCAGTTGCTGCGTATGCAATGCCAGCCGGCTCAGGTGGAGATAGACGCGCGTCCAATCGTCTCCAATGAGGTAGAGGACATGAGAGCCGAACGGATGCCCGTTCCGGAGCGTCAGGAGTACTCCTGTACGTGCCTGCTCAACTAAGGCCCACCAAGCTGCCTCAACGTCGTCATTCGACATGGCATCCGGCATCGGCATCGAGACACCTCCCGTTGAGAACATTGTAGCGGTCTCCATGGAATTGTCCAGCACCGGATGGACACTGGTGGAAGCCGAGGTAACACCGGTCAAATCCCCCTTTGCCTCGGGAATCATCGCAGGATAAGATGTGCCATCGGCCGGGTGTTCACCCGGTCACCCGAGGAAGGGAGATGTCAACGATGAGACACAAGCGATGGGGATCCGTACTGGTGGTGTTGTGCATTCTGATTGGGGTAAACGGCTGCGGTGGAACACAAGCGGAGATCAAAGAAGACCGGCTCACCGTCGGCCGGGTACAGGGTGAGGTCAAAGTCGGCATGTCGGCTGCGCAGGTGGCGGAACTTCTGGGTTCGCCCAATATCGTCACGACCGACGAGAAGCGCCGAGAAGTTTGGATTTACGACAAGGTGTCGACGGATCGCGTCGATACCGCGAGTTCCTCCTACGCCGGGCTGATTATTCTAGGGACCAACTCCAGCGACCGCTCCAGCTCGCAGCGTCAGCGCACGCTCACTATTATCATCAAGTACGACGAGGAGAAGAAGGTCAGGGACTTTGCCTACAACTCCACCCAATTCTGAGCGAGAGGATCGTCTGCTTCATCGCGTGCTCACGACCATGATCCTTCTCGTGGTGTTGCCGATCGGACTCAGCGGCTGCGTGCAGCCGACGCAGCCGGCCGAGCTCTTTCAACTCTCGCCGGAGAGCAGCGCTCATCGGGCCATGCAGACTCGTTTCTTTGAGACGGAGAACGGGCATGAATTGTTGTCGGCCTCGGCCGCCGCGCTCCAGGATCTCGGGTTTCAAGTCGAGGAAAGTGTCCGAGAGGTCGGTTTTCTGAGAGCAGCGAAAGAACGGAGTGCTCGTGAGTATGGCCAGTATCGCAATCGCTTCTTTGTCTGGCTGCTGTCGCTCGGACACTTGGTCATACCCGTCGACCTGCATCAAAAAATCGCGGCCAGTCTGGTGATGCGACCGCTGAATCAGACAGCCTCGCGGCAGGAAGTCCGTATCATCTTCTACCGAGCGGTGTGGAAAGGGGATGGACAGGCAGACCGCAATTACATTCCCCCCGGTGAGCAAAAGATGGAAATGATCCGGGACCCTGAGATTTATCAGCAATTTTTTGCGGAGCTCTCCAAGGCGGTCTTCCTGGAGCCGCATACGATTTAGCCACGAGGATTTATGAATTGGATACAGGTCGTCGGTACGGTCGTGATTGCTATGGGAAGCATCATACTGCACGGCTGCGCCGCGCCGGAGCCACGACAGGAGCTTTTCGCACCGACTGATGCGCAGATGAAGATCAGGAGCGCGCAGACCCGCACATTCGAGGTCAAGGACCACACGGCCGCGATGCGCGGCGTTCTCGCCGCCCTGCAAGATCTGGGCTTTATCATCGAGCGCGCCAATGAACCGCTCGGCCTGGTGACGGCGGCCCGGTTTGCCGAACCGAACTATTACGATGTCCTTGGCGTGACGGTGACTGTGCGTCCACAGCAGGACGGCAAGACCATGGTCCGCGCCAATGCCATCTACAATAGCAAGCCGATCGAAGACCCCAAGGTGTATCAGAATTTTTTCGCGGCCGTGGAACGTTCGTTATTTCTGGTGAAGGACTAGCCGGTGCCATGCCCCGTTCATCCCGTTGGATTTCAAGGCCGCTGGTCGAGCGGTCGTTCGTTCCTGGCCGGACTCGTCTCGCTGGCGTCTGTATCGTTCGCGGCCGGCTGCTCGCCGTATGAGTGGCGACATGAGAACCAGTGGGAGTCGCGCGACCAGATCTGGCTGTCTGAATCGAGTCAGGTCAAAGTGCGGGCCGCCCAAAGCCGGGTCTTCGACACTGCCGATCGCCTCAAAACGATTCAGGCGGTCGTCTCCACCTGTCAGGACCTTGGGTTTGCCGTCGAAGTGTTGGATGAAACTCTCGGCATCGTCTCCGGCAAGAAGTTTGACGATTACGAACCGTCGCAATGGGGCGATCCTGCTTATCACCTGTATCGGGACGACGGGCTCCTGATCTTAACCCGGCAGTTCCGGAGTTGGGGACCGTTTTATCATCGCAGCAATCTTGTGCGCCTCACGGTCACTGTTCGACCCCGCGGCGAGACGCAATTGGTGGTCCGCGCCAGCGCGCAGTATTACCTCAAGGCCGTCGAGTCTCCGGAGCCCTACCAGCAATTCTTTCGCACGCTGGAGCAGGCGCTCTTCATTCAGGCGAACGCACTGCAATAACCTGGCTCCATGGGAGCCGATTCACGACCGTTCCGCCCTGTGCGGCGATTCGTATTCCTATCGTATCTCGCGGCTTGACAGGGCCTTGCGGTCGGCCTAGCCTGATGCCTGACTGGAAGCAGTCCTCACCCTCAACCAGGAGGTCCATCATGTCTGTCGCACGAGTGACGGAAATTATTGCCGCTTCACCGAAGAGTTTCGACGATGCGATCCATATGGGAATCGCTCGCGCGAACAAGACGCTGCAAAACGTGAAGAGCGCCTGGATCGAGGATCAAAAAGTGGATATCGAAGACGGCAAAATCACGCAATATCGTGTGGCCCTGAAAGTCACATTTGTCCTGAAGGATTAGAGGAGCGTCATGAAGAATGTGGAGATGACCGTCGAGGGGACTGTATTGACCATTAAGGTCGATTTATCCAAGGAGTTCGGTCCATCGGCTTCGGGGAAGACCACGATTATTGCTTCGACGGAAGGAAACGTCACGATTCCTGGACGAGAGGAAAAAATCGGGTTGAATGTGTACCGGAAAAAATGAGGCGTCCTGAGCGGAAAGCCGTGCATCGAGGCGTCGAGTATTGAGCAGTAGGCGGTCGGACTCGCGCCACATTCTTGTCCGTAACCATGTAGGAGCCGTCACGCTGACGGCTGGATTCTTGACGTCAAAAAGAAGACAATGACTCCCGAAGCAATGGAACGGTCGGACGAGGACTCTCTTGGTTTCGTTGACCGCCATATCAAAGCCTGAGCCCAACGCGACCGAGCTTCTCCCTCCCACGATCCTCATCGTTGACGACGATCCCGACATCGTACTCGTGCTGCATGATCTCCTGCAGCACGTCGGTTATCGTGTATTGGACGCCGGCACTGGTGCCGACGCGCTCGCCAAGACCAAGGCCACGTCCCCGTCGGCGGTGTTGTTGGACTTGATGTTGCCTGACATGGACGGACTCTCGGTGCTCACTCTCCTGAAACAACTTGATCCTGTGCTCCCCGTGATCATGCTGACGGCCTTTGTCGAAGTGCGAAGAAGCATGCTTCCCTCACCGAGGGTGCCTTCGGATATTTGACCAAACCCTATGATGCCGAAGAATTAAAAGCGCTGATTCGGCGAGCCGTGGGAGTGAAGCATCTGTCCATCGAAGCCGCGGCTGCCAAGCAGGCTTGACGGCCAGCGAGGATCGGTTTCGAGAAGTGGTGCAGACCGCTCCTGATGCCATCGTGCTCGCGGATGAAGAAGGGCGGATGTTGTCCTGGAACAGCGCGGCCGAGCGACTGTTCGGGTATGGGGCTTGGGAGGTGCTGGGGGAGTGCCTGACCGTGATCATGCCTGAACGGTACCGAGCCGACCACGAACGGGCATTGGGCCGGGTCCGCACCACGGGGGATGTACGGTTGAAGGGCACCATTGTGACCATGCACGGTCTGCGCAAGGATGGTCGGGAATTTCCGATTGAGATGTCACTCAGCAGTTGGATGTCGAATGGTCAGCGCGTTCACTGCGGCATCGTGAGGGACATCACGGCCCGGAAGGAATCGGAAGCGCGGCTCTTGCAACAGCAGATCCAGCAACAGGTCCTATTGGATTTGATCCCGGCCATGGTTTGGTACAAGGACTCTCACAATCGCATTCTGCGCATCAATCGGCGCGCGGCGGAATCCATCAAGAAGACCGTGGCCGAGGTGGAGGGCCGGTCGACCGATGAATTGTATCCGGAGGAAGCCGAGCGGTATCACCAGGACGACTTGGAGGTGATGGTCTCAGGGCGGCCGAAGCTCGGAATCATCGAGCCCTACCAAACTGGGGCAGGTGAAAAGCGGTGGGTGCAAACCGACAAGGTTCCATATCTCGACACGCAGGGGAATGTGATTGGAGTGTTGGTGTTCGCGCAAGACATCACTGAGTGGAAACGGACTGAGGAGGCGTTGCACGAGAGTGTAGACGTGCTCCGTGCCGTGTTGGAGTCTGCGCTGAACGGCATCGTCATGGTCGATGCCGGAGGAACGATTCTGCTGGTGAATACGCATTTTGAAAGGCAATTCGGATACGAGCCAGGCGAACTGCCGGGGGAGTCCATTGAACGCCTGATTCCGACGCGATGTCGCGCTCAGAGTCCTGACGAGTCGTCCATCTTTTGGGTCCATCCCGACGATCTGTCGTCGAGCCGTCGCCGTGATCTGGTCGGCTTGCGAAAAGACGGAGCGGAGTTTATCCTCACGATCACTCTCACCCCCCAGAGGACGTCGAAGGGCGTCTGCGTGGTGGCGGCCATCAACCGGATATACGAGTCTTCATGAATGTTCGCCTGGTGTTGATCCTCGCCGTTCTGGTCTTTATTGTCCTCGTATTGGTGATCGGAGTTCGTACCGTAGTTCGCTGGCTGAGGATTCACTACCCTCGGCGCGCCAACGCCATTCTCGCGGGATTGGGCGTGATCGTGATCGGGACGGGGGTGTTGGTTGTCCTCGAGATGACGGACCAACCGACGTTCAGACCGAATGATTTGATCACGCTCCAAGAGCCGGTGGTGGCAAAAACCATCGCCGCTGATCGTCAATCGAGGGTCGGCACCTGCGTCGTGGACCTCCGTGAACATCTCGGTGTCCTGGAGGTGGACATCGAAGCTGCGGCGTTGCGGGTGCTGGTCGAAAGTAACAACAGCTCCGAGCCGGTGTTTTGTCCTATCGGGCAAGAAGTCATCGTTCCGGTGGCCTGGCTTCGTCGCCTTACCGTCACGCATCGGCAGGACAACATCGAGGTTCCTTGATATCGTAGGCGGACCTCCCTCGACAACTGCGATTACTGTGGATCTCCTGACGGCCGCCGAGTGAGCACCTTGACGATGGATATCAAAGCCAAGCCGATGCCCAGTCGCCCGATTTTGAGTGCGACGGCTCTTCCAGTCGGTCCGGACGTCCCGCCCTGAGCAATCCTTTCTCCCGCTCGTTGGTTCCCACGTCCTGTTCGAAGGCCAATGTTTTGTTGGGTTTGTGTCGGGCTTGAGTCCGAAGTCCGGCTGCGTGCCTTGGTGAGGTCGATCTGTGCGGCCTGCTGGGTGGGGTGAATCTGAACACCTCGGCTGTGTGCATAGACCTGTGTGAACTCCGCTCCGAACAGAAAGATCTGTGCCGAATAGTAGACCCAGACCAAGAGGATCACCAAGGAACCGGCTGCGCCGTAGGCCGATCCCACATCGCTCTTCCCGAGATAGAGTCCGATGGCGAATTTTCCCATGGTGAACAGAAACGCAGTCAGCGCAGCTCCGATCCAGACGTCCGTCCAGTCGATCCGCACATCGGGCAGGACCTTGAACATCATGGCGAAGAGTCCGGTGATGACCGCGAGGGAGAGGACAAAGTTCAGGCTTTGAAGCACCATCTCAGGTGCGGGCAGCCACCCGCCGAACCACTTTCCAAAGGCCGCGAGGCCTGCGCTGAGGACGAGCGATACCAACAGCATGAAGCTTGTGCCGACCACAGCGAGGAATGAGAAAAACCGATCTTGAATGACGCCCCAGATGCCACGGTCTTGGGACTCCACGCCCCAGATCGTGTTGAGGGCATCCTGGAGTTGTCCGAAAAGCCCGGAGGCTCCGAACAGGAGGGTCACGAGTGCGATGACCGTCGCCAGGATGCCCCTGGTCGGCTGACTGGCCCGCTGGATCATGTCCTTGATCGCCTCCGTGCTCTGCTCGCCGAGCAGGTCTGACAGCTGTTGCAGGATATAGCTCTCCGCCGCCTCCTGCCCGAACACCAGTCCGATGATCGCTATAATGATCACCAACAAGGGCACAATCGAAAAGACGGTGTAGTAGGCGAGGGCTGCGCCCAGTCGTGGAACCTTGTCTTGGCTCCACTCACCGGCCGTCCGCTTGAGCAGGCCCCAAAGGGAGAGAGCGGCTGGATCTGATTCACTCGATCGACTGGTTTCCATCAGCTCTTCCTCCATCTACCCCGACACTTCCCGACGTTTTTCAAAGCATGCCACAGTCCTCCCTCGCATTTAACTAGGGGTTATCCGAGCTCGCGAGAATTCAGGAGCATGGTAGCCTGCGAGGTATCAATTCTTCTCTTCAACTTATTACCGTACTGAAAGGGGTTGATCACATGGCTGGGAAAGCGGGATTCGCATCGGGAGTCGTGGACATGCTGAAAGAGGACCATAGGAAGGTGAAGGGACTCTTCGAAGAGTATCAGGACGCCACTGGACGGGAGAAAGCAAAGATTGCCGACACCGTTATCCAGGAGCTGGAGGTCCATGCGGACCTCGAAGAGCGGTTGATCTACCCCGCCATTCGAAAGGAGATCGGGGAGGATTCGCTCATGAACGAGGCGGTCGAAGAGCACCATCTTGTGCACGTGGTGATCGCCGAGTTGAAGAAACTGAAACCCAGCGATGAAAAGTTCCAGGCCAAATTCACCGTCTTGGGCGAACTCGTTAAACACCACATCGAAGAAGAAGAGGGCGAAATGTTGCCCCTGGCCGAAGACAGCAGCATCGATTGGGAGAGGTTGGAAGCGCAAGTCATGAAGCGAAAAGAGCAGCTGATGATGAAAGCTTCCGGGCGTGGCAAGGCCGGTGCCCGCTCCTCCTCCCGATCACGATCACCAAAAAAATCCACTCGTTAGGCAGGAAGCGTTGACCGACTTCCCAGAAGGATTGCCATGCCCAAGGAACGATCGAAACCAACCAATAAGAAGCTTCGCGAACTCGAACAGGCCAAGGAAGAGTCCCATGACCAGCACTTGACCACGAATCAGGGGCTCCGCATCAACGACGACCAGAATAGCTTGAAGGCCGGGGCGCGTGGGCCCTCGCTGCTGGAAGATTTTATTCTCCGTGAAAAAATCACCCACTTCGATCACGAACGCATCCCGGAACGGGTGGTCCATGCGAGGGGGTCGGCCGCCCATGGATATTTTCAAGTCTATAAACCGATGGCTCACTTGACCAGGGCCAAATTTCTTCAAGACCCTTCGGCCCGGACGCCGGTCTTTGTGCGGTTCTCCACGGTGGCCGGCTCGCGCGGTTCCACCGACTTGGCCCGGGATGTGCGGGGGTTCGCGGTAAAGTTCTACACGGAGGAAGGGAATTACGATCTAGTGGGCAACAACATGCCCGTCTTTTTCATTCAGGATGCCGTGAAATTCCCCGACCTTATCCATGCGGTAAAGCCGGAGCCGCACAATGAGATCCCTCAGGCGGCGTCGGCCCATGACACGTTCTGGGATTTTATTTCACTGATGCCGGAATCGATGCACATGATCATGTGGGTCATGTCCGATCGCGCCATCCCTCGGAGCTTCCGTATGATGGAAGGGTTCGGCGTCCATACCTTTCGGTTCGTGAACGACCAGGGCGTCGGCCGATTCGTCAAGTTTCACTGGAAACCCCTCCTGGGCGTCCATTCGGTGCTCTGGGACGAGGCACAGAAGATTTCAGGATTGGATCCCGATTTCCTCCGCCGCGACCTGTGGGAGGCGATTGAAGCCGGAAACTATCCCGAGTGGGAGCTTGGGGTCCAGGTGGTGGAAGAGAAGGACGAACAGAAGTTCGAATTCGATCTCCTCGACCCGACCAAGCTCATTCCGGAGGAAGTGGTCCCCGTGATGCGCATCGGAAAAATGACGCTCGATCGGAATCCGGACAATTTTTTCGCGGAAACCGAGCAGGTTGCCTTCCATCCGGGGCATCTCGTGCCGGGCATCGATTTCACCAACGATCCTTTGTTACAGGGGCGGCTCTTTTCCTACACGGATACCCAGCTCATCCGCTTGGGAGGGCCGAACTTCCATGAGATTCCCATCAATCGCCCTGTCGCGCCGCTGCACAACAATCAACGGGACGGTCATATGCGGCAGACCATCAATGTCGGGGAGTCGAGTTATCACCCGAACTCGGTAGGGGGTGGATGCCCGATGCAGGCTAAGGCGGATATGGGCGGCTTTCTTAGTTATGCGGAAAAGCTGATCGGCTCGAAAGTCCGGGAACGGAGCAAGAGTTTCTTCGATCACTTCAGCCAGGCGGCTCTGTTCTATCGAAGTCAGTCCGCCCCCGAGCAGGAACACATGGTCCAGGCATTGCAGTTTGAGCTTGGGAAGGTGGACAGGCCTGCCATCCGGGAACGCATGGTCGGTCTGCTCGCGCATGTCGACAAGACCCTCGCGACACGTGTTGCCGCTGGACTAGGACTGCCGGTGATGAAGCTCGAAGGAACCCTGAATCTGAGCATTCCCGCGGATGGCGATCCGAGAGACTATCAGCCAAAGCGTGCCGCGGCGACGAGTGAAAAATCGTCGGCATTGAGCATGGTGCTGGCACCGAAAGAAGGAATTCGGACCAGGAAGATCGCGGTACTCGCCGCCGACGGGGTCGATGGTGATGCCCTGTCGACAATGCAGACGGCGCTGAAGGCGGCAGGGGCTCAAGCGATGTTGGTAGCGCCGAGATCGGGCAGCCTGAAGACGGCTCAAGGCCGCGAGGTGAAGATCGACTTCAGCCTGCTGACCACGGGATCGGTCCTGTTTGACGCCGTCTACATACCGGGCGGCGAGCAGAGCGTCAACACGCTTCTGCGAACACCCAAGGCGCAGATGTTCGTGCAGGAAGCCTACTTGCATTGCAAGGCCATCGCCGCCGTTGCCGCGGGCGTCGATGTCGTCCAACACGCGATCACAGCGCCGGGCATGCCCAACTCAAACGAGAAGAGCGGAGACTTTCAGCAAGACGAAGGACTGGTCGTGGCGCGAGACGCTTCCGCCAAGCAGGTCGCGGCACGGTTCATCAAAGCCATTGAACCGCATCGCCATTGGGCGCGGGAGAAGGCGCTGGCCTCCCCTCTCTAAGCGGAAGGAAGCGAGAGAGCATCCTCTGCTGCAGGCCTGGGTCCTATCTCCAGGCCTGCAGTGAGCTGCGCGGTCGTCCGTTGAAAAGTTTCCTCAGAATCCAATGACTCCGAATAGCCACAAGACCAGCACGAGACTTAACGGTGCGCCGAGTAACCACAGCAAAATAGGCATAGTCGAGTCTCCAGTTCATTTGAGGACAATGATCGGGAAGGAAAGGACAACGATCTATTTAGGGCTCGCCCTTCCTTCCCGATTGTGCGGACACCTCCGATGGGTACGGGCGCGGAGATGTGCGCGGTAATGTATGCTTGAGGTTGCATCAGAAGACGCACAATAAGAACTAGAAGAATCCCTGGGTGGACCACTATTCTGTCCCCTGGCGGCGAATATCTCGGTCGGTGCCTCCGCACTCTTGACTCACCGGCGTGAGGGGGCCTATCGTAATCAAGTGGGGGGAGATAACGCCCCGAGGGAATATGTACTAAAAGGGGATTGAGTGTTGAGGATGGTGTGCATGCCCAGCTTGTACTGGGAAGCCTGAAATCCTCCCGAGATCTCCGCCGTATCTACCTCTCCTCGGTAGGTGCGTCCTCCTCCCACCCAAACTTCCTTCAGACCCTCGTCCCGTCGATTCTTTCCTTTCCCATTGGACCACATCGGCTTCGCACGGCAGGCGCGAGGCCTGTGTCTCCGGCAGTAGATGACGCCGAGAATGCGCTCAAGGCTTGACTCTCCTTCCCGTTCCCTGTAAACGACGATGAGTGTACGTATCGTTCAGTGTGCATCCTGTTGATCCGTTCCGGTACGAATTTGCTTGCGTGAGAGGTTGAATGGCCACCAAGACATCATCGCGGCATCATGAGTCCCCCGTGCCTCCGTCCCCATCCGAATCCACAGTCTCCGAGTCGGGCGCATCACGAAAAAAACCGTCGCTCATCGAGAAATCCACGTCTGCGGTCACGGCTGTCGAAATGGGAGCACGGCAACGGGAAATTTCCGTCTCCGAATTCTTCACGAAGAATCGGCATCTCCTGGGGTTCGACAATCCCAGAAAGGCGTTGCTGACCTGCGTGAAAGAAGCCGTGGATAACTCGCTGGATGCGTGCGAAGAGGCAGGCATTCTGCCTGATGTGACGGTGAGGCTTGAAACAGTCACGAACGGGCAGGCGCCCGTTGCGCCGAGTCAGGCCACGCGCTTCCGGATCACGGTGACCGATAACGGACCGGGCATTGTGCGTCAGCAGATTCCACGGGTGTTTGCGAAATTGCTGTACGGCTCGAAATTTCATCGCATGCGGATGAGCCGGGGGCAACAAGGCATCGGTATTTCTGCCGCCGGAATGTATGGCCA
>CABVRW010000033.1 GCA_902500785.1 uncultured Nitrospira sp.
TTCTCGGTGGAACATTCCGGGCCAGGAAAGATGGTCGCGCGAGCCGGCATCGTGTTTCTCATGATCTCGTTCGGAGCCGCCTTCGGGTACACCGTCATGGCCCGCATGTCGCTCTTGATCGGCAGGCTGACGGACCTCATCGAGTTTTCCGATGCGTCCTATGGACGCCCTACACTCTGGCTCTCTTTGCTGACCGTCGGCACCCTGATTTGGTTAAGCCGGCGCGGGCGCGCGCTACCGCCCGAACGCTAGTCCAGCACAGAGCGCTGGACTGAAAACCGTTTGTGGCAATTGCTCCGGGATGTTCAAAAAGTCGTCCGGCAAGGCCGCAGCGAATGAAGAGCTGAGGCGTACCCTCTGCGGTACGTTGAGGTTCTGAATGACGCGAGAACGAAGCGGGGCGACTTTTTCAACATCCCGACCTCCAGTTGCACCTGAGAAGTATGCTCCGCTACAATGCCGCTCATTATGGAATCAACACCGACCATCACCGCTAAAGATCCCGCGCAGTATCCGCTATTGCGCAACCTTCAATTCTCGCCGATCAAGGAAGGGGAGGAGCAGTACATCGTGCTCTGGGACCCGACCGGGTTGAGCAAGGAACGACTGGTCCTGCCGTTAAACTATTTCTTCATCGTGCAGCACCTCGACGGAGAGCATAGCGTTCAAGACATCGGCGCAATTTACCTGAAGCGGTTCGGCGAGTTCCTCATGCCGAACAAGGTCGAGCAGTTGCTGACGGATCTGAATACCAAATTGTTTCTGGAAGGACCGCGCACCGAGCAGGCCAAGCAGCAGGCGTTGGCCGCGTACCGGCAAGCACCCAGCCGCTTGCCGCAGTTTGCCGGTCGCAGTTACGAGGCGGACGCCGCCAAGCTTCGCGCCCAGATCAACGGCTTTTTCACCTCCAAGGAAGGGCCGGAGATCAAAGCGTCCGAACATGCGGGCAAACCCATCAAGGCGCTCGTCGCGCCGACTTTCGAACTCAAACATGCCGGACCGCTCTATGCCTGGGCCTATAAAGAGCTGCAAGAAGCCCAGCAGCCGGATCTGTACGTGCTCATCGGCACCGCCTACTCAGGGCTCGAACAACTCGTGGCGATGACGGATAAGGATTTCGAGACTCCATTGGGGCTCGTCAAGGTCGAACGGGCTGTGACCGATCGCCTGCGCGAGCAGATTCCTTCAGCTTTCACCGACGAATTGGCACATCACAATGAACATGCATTGGAATTTCAGCTGCCGTTCTTGCAAGAAAGTCTCGGCAAAAACCGGCCGTTTACAATTGTTCCGATCCTCACGTCGTTTTCAGCGGACAGCCTGCGCGATCCGCAAGTACGGGAGCAGGTCGAGACGTTTCTTCAGATCTTGAAGGACGCCTTGGCAGCCACCGGCAAGAGCTACTGCGTGGTGGTGGGAGCGGAACTGGCCCATATCGGCATGCGGTACGGCGACTCGGCACCGCCGACGGATTTTTCCTTCCACCGCTGCATGCAGATCGACCTTGAGATGCTCAAACATGTCGAGAACCGCGACCCGGAAGAGTTCGCACAGTTCATCCAGAAGGAAAACGATCAGCGCCGCATCTCCGGCTTCTCACCCATCTACTCGCTACTGCGCCTGATTCAAGCCGAAACGGGGCAGGTATTACGGTACGATCGCGGCATCACGGATCAGTATAATTCGACAGTCACCTATGCCAGCATGGCCTTCTTCTAGGCAGGACGGTGAACAATCTCCCTACCTTCGTTCTCGGATCATCAAAATCCTCAACGTACCCAACAGAGTACGCCTTCGGTGCTTTCCTCGACTGATACCTCGCTGGATGACCTGTTTAAGTAACCTGTGCAAGAAGTTGTGCAGCCGCTGACAGCCGCTAATAGGCCGGCATGCCGCCAGCTGGATCGGTATATCGGGTGGGTGTGGTGAAGCGGTCCCAGGTGGTGACAACTCCGTCTTCGAAGTACACGCGAAACGCGCTCGTCATGCAGGCATCCCGACCGATAGGCGGGTAGAGCCAGACTGTGATCGGCCGGCCTCCATTCGGTACGTCCTTCTTACATACCGGAGACCCGAGTGCGAGATAGACCTGATCCTGGTTCATTCCGCGAATGATATTCCCACGATCGATGGCCCATCGCACGCCATCAGGATAAGACGGATACTCTTCCTTCAACAATCGAGTGCGTTCCGAGGCGCATCCCGGAAGCACGGTAGCAACGAGAACGACGCTCATGAGACGTATGAATCGCAACGGCGCCACAGACTTTCTCCTTCATCCAGTGTACGATTGCCCGGATGACTGAACCGGATCAATCGAAACTACCAGCCAAAGATTTTTATGCCCAGTTTCGAATATGGGAAGGATGAACCACGTGGAGAGTGAAGGAATAGAAACAACCGATGGAAACCGGGGCAGGGTATCTTGAGCAGCTCCAGGCTCGCGCCTGTCTCGCTCACGCGAAATGGCACCCGTGCTGGTCCCATTGCGGCCGTCGAGCGAGGTCTTTTTGAGGGCGCGCGCCCCGGGAGCGGGAGACCAGCCGGGTATTGTTCCACACGACTCTATTCCTTCACCGTCACCTTCATGCGAATGGCTTCAAGCGGATTGTCGCGTTCATCGCAGGGGAGCTTCGCGATCATGTCGATGATTTCAATCCCGCGGATGATTTCCCCGAAGATCGAATACCGACGATCCAGTCCGCCGTTATCCTGGAGGGAGATGAAGAACTGCGATCCGTTATCGTTGAAATCGCGGGTACTGCTGCCGTCGCGAGGCATTTTGGCCATGGAAATGGCCCCGCGTATATGAGGACGGTCGTTGGGCTCGGGGTTGAGAAAAAACCCCGGCCCGCCGGTGCCGTGCAGCATCCGGTCGGGCGTCTTACTGAGCGGGTCGCCGCCCTGGATGATGAAGCCGGGCACCACACGGTGAAACGTGGTGTCGTCGTAGAAGCCCATTTTCGCCAAGTTGATGAAATTCTCTACGTGACGTGGGGCGTCGTCCGGGTAAAAACGAATCCTGATCTCCCCAAACTTGGTGAAGATCGTGGCACGCGGATCTTTTTTCTGAAATTGCATAGTCATGGAGATGAATTTAACAGGGAGTAGGTTTCAGCGGCAAGGGGTCCGGACGTTCATCTGCTGAAAGAGATCCGGCAACAGTCCACAGGAATGGCGTGCAAAAGATACGCGCCACTTCGACTGCAGGCATGACGATCACCGGGATTGTTGCCGGCGGAGGAAGAGAGTATTCTTCGGGCGGCCGGACCAACCAACCTTGAGCCAACTGGTACCGCAGCCGATTGGAGAGGGGGCCCTATGGGTGAGACGGGAATTCTCAACGTCGATCTGGCGGATGTGTGGGGACAAAAAGGGCGGAAGAAACTCATCCGGACCATTGCCTGGGGGGACGAAGTGACGGTCTTGAAAGGGACCGCGACACACCTTGAAGTCGGAATCACCGTCTTCCGCGAGAAACCGGACGGCAGTATCCTCCCCGAATCGGTCACCGGCTACATCGAACCGAACAAATCGTCTCGCCTCAAGACCGCCAATCTGGTTAGACCCCTCATAGAGAATCAGGTCCTGAAGGTCAATTTCGTCGATGTGCAACAGGGCGACGGCACGGTGATCGAATCGCCTGACGGGAAGATTATTCTGGTTGATGGGGGCGACAATCAGATGTTCGCACGGTACCTGGCCGGACGTTTTCGCGGCACCACCGCCGAAAGCCCAAAGGACATAGACTGCATCATCGTCACACACGGAGATGCCGACCATTTCGCCGGCCTCAGCGAGATTCTGAAGTCGGAAACGAACCAGGTGAAGCGCAAACGCCTGTTCATGCAACCGAAGCGCGTCTATCACAACGGAATCGTCAAACGCCCGACCACGATGAATAACAAAGCGGTTCCAGAGACGAAACTGCTGGGACCGACCAAGACGGTCGACGGACAACTCTTTCTCACACGGCTGGAAGAGAATCTCCTCACCGTGGCTGATTCCGAGATGAACGTGCCGTTTCGAAACTGGAAGAAGACGCTCTCCACCTACAACAGCCGACGCGAAGTGGGCTTCCGGCGTCTCCAGATCGGCGACAATCAGGCCTTCGAGTTTTTCAATGCAGGCGACCTGCGAATCGACGTACTGGGGCCCATGACCGCTACAGTGGGCGGACAACCGGCGCTGACGTTCCTCGGTGAACCGCCCAACGGACCGAGAATCGGTCATGAGTCGCTGAACGTCAGCGAGGACGGCTTCACAGGCCATTCCGCGTCTCACACCATCAACGGCCATTCGATTGTCTTGCGGCTGGTCTATGGAGGGTTCAGCTTCTTGTTTTCGGGCGATCTCAATGATGAAGCCAGTCGGTTTCTCGCACGGGAGCACAACCGGGGCAACCTGAACCTGAGGTCGGAGGTCTTCAAGGTCCCGCATCATGGTTCAGCGGATTTCTCCGGTGCATTCATTCAGGCCGTGTCTCCGATCGTGAGCGTGGTGTCAAGCGGAGACGAAAGCGCGCGAAAAGAGTACATTCATCCGCGGGCGACCTTGATGGGAGCGTTAGGAAAATGGTCGCGAGTCCCTGAACCACTTATTTTTGCAACCGAGTTGGTCGCGTTCTTCGAGACGGAGGGACTATCCCGCCTCGCGGAAGAGAAGGTCGCCAAGAAACGCGGTCCGTTCTTCGGATTCAGCCGCACGGCCTATGGCCTGGTGAAGACCCGCACCGATGGGAAACGATTGTTCGTCTATACGGACAGCGGGAATATCCAAATGAAAGAGGCATACGCCTATGCTCTCGATACGTCCGGGGTACCACAACCGGCCGAAGTCATTCGCGCATGATCGGGGGATACGATTCGACCGACGCCATGACCCCCGATGTCACGAGGCACTACTAGCCTGAGGCAGCGCACGTTCTCGACGCATGGTACACGGGCCTGTCGCCGAGCGCTGTTTGGCCGAATCTTGGTATCGGCGCAGATGCGCCAAAGGTCACTCCGCCGTGCGGATCCATTTTCTCGAACCGATTGTTCCGGTGGAGCAGATCCAGTTTTCAGCCAGATGGCCATCCTGTTTGTACGACACGACCGATATCAGAATGATTTCTATGTTAGCTCAATGTTTTAGCATGGCGCAGTGCGCCGATGGGCCGTCCGGTCCTGGGCACCATGACCTAAGCACAATTCCCAGCTTCTTCCTACATTCGGAGCCTATTCCGACGTCTGATATACTTGCCATAGTTGGACGGGGCATCGTACTTCCGACGCGCCCTTATGGAGGGAGATTCAAGGATGGTACCACGCTCCGCAGAGGTCACCGTGCAGCAAGCTGATTCTTCAGGGGCGGCGGATCCGACGTCTGGACCGATTACATCCGGTGTTCCCTCCACGCTGCGCTGCCCGATCCACAAATGTGACGGTTCGCTGAACAATGAGGCCTCCGGCTACGATTCGCGGACCGGGTTGGACTCATTGGTCTGCGCAACGTGTGGGCATCGAGGCTTTCGATCCCGAGAAGGTGTGATTCTGTTGTTTCGAGGGGGCTACGAATTCAAATTCAGCTATGGGCCATCACTGCACACGGTAACCGTGGTCCTGACTTCCGCCTCGATCAATCTGTGGAGCACGCATGGCGTGAACGAAGACCAACTGGCGAAGATGGCCGCAGAATGGTCCCTGTTGTGCGGAAAGGCCACGAGGCGGGTGCATTTGGGCATTCCGGCTGAGGAATTCGCCGATTTCTATCTCTACTTCTGCAGAACGTAACGCCGTCGCTGCCGATGGGGTCGCTTCCTCTCCCTGCTTCATGGGCGGTTCTCCACTCGCCGCGCTTGCTTGCGTTATCCATCCGTCATTGAGAACAGGCACCGTTGCAGGGATTACCATTTCCCGAACCAGTTCCGACATCCTGCGTAATACGAGGCGATGGCGACGGCCAGGACGAACAGAATCTGCATCACGTGCTGCACGAGCACGCTTGTGTCGATGGTTCGAGTCACGAAGAGCACACCGGCGGCCACTAAGGTGACGACAAATGTAGTGCGCTTCGGGCAGAGACTGCCATCGCGCTTGCTCTGAGCCGCCAATACGATCCACACACAAGCCCAGCCGATCGCTCCGACGACGAGGGCGGCGGCCAGATCGGTCAAACCGACCATCAGGCTGCTGAGCCCCAATTCCAGCTTCGGGCGGCGAGGCAGTTCGATGCGTATGCGATAGAGCTCGCCGACAGAGAGCGCCAGCCAAATCAGCAGAATACCGAGCAGAAAACTGCCCCGCCCCATTTCGTCCGGGAACAGGCGTTTGCGGACTGTGGCGTCCGAGGCGGGTTTGGACGGAAACCCCTGGAAGTGGGGCGTAAAGTCGTACCCGCACTCGCAGTACTGAACGGCGTCAGGATTCGCCATCAAGCAACGAGGACATTCAAGCGGGATTGGATTGCCCATTTTCCAGCGACAGTCGTGTTAGAATCGCGCCCCGTGCTCCTGTCGAGGCGGTGCTTGCTCAGGAGGACCGTATGGCCTGTTCGATCTGCTCGTTCCGATTTGCATTCCTCGGTGCCTTATTCGCTGCGACCTCCGTGGCGGCCGGCGCCTTCGGAGCCCATGCGCTCAAATCAATTCTGGATCCCCCTATGCTCGCCGTCTATGAGACAGCGGCGCGGTACCAAATGTACCATGCTCTCGGCCTGTTTGTCGTAGCCTGGCTGGCACGTGAAACCGACCACCCTCTGGCAACCAAGGCCGGCTGGTTGTTTTGCATCGGGATTCTCCTTTTCAGCGGGAGCTTGTATCTCGTGGCGCTGGCGGGAATCAAGTGGTTGGGCGCGCTCACCCCCTTGGGCGGTGTGTCGTTCATCGCGGGATGGATGTGCGTCGCTTGGACCGCGTGGCGCACTCAGTGATGGCGGCGCTGAGCCGGAGCCGGTTGTCCGCCTCCGTTTTTGAAGCAGGTCGCGGTGCGCTTGCCGGTGATCGAGCCCCATCCCCCGGCCGTATTTACAAAAGTCCCTTCCAATCGTTGGCCTTCCGCCGAAAATAACAGGCTGTCCTCCTGCACACCCGCTCGCGTTTCCCACCGCAAGTACACGCTGTCGCCAAGCACGGTGATTTCCGCAGGGCTGATCGACGCAACGGTTCCCGGCGGGGCGAAGATCACGGATGTCTTTTCTTCGCGATGATTCTGATGGTTGTGTATGGACCATTGCCACGTGCCGCACAATCGGGCGAGTCCGCGCTGCTGCCGAACCTGATCTTTCCAATTGTAGAGACGGAACCACTCTCGATGCACGGTGTCCATCGCCCATGTTTCGATATGGGCGATCGCTCCATTGATGGACACGGTCATATCCTGCGGCGGCGAGTCTTTGATACCGAGCAGCAGCTGGTGCAAGGCTGGCTCGAGCGCCGTGCCTTCGGTCAGCCAGGCCCTCTGCGCATCAATCTGTCGTTGTACTCCATCCCGTTGCTCGGTTCCGGCGGACGTGCCGAGGTCTCTGGCGGCCTGTGTCAGTTGCAATGCCGCAAGCCCGCGCACGAGTTCCTTCGCCGACCGCGTGAGATCGGAAATCATGAGCTCTTGGCTCATGGCCGCCGTGAGACCTTTGGCTCCGAGCGTCAAGGCTACGTCCTGCAAGCCCAGCTGTGGACCGATCACGGCCTTAAACAGGCTCAGCGGGTCGCCCTGGGTCGGGAGGGCCGCCAGTGGGGCGGCAGTGACCCGCACCAGGTCCTGAAACGCGGGTAGGCGATCGGCAAGAGTCGGTTGGACTTGAGGCGGAGGCTCGTCGGCCCCGGCCGCAATCCCTGCGGCTAGACTGGTGGCGACACAACAGGCAATGAGCAACCGACGAACTGGATGATTCAGCATGGGGGAGGTGACTTTCCCTCAGTTGACCACACGTGAGCAGGAGACCAGGACCTTCGGCTTGCGGACATCTCCCGCTCGCCGTCGCCGGCCGCCTCACCCATCGATGTCCGTTATGTCCCTTGAAAGGACGTTTTGAGAAATGCCACGGTGGCGTCCCAGGCTTGGGTAGCTGCCTCCGCATGATAGCCGGTTGGACGAGTCTCATCACAGAATGCGTGCGCGGTGCCTGGATAGGTCTTAATCTCAATGCGTTTTCCCTGGCTCGCGGCAGCCTGGAGATGATCGACATCCTGCTGCGTGGCCCAGGTGTCCTGTTCGGCTTGATGATACAGCAAGGGGCTCATCATGCTGTTCAGATTGTCTGGAGCCGTCACTTTTCCGTAATAGGCGACGGCTGCCCGCAGGCGCTTGCGTTGACAGGCAAACCGGATCGCCAGGGAGGCGCCCATGCCGAAACCGACGACACCGTGGATATTGCGTTTGGTATGCTCTGTGGTGTTGAGATATTCACAACAAGTGTTGATGTCCTGAAGCAAGAGTTGGTCGTTGCACTTGGCCAGCAGCGCCTCCGCGACCTCGGCGTTGGCGGTGACCATGCCGCCGAGCCGCCCGTACAACTTCGGAATGATCACCCCGTACCCTTCGCAGGCCAACCTGGCGCCAAGGTCCGTGATCTGAGAATTCATGCCCCACCAGTCGTGCAACAACACGATGCCGGGGTAAGCAATTTTGTCTTGCGGCCAGAACTGAATACATTCGACCTGCACGTCTTTGCTCACGCGCGTGCGGATGTAGGGGTCCACCATCGCATCCGTCGCGGTGGGGATCGCCATCCCACTCGGAAAGCGAGCCGTACCGGTTCCGATCTGATCGAGTGCAAAGGGTGCTGCCTGAGTAGTCATGGGCGATGGGGTCCTTTCTCGATTAGCGTCTGTGTCCGTCGTATTCGTTCGGTACTATAGGGAGCGTATTTGGGCGTTGTCAATCGAGACGGCGGCTGACGGATCGAGCCATTGACCAGCCGCGGTCGGGTCGGTAGAGTGCGCGACAACGATGTCTCACGAACCTTGCACACCTCTTGGAATCGGACTGATCGGACTTGGGCGCCACGGCAGCCGGTACGCCAAACATCTGCTGCATGACCTTCCTGACGTTCGCCTGGTGGCAGTCAGCCGCCGTCGGACGACAGAAGGAAATGGGCTTGCATCCGCTCCGACCGTGCCATGTTACTCAGACTACCATGAGTTGATTGCCGACCCTCAGGTAGAGGCTGTGGTGGTGGTGACGCCCCCGGCGCTGAATCGGGAGATCTGTCTGGCCGTTGCGGAGGCGAAGAAAGCCCTATTAGTGGAGAAGCCGCTGGCAACGACGGCGGAGGATGCCCGTGCCATCGCCCGTGCGGCGCAGGGGAGCCGGCAAACCATGATGACCGCGCAAACCCTGCGGTTTGATGCCGCGGTGGTTGCGCTATGTGAGCGACAGGCCCAGATCGGCGTCCTCCAGTATCTCAGCCTGGTCAGTCGAATGGAGCCGCATGGGCTCCCGGAGGACGGCCGTGGTTTCGGCGGACGAGGCTGTTTGCTCGAGACCGGGATTCACCTCTTGGATTTAGCTCGCCGCGTGACGGGAGACGACATTCACACGGTGTCCTGCGAGATGGATGTGGTTCCTCCGGAGGGGGGGGCGGAACGCCGGATCGTGGGCCGCCTAACCACCAGACGCGGGTTGGTATGCCTGTTGGATGTGTCGCGGGTATCGTCTGGACGGATCGGCCGAGTCGAGTTGATCGG
Organism: uncultured Nitrospira sp.; assembly: GCA_902500785.1. Taxonomy (GTDB): domain Bacteria; phylum Nitrospirota; class Nitrospiria; order Nitrospirales; family Nitrospiraceae; genus Nitrospira_A. The sequence continues at coordinate 9,668 of CABVRW010000033.1, forward strand.
AACCGAAGGCCAGTTGTCGGCGGACTGGTGCGCGCAACAGGTGATCCAGGTCTCTGCTCGGCCCGGTGCCGGGGTTTGGCCGAGCGCCGCGGAGCCCACCGTGCTCCTCACGCTACGCGCCTTCGTGCGATCGATACGCGACGGCCTGCCGCCTCCGGTGAGCATCGAAGACGGCAAGCGCGCGGTTGAAATCGCCGAAGCCTGTTATGCCTCCGCCCGGCAGGGTGGACAGGTCGTGTCGGTCGAATGTCTGTGAACTAGGTTTCTGCAACGATATGCGTGTCGGTTTCTTCTACCCCTTCGATGGCGTGAATTCGCGTGATCACGACATCCGACAAGGCCCGTTCATCCGCCACATTGATAAAGACGAAAATGTCAGGTTGGCCAAAGCAGGCGTGAATCTGTTCCACGCCGACAATGCTCTTGAGGGCGGTAAGCACCGACTTGCCCTTGCCTGCCTTGACCTTGATGAGAATGTACGCTTTCGTTGCCATGATGCCTCCTTGGACTACAAGTCGTGATCTGCAGACGCTCGATCTCGTCGACGCCCGCTGCTAGGGGACGGTCACTCCGATTTGGCGCCGGGCATTTCCCGGCGACGCTGAGCATAGACCTCCTGGAAGGTTTTGCCCTGGGTGGACAATGCGGTGGTGCTCTGTTGATACAACTGGGCAAGGATGTCGAAGTCCTGCTTGCCGATATTGAACTCCCGGAATCCTTCGCTGAGCCCCTCGGCATTCCAGGCCTGGTCGGTTTGTCCGGCCACAATCACCGCATCGAAGGTATCCGCCGACCAGCCGTTCTGTCGAAAGGAGGCTTCGACCTCCTCGGCACGAGGGCCGAGCGTGACGCGATGCGCGTCCGTAAAAAACTGCCGGATCGCCGGATGGTTGCTCTTTAAGAAGGCGGACTGAAATTGAATGACGGCTTTGATGATGCCGTTGGCTTGAGGTGTGCCCTCCGGCGGCAGAATCCCGGCGTCTTCAAACGTTGCGAGCAGCGCCATGACGGACCCGATATACACCGAGGCGGTTCGCGCCGGCTGGGCGGCCGTCTGTGTCACGGCGATCGGGTCTGCGTTCCATATCCGACTCAGAGCCATGTCAGGGAAGAAGATGGCCAGAAGAGCCAGCCCGGCCAGGTATAGGCGCTGTCGTGGTGCCCACCGGCCAGGCTTCCCCCGAATGGCGCCCGGAGCCCCAACCATTCTGGAGAGCGACAGGGGACCGCGCCGAGCATCACGTGCTGTTGCCATGGCGGGCATTATACAGAACAGCCATAGGGCACGCTACCGCACATGAGGAGGTCTGAGAGAGGCGGGGAGGTGGCGATTGAATTCGTCCCGACCGATTGCCTATAATCCAGCCACTGGAGCCGATTTGCGACTGGTTCATGGTTCGTTGATTCTCGATCTGAGCGACGACGTCGTGGGGACACCGTGCTGGCCAATGTCTTGAGTGCAGCGATTGTGGGAGTCGACGCGCACCTGGTGGATGTGGAAGTCGATATCTCCTCCGGCCTTCCTCAGTTCTCGATCGTCGGCCTTCCGGATGCCACGGTGCGGGAGAGTCGTGATCGGGTTCGTGCCGCGCTCAAGAACAGCGGTTTCCACTTTCCAGTGAAAAAAGTCACGGTCAACCTGGCGCCGGCAAACATCAAGAAGGAAGGTGCCGGACTCGATTTGGCTATCGCGCTGGGCATTCTGACGGCAGAAGACATCATTCCGTCTGAAGCGGTGACGGGGTATGTGTTTGTGGGAGAACTCTCGTTGGATGGTCGACTGAAGCCCATTCCAGGCGCGCTCTCGATCGGAATCGCCTGTCGCCGTCGTCATCGCGTGCTGGTGTCGGCCGAGAACGCTGAGGAAGCCGCCCTGGTCGAGGGCACGGAAGTGTTCCCGATTCATACGCTGCCACAGGCGGTAGAATTCCTTCGCGGCGCCCAAACCATCGCTCCGCTGGTGGTGTTGCAGGACGATTCCACCTCCATCGGGCGCCGCGAAGACGAAGACTTTGCCGACGTACTGGGGCAGGCGCACGCGAAACGGGCACTCGAGGTGGCAGCCGCGGGAGGGCATAATTTACTCATGATGGGTCCGCCGGGAGCCGGCAAGACGATGCTGGCTCGCCGCCTGCCCGGGATCTTGCCCCTATTGGCGCAGGAGGAAGCCCTGGAGACCAGTCGTATTCATAGCGTGGTCGGGCAGCTGTCGAGAGAGCAGCCGCTCATGCGCCGCCGTCCGTTTCGAGCTCCGCACCATAGTATTTCCGAGGCAGGTCTCATCGGTGGCGGGACGATGCCACGACCTGGGGAAGTCTCGCTTGCCCACAATGGGGTGCTGTTTTTGGATGAGGCCGGTGAGTTTGGCCGGGCGACACTCGACGGGTTGAGACAACCACTTGAGGACGGCCATGTGACCGTGACGCGTGCCAGTGGCTCACTGCGGTTTCCTGCCCGATTCATGTTCGTAGCCGCGATGAACCCCTGTCCCTGCGGGTATTATGGCGACCGTACCAAGGACTGTGTCTGCAGCGCCGCACAGGTGCGCCGGTACCGGGGGCGTCTGTCCGGCCCGCTGTTGGACCGCCTGGATCTGCAAATCGAAGTGCCGGCCGTGCCGATTCGGACGTTGGGCGACGATGGGGCCAGGACCGATTCGTCCGCCGTCATCCGCACGAGAGTGGTGGCCGCACGGGCGCGCCAGGTGGAACGGTATGGTCGCGATGGCATGTACACCAATGCACAATTGAAACCGCGCCACTTGAAGCAGTATTGTGCATTGGATAATCAAGGCCGCGAGTTGCTGGAACAGGCTATGACCCGGTTGGGGTTTTCGGCTCGCGCGCACGGACGCATTCTTCGAGTGGCGCGCACTATTGCCGACTTGGCCGAGTCTGATAGTATCGGGCCGGCCCATCTGGCCGAGGCCATTCAATACCGAAGTTTTGATCGCCGAGTGGAGTTGTGAAGGAATCTCCCGTCATCCATACCGCGCGAGTCTTCGCCTGGTGGTTCATTGTCGGGGCGACCATGGCGTTGGCGGTCATTCTCCTGCAGGGAGGGATCCGCGAGGCCATGCAAGCCCAAGGATCGGTGTGGGAGTTGAAGTTGGTGGAACTCTTGACGACGGTTCTGGGCGGAGGGTTACTCGGCGGATGTATCGCATTGATTCTAGATCGTATCAAGAAATCGTGACAGGCACCTTGCGGTGCCATGCAGCAGAAGGAGTCGTGGCAATGGATATTGAAGTCGGTTCCAATCTGTACCGGAATTCCAACGGCATCATCGATATCGAAGGCGTTCCGCAGTTTGAAGTCGCCATCAAGGAACCGGCGCGAGCGTTGCTCGTGAACTTCGCGCTCTTCGACGACGTGGGGCGCATGATGGCAAAAGTGGTCGACAGCAATCTGACCTTCAATGAGCGCCGTGCCTATCAGCTCGCCAAGAGTCCGACAAGTGTGTCGCTGAAACACGAAGAATCGGGGACGGTGGTTTTTATGTTGGAACTGCGCGAGGGCAATCGCGTCGTGTTCAGCCGGGGGTCGTTCCACACGATCAAGGGGCATCGCCTGGACGTGTCTCAGACCGAGTGGCGAATCGACAAAAAGCGTTTCAGCGGCAAAGACACGGATTCGAAGGGAGGGGCAGTATTCATCGGATAGCCGCCCTTCCGAAGTTTCGTCGCTCCCCTCCGCGTGGACCGTCGTCTACGGTGCGACCGTCGGGACAATGACGATCTGCCCGTCCTTCAGATCTACCATGGCCGTGTCACCATCCCTCAGCTCACCCTTGATGAGTTGGCGTGCCATGGGGGTTTCAATTTCCTGCTGAATGAGCCGCTTCAGCGGTCTGGCTCCATAGACAGGATCATACCCGCGGCGACCGAGGTGCTGAAGCGCGTCCGTCGTCACGGTCAGCGCGATCCGTCGCTCCATCAACCGGGCACGCAACCGCTCCAGTTGAATGTCCACAATTTTCGTCAGGTGTTCATTCCCCAAGGCATGGAACACGACGATTTCATCGACCCGGTTTAAAAACTCAGGTCTGAAGTGCGCCCGTAATTCGCCTGTCACTTGTGCTTTCATCGTCTCATAAGAGGCGCCGGCCTGTTGCGCCTCCAGGATATGTTGGCTCCCGATATTCGACGTCATGATCAGCACGGTGTTCTTGAAATCCACGGTCCGACCTTGGGAATCGGTCAACCGTCCATCGTCGAGGACCTGCAACAGAATATTGAAGACGTCGTGGTGCGCCTTTTCGATTTCATCGAAGAGAATGACGGAGAACGGATGCCGGCGCACGGCTTCAGTGAGCTGTCCGCCTTCTTCGTACCCGACATAGCCTGGAGGGGCGCCGATCAGCCGTGCGACCGTGTGCTTCTCCATATACTCTGACATATCAATACGGATGAGGTTCGATTCGTCATCGAACAGCGTGACCGAGAGTGCCCGCGCCAGTTCCGTCTTGCCGACGCCGGTCGGTCCCAGGAACAGAAAGGAGCCGATCGGCCGGTTCGGATCTTTGATGCCGGATCGCGCGCGTAACACGGCGTCAGCGACTGCCGTGACGGCCTGTTCCTGCCCTACGACACGGCCATGGAGGAGTTCGTCCAGTTTCAGCAGCTTCTCCATTTCACCCTCGACCAAGCGGGTGACGGGAATACCGGTCCAGCGACTCACGACGGCGGCGATATCCTCTTCGTCCACCTCTTCTTTCAGTAACCGGGTCTCATTTTGCTTCTTACCGAGGGATTGCTGTTCCAGCTCAAGCTCACGTTCGAGTTTCGGCAACTCGCCGTATCGCAGCTCGGCGACCTTGTTGAGGTCGTAGGCTCGCTCAGACCGTTCAATCGTGAGTTTGACTTCCTCGATCTGCTGGCGAATTTTTCTCAGCTTGCTCACCGAGTTCTTTTCAGATTCCCACCGCGTCTTCAACGCCCCGAGATCACGATTCTTCTCCGTCAGTTCTTTTTCGATGGATTGGAGGCGTGCCTTGCTCCCCGCATCGGTTTCCTTCTTCAGGGCTTCCCGCTCGATCTCCAGCTGAAGAACTTTGCGAGAGACTTCGTCGAGTTCTGCCGGCAAACTGTCGATCTCGGTCCGCAAGCGCGCCGCCGCCTCATCCACAAGATCGATCGCCTTGTCCGGCAAAAATCGGTCGCCGATATACCGATTCGACAGCTTGGCTGCCGCGACAAGGGCGGCATCCTTGATACGCACGCCATGGTGCACTTCATATCGCTCTTTCAGGCCGCGCAGGATGGAAATGGTGTCTTCGACGCTCGGTTGATCCACAAGGACCGTTTGGAAGCGGCGTTCGAGCGCGGCGTCTTTTTCGATATGTTTTCGGTACTCGTCGAGCGTGGTGGCCCCGATAAGATGCATCTCGCCTCTGGCCAACATCGGTTTCAGGAGATTAGCGGCATCCATCGCTCCTTCCGCGGCGCCCGCTCCCACAACCGTGTGAAGCTCATCGATGAAGAGGAGGACTTGCCCTTGCGCCGCCTGAACTTCTTTGAGGACGGCTTTTAATCGTTCCTCGAACTCGCCGCGAAACTTGGCTCCGGCGACCAGCGCGCCCATATCGAGGACGACGACGCGCTTTTGCTTGAGCCCTTCCGGCACATCTCCTTTGACGATGCGTTGCGCCAGCCCCTCGACGATCGCCGTCTTACCGACACCAGGTTCGCCGATCAGGACCGGATTGTTCTTGGTGCGCCGCGAGAGAATCTGGATGGTCCGTCGAATTTCTTCGTCGCGGCCGATGACCGGATCGAGCTTGCCCTGCGCAGCGAGCTTGGTGAGGTCACGCCCATACTTTTCCAGCGCCTGGTAGGTTCCTTCCGGATCTTGACTGGTCACCCGCTGGTTTCCTCGTACCTGCTGCAGCGCACCAAGCAGACGATCGCGCGTGAGGTTGAGCCGACGAAAGACGCCGCCCTCTTCCACCATGGCCAGCAGAATGTGCTCCACGCTGACGAACTCGTCGCGCAGTTCCTTCATCTGCTCTTCGGCTTTGGTCAGCAAGGCACCGAGGCGTGGTGTCAGATGGATCTGCCCAGGAGCCGAGCCAGGTCCCTGGACCTGCGGGACCTTCGCAAGTGCCTGTTCGGCGGCTTGGCGAACAGCAGCAGGGGAGATCCCGGCCTGTTCACAGAGAGATCCAGCGATGCCATGTTCTTGCTCCAACAGCGCAAGGAGGAGATGCTCGACGTCAATGCCCTGGTGTCCCCGGCGCATCGCAAGCGCGGACGAGCTCTGCAAGGCCTCCTGCAGCTTCACCGTCATCCGGTTCATATCCATATGCTCACTCCTGGTGGGTGTATCTAGGGAAGAACATAATCATAGGGACGGGCAAGTCAAGAGCGCATGTCGCATCGTCTCCCGCTGCCGTTCTGAGGTCGGAGAGGCGCGAGTTGACTTGACCTGCCGGGTGCATCCGGCTTATTGTCCGCCTCCAATACATAGGACGGGCTTCTCCACTCGGAGGGAGCCGGGTATGAACGTTCATCTCGTTTCGACTGATCCATGCTGAGCCTAGTTACTTCCACCTTGCATCTCTATCGAAACGCCTTGCAGGCGACCGGCCGCTCCCTGGTCCGTGGGTGGCTCGTAATACTTGCCGTCATTGTGTTTACTCTGCTCATGTTACTGGCGCACCAAATGGCCCGCCCCCTCGGCATGGTTGGCGGCTTTGTACTGGGGGCCGTCAATGCCTTGCTGATCGGCGCGACCCTGAGTTTGATCGAGCAGACCATTAAAGGCGCGCGCGCCATTGCCATCGGCGACGTGTTGGAGAGTATGGGCCATTATTTTTGGGACGTCATCAGCGTCGGGTTCGTATTGTGGATTCCCACCATGCTCCTGGATACGAGTTTGCGGGCGAATCCGGACAGCCAATTCCTGGTCACGGCTTGCTTGCTGCTTGTGTTTATCCTTCTGAATCCCGCGCCGGAAGTGATCTATCTGACCAGGCATGATTCGCCCCTTGATGTCTTGAAGCGAAGCTACGATTTCGTACTCGATAACTGGATCGAATGGTTCCTGCCGATGGCGTTGGTGTTGGCGCCACTGGGAGTGTCTTTGTTCTTCAGACTGTCAAGTCAACTGGGGAGGGGAGCCGGGCTTGATTTCATGCAATTGCTCATGGTGCCGTTTACCGTGCTGACCGCGTGGTTGATTGATCTGGGAATTTCTGCAGAACTGACCGGCACGATGGCGCTCTTACTGACACCGCCGCTCATGGTCGGCATGCTCATCTTTCGCGGCCACCTGTTCGCGGCCTTATCTGCCACCTCCAGACGACAGCGCTTGTATCAGTCGCAGTTCCACGACTCCGCTCGATAGGAGGCGCTCCAGCCGTCACTCGTCCGCCCCTGTGCATAATATGGAGAACTTGTTGAGGGTGCGCTCGAAGTAGTGTATGGCTTAACCTACATTGCCTATGACTCTGGTCCTCGCGCGATTCACTGGGGAGGATGCGCCGTCGTGCGCCTCTCGATTTTCTGGCGACTGGTTCTCACGTATGTGGTCATCATCGCAGCGATGACAGCCGTCAACATCTATGCCCTCTTACAGATTCGAACATTGGCCGGCCTCAATACCGAAGTCGGCTCCCACCATCATCCTGAAATTGAGTCGGCAAAACGGTTGCTGACCTCGTTCTACGAGCAAATTCAAAGCGAGAAGAAATATGTAGCCGTCCCCGCTGCCACCTTTCTCGAACACTTCGACGGTGAAAGCAAAGAGTTCCAACAGATCTTGCACAGCCTGCTCGCACGTGACGCGCCAGAGCCGGAGACCCAGTTGCTCAAGAAGGTCGAACGACTTCATCAGACGCACCTGGCTCTCTTCCAGTCCCAGCTGGCAGAGCCCCGAGGAAAGCCCGTGCAATCGGAAACCGACTACGATGAACGTCGAGACGCCCTGGTCGGCAATATGGCATCGACCTTACAGCAGTACATTGGGCTACACGAAGCACGGATCGCCGTCGGGGTGAATGAATCGCACGCCAGCTCGGTTCATGCGGAATCCGTCACGCGGCAGTTGGTCTTGGTGGCGCTCTTATTCGGACTCGGGATGGCCGCAGTGGCAAGTTACAATATTCTTCGACCGTTGCGGCGACTCCAGGCGACGATTCATGAGATGGGACAGGGCAATTTTCGGGCGACATTGGACGGCCAGGCGCCTCGAGAACTCCGAGAGTTAGGTGATACGGTCGCCTGGATGGGAGCTAGGCTACAGCAACTGGACGATATCAAAACCGAATTTCTCGCGCACGTGTCGCATGAGCTCCGCACACCGATGGCTTCAATCCAAGAGGGCACCCATCTCTTGCTGGATGAAATCCCTGGCCCACTGACCCAGGACCAGCGGACCACATTGCGCATCATGTCAGACAGTAGTCGGCGGCTGATGTACCTCATTTCGACGATCCTGGATCTGTCCAAAATGGAGTCCGGCATGATGGAGTACCGTTTTGTCCCGACGGACCTCAGGCGCGTAGCCGACATTTCGGTCAATAAAATTAGATTATTGGCTGATGCTAAACAAGTAGCGCTCCTAGTCGAGGCGCCCGCCGAACGTCATTGGGTCCGGGCGGATTGCGCACGTATCGAACAAGTGCTGGACAATCTGCTCTCGAATGCGTTGAAGTACAGTCCAGAAGGAGCAACCGTCAAGCTCCACATGACGCCGAGGCGTGAGGAGGGGCTCTTGTTCGTCGATGTAACTGACTCGGGCCCTGGTATCCCAGCAGAGGAGGTCCCGCATATTTTCGAACGATTTTATCAGGGTCGCACACACACGCGGCACGTCTCTGTGGGCAGTGGACTGGGATTGGCCCTTGCCAAAAAGGTAGTAGAAGCCCATGGTGGACGCATCTGGGTGGAGAGTGAATTCGGAAAGGGAACAACCGTGCGGTTTATTCTGTGCCTGACGAAACCGGGAATGTTGCCCTAGTGTGGTCCCTGCGAACCATAGTCGCGCTGCTGTGGATTGGGATGTTGCCTGCCTGCAGCACTGTTACTCCGCCCGCCCCCCACGCACCCTATTTTCCCGCTGATGGCAACGACAGCAAGGCCTTACAGATTTTCATACGTAAGGAAAGCTTCCTGGCCGCCAAATGCGCTAGTAAAAATACCTGCGATCATGTATTCTTCACCCGCGCTCTGGCGGCACTGTATGAAAGTCGAGAGTCAGCCAGCCACTATTTTGAGAAAGTCATTGCTGTCGCACCGAAGAGCCAGTTGGCTGTGTCGAGTCGGTTCTGGCTGCAATTGCTCCAGGCCAGCGAAGTGCCGGCTGATCAGTCGTGGATCCGCGCTGTATGGAGCGGACCAGGGACCGCCCAAGCACAGATGCTTCTTTCTCAAACGATTGAGCGGACCGTGCGCGATTTGCTCGATCGGGAACTCACGATTCAGCAGCTGCGTGCCCTGCAGGATAGCGAGGCCCAATCGATCGAGGCGATGCAACGGGAATTGCAGGACCAAGAGCGGAAGGCCGAATTGTTCAATTCCAGACGCGAAAGTCTCCGGCTCTCGGTCGAACCATCCACCCTTCAAAGTCTGCAACGACAAGTCAGCGATCGAGACAAGAAGATCGAAGAGCTCACCAACCAGTTGGAAGCGCTCAAGCGCATCGATCAGGAAATGAGGGGAAAGACCCGTCCGATCAAACCTCCGTCGAATGTGTTTTCACCTCAACCGTCGGAGTCATCCAAACCCTAAGGACCTTCATGGAGCAAGAACGCATTCTCGTGGTCGATGATGACGAAGGTTTGTTACATCTGTTACGGATGCGACTGTCGGCGCTTGGCTTTTCGGTTACACCGTGTACGGATGGTCGGGATGCTCTGGCGGCCGCTCGCAGAGAAAGTTTTGACATTGCCATCACTGACTTACGATTACGAGCAGAAGATGGGTTAGCGCTGACCGAAGAGCTCTTATGTATTCAGCCTGGTCTTCCGGTCATCATTCTCACGGCACATGGGAGTATCCCCAATGCTGTGGAAGCGATGCAACGCGGGGCCTTCGGCTACTTGACCAAGCCATTTGATGACAAAGAGTTAAAAACAACCATCGACAAGGCGCTGATCCAGCTGCGGATGACCCGTGAGATTCAACGTCTAAAATCGCTAGTGAAAGAACTCTACGGACTGGAAAATGTTATCGCCAGAAGTCCGGCGATGCAGCGGTTGTTTCAACAAGTTGCCCAAATTGCCGACTCAGATGCCACCATTCTCTTGACCGGAGAAACCGGGACGGGAAAGGAAGTGTTGGCTCGCGTTCTTCATGCCAATAGCCGCCGCTCCAAGGGACCCTTCGTGGCCCTCAATTGTGCGGCTATCAGCGAGAGCCTATTTGAAAGTGAATTATTCGGACATATTCGCGGAGCATTTACCAATGCAATGACGGCCAAGCGAGGTCTCTTCCAAAGTGCCAATGGGGGCACCCTCTTCCTGGACGAGATTGCAGAAATGTCGCTGCCTATGCAGGTAAAACTTCTACGTGCGGTGCAGGAACGAGAAGTGCGTGAGGTAGGGGCCGATTACTCGACTAAAGTCGATGTTCGGATAATTACGGCTACCAACAAGGATTTGATGGAAAGCGTGAAAGCTGGAACCTTCCGTCATGACCTGTACTATCGCGTGTCCGTAGTACCGCTTGCCGTTCCGGCATTGCGTGAACGGAAAGACGATATCCCTCCTCTTGCCCAGCATTTCTTGAAACAGAGTGCCAAACGTTCGAATAAGAATGTCCGTGGGTTTACACCTGCAGCCATGCATCGTCTCATGGTGTACCCATGGCCTGGCAACGTGCGAGAGCTCGAAAATGCCGTTGAAAAGGCCGTGGTAATGTCTCGACAGGATATGGTGTTGCCGGAGTTACTTCCGACGGCTGGCGCGTCGTTAGACATCGGCTTGAAACCATTGACTGAAGCGAAGGAAGAGTTCGAACGTTCCTACTTGCGCAATGTGCTTCAGATGACGGGAGGGAATATCTCTCGTGCGGCCCAATTCGCCGGAAGATATCGGGCCGACTTCTACAAGATGCTGAAGAAATATGGGTTACACCCGTCGATACTAAAGGGGCGTGCAGAGTTTGATCTCAGCGACTTAGAGGAAGCCGCAGACAAAGTCAAGGATGCCTAGTTTTTTGACAGTGGCAATACGTCCAGGTGACGCCCGATAAGACGCTCCAGTTTTATCGCCGCTGAGCGACGAATCTTTTTGATGTAGATACCAAAGTCTCGTCCGTCCACCCACTGAACAACAGCCTGCTCGATTTCCAATGGCACCCGCTCATCCGGCAGCTCCATTCGCAATGTAAGCGTCATACCGATCCTAACTTGATGGTCGCCTTGAATTCGCCATCCTCCCGATGACATGTCCCAAACGATGCCTTTCCCCAGAAAATCTTCTGAGAGATAGTAGCCCGTCCCACAACTCATGACCCTTTGGTACGTACGGAGCTTAAAGTGCTTCGACATGGTGATCACTCCTGAGATTCTCACGTGATGAACTAACTACAACATAAATCTCATCTCTGCGTTTTTGTCACAAAGACCAGCTTTCGCTCTAAGTAGACGCGCTTTCTCACCTGACATTCTATCCGTTCCTAGATGTGCGCATAATTTCGGTGTCCAGCCTGAGGTCGTAGGGTCACCGCAAGTACATGATCCAGAGCCTTCACGACGCCTCCTTTGACTTCTGAATCTTAGTGCACAGGCAAATTCGGCTGTACCTGATTACAACTGTATTCGAAGGGCGGCGATGGGTCTAGTCCCCAGAATTGGTAACTCTTTAAGGGGTCTTGTTCGATCCGACATTATTCCGATGACGAGACGATTTGGGCTATTACACGTTTGATTGTCACCAACCCGCGCTAGTCGTCCCTGTCGCTCGGACTTTATTGGGAGGAAATAGCCCGTCTTCGAGGACTGCCTCATCTTCATCCAGGTGAGCCAAAAACTGAGCTCAATTGCGTTCGCAAACCAGCCAACCATCCAGTGGTGTATCAGCCGCAATGTCCGTGCTCAAGGTTGATTCGTCTAATTCGCAAAGGATGGCATGACCCGCATATAACTCGCTCTTATGACGATTCGTGAGACGCACGAGATCTCCTCCTTTCCGGCAGATTCTGCGCGTTTCCGATTCATGACCCAGTCTTCGAGCGGAAGTAGGACGTACGGATCGAGAGAGCCACAGCGAGGCGACCATAGACCAACTCTCGCAAGCGCATGCGAACCGCCATATCCTCATGGTCATAGTACCGGTAGTATCTCATGAGGCTCGATCCGACATCAGAGACCCACATGCTCGTCGCACGCCGATCGCCCATTAAACAACACGGCCCGAACCAGCGCCCCTTCGTGTGTAGCTCTCAGACATTTTTGGCGTAGACCTCAGCAAGACTTCAGCCGCATCAATCTTCATCCACATCAATCCGCCACATAAGGCAACGAGCGCTGCAACTAGCAACGAGGCCGTCCAGCCCCAGTGATCGGCCACCCATGGTGTTAAACTGGGAGAGATGGCTCCGCCCACGTTCGCGCCCATATTCATCACACCCGACAATGTGCCCGCATGCGTTTTTGAGAGATCGGTCGTCACACTCCAATAGGCGCCGACAGTGAAATATAACCATCCGGCACCGAGTGACAGACAAGCAATGGCCACGGTCTGCGAATCAGCCCAGGCGCCGAGTGCAATGAGTCCTCCAGCGAGCACCATACCGATCATGCCGATCGACATTCTCGCTCTAGTCAAACCAATCGTCGGAACCAGTCGATCCGTGATCCACCCGCCGAGAGGACAGAACACCAGGATCGCCAGAAACGGACCTGCGGCCAACCAGCCACCTCGCAACAAATCCACGCCACGCACGTTCACTAGATAGAGATAAAACCAGGACATATAAATATAGGCGACATATCCCAGGCAAGCATAACTCGCAACTAGCCACCACAATGACGCGCACTGAGAGAACTGTCGCCAAGGCACCGCGACAGGCGCACGTGCGGGTGAGACGCTGTCGATAGTCTGACGGTCGCGAGAGCAGCGCATCCACAGCAGTGCCACCACCAGGCCGATCAACGCCGAGCAGTAGAACACCGTTTGCCAGTGGTAATTCACCATGATCCATGAAGCGAGGGGAGGCGTGAGCGCGGCGCCGACGCCAATGCCGCCGATGGCAATGCCAATTCCAAACCCGCGCTGCCCGGGAGGCATCCAGTCGGCCACCGCCCGGTTGAAGCTCGGGAGAGCCACAGCTTCACCCACACCGAGGAAGAATCGCACGAGGACGAGCGAGCCCACCGTGCCGACCAGGGTCGCCAGCGGGAGGGTGGCCACTAACGCGGTCAAGGCCGTGAACAACGACCACCAGACCAATGCCCACGTCAACACCGGACGCGCCCCCCAGCGATCCCCCAGCCACCCGCCTGGAATCTGACACAGCGCGTAGCCAACGACGAAGGCGGAAAAAATGTACCCCATATCCTGATCAGTCAGGCCATAGGCCGGCATCATCTGTCGCGCTGTGACGGAGATGTTGACCCGATCCATGTAGGTGACCGCACTGATCGCGAACAAGAGGCTGAGTATGCCCCAGCGCGGTTGTACTGCCGATCTCACAGCTACCACTGTATCCTCCGGTTCTCGCTCATCCTGCTCAAAAGCGAGGCATTATAGCCCGTCTCGACCGCACCCCAAAAACCTATTTTCACGACGAGCCCAAGAACCGAGCGGCCGTTCCAGCTGTCAGCGATGGACGCGTTCTGTTGTGCAATCGACGATTCTCGTCCGGACGTTGTCTGGATTTCACCCCAATGCATCCAGTACACTGAGTTTTTGACTTACCTGAGGGAGGTGGAGTGAGGGTTCGTCCGCGCGCTGTGGTATTGTCATTGCTCGGCCTTGTGGTCGTGGGTGTACTCCTTCTTCTCTATTCGCGCGAGCTGTTCGGCGTCGATCTCATCAAGAATTTCTTTCTCCAACAACTCGAAACCAGCTTGCGGCGCAAGATCGAAGTCGATCGGATCAAGCTGGTGCTCTTGCCCAGCATCCGGCTGGAACTCTCCAACGTCGGCATCTATGGACATGACGACCCGACACATGTGGTCTTCAAAGCCAAAGAAATCGACATCGTGCTACGCCTGCTGCCATTGCTGAAGAAGCAGGTCGTGGCCAAACGGGTGTTCCTCGATGAACCAACCGTGACACTGATTCGCAATCGGTCCGGCCATTGGAACGTGCTCGCCGGGCTGCCCTCCGCGGCGAAGGACGAATCGGCGTATCAGATGTTCAGCCGTCTCTTGCAAATTCGTGAAGCCACGATTCAGCAGGGACACGTGACGATTACCGACGAGGCTCGGCCCGACGGCATCCGGACCACCAGGCTCGAATCGGTCGAGATGGCATTAAAGGTCTATCCGGGCAAGGCTCAGGGGGACTTGCACATCTCCGCCTCCTTACCGGCCGAAGCAGCACCCTCGTCATTTTCACTGACGGGCACCATCAGTTTGAGTGAATCCTCTTCGTCCCTGGCGGCCGAAGAACCGTATTCGGTCCATCCCGCGTTCCAATTCGACGGCCAGATCGACACCACCAATTTACGCTTGCGCGAAGCCGCCGATTTTTTCGGACCGCGACCGGTGCCGGATCAACTGCAAGGCGGGGCAAACCTTCAAAGCCGTATCCGTGTCGCCCCCGGCGTGGCCGGGTATGACGTGGTCCTCACGGAAACTTCCGCTAATGTCGATGAGCTGGCGCTCACCGGCAAGGCCAACCTGGCAGGACTCTTGACCTCGCAACCTACGTTCTCAATCACCTTCGCGTCGCCCATGGTCGATCTCAAAAACCTTTTCGCCCGTATGCCCGCCCAATGGATTCATCCCCAATTACCGGGCATCGTCGAACAACGTCAGCTGGGAGGAACGGTCGAAATCCTCTCAGCCACGTTGACCGGCGCCACGGCCCCCAGCCCGCAATTGTCGCTCACGGGTGACTTCCGAATTGAGAAGGGCACCGCACTGATCGGCGTGGACCGTGTGCCGACACAGGATCTGGCCGCCGCTATTTCGGTGGAACCGGGACGCATCAAAGTCGGGAAGCTGACCGGAAGTTATGGAACCCTTCAAATGACTGACGGCAAAGCCGTCGTGTCGTTCCTGGATGAGGGGCCCTGGATGGAGTTAGACGTGAGCGGCAACATGGCGGCGGCCGAACTGGTGAGGTTTATGAGCAAAACGATCCGCGCGGACCGGCTCACGTCGTTACTCGCACAATCGCGCGAGATCGAGGGCCAGACCCATCCGACCTTCCGTCTTGTCGGACCGCTCGATAAGCCGGAGGGCATCACCTTCGCGGGCGGAGAGGTGCTGGCCGATCAAGTCAGCCTCATGAACCCCTCACTGCCGCAGCGTCTCACGGCCATGAACGGGCGCATCGTCTTCTCACAGACCGGCGGCGCGCAGTTTGATCAGGTCACCGCGAACGTGGGCGAGGCGCAACTCCAATTTAATGGGATAATCAGCGGCGGCACGCCGAGCATCTTTCAAGATTTTGTCATCCGCGCGAAGGGCAGCGCCGCCCAGCTCCGCCAGATGGTTTCCGCCGGGACCTTTCCCGATGACCTGCTCTATGGAATCGTCAATGCCAAGGTTCAGCTCTCCGGCCATGCCGGCGCGCCGCATTTGCGCGGAGAGATCGGCCTGAACGAAGCCAAACTCGTACTCCCAATGGTAGGGGAAAAACCACTGGGCTCACCGGCCTCGTTGGAACTCGATGCCGATGTCACGCGCGGAGTCGGCCTGGTGATTTCGCGGCTGGAACTCGTGGTGCCGCCGTTGCGACTCCCGTTAAAAGGACACATCACCCTCGGCGACCAGTTTTCGATCGATGCCTCCCTCGCATCCGGCACCGTATCGCTCTCAAGCCTTCCTGAATGGATCTACCGTAGCGGGGTCGAAGCCGGAAATCTGGAAGTCTCGATGGATGTAAAGGGCACGGACGCCGAGTGGAAACACTGGCGCACGAGCGGGTGGCTGGCGCTCACCAACGGCCTCATGACGGTCAAGGGCGTGGAGGGCCCCGTCGAGGATATTTATCTCCGTCTGAAATTTTCCAAAAACATCGCCGACATCAAACAGCTCTCGTTTCGTATCAAGGACAGCGATGTGAGCTTGTCGGGCGCCCTGAAGAATTGGACGACGAAGCCGGTCATTGCGGTCAAGATCGAATCAGCCCAGATGGATCTCGATTTGCTGATCCCGAAAGGGCAACGCTCGCCGATCCGTGAATTGCTTGAAACCCTGGCCGCGACCAGTCAGGTCAGCGCGACCGCCACGATTGAGAAAGGGTTATACAAAAATCTGCGTTTCGGCGGTTTGTCCGGCCGATTGACCATTCAAGACGGCATGCTGGATCTCGACCGTGTCGTCGCCCAATCTGGGCCCGGCCATGTGGCCGGACGCATGGTCGTCCGCCTTCCCAAAGCGCAGCCTGCCGAAACGGAGACTTCGCTGAGAATGACAGGCGTCCCCTTCGAAAACCTATTACCGTTACTGGACTCGCGTGACCAACCGGTGACCGGCGATCTGAAACTAACCGGGGTGGTCCGCGGACACGGACGGAATCCTCATGGCCTGCTGCCGACCCTCAACGGAAAGGTCGAAATGGTGTTGCAGGACGGACGCATTCTCAAGACGGAGAAGCGCGCCATCTGGAAGATTCTCTCGATCCTGAATCTGCCCGCAGTCTTGCAAGGCAAAGTGGACTTGGAAAAGGAGGGGTTGCAGTATAACCGGGCAAGCGCGACCCTGACGATTCAAAATGGATTGGTAAAAACACAGAATATCGTGCTGGACAGTCCCGTGCTGAAGATTTCTGCCGTTGGCAGTTACGACCTGCCCACGGATCAACTGGACATGATTTGGGCGGTGAGTCCCTTCGGATCCTATTCGCAATTCTTAAAATCGATTCCGCTCTTCGGGCGCCTGATCGCCGGAGACCGCAAAGGCCTGGCCACGGCTCTCTTTCAGGTCAAGGGCTCCCTTGATGATCCGGACGTGACCTACATGCCGATGAAGTCTTTTACCACGGGCCTGACCGGCGTCGCCCAGCTCGCGTTCGACCTGCTGAAGAATACCGTCATGCTCCCGATCGACATTCTTGCGCCGCAGGAGGAGAAGGATCCGATGTTCGATCCTTCGTTGGAGATGCAGACACCGCCTGCTGCGGCGCCGCCTGTCACTGCGCCGGGCACCCCGACACCGGCCATGCCTTGACCACCTCGGAACCGCGTGATAGCATCCACACGACGTGACCCCATCCATCTCATGAGCCATTCGACCGAACACAGCACCCATTCCGACCACAGCGCGACGCTCTTCATCGCTGCCAGCGAAACAGACTCGAATCTCTATTACGCCACCCGTTTCATCGCGCCGGATCCCTTCGTCTACCTGGAAGTGAAAGGCGAGCGGCTCATGGTCATGAGCGACCTGGAAGTAGATCGGGCGCGCCATCAGGCGACGGTTGATCGCGTGTTGTCCTATTCGGATTTGGAACGGCGCGCCAAGTCGCAGGGCGTGAAAGACCCCGGCACGATCGATGTCCTTCATCTGTTATTGCAGGATGCCGGCCTGACCGAGATCTTGGTGCCGCCAAGTTTTCCCTTTCTCCATGCAAGCCGACTCCAGGAACTGGGCTATCGACTGCGCACCAAACGCGAACCCTTTTACGAACAACGCGTACTCAAATCCGTCGACGAGATCCGGCACATTGAATCCGCCCAGCGCGCGACAGAAACGGCGGTCGCCGCCGCGCACCAGAGCCTCCGCCGCGCGGAGATTCGCGACCACGTCCTCTGGCTGGACGGGGAGGTGCTCACATCGGAGCGTGTCAAGAAACTGATCAACGTGGCCTTGATGGAGTGTGATTGCGTCGCACAGCATACCATCGTGGCAGGCGGAGAACAGGCCTGCGATCCCCATGATGAAGGCAGCGGGCCGTTGCCGGCGCATCGCAGCATTATTTTCGACGTCTTCCCACGATCAGCCGACACACGCTACTTCGCCGACATGTCTCGCACCGTCGTCCGCGGACGGCCTT
Source organism: uncultured Nitrospira sp. (assembly GCA_902500785.1). Taxonomy (GTDB): domain Bacteria; phylum Nitrospirota; class Nitrospiria; order Nitrospirales; family Nitrospiraceae; genus Nitrospira_A. Next base: position 27,785 of record CABVRW010000033.1, read on the forward strand.
CACCGGAATTGACGCGGCTATACCACGCCGTCAAGGATGCTCAGGAGGAGGCCATCACCAAAATTCGCGACGGCGCAGACGGAGCGGCCATCCACCAGGGTATCTGCGAACGTTTCGAGAAAGCCGGGTATCTGACCGGCGTGGTTAACGGTCGTATGCAGGGCTATTTTCACGGCACCGGCCATGGAGTCGGCTTGGATATTCATGAAGCGCCCCGAATCAGCCGGACCGGTTCGTTGCTCCAGGAAGGGCATGTCGTCACGGTGGAACCGGGCCTCTATTACCCTGGCCTTGGCGCCGTTCGTATTGAAGACATGGTTCTCGTCACCAAGGACGGCTGCCGCAATCTCACGAACTATCCGAAAGTCTTCGAACTCGGCTGACCCAGCGTGAACTGTCGGGCAAAGAAGGCTCCGCGCCATCCTGTCATGCTTGGCGCCTGACGTTTCACGTTTCACGATGTTATGCGTCTGACCTTTACCATCCAGCGTTTCAGCCCCGAAACCGATCACCACCCTCACCAGGAGGATTACCGTCTCGACATCGGACGGGGCATGACCGTGCTCGAGGCCTTGATCCGCATCAAGAACGAACTCGACGGCCGGTTGGCGCTACGCTATTCCTGCCGCTCCGCTATTTGCGGTTCCTGCGCCATGCGCATCAACGGCACGGAAAAACTAGCCTGCCGCACCTCCATTCGCAAAGAACTCGAACGCCATGGTCGAATTTCGATCGAGCCCTTGCCGAACCTCTCGATCATCAAAGACCTCGTGGTCGACATGTCTTCGTTCTGGGAGAAGATCCAGGCCGTTACTCCCTGGCTGACCCCCGTCACGCATCCCACCAAACGATACGGGTCATTCGGGCAACTGCGGCTGTTGCCGGACACTTACCAGTTTCACAATGTGGATGCCTGCATCATGTGTGGAGCTTGCGTGGCCGCCTGCACCTCGCATGAAGTCTCTCGAGGTTTTCTTGGCCCGGCGGCGCTGGCAAAGGCCGCACGATTCGTCGCAGATCCACGCGAACCAATCGACGCCAAGCAAACGAGACTGACCGCATTGCAAGAAGCCGATGGCATCTGGGATTGCACACGGTGCAACATGTGCGTGCAAGTCTGTCCCAAGGATGTCCAACCGATGGAGGCCATCATTCGATTGCGCCGTTCCTCACTCCGGCATGACTTGACCTCAGCCGAAGGCGCGCGGCACATCACCGGCTTCGTCGAGCTGGTCCGACAAGAGGGACGCTTGAATGAAGCGCTGATGCCGCTAAAAGTCATCGGGCTCAACCTGCGACGCGTCCTCGGCGTGATGCCACTGGGTATCCGCATGTGGCTCAAGGGCAAAGTTCCGCTTCCCTTCGGCCATACCATCCCGGGCATCGAGCAGGTCCGAGCCATCTTTTCCGCCGTACGTCGTCGGGCTCGACGCGTCTGACGCCTATGCCGGGCCACTTTCGATTCCTCGACGATATCGCGCTGGCCGATATGGCATTCGACGCCGACGGAGACTCTCTGCCGGCGCTCTTCGATGCCGCAACGCGGGCCCTCATCGAAAGCCTGGCTGATCCGTCCACCATCGCCCAGACGTGGCGCCAGACCGTGGACTTGGGCGCACCGGACATCGAGACGCTCCTCTTCGAGTGGCTGGGTCGACTCGTATATTTCAAGGACGCGCAGGGTGTGGTCTTCCATCAGGCTACTCTGTCCCTAGCGCCGACGTCCGATCAGCCAGGCTGGGGCCTCCACGCAGAACTGACCGGAGCACCCGTGGACCTCTTGACGCAGGATCTGCGATCCGACGTCAAAGGCGTGACCAAGCATCTTTACGCCGTGACACACGAGGAGGACACATGGAAGGCCCGAGTGGTATTGGACGTATGAAGGAACCCGATCGTCCCTAGTGATTCATTCCATGAACTTACACACCGACATGCAGGTCGTCCGAATCCACGATTACCTCTGGGAAATTCCGCCGTCCGAAAAACCGGGCATGTTGGTCCCCGCCAGAATCTATGCCAGTCCAGCCATCCTCGCAGGGATGGATCGTGGCGTCTTCGATCAGGTCACCAACGTAGCCTGTCTGCCCGGCATCCATCGTTATGCCCTTTGCATGCCCGACGGCCATTGGGGGTATGGCTTCCCTATCGGCGGCGTCGCGGCATTCAACCCCGAGGATGGAATCATTTCGCCCGGCGGCGTCGGCTACGATATCAACTGCGGCATGCGATTGATCCGCACCGACCTCTCACGCTCCGAGGTGCAACCCAAACTTGAACTGTTGATGACGGAACTCTTTCGCCGAGTCCCTGCGGGAGTCGGATCGAGAGGCTTCGTGAATCTGACACGACGAGACTTTCGAGACGTGATGCGGCAAGGCGCGGCCTGGTGCATCGCCAAGGGGTACGGCTGGGACGAAGACCTGGAACGGATCGAAGAACGGGGATGTCTTGACGGCGCCGATCCCGCGCACGTCACCGACTACGCCATCGAACGCGGCATCAATCAACTCGGCACCCTGGGATCCGGCAACCACTATCTGGAAGTACAGGTGGTCTCCGACAACGGCATCTTCGACCGCGCCACAGCCGCCGCCATGGGGTTGACCGGTCGCGATCAAGTCGTGGTGATGGTCCATTGCGGCTCGCGCGGGTTCGGCCATCAAGTGGCGAGCGACTACCTCAAAGTCTTTGAAAAGGCCATGCGCCGGTACGGGATTTCCGTCCACGATCAGCAACTCGCCTGCGCGCCGTTTCGCTCGCCGGAAGGGCAGGACTATTTCAGCGCCATGAACTGCGCGGCTAACACCGCCTTTGCCAACCGGCAAGTCATCACGCATCAAATCAGGAAAGCCTTCGAAGCGGTGTTCGGTGAAAGCGCTCGGCGCCTGGGCATGCAGCTGATTTACGATGTGGCGCATAACATCGCCAAGGTCGAACGCTACGGGGACGGGGAGTGGCTGGTGCATCGCAAGGGTGCCACACGCGCGTTCGGGCCGGGGAGTCTTGAACTCCCGGCCTGCTATCGCGCGATCGGCCAACCGGTGATCTGCGGGGGCTCGATGGAGACCGGCTCCTATCTGCTGGTCGGCACGGATCAAGCCATGCAGCACACCTTTGGCTCAACCATGCACGGATCAGGCCGAACCATGTCGCGCACACAAGCCAAGCGTGCGGTCCGTGGCGATCAACTGCTGCGCGACATGAAGCAGCACGGCATCCTGGTCAAAGCCGTCTCCATGTCTGGCCTGGCCGAAGAAGCCGGATTTGCGTACAAGAACATCTCCGATGTCGTCGACACGGTGGATCACGCAGGAATCACAAAAAAGGTGGCAGAACTGAAGCCAATCGGCAATATAAAGGGCTAGCCCTTTACCAGCGCCACCGAATATGGACCAACGCCGCCACCCCCGTTTTCCAGTCCGTTTCCAAAGTTCCTTCAGTTCCGTGAACCGCATAGGCGGGGACGGCAACATCGTCGACCTGTCCTTGCGAGGCTGCGGGATCGTCAGCTCGACGGCCGTGCATCCAGGAACCACCCTTGAGCTCCATATCCATCTGCCGGATCACGAAGCCCCCCTGATCATCCAGCAGGGCGTGGTGCGCTGGTGCCGGGACGACCGGATCGGTCTCGAATTTCTCTCCCTGCAACCGGACGAATGGGCGCTCCTCCAGGGCATTGTAAAAGAACTGACTCGCCAACCCTACGAACGAACCGACGACGCGCAGAACGGTACCGGCACCTGAATGCGGCGTTCGCTTGAGGAGGACACAGCATGACTCACACCCCCGTGACCGCTTCCCGCTTGCCTCGCACATGGCTTCCCGCGGTGCTCATCAGCGTGATCGTCTCCGTATTCTGTGCGGCAGCGCTCTATTACCTGCTGGCGCAACATGACCGCCTGCTCGTCACCCAGCGCAATGCGGCGATCGTCACGGCGACGGAACAGAGCGCACGGGCCATGGCGCAAACCCTGGCCTGGGTCAGCGAATCGCTGGGAAGCGACAATCTCGCCACCGTCCAGCAGACACTGGAGCACCATATCCGACAAGCGAATCTCCTCGATGCCGCCGTCATCATGGACGACAACATGATCGTGGCCGCCAGCAATCCGGACGCCATCGGCACACGGATCCAGGACTCCGCCTGGCAGACCGCACGCAGGACCCAGAGCGGCTCCACGATCCCCAGTGTGGAAAAAGGGCGGCCGGTCCTGATCGTCATCGAGCCGTTCCGCCAGGAGAACCGCATCACCGGATGGGTCAGGCTGGTCATCGCCACTCCACCGGACGCAGCGGCACGGCGCTCAGAGGATGATTTGGGACGCGACGTCGCCTTGGTCATCGGGCCGCTGCTTTTATTGATGGTCACGCTGCTGATTGTGACCATGCGCGGACTCATGAGCCAAGTTCGCGCACTCCTCATCGGCGTACTCTTGGAAGCCAGGGAGCAGACCGCAGAGGCGAGCGATACTCCCAGCAGGGGGTAGTCCATCGGTGCGAACCATCCTTTCGACGACTTGGGGTGCCGACGGGTCTCTTTCAGACGGTCGGCCGAATCTCTCGCCACTCAACAAGTGCTATTTATCTAGCGCTTATCCCAAACTTTGATACCCTCAGACGAGATCGGCACAGGGAGGCCTGCACATCCTCCTGAGGCGTCGTCGGCCTGTGAAGGTGGCGGCTTGCATCGCCCGCGCCTGCTCAATATTGCAAGGAAGACCGCACTATGACTCAAGCCCGTCCCACCATTCTTGTCGCCGACGACGACCCTGTTGCCCGGCTTTTTGTCCGGAATGCGCTGGAACCGGCCGGTATGCTGGTGGCCGAGGCCGCCGGAGGACAGGACGCGCTGGCGAAGTTCGAGTCCCTGACCCCCGACCTCGTCGTGCTGGATATCATGATGTCGGAGCCGCACGGATATCTGACTTGCTCCAGGATTCGTGCACTGCCTCGCGGCAAACGCATCCCAATCTTGATTCTCACGGAATTGGATGACCCGAATTCCATTGCCCAGGCCTATCAGCATGGCGCCACGGACTTCGTCACGAAACCGGTCAACGCCACGATCCTCTGCCACCACGTCCGATACATGCTCAGAACCAACAACGTCCTCCATGCATTGATCCGCAGCGAATCGCGGCTGGAACTGGCCCAACGTATTGCCCGGATCGGTAACTGGGATTGGAACCCCCGAACGAACCGCTTCACCATGTCGAATGAATTGTGTCGTTTGGTGGGCGTGCGCCCGCAGGATTTTGCCGGCACCTTCGAAGCCTTCCTCAGGCTCATCCATCCGGACGACCACCCGATCGTCAACGACGCGCTGGAAAAATTGGTCGCACAGCATACCCCCTGCGACATCGACCACCGCGTGGTGCTGCCCAACGGCACCGACTTCATCATTCACCTCCAGGCCGAAGGCGTGCGGGAAGAAGAGACGGACGAACTGACGGTCATCGGCACGGCGCAGGACATCACTGAACGCAAACAGGCTGAACGTGCCATTCATCAACTCGCGTATTACGACAGTTTGACGGGCTTGGCCAATCGCGTGCTGTTCAAAGATCGCCTATCCCATGCCCTGTCCTATGCCGAACGCCATCATCAGCATCTGGCCACGCTGTTTATCGACTTGGATCGGTTTAAAATCATTAACGATACATTGGGGCACACAGTGGGCGACCGGTTGCTCACTCATGTCGCAGAACGGCTGAGTGAGTCGGTGCGTCAGAGCGACTCGGTCGGCCGGCACGCCGACCATGAACCGACCCATGCCCTCGCGCGGCTTGGCGGGGATGAGTTCACTATTTTGCTGACCGCATTGCCGACCCCGGAAGACGCAGGAAGAGTGGCCCGACGCATTTTGGAGTCGATGGCGCACCCCTTCAGCATCGACGGGCATGAGATCTTTATCTCGGCCAGCATCGGCATTTCGATTTTCCCCTCGGACGGCGCTACCGTGGAAGCGTTGCTCAAGAACGCCGACACCGCGATGTACCATGCGAAAGAACAGGGCCGAAACAACTGCCAATTCTATTCGTCCGGTCTCAATGCCGCCGCAGCCGAACGCCTCGACCTTGAAAACGAACTCCGGCGCGCCTTGGAACGGGAAGAATTCGTCGTCTTTTATCAGCCGAAGCTGAATATCCACTCGCGCACAATATTGGGTGCGGAGGCGCTGGTCCGCTGGAAACATCCCAAGCGCGGCCTAGTCCCGCCGGGCGTCTTCTTGAATGCGGCCATCGACACGGGCCTGATCCGTCCCATGGACGAATGGGTGCTGCGCGAAGCCTGCCGCCAGGTAAAAGCCTGGGAAGCGGCCGGCCTGCCTCCCATCACGGTCTCCGCCAACGTGTCCAATTCCCTCTTCCATGGGCGCACGTTGCCGGCAACGGTCGCCGATGCCCTGCGAGACTCGGGGCTGAATCCGTCGCAACTCGAACTGGAACTGACGGAATCCATCGCCATGCGGGACGTCGAAGCTTCGGTCACCATGCTGGAGGGCCTCCGTACCATGGGCGTCCGACTCTCCATCGACGACTTCGGTACCGGTTATTCGTCTCTCAGCTATCTCCAGCGTTTTCCCCTGAGCCGGCTGAAAATTGATCAGTCGTTTGTCCGCGATCTACTCACCAACGAGAACAACGTGAAGATCACCCGTGCGATCATCGCGATGGCGCACAGCTTGAATCTCTCGGTGCTCGCCGAAGGAGTGGAAACGGAAGGTCAACTGGTTCGGTTACGAGAAGAGGGGTGCGACGAGGTCCAGGGATACCTGTTCAGTCGTCCTGTCTGCGCGGAGGAATTCGAAGCCTTGCTCAGGGGCGATGCCGATGCCCGTACAGCAGCGTGATATTGATGCGCCGATTGGTGAACCCTTCCTTGAACGCGATATCATCGGTTTCGTGGAACAGATCTGAGTTGAAGACGACCGCTCGGTTCGACCGGTAGGGCACCTTAATTTCTTGCGCACCCTGCGCGCGCAGCCACTCATAAATCCTGCCGCGGGCCTTGTCGCTGTTGTACGCCTTGAAATCCCAGTCCCGGGGCGCTTCCTTATCCCAGACCACCAACCCGCCGCTCTCGGGATTCATGTTCGCCTCGTCCGGCGTAATCCAGAAATTGACGTTGACGGCCGCGGCATCGGCATGAATGTTCAATCCACGCCTGGCGCTATCATGTTTAAATGCCCACGCCTGCGTGAGGCGATGCGTGCCGAAAATGCCCGGCAACCGACGGCGCAACTCCTCGGCAATTTGGAGCAGCAGGGGAGTCGCGAATCCGTCGCCCAGAAACGCCCCGATATAGCCGTTCTCGTAGTCCTTCTTCCAGATCGTCGACGTCCAGCAGAACTGCCTCAACCGTCGCAGCGCCTCGTCCGTCAGCAATCCGTCGATATAGGTCACCTCCGGCTGCCTCGCCAGATACCGGGCCTCGATGGCCGCGCTGTCCAGATCGGCAGCCAAGGCGCCGGCCTCCATCGCCTCGCAAGGCGCGATGTGCAGCAAACGGTTAAACGAGGCCGCAACCGGCTGAAGCTCGGCAGGCGACAGCGGCACCCGATTCGGAGAAGCAGTCGTGCCGGTCGATGAGGCGTCCAACTTCGCGCAACATTGAATCAGCGCGTCGTGATAGGCGCGCCATTCATCCCCCAGCAGGCCCTTCGCTCGAAGATACTGCACCTGCTCGGCATCATGTTTGAGACGGGAACGAAAGACGGCCGTCTCTGTCACGGGACGGCCGTGCGCGTGTTTCGCCTGGGCGATCTCGGCAAAGCAGCGCAGCGCCCGAGGAATATCCTCCCGCCAGATCCAGGCAATGCCGAGATTGTAGAGCGCGGTCCCGTAACCGGGTTGAATCTGGAGCGCGCGTTCGAAGCAACGGATGGCCTCGTCCGAGCGCCCTTGCTCCAGGAGGACCAAACCAAGATTATTCTGTGCTTCCACATGCGTCGGCTTCAACGCAATGGCACGCCGGTACGCCGCCGCCGCCGCATCCAGTCTGCCCTGCGCTTTGAGGACGACGCCGAGATTGTTGTGTGCCTCGGCATGATCGGGATTGAGCGCCAATACCTGCTCGTAGACGGTTTGCGCGTCCCCGAGGCGTCCCAATTCCTTGTAGGCATTGCCGAGATTCGTGCGAGGTTCGATATAGCGCGGATTCCATTGAATGGCCTGACCGTACGCGTCAATTGCATCTTCGGTGAGGCCTGCCCGTTGCAGCACGACGCCGCGATTGAACCAATAGACGGGATGACGCGGACCGGCGGCGCAGGCCTGGGCGAGCCAGGCCATGGCCTCTTTCAAGTTACCACGCCGGTAGGTGAGGAGGCCCAATCCATGGAGCGCATCAGGCTGGGCCGGTGCTCGCTCAAGGAGGGCGCGGTAGCCCCGTTCCGCCTCATCCAGGCGACCGGCCTGATGATGCAGCTGCGCCTCCCGAAGGAGAGAGGTCGCCTCTTCTGCGCCTCCGACATGCGTCCCGCGCAATTTTTCCTCACGGCGGCGCTCTTCCCGATTCACGAATATCCCTCCAGCGGCTGTGGATCCGGCCGACTCGGAGAGTATCGCACAGAGGGTAGCAGGGTCAAAGAGGGGGAGGGGAGCAGGGACGAGGCGCTTATGCCGCTTGCGAACTACTCTGCCGCTTACGGCGTTGGCCCAGGATATCGAGAGCGGCAACGCGATACCCTTCGGCAAACGTGGGAAAGCTGAAAATGGTATCGATGAACCGATTAATGGTCGCCCCATCCTGCAAGGCCATCTGGCCGAGGTGAATCAATTCACTCGCGTGCTCGCCGACGATCTGCACGCCCAGCAACCGTTCGCCGGATGGATCGGCGACCAGTTTCAGGAGTCCGTCGCAGGCCCCCGTGATCTGCCCCTTGGCGATTTCTGTAAACCGCGCGCGGCCCACCAGCGGGCCACGGTAGCGGGCAGCGGCCTGTTCCTCATCAAGCCCGATGGAGGCAATCTCCGGAATGGTATAGATCCCGACCGGCACCTGGTTGGCCGAGTCGCCGACCGGAAGTCCCAACGCGTGGCTGACGGCCCGACGACCATCCTCCATCGCCTGTGACGCCAGCGCCGGAGGGCGACCCAACATGTCGCCGGCTGCAAAAATGTGCGGAACCACGGTTTGCCCGAATTCGTTCACGAGGAGGCGGCCCTTTTCGTCCAGCGTGAGTCCGGCCGCTTCAAGATTCAACTCTTCGACGTTCGGTTGCCGCCCTAGAGCGACCAGCATCTTGTCGCTCTTGACCACCATGCCGTTCGCCAGGCGTGCGACGACAGAGGACACTCCGTCCCACGCCACTTCTTTGATGGTCTGCCCGACATAAAACCGGCCGCCTTGCCGTTCGAGGCTGCGCTGAAATACCTCGACGATTTCAGCGTCCATGAACGACAGCGGACGTGGGGCCCTGTCGATGAGTGTCACTTCCACCCCCAGCAACGCAAAGGTCGCGGCATATTCGCAGGCGATCACGCCTCCGCCTAAGATCGTCAATGAGCGCGGGAGATAGATCATCGACAGGATCGAATCGCTGTCCAGGACATGTTCATGGTCGATCGGAATTTCTGGAATCGAACGCGGTCGTGACCCTGTCGCCAGGACAATGATGTCGGCCGACAGGGCCTGACAGACGCCGTCGATCGCCTCCAACTGGACTTCATGCGGCGAGAGGAATCGTGCCCGTCCGTGCCGATACGTCACGCCGTTGCGGGCGAGTTGATCAGCCATATAACACTCGTGCGCTTTGACCACCTCATCCAGCCGGTGCAACAACACGGACATGGGGAGATCGAGCCTGAGCCGCCCTTCGAACACTTCACTCGACCGTTTGAGCCGCTCGAACTGTACCGCCGTCTCACGCAGCGTCTTACTGGGGATCGTGCCTCGATAGACGCAGTTACCGCCGACGCTCGGCTCCTGCTCAATCAGGACGACTTTCTTCCCGGCCTTGGCGCCTTGAATGGCGGCCTTCTGGCCGGCCGGACCGCTCCCCACCACGATGATGTCATAGGCGCTGGCCGAGGTCACAATGGCATCGCCTCCACGACGGTACGAACCTGTTCTTTCAAGGCTAGGAGTGCATCGATATCTTTGGGATACAGATTCAGATCGGCAAATACGGCATGCTCACGCACCATCGCCTCATCGAATGACTCGGGGTCGAGGAAATGGGTGGCCAATCGACCGGCCAGACAGGTCGTCATGCATTCTTGCTTGGCCGTCTTGGCATAGTGGTAGTCGCTGTGAAAGCCGATCGATTCCACGACCGGAGGCGGCAGGCCCCAGTCTTCGGCAACCAGCAAGCCCACCTGGATATAGTAGCCGTGAAGAAGTTGTTGCAACAGATCCTGCGTCAGGGGAGTTTTGTGCTCCTGGGCCAACGCGACCAACGTTTGCAAGACGACTGGTTTGCCGATCCCATGCAAGAGCCCGCAGAGATAGGCACTTTCGACGTTAAAACGGCGCATGCGCGCAATTTCCTTGGCATACGCGCCGCTGGCCAACGAATACTGCCACAGGTGCTTGACTTCCGCATCCCATCCCGGCACCTTGAATGCGCTGCCCTTGATGGAGGCGGAAAATGCTAATTCCGACATCAAGTTCATGCCCAGCATCGAGACGGCATGTTGTAACGACACCACGGGGTTGCGTGTCATATACGCCGGAGAATTGGCGATCCGGATGACATGGGCGGCCAAGGCTTGGTCTTGATGAATGAGCGCGGCGAGTTTGGCCGCTTCCGCATCCGGGTCATAGACCATACTCAAAATCCTGGAGGCCACTTGAGGCAAGAGCGGGAGTTCAATCGCACCCTTCTGAATTCGCTCGATCAGGAGCTGTTCCAACGGGTCTGTCGAGGCCGCGTCCGTCGCTTTGGAAAGTTCAGCGCTCATAGGGCTCACACCACACGTCAAGGTTACTTGATTGTCTGCGTTGTAGATCCTTTTCGGCTCATTCTGCCGAAAACCTTAACCGTGCAAGGGACAACGGACCGGCACAGAACAGGCTACCGAATTCATATCTTGCGACCGCACGAGCCCAACAGCTTCGTACCATCTGAAATCAGGAAGGAGTTCCCGCATGAGCGTAACGAGAACAGGGA
>CABVRW010000034.1:0-13546 GCA_902500785.1 uncultured Nitrospira sp.
AAAGCATAACTCCATTCCAATTCCGTTCCCCGTTGGCGCTGACCCTGGACATATTCCGAGCGGCCCATGGGAAGAATGAAATTGTCCCAGGTAAAAATCAGCGACCAGTTGGGATATTCACGCAAACCGATCGTGTAATCCACGTCGTTCACTACTCCGGAAAAGGTCCCGCGAAGCCGTCGATTATCATCATCCCAATTTCGCCATACATAGAGGGCGCCGAACGGCAGCACTTCCATCTGGCTTGGCCCGTTCGGAATCGCTTGAATACCAAAACTGGCAGCCGTCACGCTCCTCCGATCGCGGGGCGGCACATAGATTTTTTCCCCGAAGAGGGTGGCATGGAATTCTTCGCCGGCGATGGGGGTCGGCTCCTCTCCCTGTGCCGTCGTTCGTCCCGCTCCACATAGAACGAAAACCATTCCCCATACAAGAAACACGAACAAGACGCTGAAGAGTGAACGATGCATACCGACCATATGGATACTCTGGATTCCTGGACTTTATAGGCGAACCGCCAAGGACGATCGCGGCGGGGTGTTCCCTTATAAGACAGTCACCGCGTCATACACCCCTAGTAAAACCCCTGGAGGTGAGGGGAAGAATGGATGGTATTTTCTTCAGGCGACTCACATTCAAGATAACCGAAGAGGCTGTCGACGGACCAGCAACGAGATCCACATGGATCTCGCAACAACACAATATCGGGCGGAACCATGTGCGTCGGCACCAGAGGCGCACACACGAACCGATGAGGTTCATCGGTTCAGCACGCCGGCCGCCTTTCGTGCAAAGACGCCTTGAGTACCGATTCTGGTTGATCAAGGCCGCTGCGCAGGCTATTGTTCGGCTACAATAGAGTCCGAACCCCACAGGAGGCGATAGCATGAAAAGAATCCTTTCCAAACAAACCCAGGGCCGCAAGAAAAAACCTTCGCCACAGCGACGCACCAAGCGCCGCGAGATCGAGCCCAAGGCCCATATCATCGAACGAAAGACCACACGCACATCAAGTGCGACCACCAAATCCAAACCACAGGCGACAAAGAAAAAGAAAGCCACAGCGGCATCCAAAACGTCGTCTGTCTCCACGCGCAGGGCGAAGAAAATCGGCCGGGCAGTTGGGACGATTCTGGGCAAGGTGATCGGCACCGTCGAACACACGGTTGCCAAAGTGATCCCCGGTCCCAAGTCTCGCGCAGCGAAAAAATCTCGATGAGCGTCGATACGGACAGCGCTAGGGAGACTCCCAGTTCAGATCACAGGACACAGAGCGTAGAGTCTTGACGAGAGACTTCAGTAAAATAGAACACTAAGGGATAACGGAGGATCGGCCATGAGCATGAGAAGGATGTCAGTGTGGTTTTTGCCAGTGGGACTGGTCCTCTCTCTGTCACCGATGCATCTGGCCACTGCGGATTCCGGTCCTCCCTCGTCACCGACCGAGCCGGCGCCGCCTAGCGGAACACCGGGCCTGGCGCCGCCCGCTCCACCCCCTCAAATTGACCCGGGGATACTCAAACAACCCGAGCATCTTCCTCCTCCAGCCCCTGAAGCCGTGGTGCAGCCACCGGTGGTGGATCCAGGCATGGTGGTCGATCCTGAGGGAAGGTCGCGGCCGGCACCTCCACCTCCGCCTCCCACAGGCGAGCCTCCATCTACAGTTAGGTAAGCGTTTCTTTCCACGCGCAAAAAAACATGGTACGTTAGCCTCCTCGCTTAGGATTCATCTCTTTCCTCTGACTCGCTCGGTCATGGAGGCAACACATGAGCGCTCGCGATGCTTTCGTTTCCCTGTTCGCTGGTCCATTCAAGGGATTCGCAAGGCGAGTGCTGGGGCCTTCATTGTATCAACAGGTTCGGGTGACCTTCCTGGGCGAACATTCGGGATTGGGATTGGACTGGCGATGGGGGAATTCCTTGCGCCGCACACACCCCGTCCGTCGCGACTTCGGTTGGCAGGCCGGGCAACCCATCGATCGCTATTACACTGAACAACATTTTTTGCCCGGCTATCGCGCGGACATTCGTGGACGGGTTTTGGAAATCGCCGATGATCGATATACACGGCAATTCGGCGACGGTCAGGTCATGGTCTCGGATGTCCTCCATCTGACCCCAAAGGCTCCCGGTGCGACGATCATCGGAAGTTTGACCAGCGCGGATCACATCCCTGCCGACAGCTTTGATTGCATCATCGTCACCTTTACCCTCCAGTTCATCTTTGATGTGCGGGCGGCCATCCGAACATTGGCGCGCATCCTCAAGCCCGGCGGCGTCGTCTTGCTGGTCTTTCCCGGCATCAGTCAAATTTCCCGTTATGACATGGACCATTGGGGCGATTTCTGGCGATTCACCTCCCTGTCGACGCGAAGGTTGTTCGAGGAGGCCTTTCACCCCGAGGATGTGACAGTCAAGACCTATGGCAATGTCTTAGCCGCGACGGCCAGCCTACACGGACTGATCACCACGGAATTACGTCGCGAAGAACTGGACCATTGGGACCGAGACTATGAACTGGTGATAGGAGTACGGGCAGTCAAACGATAACTTCTTGTCTTGGGCGGCCAGGCACACCGGGGGTATCAGCGTTTACGCTTGCCGCCCGACTTCCAATAAATCAGCCTGGCGCCGGGCTTAAACGTCACGTAGTACCAGATCCATTCGAACATCACCCGAAAACGGTTTCGAAACCCTATCAGAAACAACACATGGATAAAACACCAGGCCAGCCAGGCGATGAGACCCGACAGCGAGAAGGGCCCTAAGAGAGCCACTGCCTTGGCCCGTCCGATGGTGGCGAGGATACCGCGATCCTTGTAGACGAACGGTTGCCGTTCTCCTTTCGGGATATCGTGAGCGATGACCTTCGCCACATAACGCCCTTCCTGGATCGCGACGGGAGCCAATCCAGGCAACAACCCCCCTCCGGCGGTCACACAATGCGCGGCATCACCGATCACAAACAGCCAGGGATCTCCGGAAAGGCTGAGATCCTGCTCCACACGAACGCGCCCCGCCGCTTCCAACGGCTCATCCAACGAGGCCAGAATCGGCGATGCGACATTGCCCGCCGCCCATAGCACATTCATGCTTCGAATGAACTCCGAGCCCGCCAAGACTCCCTGCGCCGTGACATCGTTCACTCTGCTGTTCAGCATCACCGTAACCCCGAGTTCTTCCAACGCCGTCTGTGCCTTTCCGGACAAATCAGGAGGGAACCCCTCGAGAATGCGGCCGCCTCCTTCAATCAAGAGTACGCGGAACTCGGCCTGATGTAAGACGGGAAAATCCGGCGCCATCGCCTTCCGCCCGATTTCCGCGAGAGCACCGGCCAGTTCGACCCCGGTAGGCCCGCCGCCGACAATCACGAAGGTGAGATATTCACGCGCCGCCTCCGGTTCTTTCACACGTTGCGCCCGCTCGAACGCCATCAGCATGCGTTCGCGAAGGTCCAAGGCGTCCGACAGCGTCTTCAATCCCGGCGCATCGGCCTCCCATTCCTGATGCCCGAAGTAGGAATGACGCGAGCCAGGAGCCAGAATCAAGCAGCCATAGGAAATCGGTTCGCTGTGGAGCAGTTCCACGCGGCGCGCGGCACGATCCACCTTCAGCACTTCATCCAGCACCACTCGCACATTCCTCTGTACGCGAAATAACGTTCGAAGCGGCCATGCAATATCGGCCGGAGACAGAGCTGCGGTCGCGACCTGATACAGCAGGGGCTGAAAAAGATGGTGATTCGCCCGGTCGATCAGAATGATTTCCACCTGGGTCTTCCGGAGAGCATGGGCGGCTGCCAATCCGCCGAACCCTCCACCGACGATCACGACTGGGCCCTTCACGCTCATACGCTTACCCATGCGTTCCGATCTGATTGAGCACCTTCGTCGGACGAATCCTTCTGCCGCATCATCTCCACTACCAATCCAGCATTACGACTAGGGAGCCACCTAGTTCGTGGTCGCATCGCGCGCCGTTATGATTTCGTTCGCAGGGGCGGTCGAACCGATCAGGGATTCGACAGGAGCGCTCCCGACTCCAGGCTATTCTGCACGATCAACCGTTTCAAAAAAAGGAGTGTCCGGCATGAAGATCGCTCAGGTCGCACCGTTGTGGGAAAGCGTTCCACCGGTCCTGTACGGCGGAACGGAACGCGTGGTGTCGTTTATTACCGAGGAATTGGTTCGCCAGGGGCATGAGGTGACGCTCTTCGCCAGCGGCGATTCGACGACCAAGGCACACCTGGTGCCGATGTGTCCGGAAGCGCTTCGCCTGTCCAAAGTCGTTATGAATTATGATGCGCCCATGATCGCCATGCTGGAGCAAGCGTTTAACCCGTCGGGCGAATTCGACCTCATTCATTCGCATCTCGAGTTTCTGCCGTTCCCCTTGGCCAAACGCAGCCGGACTCCGGTGCTGACGACCCTGCATGCGCGCTTGGATCTTCCGGAGCTGCTCCCGGTATTCAGAAAATTTGCCGGACTTCCCCTCGTGTCGATCTCCGATGCGCAACGGGAACCGATTCCCTGGGCGAATTGGCAGGCGACGATTCATCACGGACTGCCACAAGACCTCTACACGCTCCATGCCGACCAAGGAAAATACTTGGTGTTCCTCGGTCGCGTCGCTCCGGAAAAGGGGTTGGACCAAGCCATCGAGATCGCCAAGCGTGTCGACATGCCACTGCGCATCGGAGCCAAAATCGATCCCTCGAATGCTGAGTACTACCGGGAGGTAATCGAACCGCTCCTGGACCACCCCTTGATAGAATTCGTCGGCGAGGTGACCGATTTGGAGAAAGACGATTTCCTCGGTGACGCCTATGCCATGCTCGCGCCCTATGATTGGCCGGAACCATTCGGCCTCGTCTTCATCGAATCACTGGCCTGCGGCACGCCGGTCATTGCCTATCGCCGCGGGTCGGTGCCGGAAATCATCGATCATGGCGTCACGGGATTCGTCTGTGACACGATGGAGGACATGACCCAATCCGTCCGGCACGTCTCTCTCTTAAACAGGGCCCATTGCCGACAATCCTTCGACGCGCGATTCTCGGTCGAACGCATGGTGCGGGACTATGTGAGAGTCTATGAGCGCATCCTTGGAATTCCGACTCCAATACCGCCTCTCTCGGAAGGAGAAAGATCCGGTGTCGCCGCTTCAGGTTAGCGCTGATACAGACATACACAAAGGGCAGGCGCCCTTTCGAACGCCTGCCCTTTTCACCTCGATAGAGGACTCACCATTACCGCTTGCTGCTGGGATTTCCACCTTCAAACCCAGGGGCCTTCCCAGGAGGTAATCCGCTGGTCCCACTGCGATTGGCTCCACTGACTGATTCCTCTCCCATCTCACCGACAGCGAGATTTCCCCGCTGGCCCGGTTCACCCGGGTACCCGGTCTTCGTGGGATCGGACCGGACTTGGTTGATTTTGTCCATATATTCCTTCAGATCCGGTGACATATCCTTGCTGACATTCTGTGTGATGTGATCGTTCAGTTCTTGTTTGTCCAACTTGAGCTGAAGATGATCGCCTTTTGTTTCAAACTGGCTCCACCGGATCGGATCAGTTCGCTTGGTATCCTTGGCCTGAAACACCACATATTCAATGTCTCCTGTCGTCTTATCCTTCAAAACTTCGGTAATCTTCCCGATGGCTTCACCTTGTTTGTTCTGCACCGTGGTATTGATATATTTGCTGTCTTTCATTTCGATCAATTTTCCCTGGCGCACCGGCGTATCCGAGTATTCCTCAGGAACCCCCTTCCCCTCGGTGATATCGGTTCGGTCTTTGCTAAATGCGGGTCCGCTGGTCACCAACAACAATGCAACGGTTCCGGCATAAATGGCCATTTGACGTGTCATAGGTCTCTCTCCTTGATTAGGCATTGATAGCTGTGACTACTACTGTGACTCAGTTCGCCTTGTTGTCTCACCAATAGGGTTTATAGCCGTAATAGGTGTGCAGCCGTTCACCCCAGGCGGTGTCCGCCATATCGGGCCAACGATCCTTATCAAATCCTTCAGCCTGTTCGAGCCGTTCCCTTGGCACATTCAGAATGAAGAAATCTCCTCCGATAGACAGCGTCAAGGCCTCCCATGGAAGCGCGAATAATTTGTCGCCCATTCCGAGAAACCCGCCGAATGACAACACCGCATAGGCGATTCGTCCCTTCTCGAGATCGATCATCAGCTCGTTGATCGCTCCGAGATCCTCACCGGCCTGATTTTGAACCGGCGTGCCTTCGATCGTAGAAGCCGATAGCAGCCGTCGACCTGTAGATAGAGCCATAAAAAACCCTCCTTCTGTTTGTGCACAGTGCTCTTAGCCTGGGCACTGTGCACGTGTGGTTCGTCCGAGGCTGTTGAATCGACCTCGTATACATTAGTCATAACGCTGCGACGGGGGGCGGACAGCTAGGAATGCCCCTAGCAGATTGAGAAAAACTCTAGTGTGTTCCAATGTGCCGCGAGCAGCGTCTTTGCTCTGTCGGACAGGCTCAAGCCCAAGGCCATACGGCAAGTCGGGAAGGTTGCGAAGCACTCATACACGTGCGTCATACGTAGTAAAGTTGTGGAGATGAGGAAGCGCAGGGTCTTCGCAAACATCGACGGCGAACCGCTTCCGGCTCCTGCGAGAAGTGACGCGCGTCTTTGGGGCGCATGGGACGGGACAAGGTGAAGGCGGGGTGGAGGGAAATCCGGCCTATCGAATGGAGGGCAGGATGTTCAGAGCCACGCTCTCGCAGGCCGTCGACAACTCACGCGCACCGAACCAGTAACGCCACCGGACAATGATTCAGCACCTGCCACGCCGGCAACGCTTGCCGTTCACCACGATTGGACGTTTCAAATCGTTCCCCGGTCAGGATGTGCTCATAGACCGATCCGGGTTTCCACGAAGGAACCGTCACCCAGGTGTTCTTCCAGAGGTCTTCAGTCTCCGCTCCGTCCTTTGTCCCGGCCAAGCCGGCCATCAGACGCGGAGCGATTGCCACCACTGCCTGATCCTGATGCAATCGCGCGAAGGCACACAGGTGGAGCTGGCCTGAGCCCTCGCAATCCAGGGGAATATAGTCACCATCCAGGTACAGGGCCGGATGCGTCCGCCTGTGGCGTAGCGCCGCTTGTAGGATGAACAGCTTCAGGCGCCCGTCCTGCCATGATTCCGCCAGACCGCGAAGGAATTCGATCCGTTTGCTCGCCTCGCGCTCATCAAGCTGATCGAAATTCTTCAACATCCCTGCGCGGAGCTCATAGTCCACCGGGCCACGGTTATCGGGGTCCACGAGGTTGAGTTCCCACAGCTCCGCTCCTTGGTAACAGTCCGGAACGCCGGGCGCGGCAACCTTCAACAACACCTGCGAGAGCCCGTTGTACATCCCATATCGAGCCACCATCGCCTGGAAGGAGAGGAAGTCGTCGAGGAACGGATTCGAGATTCGGCGCGACAAGATGTCGCGCGTGAATCGGCAGACTCCCGCTTCGTACGCTTCGTGAGGATTGACCCAGCTCGTGTGTACCTTGGCTTCACGAACCGCCTTGATCATATAGCGTTCAATGCGCGCCACGAACTCCGCGTACCGGACCTCGTCCATGGTCGTCAGCGGCCAGGCGCCCACCAGGGTTTGATACAGGAGATATTCGTCATTCCGATCCGGGGCGGGCGCCTCCTCGACATCCGACCGATACCGTTTATTGAACTTGGCCCATCGGGTGATGGCGATTTTCCAGCGATCCGGAATTTCCGACAATACATTGATTCTGGCACGCACATCCTCGCCTCGTTTCGTGTCATGGGTCGACGTGGCCAGCATCGAGTGGGGCCAGCCGGCGCGACGTTCCCGGATCGCCTGGTGGAAGGACTCCACAGACCGGCCGAAATGAGCCGGCTCGCCTCCGACCTCATTCAGCGAGGTCAGCCGATTGTAGATATAGAAGGTCGTGTCCTCGACACCCTTGGCCATGACCGGACCGGTCGTCTGTTGAAACTTCGTCACGAACCGAATCTGATCCTCCTTCGTCAGTCCCGTAGAGGGGTTCAGCTTACCCAACAACAGATCACGAACGAAATGAAAGACATCGCTGCTCATCGAGGGATTGCGTCGTTTCGCGCGGGCCACGGCCATCGCGATATAGCCCTCGTCCTGGTCCAACGGTGCCTCCCGATCGGTGGTCAGGTACGAACGGTAGACCGGAAAGCAGGCGATGATTTCCCGGACGACATGAGTGAGGCTGTTCAACGTAAAGTCTCGATAGTGCCGGTCTCGCTCGGACAGGCGATTCAACTGGTGCCCGAGCACATTGAGCTCGCTGGACATAGAGGCTCGCATGATGAGTTTCTTCGACTGGTACACCAGATCACTGTACGAGCGGCGCTCTCCGATAAAACGCGTGTACAGCGCTTCCATGGCCTGTTCCTGATCCGATCGGACGAACAGTCCGTTCAACAGAGTGAGAAAGTCATAGCCGGTTGTGCCGGCGACGGGCCAGCTGCGCGGAAGCTGTTCTCCCGTGCCGAGAATCTTCTCGACCACGATATAGAGCGAGGGTGCCGCTCCCTCGCTCTCCTGCGGCAATTCCCGGGCGGACCAAGCCTGTAACTGATGCAGGTAATGCTCCGGATCGTACAACCCATCCACATGGTCGATCCGCAAGCCGGTCGCCACCCCTTCCTTCAGCAGGCGAAAGATCAGCCGATGGGATTCCGCAAAGACCCGTCCCTCCTCGGTCCGGATGGCCGCCAACTCGTTGATGTCGAAGAACCGTCGATAGTTGATTTCCTCCGACGCCACCCGCCAGGATGCCAATCGATAACACTGCTCGTTGAGTAACGCGTCCAACCTCTCGAAGCTGGCCGAATCGCCTTTCGTCCCATTGTACGCGGCGACGTTGGCTAGCAGGTGCTCTCGGATGGTCTCGCTCTCCGTCATCAGGGTCGACAGGCGACGCCGGATAATCGCCTCTTCCCGATAACGCTCCGCCACTCGCTCCGGGTCACGGTCGTTGCGGGAGGGCAAGTTGCGTAACGCGATCAGGATGCTTTGCAGCTCCTGCAGATGTCCGTCTTCCTCTCCCAGCCCTTCGGTCAAGTCGGCCAGGCGAAAGGAGAGGATACCACCCCAGGATTTCGGGGCGACCGGACATCGATGTTCGAAATAGGTCATCACAAATCCGCCTGCGTCATACACAAGACGAATTTGCTGATTCTCCAAGACCGTTCCGTACTGCTCCCCCAGAATGGGCAGGAGGACCTTGTCTTCCAGTTCACGTTTCAGCGGGGACCAGTCGATGTCGAACGCCGTCGCATACCGCGAGCTGGGGCCATGTTCCAACACATCCCACCACCAACGATTCTCGCTGGTCCCGATCCCCATGTGATTGGGGACGACGTCCAGCAGCAACCCCATATCATGCTGTTTGAGCGCCGCCGCGAAATCCAGGAAGTCCTGCTCCGTCCCCAAGTCAGGATTTAAGACAGCGGGATCCACCAGGTCATATCCGTGCATACTGCCGGGTACGGCCTTCAGGAGAGAAGAGGTATAGCAATCGGTAATGCCGAGGGCATCGAGATAGGGAACGATACGGGTCGCATCACGAAAGGTGAACGTACGGTTTAACTGGAGCCGATAGGTGGCGCTGGGAATACGCGGCATGAGTCCTCACAAGTAAAAACCGGCAGTGTCGGTAAGAAGAGAGTCGTCGTTGACGCTCGATGATCACGCGTTGCAGTCTTCGTCGGATCCGATGTGAGTGTGATCGAAAATGATCGAATCTGCAAGTTGAGCCCGCGTCTCGATCCGCACATTGCGGGCGATGACACATCAACGGATATCCGCCTCGATCAATTCGCTACCCTCACCGATGACGGCGTGATCGACAGAACAGTTCACCAGACCGGCCGTGGCGCCGAGACTCTTCAACGCGCAAGTCCTGCTTCGGTTCTATGCGGGACAAGCGCGTCGAACGGATCAGTGGGATGTCGAAAGGTAGACCGCCACAGAAAATGCAGGGACCGTAATGGTTGGGCCCACGTCGGTGATCTCAAGGACCGGAGGAAACGTGCTCGTGCCCTCCCCCCCAAAATTCGCCTCGTCTCCGCTCAGCGTCAATGTCCATGTCCCGGCAGGCCGGCGGAACGTAACCGGCTGAGAGTCAGCGTTCAATCCGACGATCACCAAGGCTTCAGATCCCTCTTCCGTTCGCCGATGCACGGTTACCACCGCACCATCCGTCTCGGACCAGAGGACGTCATGATGACGGCCGTGTACGCCGGCTCCGAGCACGGGAAATCGGCTGCGCAAACCGGTGAGCGCGCGATACCAGCGCAACAGGCTTGCGGAACGCTCATCCTGTGAGGCCGCCGGATGCACCCGGCTACGCTCAAAGGTACGTGGAGAGGAAGGATCAGGAATATCCTCTTCCCGCCAACCGAAATGAGCAAATTCCTCGCGCCGTCCCTTTCTGACGGCCTCCGATAATCCGGGATCGCCATGATCGATAAAATAGAGGAACGGGGCCTGCTCCCCATATTCCTCTCCCATAAAGAGCAGCGGGATGTTGGGAGACAGCAGCACCAGGGCCGCAGCGGCCTTCAAGGCTCCGATAGAAAGGCGAGCGCTCAACCGCTCGCCGTCGGCGCGATTCCCGATTTGGTCATGATTCTGCGAAAAGACGATCAACTGCGCCGGCGGGACCGGCTGGGAGCAGTGGCCATGCCGGCGGCGGCGATATTCGGAGTATCGGTCGGCATATACAAAACCCTGTCGAATGGCCTGCACGACGTCCGGTACACCGGAGTAATCTTGGTAGTACCCTTGCCGTTCATGCGTCAGCGCGACGCGCAGCGCATGATGAAAATCATCGCTCCATTGCGCATCACAATCATGCCCACCGACGGCCGCCGGCGTAATGACGCGCGTGTCATTCAAGTCGCTCTCCGCGATCACATAGATCGGACGACCCGAGCGGTTCCCCTCTTGGTGAACAACCTCGGCCAGTTCTTGCAGCACATGCCTGGCGCTGAAGTCATAAATTCCATGGATGGCATCCAGCCGCAGCGCATCGACATGGTATTCCGTGACCCAGTACAACGCGTTGCCGATGACAAACTGTCGAACCGGATCGCTGTGCGGACCGTCATAATTGATCGCTTGCCCCCAGGGGGTGCGGTATCGATCGGTAAAATAGGGTCCGAAGTCTTGGAGATAATTCCCTTCCGGACCAAGATGGTTGTAGACCACATCCATCACGACGGCCAAACCCTCCGCATGGCAGGCATCGACCAATCGTTTCAGGCCAAGCGGTCCTCCATAACTGTTCTGAGGCGCGAAGGGATAGGCGCCGTCATACCCCCAATTGCGCGTGCCGGGAAACTGAGCCACCGGCATCAGTTCCACCGCCGTGACCCCGACGTCCTGTTTCAGATACCGGAGGTACGGAATCACGGCGTCGAACGTGCCGGACTCGGTAAACGTTCCGACATGTAATTCGTAAATGACATACCGCTCGAGCGCCAGTCCTTGCCAGTTTCTGTCCGTCCAATCGAACGCCTTCGGGTCGACCACGGCAGAAGGCCCGTGCACGCCCTCCGGTTGAAATCGCGAGGCGGGATCCGGCCTGCTCTTCTCCCCGTCCAGAACATAGACATATCGTGCGTCCGCCGCCAGCCCCTCCACAAAGCCTTCGAAATATCCTGTACGACTAGCCTGCAGGCGGACCACGCGCTCACCAGGCGCCGAAATCTTCACGGCCACGTCCTGCGCATGGGGAGCCCAGACCGCAAAACGCACGCCCTTGCCAGGAACGACCGTCGCGCCCATTTCCCACGCAGACGACTGAGATGCTGTCATGTACACACCTTGCTCCCAGGATGCGACTCATCCATGATCAAAACGAATTGTGTGAAGGAACCCTGCCTGTTTGCGCGGAACCCTGTCAGATCGCACCCGCGTCAGCCCGCGCGATGGAATCGGCGGACGACCGGGCACGTTGTTTCGGAACCGGGACGTCGCCTGGCTCCAGGGCGGACACGTCATCTCTCAAATCAGCGACGGCCTGACTAAGATGCCGCCCTTGTGGTTTGTCTACCATCCGACTGAGTCCGCACTCAAGAGGACAGGTCAGAATGCTGGCAACCAGTCCACCGCTGATCCTCGGGCCTTCATCGGAGTCTACCTCGATCGTTCATCCAAGCGAAGCACCATGATCGTCATCGGCTGCGGGCCGATCACGCATTCCCGGAGGCTCTCGCGATGATTTTTCGCTCGTTGCGGGGTGAGCCGCCCCCTGCCGTCACATAACAGTTCCATCACGGCCGCCCAGAGTCGCGGATGGACCAGGACACTCTCGTCCTCCCGCTTACAGTTTACCGACCAGATCAAGACTCGGAGTCAAGGTTGGTTGGCCCGGCTGCCAACTGGCTGGACACACCTCACCCTCCCCTTCCCGCACCCGTATGGCCGCCTGCAACTTTCTCAGCATTTCGCCGGCATGCCGTCCAATACTGTTGTCGTGCACTTCATAGGCACGCAGGACTCCGTCGGGATCGATCAGGAAGGTGCCTCGTAACGCCACTCCCTCATCTTCGAGATACACGCCGAACTCCCGCGAAAGCGATCCGGTGGGATCCGCAATGAAAGGAAACGTAACGGTACGCATCGTCGGAGAATGATCATGCCAGGCCTTATGGACATAGGCGGAATCGGTGCTGACCCCGCAGACCTCCGCGCTCAGCTTCGTGAACTCAGGATACAACCGGCCCATCTCGGCCAGCTCGGTGGGACAGACGAACGTGAAGTCACCTGGATAAAACAGAAGGATGAGCCATCGTCCCCGAAACTCACTCAACACAACCGGACTGATCTTCTCCTTGTAGTAGGCCTGGTAGGTTCCCTCAGGTATGATTCTTCCTATCGTGACCATGGTTCCTTTCTCGATCTGCTTCTCGTGATCGTCTGCCGCTCATGATTGACACCCTGCTCTACCCCGCACCCTGTCCTAGAACCCTTCCTCTTCTCCCAGCTATCCATCGTGGCATCGTGGGTCCCGCCTCTTCGTAGATTCTATCTCCTTGATAGTTTGGCGGCATAGGCCAATGACCCGGTAATAGGCGATTCACTGTCCGGGCGGCCCGCTGCGGCAACCAGGAGGCCTGCTGCCAATCCTGCCTGCAGATGGGTCTCGTGCACATCGGCGCCCTGCACCGACCGCTTGGCATGCTGAATCGCCTCTTGGACCAAGGCCATGGTCTGATCGAGAGCCTGTTGGAGATTTTTGGAACCTTGACCTCCTTTCACTTCCTCTGCTGTCATCTCAAGCCGTTTGGTCACGCCTTCTCCATCGCCGGGACTCTCAACCTTGGCGTTGAAATTCTTTCCGTTCCTCCCTTCAAGCACATTGATCACCTGTTGCATGTGTTGTTTCGTGTGTCCGCTGCCTGGTTGGTGCGGCTGCAGTGATGCTTCGGCCTGCTGAATGGCAATGGTCAATTGCTGCTGGGCCTGCTGCACAATGGAACCCACATCACCTGCCCACAACATT
>CABVRW010000034.1:13646-15699 GCA_902500785.1 uncultured Nitrospira sp.
ACCTCTGATACCGAAAAGGCTCCGCGTCATTCGATAGAGAAAAGACTGTGGCATGCCCGTATCCTCCATAATAGTTAGAACATTGATGGAGAGTCCTGCGCCGCTAATGCTTTTGCGGCTTCGTCGAAGAGAGACCCGGTACCTCCACGGCGGAGGCGCTCCCTGGAATCGACCACATCTTTTGTAACGTTCCGTACTGCGACCATAGTGGAGCAGGAAGGTCCAATGCCTGGACCCGTTGGGCAGGACCTAGCGAAAGGGGGGAATGTCGTTTGAGATACGCTTTTAATACGCTATGAATCGTCCCCGGAACATACCGCGGGTCCTGCGCTCCTTGCAAACGGCAAATAATGTCCATGGTCTCCCCATCTCTCTCGCACCCACCGATCGTGTAGGACCGTTCAGCCTCAAGCGGGCTCCCGTGGATCCGCACGTTCTGCACCCGCTCCCCCTTTCGGGCCTTGGCGACGAATTGCATCTCCAGCCCGGAAGGGCGCGGGCCCCAACCTCCTGAAAGGGCGAAGGGATCCCGGGCAAACACCAGCTCCATTTCCTGCTCCAAATATTCTCCGAGTTGCATACCGGTCACCCGGCCGATCTTAACCCGCGCATCCAGCGGCAACATGTTCCAGAGATCGGCCTCGGTGATGGGGCCAGGAGGGATCGGAGGCGAGAAACGAAATCCGTTGGTAAAGGCGATCTCGGTCGCCGTGGCCTCGCGAACCGCGTCGGCGATGAGATTGTCCATCGATGCATCGAGCACGTCGTACCGCCTCACGGTGGTCCTGGTTTCCCCGACCACCTCCCGCAAACGCGACTCGAAGGGAGCCGTTGCCGTTTTAATGAGCTCCTTGACCTGCGCGTCTTCAGGAAACCGCGTCGCATCAATCTCGACGAGCTCGAAATGCGAGGCGGTGATGCGGCCCTCTTGCAGCGTGACGTCCAGCTGTCCGAGAAACGACCCCATCGATCCCGGCTCGACCACGATCGTCCGCCCGACATGAATCGGTTCATACACTCGTTCATGGGTATGCCCGCTGAAGACGAGGTCAAACTCCGGAATGTCATGGGCCAGTTGAACGGAGGGCGCCAGTCCAATATGGTCCACGAGAACGACCAGATCGGGGCGTTCACGTTCGCGAAGGTCCTGCACGAACCGGCGCAGTCCCTCCAGACGAGTCGAGTCCAGTCCCGTGACTTCGGCCGGAGGTTGCCGAACGGTGGTGGTGGGATCTGTCACTCCGATGAAGGCGACTCGCACCCCGGCTCGTTCAGGCACCACGGCCGGAGGAAAAAGACGCTCGCCGCTCCCCGTCTCATGAAAGTTGTAACAGACCACGTTAAAATTCACGTCCGCATATAACTTCCGAAAGACGGCCGGCCCATAGACGACATCCCAATTTCCTGGAACCCCGACATCGATCCCCAGTGCGTTGAGCGGCGGGAGAACGGCCGCTCCCTGGGTCCATGCCGCGAGGGCGGAGCCCTGAAACGTATCACCGCCATCCATCGTGAACACCGCACCCGGCCCCTCCCGGCGCTTCTGCTCCAGGACGGTTTTGATACGCGCAAAGCCTCCCATGCGGCGGAGGTGTTCCGGATGCTCAGGGAAAAACTCCCAATGTTCCTCCAACTGGGCATGCATGTCGGCTACGTGCAGAAAACGTACATGTTGTGCTTTTACCGTCGAGATCGCTGGGGTGGGTGTGGCGACCCCGCTACATCCGATGCTGAACAGAACGGCCCATAGAATGACACTCATGAAGTGGACCCGTCGGGTGATGCACCACATGGATGTCGTCCCTCCCCTTACTCAATCTGCAAACCAACCCCGCGCCGACGTAAGTCCGAATGGCAGGCAAGAGACTGAGAACTCGGACGTGCCACCGCGCGGCGGGTCCAGTCAATACAACACATAACAACACACGCCCCCATATATCTCAGGGACAGAAATGGGCGGCCCACAATGAACGTCCGGTAATGTACGGAGTTCTCCGTCTGTTTGCCCACTAGGTAGAGCCCTGGATCCTCCTTCCCCACTAGCGAAGGCACG
>CABVRW010000034.1:15799-37846 GCA_902500785.1 uncultured Nitrospira sp.
GAGGTGAACTTATGCACTGCCATCGTTGCAACAACTTGATGTTCCCAATCGCCCTTCAAGACGGAGGCGGCGGGATGATGCACCAGGAGTCCCCGGCTTGGCGCTGTTTCGCCTGCGGAGAAATCGTCGATCAACTCATTCGGGAAAATCGGAATCGAGGCAGTGAAAGGGACGAAGAGTGGCGCAGCAGAGGAGCACGCCACCGTCGCAGTGCCGTCGCCTTGCTGCGATAGACCGTCACGGCAGGATGCAAGGCCAGGGATGCGCGGCTAGAGGAGCAAGCGGAGGATGGGGAAATTCACTCGTCGGAGTCATGCTCCTCCGTGAGCCGCTCAACACACGCGCCGTCTGACAGCACAATCAGACAGGCTATTTCCCACATGTCACCGGCAATGAGATCAGGCCAACGCATGGCGGTCATCTCCCAGCCAGTCTCACTCCCGTTGGTCAAGAAGACTGTCTTGCAGCCCACCATGCGTCCGACTTCAATCGTATCGAGCCTATCGCTCACCGTCCACGATTGCGCGAGATCAATGTCCAGAGCTGCCGTGGCTTGAAACAGCGGCGCGGACCGATTATTGAGATCGCGTCGCCGGTGGGTGGAGGCCAGGGTCATCTGGATGTCCACCTGACCGCTTCGTTGTCCGATCTGGGGCTCCGCATAGACCGCGGCATGCTCCGTAGTCAACAGAACGATCGTATAGCCGGCCCTCCCTAACAAACGAAACGCATCCCATTCCGTCGCACTGATTGTGGTACACGCCACATCAGCACAGCCCTCCTCCTGGACGGCCAAACTCGTCGTGGCGAGAAACACGCCTTTCCCCTTCATCGGTCGTCGCTTTCATACGTCATGACGCACCGGCGCCCTTCCAGCGGCGAATAGGATCGCCTGACCCTCCATTCCGCACGCATCCATATCGACTTCCCGCTCCTGCTCTACCCATACATGCCCTCTTTCAGAGGTCTCTCCCGTCGAGACAGTCGCAAAGGCTCCGGCTCTCCTTTCGGATCGTCCCGTTGTCTCAGCCAGCGATGGGCGGCATAGGTCGCCACCCCGAGGGCTGCGGCGCCTAACAGGGTCCGATGACGGCTCAGCCAGAACTGGAGGCTCTCCTCGCGCGCTCCGTTGTCGAAACGGCCATGCGCGCCGTAATCGCCCGGCAACGGCCCAAACAGATTGTTCGGACGATTCGGGTCAATCGGCTCATCCGTTTGTTGCGCGCCATACCCGACCCAAGCGAGATAATGATCCAACAACCCCGGAATGATCTTGCTTCCGATGATCGCCTTGACGGTCGGCCAACCCACCCACACTTCCCGACGCCGATGATGGGCAGCCCAATAAATGGCCCTCGCGATCACCTCCGGTTGGTAAATCGGCGGCACGGGCTGAGGATGGCGCGGCATGCGTGATTTGATCCAACTGAATTGCGGCGTATTGACCGCCGGCAATTGGACGGTGGTGATGTGGACGCGGCTGCCGTCATGAATGAGTTCGGATCGCAGCGAGTCGACAAATCCCTGCACGGCATGTTTCGCTCCACAATAGGCCGACTGAAGGGGAATGGACCGGTACGCCAGCGCCGATCCGACCTGCACGATTACCCCCTGGTCGCGAGAACGCATCCGTCGGAGTGCCGCCAGGGTGCCGTAGACATACCCGAGATAGGTGACCTCGGTGACACGGCGAAATTCTTCCGCAGGGATTTTCACGGCGGGCGACAAGATAGAGGCCATCGCATTATTGACCCAGACATCGATGGGACCAAGACGACGTTCCACGGATTCCGCCGCGGCTTCCACCTGTTCCGCGCTGGCCACATCCGTGGGCAGGACCAATGCGCGGCCTCCCGCTGCCACGACCTCCCGGCGCGCCGCCTCAAGCCCGTCGTGGCTGCGGGCAATCAATCCGATCCAGGCCCCATGCCGGGCAAATTCACGCACCACCGCGCGGCCCACTCCGGCAGAAGCCCCTGTCACCACCACGATGAGCGGGCCACGATTTGTTGTGCGTCTCACAGCATCCTCCCCGTGAAGTCCAGAGCCATCATGGGGTACTCGGCGTGGGATCATACCCTTCGAAGGGTTGTTGCCCTATCGCCAGCACCGCCACCACCAGTCCCATCAGTAACAACAGATAAAATCCGATCCGGAACGCCTCCGTATAGGGTGTGCTGAACAATCCGAAGGCGTACAACGCGGTGATGATCATGCCCATCAGCACGGTGGCAATGAGAAGGGTTACCATGGCGTCACCTCCACTTTCATCGGAGAGTTCTCCGGGTCCGGATCTTTCCGGATCGGCTCATCGGGTGTCGGATCCTTTTTCAAAGGAGGATCGTCAGGGGGCTCCTCTCGCGGCGCCTTCTTGGGACCTGGTTCCCTGACTGGTGCTCGTTTGCCCATGTTGGTGGCTCCTTGGTTAATGACCGTCGACTCCCGGTCTCCACAATGACGTCCAGCCGCCGCCGAAGCGTTCAGACACGGTTCCCCGCACGAGTGCCAACGAGATCGCTGCCAGCCCGACGGCAATACTGCCGCAGGCCCGTTCATCCGGGTACGAAAGAATAAAGGGCGCAACCACGAGCCAGACACCCAAGAGCAGGTTGACCCATCGCACCGCACGCATGCATTCCGAGATCGCGATCGTGCCAAAGGTGGCCATCCACACGCCGACCAATTGATTGCTGACACGGGCATGGCCGCCGTACCCCATGATGTCTGGGGATGCCGCCAGCCAGATCCCGAGTAAGATGGTCAGCGCAGACGCCCACACGTCGGTTCCCCCTTCCATGATACTCAGGAGCCGCTGATACTTAGGAGCCGCTGAAGACCGTTCCGCCCTCGCCTTTCCACAGGGCGTCCCAGATCGGCCGCCGATGCGCTTTCGCGCGTTTTAGGAACTGCAAACTGGCCAGGACTTCATCCATCGCCGGACCGATCATGGTGATGGAAATCACAGCCGAGACGAGACACAACGTACACCACGCATCGAGAAGTAACGGCTGGGCCGTCACCAGCAACACACTCACCAAGCCCAATGGTCCCACCGCCAGCCCGAACAGGATGACCACCCATGGCATAGTTTTCCAGCGCGTAGCCCCGCCGATCGCGCCGGCCACCGCATCGATCGCATAGGCCATCGCACCCAGGATCGCATCCGGGACGGGAAGCACTCGCGAAAGCGGCGAATGCAGCACTCTCTCGCTCCCCGATCCAAACCACGGTTCCCAGACCGAGTCGATCACTCCCCACTGGTAGAGCCCCAGGTACCCGGAGATGAAAAACCCCACCAGCGCCACTCCGATCAACCACCCACGCTCGGCCCAACTCGACGGGTTGTAGGTCCATCCGGGCGGTCGACGGTCGGCGATCGTCGTCATGGGTGCGTCTCCAGATCCGCGGGAAGGCTCAGATCATGTTCCCGATACCAAGCCACCGGATCGCGTTTGAGCGCGCGGACCATTTTCGGCAGCGTTTCCATGAGCGAATGCTCCGGCCGCCAATTCAACCACTGCTCGGCGCGGCTGATGTCCAACGCGTAATGATCATCGGCGAAATCGATCATCCAAGGTTTGATGAACGGATCCTCCGCCAGCGGCATCGTATCCTGGAGCCAGGCCCCCGTCTTCGCCATCGCCTTCGGAATTTGCACCGTGTCCCATTCCTCGTCGTGGAGCAATCGGCCGAACCGATGCTGCAACTCGTCATAGGTCAGCGGCTCCGGCTCCCCCAGCAACATCACCGCATTCGGAGGCAAGACAGCACGGCGAACCACCACCCGCACAATGGCCTCCACCAGGTCTGTGAGGTGCAGAAATGATTGCCCATGTGACATATGGCCCGGGAACAGTTTGCTGGTGATGTGACGCTCATTGATCCGCTCGATTTGATGCGCGAGCGGAATGGAATGACAGTCGTCGTCATACCCACCGGCAATACGCAACACGGCGGTCGGATATGATCCACGTTCCGCTTCCAACACCTGCTCCGTCTCCACCTTCGATTGCGGATAGGGCCAGCGAGGATCCAACGGCCATTCTTCCGTGATGGCTTGTCCAGGTTCGCAAGGCGCGTGGACCAGCATCGTGCTGGAAAAGATGAATCGCTCGACGCGAAACCGCCCTGCGTGCAAGGCGCGCAGCAGGCGTCGCGTTCCTTCGACGGTCACGTCCTTGTATTGCGGGCTAGGCGTACCCGAAAAATCGAAGTACGCTGCCAGATGAACGACAGCGGCAATATGCAACCCATAGCGGTCACGAACCAGCCTCAGCCCATTGGCGATACTGTCCTCCGACGTCAGGTCGAGCGGAATGTTATCGACCGAAGGCGGCGGATGCGGCATGCCTGGGCGATCCAGTCCCGCCACACGGAAATCCGCAGTCAGACGATCAGCCACCTGGGCCCCGATCAGCCCACTGCTCCCCGTCACTAAAACGATTTCGTGTGGAGTCCGTGTTTCCATACGCCATGTGCTCAGCAAGAGCGATGCCGGAGCTGATTTAATGCTGTCATCCATACCATGGATCGGCGTCTCATGATGTTCTGAATCAGAGCCGTGCATCCCAACACTCAGCACTGATCCCGCGCGCCAGCGCCTCCAGTTCGGAAGATCAGAGGCTGTCGGAGGACGGTTTGAACGACCGGCTGAGTCCTGGGTCCCTGCGTCAGGATCCGTCTCATCGTCAACGCTTCAGTTGCTCTGAGCCGAAAGTTCTGCCCCTCGTCATCCCGGACGGGTTGTCCTCCGTAAGACATTTTGTCCCCTCACTATTACCGCCGACGGCTTCATCGCTTCAACTTGGACCGAGCCAAGAGGCCTCTGTAGCCAGAATAACAGGCCAATGCGTTCAACGAACGACGGGCCCGTCTCTTGCTCCTAGCAAATACATCAGACACCGCAGACCGGCGACGTGGTCGAGGAGCAAGGCGGTTGTGAGGCGTCCGGCGAGAAGATGAAACATGAAGGAGAAATGATGGCCCCTACCAAGAAAATTCGGCGTCCGGCCAGCGGCATTCGCGGCATTCAATGCGCGTTCGTCATGGGCGTGATGGGGATGTTCGTTCCATTCACGCTGACGGCAGCATCGGACGAACAAGAACCTCGAACAAAACCAGGCGAGGCAGCCCAACTGCGCGAAAACGCGGACGCCCTGCTCAAAGCGAATCGCTCTGTTTTCGGAACGGTGCTGGCGCTCACTTCGGACCAGATCAAAGTCGATATCGGGGAGGTGCAACCTCGCTTCTTGCCGCTCAAACAAGCGGAGCAAAAGGGATTCCCGAGTATCTCGGAGGGAGACCAGCTGATCGTGGTCTTGAATGCCCAGAATCTCCTGGTCGATTATCATCCCCTCGATGGGGAAGCCAGTGCACACAGCATTATCCGGGGAGTGATCACCCAAAACTTGCCGGTAGGTCAAGAAACGGTTGTGATTAAATCCGACGGAAAAGAGCAGTCCTTCCCCATCCGTTCGCAGGCGCGAAGCAAAGTCGCAGCCATTCCCGTCGGGGTCGCAGCCGTATTCCTCATTGATGAGACCAACCAGATCGCCGATGTCGGATCAGTTCATCGAGCAGGAACAGAGAAGGCGGAACAGATGACGCCCATCAAAGGCGCCCATCGGAAGGTGGATGGGACCGTGACCGCTCCGCTCAAGAAAAACAAGATCACCGTTCGCGCGACCGACGGTACCGAGAAGCCGTTCGAGGTGCGGGAGACGCTTCATGAAAAAATCTCATCCCTTCGCAAGGGAGACGCCGTGATCCTTCTCGTGGGGACCGACGATAAGGTTATCGATGTGGCAGTCCCGCCGCCAGCGAAGTAACTGGTACGGAGACGATCTGAGGCTATTGGCTGACAGTCTGTCCTGTGGCCACGCCATAGTGACGAAGCTTGCGGAGAAGAGTTTTGCGGTGAATGCCGAGAACCATGGCCGACCGCCCAAGGTCATGCTGATGGGAATCCAACACCCGTAATATGTGATCACGCTCGAGATCTTCCAGCGTGACCCAGCCCTGCGCTCGCGCCAGGCTCTCCGGCACGGCGTTCTTGACGACCGGGGGAAAATCCTCCGGACAGATCACGGCATGCGGGCTCAGGGCCACGGCCCGCTCAATGGCATGTTCCAATTCCCGCACGTTCCCGGGCCACGGATATCGTCGCAAGAGCGCCATCGCGTCCGACGAGATGTCTGTGACGGGCGTGGGTTTTGACGAACCATAGAGGTGAATGAAGCGTCGGACCAATAGTGGAATGTCCTCGGATCGGTCCCGCAACGGCGGCACCTCGATCGTGACGACATTCATTCGATAATAGAGATCTTCGCGAAACGTCCCGGCGCGCACCAATGGTTCGAGCGGAAGTTTGGAGGCCGCGATGATCCGAACGTTCAGCGCGGTGGACGCGTTGCTGCCGACACGTCGAATCTCTTTCTCCTGTATGACGCGCAACAGTTTCCCTTGCAGGGCCGGAGACAGATCCGCGACCTCGTCCAGAAAGCAGGTCCCAGAATGGGCCTTTTCAAGGAGACCTTTGCGTGAGGACACGGCCCCGGTGAAAGACCCACGCTCGTGTCCGAACAACTCGGACTCCAGCAAGCTGTCGGCCAGCGCGCCGCCATCGACGGTGACGAAAGGCCCGTCGCTGCGTGGTCCGCTGGCATGGATGGCATGGGCGATGAGCTCCTTTCCGGTTCCGCTTTCGCCTTGCACCAATACCGTGCTGTCGGTTTGGGCGACACGGGCGATGGCCTTGTACACGTGCACCATACTCGCACTGCTGCCGACCAAGTTACCGAAGGGCGACTCCTCTTCCTCGTCATCCTGTCGATCACACCCATACGGTCTCCCTGAGAGAGCCCGGGCATGTTCGACGGCTCGTCTGGCAACGGAGCGCACCTCATCGACAAGGAATGGTTTGGTCAAATAATCGAATGCGCCGGCCTTGAGCCCCTCGACGGCGGTCCGAAGGGAGCCATTGGCCGTCATCAACACCACCGGCAAATCCTGGAAATTGGCCCGCAATTCAGTGAGGAACGTCAGCCCATCCATATGGGGCGGTTGCAGATCGGTCAAAATGAGATCGGCAGAACCTTGTTCAAAGTAGACCCGTGCGTCGTTCGGATCCCTCGCGGACGAGACCTCGTAGCCATCCTGGGACAAGATCTCCCGTAATTCGTCAACGGCTCCCGTGTTGCTGTCGACGATCAAAATACGACCGTGTGAATGTGTCATGTGGCGTCCTTAGGCAACGAATGATCAGGTCCGGTATGAGACCGTAGCGTACGCTCAGAAGCCGCACTCGTAACCTGGAGGAAACCCTGGTCCTCTCCTATGCTGAAAAACGATGATCATGTCCACGGTGACGCTCAGGCCCGGACAACGTTCTGTGATGGGATCGCGACGGCGCCCGGAGGACGAACGACACCGTGGTATGGGTGAGAGAGGTCCGAAATAGAGAATGGACGTCTTTGTGACCAGGTCTATGCCATCAGCGATACGCTCGTCGCCCCGACGAGCTACGCGTCATGATTCACGCGGCAAGGACGTCCGGGATGCCGATGGTGGAATTTTTCGCATCCTGCTAGGGGACCACGAAATGGTCCCGGCGAGTGACCGCCACGTCACTGACGAACATTGCTCCTGAATGTTTGTGAAAGAGCGGGCCGAGCCCCGCTAGAATCGGCTCGATCCGTTCCTCAGGCACGATGGTAAAGATGATCACCTGACTACTGGTGTCGTCAAACAGCAAGTGGCCCTCGTGAAATCCATGATGTCCTTTGCCGGAAACGTTGTTGATGATCGTATAACCGGTGGCGCCGACTCGATCGAGCAGATTCGTCACGAGTTTCAGGTGCTCTCCTTCAACCACGATGCGGATTTCTTTCATGGGATGCAACGTCAACATAATCCCGATCCCTCCCTCCTGTTCGTTCCAACCAGTGGCTATCGAAAACTCCTCAAACCCAGCGTACTCGGGCCGACGCTAGGGATGTGAGGCGGCCGGCTCTTCGCCCCCTCGTACTCCTCCGGTGGACTCCGGGACAATCTGGAATCGTCCCCCATCACCATCGGTGTGCCCAACGGCCTGTCCCGGCGGCTCTGTATGCAACTCCGTTTCATCTTGAACCAGGCGCCAGCCATGCATGATGTCGTAATGATAAAATGCCGTTTCCGTCGGCTCGCACACCACCAAGGACACCCATTCGTTCTGGAACAGCCGCTCGAGTCCCGGATGCCTCGCAATGACCGACTCGACGCGCGCGCGCGGAGCCTCGATGACCGTCAGCAATCGCATCGGTTCGTGATAGGGAGACGGTCCGTCCAGGACGGTCTGGGCCGGAAGTCCCAAGCGAAGATCACTGTTCGCCCCGCTCATGACACCCACCCGTCCGACGACATTGTGGTACACCTTGCTCCCGCTGCCATACACCTCGTTGTCCACGGTCGAAAAATAATGCTCCATGTTGATCCATTGAGCCACGATCAGCGGGGCCGTCATGATGGTCTCCAGGAGTTTTCCCGACGAGTCCTGCCGATAGTCGTAGGAATGAAGGAAGGCTCGGCCCTGCAGGTTCAACGGCCGCGTCAATTCCCGCCGCCCGACAATGAGCAGATTGTTCCCCGACAAGCCCCATTCCGGCCGGACCTGCGCCCAGTCAACGCTGCGTCGGCTGGCCCGTAGTTGCGGATCCCGGCGCTGCGGCCGCGCCGCCGCGCCCTCCAAGGCCACGCTACGTTCTCGCGCCGACTGCGTTCCCGCCTCCTTGAGATCCTCCAGCAACCGCACCAGATCTTTGCGGTGTGTTGCAGGAACATCTTCCAAATCCACGATGTGGACGTCATTGCGAGTCGTGTCGTGCGCCGCGGCGACAAAATGTGTATCGCTTGGAATTTTGATGCCTCGCGTCTCCAGGATCTTCCGAACGGCCTGGTTGTTGGCCATCGCCGCGAAGGCCCGCGCGTTCGGCAAACCGCTGTTGCCGCCGCAGGCGCCACAATCCAACGCGGATTCATAGGGATTGTTGTCGGACGTACTGCCGTGCGAGCACATGACGATCAGCCGCGCAAAACCCGACGTGAATCCCATGAGACGGAGCGCGGCTTCCACCCCGTAGACCTGCTCGGACACGGAAAACCCGTGCTGAGTGATGCGCTGGAGCCGCGTCGAGAGTCCCCGGGGCGTGAGGGACAAGTCACGGCGCAAACGTTCATACAGCGCGTCAGCTTCCGGCGACGAAATTCCCAGCGCGTGCGCGACCTCTCCCCGGCTCTGGTCGCTTTGGCCCTCCAACGCTCCCAGGCGGATCGTATCGATCAACGCCGGCGTGATGGCTGAGCCGAGGGCAGGAAATCCCTGCCGCAGCGCGGCGCGGATAGACGCGCGCTGTTCCGCAGCCACCATTTCCTCCGCCTCCTCCCTGGTCAGTTTGTCGATCGTGAGAGTCGTCGCCAAGGGCGGCAACCACAGGCCCTTTATCCAGAACGTCAGGCGGTGATACCAGAGGGGAAAGAGGGTCTTGCCGAAAAAGGGCACGCTGAAGAACCATCCCAGGGCTTCGACCATCACATAAGGCGTGATCACGTTCTCCTTGAGATCATGCAGGAGCGCATGCCCCACCTTGCTGAGTCGCGCAAACAGCCGATGCCGGCTGGCCGCCGCCCCATGGTAACTTCGCGGGATCTCCCGGATGTGGTTCTTGGGCTTCAACAGCACAGGCGAATGCGTGACCGGGTGTTCTTCTCCGAAGGGCTGGTATTTGACGGGAATGCCGAAAAACCCCGCCACGCCCAACGTCTCATACCCTCCAAGGTGTTCCAGGTGCCGCCGTAAGATCTCGGATCGGACATC
Organism: uncultured Nitrospira sp.; assembly: GCA_902500785.1. Taxonomy (GTDB): domain Bacteria; phylum Nitrospirota; class Nitrospiria; order Nitrospirales; family Nitrospiraceae; genus Nitrospira_A. The sequence goes on from CABVRW010000034.1 coordinate 25,653, forward strand.
GATACAAAACACCATCTGCGCGAGCGGACGCGAAGGCCCGCCCAATGCCGCCCGACCGTCGGCGTCCCACACCTGTGCCGCCACCCCGCCCAATTGCCGGACCATCTCACGGCGATGACGCGCTTCCCGCGCTTCCAGCCAGCGTTGGCTCTGCTGCCCGGCGGGAAATCCGTCGAGCCAATTGAGCACGGTCAGCACATCGGCGGACGCCGTCTGCGTGATGGTCTCGGGATCGACACCGATCGCGGCTGAGAGGGCGACCAACCGCCGAGCGTCCCACTTCACGGTTTCAGAGGCGCGCCACGCGGCGGTCCGTTCGTAGACCTGCCTCCCGATGCTATTCCATTCCTCCGGCTTGGCCGTCCGATGAAGCCGGCGCCATTCCGCCACCTCTCCGGCGGCTGACGGCGGCAAACTGCCCGCCGTCACGTGACGCCTCAACCAGTGGGCGTAAGGAGCCGCATCGATGGCGGCACGAATATCATCATAGTGCCCGCTGATGTCCAGGAGCTGCCGACATCGGACGGCCACGAACTCACGCTCATAAAACATCCGGACCGCCAGGTATTTCACGAGATCGATCGGATACCGAACTTGCCAGGGATGCTGCTGTTCCTCCGATCGCCACTTGATATAACCGGTCCAGCCCGGCAATGCGGACAGGTGCAAGGCGAAGTAGGATTCCCATGTGGACTTGGGAATTCCGAGACCGGCCAGACTATGCAACAGGGCCATTTCCGGCCGATCATCCAGCGCGTCGATTTTTGTTGCGGCGTCCGTCACCCCACTCAAACGCAGTCCGGCGTCGTAGCGCGCCAATCGTTTCCAGGCCCGGTAAAACGTCTGCTCCCGGTCGGGCATGGCCCACGAGGCTTCCCCTTCATCCAAGAATGCGCCGCACCATCTGATCATCTGCTCGTTGATGTCCGACACGATGGAGGTCCCCAACGCGCGATCACACCAGGTCGACAGGGTTTCGTGAGAAAGCAGATTCACGGTCTCCCAGGGAGCCAACGGCTCCGTATGCCGGGTTCGGGACTGCCCCACAGACTCGGTGAGCCAGACCGTCAGTCGATCCGTCTCCTCATCGGAAGGCCCGGCGGAATGATGCTGTTCCGACACCGGATCGCCCAACCCGTGCACCATGGACAGCCGGAGCACGTCCAGGTGGGACAACTCACGTCCGGCAAAACTCACCCGACTCTCGCTGGCAAGCGGCGCGAGCACCTGCGTCAGATCTTCCCGCCGAATACGGCCTTGTTCGAAGTCGCGGCGATACAGGGCACTGGGGAGGTAGCCCTTTCCGCCCAGGAGTTGTTCACCCCGTTTCACGGCCTGCGCGAAGGGAAGATCTTCCAAGCCGTGCAACGGATTATGGTGAATAAACGTGCGCATGGGCCAGTACGACGAAATCGCCTCCCCGGCCAGCTCCACATAGGAGCGCAGCTCCATCCGTTCAGCATCTGTGAAGACCCGCTGTTGAAGTACCATTCAATGACTCCGTGTCAGCTCGGCCAGACTCCGCCGGATTACCGGCGACAAGCCACCCGACCGATCAAACGAACCACATCCTCGACGTACAGGCCGTTCAGAAAGATCACATAGGCGCGGGCCCGCCACGTTTCCATCCAGGCCGGCATGAGCAACCTGACTCCTCTGGCTTTCCCATAAATCGTGCCCCAGGCGCCGACGATCAACATCACGGCCAGTCCCACCACGGCATCAAACAGGGACCGGTTCCATTCGGCTGATCGAACATAGGATTCGGCGATTCCGGGATCGGGATACAAGAAATGGGTGAACGCTTCGCCGGCCCACAGATAGGTGAGTCCGATGAGCGCCAGGGCCCCGAGCATGGTCAGCGAGACGGCCCACGATGCGCCGGTGTGCAATCGGTAGAGAGTGAACATCGCTTGCGAGGTCGTCACCCAACCGAAGAATAGGAAAATCACGGCTCCCTGCGCGTCTCGTAGCGGGATGCTGACGACGCCATGCACAATCAGCAAGATCACCAGCGGCAGCACCAACGTCGAGACCAATCCCGTCGTCCAGGTCATGGGTGAGAAAGTGTGGGCCTCGTCCGCGCGGCCTGCGGGAGGAAGCTTAAATTCCGTCCGCGCCTTGTGAATCACGGAGCCGGAATTCAGGAACAGCGTCGCCTTGAACAGGCCATGCGCACAAAGGTGGAACACCGCGAGGGCGAAAGCGCCCAAACCACACTCCATGACCATATACCCCATCTGTCCCATGGTCGAATAGACGAGCCGCCGCTTCACGCTGGTCTGCGTCAGCATGGCCGTTGCGCCGATCAACGCCGTGACACCACCGATCACAAACAGCACATGGAGCGTCGTCGGCGCGAGACCGAACAGCGGCGACAGCCGGTTCACCAGAAACCCGCCGGCATTCACGATCCCCGCGTGCATGAGGGCTGAAACCGGAGTCGGTGCTTCGATAGTGCCGACCAGCCAGAAATGAAAGGGAAATTGTGCGGACTTGGTCATGACCGATACAACCAGCAACATCGTGGCCACAAACGGCACGTCGCATTCCAGTTGGAGGCCCGGCCAGATAGTGAGCGACGACGGACCCGTCTGCAGCTGTCGAAAGAGGTCATGCAGATCCAGGGTTCCGTACGCTCCGTACAGAACCACCAGCGCCAAGGCAAAGGTGGCATCGCCGAGACTCTGAACCCAGAATGTCGTTCGCCCCGCGTCTCGGGCCGCGCGACTCGTCGGGTTACATACCAGCAAGGCAGCCAGCAACCAGGTCACCAGGTGCCAGCACACCAACATCCAGAACAAATTTCCGCTGCTGACCAGGCTCAACAACACAAACGTGAGACCGCCCAGGAGCGCAAAAAAACGGACATAGCCCGCATCGCCGACCATATACCGCTCGGAGTACACATGAATGATCAGGCTGACGAGACTGATGAGCACCATCATCACTGCCGCCAATCGATCAACCACGATCGTGTAGGTCAGCATGCCCGACTGGGCACCCACCACAGCCAGCCGAATCGTGTCCCCATAGAGCACTACCGCTAAGGTGGCGAGCGAGGTCAAAGCGGAACACCAGAGTGCGGCGATCCCGAGGCGCGCGCACCGTTCGCCCATGTCCCGCCAGAACAGACCGATCAGGAGGGTACCGAGGAGCGGCGCAAAGATCGTGACCAGCGGAATAATCGCTTCCATACGAACCGAGACCTCCAAGAACCGCATGGGCTGCGCGGGAGTCGTCAGCAACAACAGAACCTGGCTACGAAAGCAGCGCAGACCTGCGCAATCCATCGAATGGTTATGATTATGATATCGACATCCGACGCAATGAGCGGGTTGATTTCAGTAACAGCATGCTTCAATACATGGGCATTCGCCTATGCACATTGAACGAGCGTATCCGCAGATCAGGAGAGTGCATCGCCCTGCCGACGATCTTGGCCTGGATGCCTCCCCCCTCCTCGATAATCCTTCTGCGACCGTCAGCCTGTTCTCGGCTCCTCACCTGTCCGGTCCACTTCTTGATGTGTTCCACTCCCTGTGATAGCGTCTTAAAGAGAAGGACGTGCGCATGCCGACCATTTTTCGCCGAATCATCCGACTCGACCCGATCCTTCGTGCCTGGGTGGTCTTGTGGCTGCTCGCATTCCCCCTCTTCCACATTCATCCCGAGACGGATCCCCACCATGGGGAAGCCGGCCATATCCATGCCGTCGCCGTGCACACGGTCTTTTCGGGTGACCTCGAGGGCGAGTTCGGCGACCACCGCGCGGCCCAACACCATGCGCCGGACGCAGAATCGGGAACGGCCCTCAGTGAAGAAGGGCCGCATGTCTGGAAGGCCGATCCCGAGCTGAGCTTTACGCTGCTGAATGATGCCACCGACCGCAAGCTCGCGAAACCGCTGCTGACGCATCTCCTGTTTGTGACAGACAATGTCCCGCGCGTTCCTGAGCACCGTGACCGGTCCGCCGTGCACGGCGTTTCCATCGCCGCGTTTCCGCTTTTCCTGTGCGACATTCCTGCGCGTGCGCCTCCCTCCACGCTCCTCGGCTGACCATCGTTCGTTCGACATTCCCATGTCTTGATTGCAAGCAGCTCGCCGGCCGAGGCCGTCCCTCGCGCCATCGTGAGCCGGTTGCGGAACGGAGGAGGCTCCCGATGATAATTCGTATCATCATTTCCCTACTTATTGCGAGTGCTACCGCCGGCCCTGGCACAGGCGGCACGGCGGCCAGGGCGGAATCGCCGCGCCTCGCCGCCTATTCGTTGCCTGATATTTTGACGCTGGCGGTACAACACAATCCGGCCCTGGCTGGTGCCGAAGGGCTGGTCCAGCAAAGTCATGGCCAACAAATTGCGGCGGGCGCTTATCCGAACCCGTCCGTCTCCGGCAGCGCCGGGCGTGGAACCATTCGCGACCCGAGCACCGGCACGAGCATAATCGAGCACACATTCTCGGTGCAACAGCCCCTCGAATGGTCCGGTAAGCGACAGGCCCGCCAGGAGGCGGCCGATGCCGGAGCAGCCGGGGCGACCGCGGCACTGGAAGACACCCGTCTCACCGTACTCGCCGATGTGAAGGTGGCATTTTACCACCTGCTCTTCGCCCAGCGCGATCTGGAACTGGCCGCGCAGAACGTCACCAGCGTGGAGGAAGTCTTACGGACCGTGCACGCACGCGTGGCGGCCGGTGAAGCCACATCCTTCGACAGTATGAAAGCGGGCGTGGAGGTGCAGAAAGCCAAAAAAGAAGTGGCGCGCGCGAGCAGCACCCTGCTGGTGGCCAAGGCTCGGTTGAACACCCTCACCGCCGGGTCGCTCGGAAAAGCGTTCTCGATCCAAGGCGATTTTCAATCACCCACACTTCGTCTGAGCACGGATGCTCTGGCGGCGCAAGCCATCGAACGACACCCTGCCGTGCGCCGTCTGAGCAAATTAGCGGAACAGGCGGAACATACGGTGCGATTTGAACGCGAAGCCCGCGTGCCCAACATCAGCCTCATGGGGAATTATCACCGGGAAGCCGGTGATGAATCGTTCGTCGCCGGACTCAGCGTGCCGCTCCCGCTCTGGTACCGACGGCAGGGAGAAATTCAGTCGGCGCTCGGGGCGAAGCACCGGGCCGATGCGGAGCGCCTGCGCGCACAGAACGAATTGGAGCAGGCGATTACCCAACATGCGCAAGAGGTTCAGACGGCGCAGGGTCAACTTCAGGTGTTCGAGACCGGTTTGCTGAAACAGGCCGAGCAGACCTTGGCCGTGGCGCGCACGAGTTTTCGGCACGGCGCCGCCAGTCTGTTAGATGTGCTGGACGCCCAGCGTGTCTATCGGCAGACCCAGCTGGAATATGCCCAGGCGCGGGCCGATCTGTCCATCGCGTTGGCCCGGTTGGAACGGGCGCTTGGAGCGTCGCTATGAGCCTCCTCGCCTGGTTTACCGGCGGGCAGAGGACGGGAGTGAGATGATGATCGCACGACTGGTAACGACCGGAATGATCGTGGCCGCCTTTCACCTTCTCTCCGGCTGCGGAGATCGGGGAACGGAGCCGCCGAAACCTCCCTCGACCGCAGAGGCGCCGCCGGAAACCGCCGCGATCCATGCGATCCACCCACCGCCGGCGGTCCACGCGCGTCTGCGCATCCAGCCCGCCGCCCGCCGCGCCGTGCCGGAATTGGTAACGGCTCCCGGCGAGGTGGCACTCGACCTCAAGCAGATGGCCAAAATTACGTCACGCATCGGCGGACAGGTGGAACGTATCCATGTTCAGCTGGGAGATCGGGTCAAGAAAGGGCAACCGCTCGTCGCCATCGGCAGCCTTCAACTCGATCAATTGATCGAAGAATACCTCGTCGGGAAGGCGCAAGCCGATGTAGCCGAAAACAGCTTCCGCCGCACGAAAAAGCTCCGCGCGGACGATATCGTTACGGAGCGCAAGCTGATCGAGGACAAGGGACGGTACCTTGAAACCCAGGCGCGCTATCAACACATCCGAGAGAAACTCACGAACATGGGAATCTCCACCAAGCAGCTTGAAGAGGGACAGCATGAGAACAGCCATCTCTACACCTTGACCGCTCCGATCGCGGGCACGGTCGTCGCGCAGAACGCGGTGCGCGGACAAGGAACGGCGCCGGGTGACGAACTGTTTGAAGTGGTCGATACCAGCCGGGTATGGGTCTTCGCCAACCTGCCCATCGAACAGGCTCGGCGGTTCCACGAAGGCGAGACAGGCACGATCACACCCAAGGGCGGCGAGACCATCACGGCACCACTCACCTACATTGCGCCGATCGCGGACGAGACGACGCGCACGATTCGTGTGCGCTTTGAAGTGGCGAATCACCAGGGCCACCTGAAACCGCGTGAATATGTCGAGGTCGTTCTCACCTGGGCCGGCCCACCGGTCGTGGCGGTTCCTCGGTCCGCCCTCAGCGTCGTGAACAAGGTGCGAGGGGTCTTTGTCGAACGGGAAGGCGGGTTCTCATTCCAGCCGATCGTCGCAGGTCGAGAGAGCGGCGAGTGGGTGGAAATTCAACGGGGCCTGAACGAGGGTGACCCGGTCGTGGTAGACGGCGTCTTCGATTTGAAGAATGTGCTCCTGAAAGAACAAATCGAATCGGGCGGATGAGGAGACCATGGATCGCCTGTTGAGCTTCTCACTCCGTTACCGATTCTTTACGCTGGTGGCCATCACGGTCGTCATGGCCGTCGGCCTGTGGTCCTTCGCCCACCTCAGCATCGACGCGGTCCCGGATCTGACCCCTGTCCAGGTGCAAATTCTCACGCGTGCCCCGGCGCTGGGACCGGTCGAGGTCGAGCAATTCGTGACCTTCCCCATCGAAGCCTCCCTCAACGGCCTGCCGGCGCTACGCGACTTGCGCTCCGTGTCACGGTACGGCCTCTCTGCCGTGACCGCCATCTTCGACGACGGCACGGACATCTACCGAGCGAGACAACTGGTCACCGAACGATTGGCCCAGGCGGTCGAGCGCATCCCGGCGGAGTATGGCCGTCCGATCATGGGTCCCCTGACCACCGGCCTCGGCGAAGTCTATCAATTCACGGTGGCCGGACCCGGATATAGTCCGATGGCGCTCAGAACGATCCTGGAATGGGACATCGGGATGAAACTCCGCGCGGTTCCCGGTGTCGTCGAAGTGAACATCTGGGGAGGCGAAGCGAAACAATTCCACGTGATGGTAGATCCCGCCAAACTGCTATCCTATAAATTGTCCCTCCAGCAGATTTTCGACGCCCTCCGGCGCAACAATGCGATGGCCGGAGGCGGTTATATCGAACACCAACGGGAACAATTGTTGATTCGCGGCGAAGCCCTGGCCACGGGGGTGGGCGAACTGGCCAAGATCGTGGTCGCCCATGGGCCAGGAGGAGTGCCGATCTATATCTCGGACGTTGCTACAGTGAACGAAGGGGCGGCTCTCCGAATCGGCGCAGCCACTGCCATGGGGGACGGCGAGACCGTGATCGGCATGGTCCAGATGCTGGCGGGCGAGAACGCTCAGCAGGTCGTGACTCGCGTCAAGGCCCGGGTGCGGGAGATTCAAGCGACGCTTCCCCCGGGCGTCACGATCGAGCCCTACTACGATCGCACGATCTTCGTGTCCAAAGTCATCACCACCGTGCGCAACAATCTCCTCGAAGGCGGACTCCTCGTCATCGCCGTGCTGTTCCTGTTCCTCGGCGACCTGCGGTCCGGCCTCATCGTGGCCTCGGCGATTCCCCTGTCGATGTTGATCGCCTTTACCGGCATGATGCAGGCGGGACTCTCCGGCAACCTCATGAGTTTGGGCGCCATCGACTTCGGCCTGCTGGTGGACGGCTCCGTGGTCATGGTCGACAACATCCTCCGTCGATTGTCACAGAAAGACCTGCGCAATCGCGAGGAACGCCTGGCGGAAATCCTGGCCGCCGGGCGCGAAGTACTCCGTCCGATGACGCTGGCCGTGAGCATCATCATCCTGGTCTATGTGCCGATCCTGGCCCTGACCGGAATCGAGGGCAAGATGTTCCGCCCGATGGCCTTGACGGTCATCATGGCCCTGGCCGGGTCCCTCCTCCTCGCCGTGACCGTCGTGCCCCTGCTGTCCTACTGGTTTGCACGGGCTAGGCCTCAACAAGAAGAGACCCGCGTCATTCGCGTCCTACGACGGGCCTATGTCCCTTGGCTCGGATGGGCGGTCGCGAGGCCGGTCTGGCCGGTGGCGATCGCGCTGGGACTGTTCCTCCTGAGTCTGGGTGCGGCAAGCAGACTGGGCATCGAATTTGTGCCTCGACTACAGGAGGGCGACCTGGCGGTGCAGGTATGGCGGCTGCCCAGCATCTCGTTGGGCGAATCGGTGAAGACATCATTGGAGATCGAGCGGGTGCTCCGCCGGTTTCCGGAAGTGACCCAAGTCGTCACGCGCACCGGCAGCCCGGAAGTGGCCACGGATGTCATGGGAGTCGAGATGTCGGACGTGTTCGTCATCCTCACCCCGCAACGGGAATGGAGCACGGCAACGACCCGCGACGGACTCATCGAGGCCATGCGGAACACGATCCTCAAAGACGTGCCCGGCGTCGGCCTTGGGTTTACCCAGCCCATCGAGATGCGCTTCAACGAACTGATTGCCGGCGTACGGTCGGACCTTGCCGTCAAGATTTTCGGCCCTGATCTGGATGTGCTGAAGCAGCAGGCCGAACGGGCGGCGCGCGCGCTTCAAGCCGTGCCGGGAGCGGCGGATGTGAAGGTCGAGCAGGTGGCCGGCTTGCCGCTGCTCCGTATCATCGTCGATCGCGCGGAGATCGCCCGGTATGGTCTCACCGCGGAGGAAGTGCTGTCACTCGTGCAAACGACCCGGGTGGGTGTCGTCGTCGGAACGGTGGTCCAGGGCCCCAAACGATTCGAACTGGTCGTGCGATTGGCCGAACAGGCCACGAATGATCCGAGCACTCTGGGCAACCTCTTGATTCCCACCATGCATGGTGAGCTGGTCCCCCTGTCGCGAGTGGCGACCATTCAGGTCGACTCAGGACCGGCGCAGGTCAGCCGCGAGCATGTCCAACGGCGGATTGTGGTGGAGTCGAACATTCGCGGGCGAGATTTGGGCGGCTTCGTAGCCGAGGCCCAACGCGCCGTGACCGCTGCCGTTACGCTCCCCGTCGGATATGAGTTGATCTGGGGGGGACAATTCGAACAGTTGCAGGAGGCCGCACGGAGGTTGGCCCTAGTCGTGCCCATAACCCTGCTCCTCATTCTCGGGATGTTGACCGTGATTTTCGGCGCGATGCGTCCGGCTCTGCTGATTTTCCTCAATGTGCCGCTCGCCTTGTCGGGCGGCATTCTGGCCCTCTGGCTGCGGGGGTTGCCGTTGAGCATCTCCGCCATTATCGGCTTCATCGCGCTCTTTGGCATTGCCGTACTGAACGCGGTCGTGTTGGTGAGTCATATCCGTCAACTGGAGGCGGAGGGAGTGCCGACCGCCCAAGCCGTCGTTGAAGGAGCGACGGATCGCCTGCGGCCGGTCCTCATGACCGCCCTGGTGGCGAGTCTGGGATTTCTCCCCATGGCGTTGGCCACCAGCATGGGCGCGGAAGTTCAACGTCCCCTGGCGACGGTGGTCATCGGAGGACTCCTGACCTCGACGGCCCTCACCTTGCTGGTCATTCCTGCCCTGTATGCGCACGTGGTGCGGCGTGACATGTCAGCGTCCGACCCCATCGACGGCCAAACAAGCCTAGAAAACCGCGGCACCTAACCCATTGAGCGGGCAAGATGAATCAACTTACGGTCGGAACAATGACCAGTCGTTTCTGACTCTTTCCTGGACAGACCTTCGTCACGGCGGTAAGCTTCCTCTACGAGAGACGCTGTCTTCAACCGAGTCCATAGACTGCGCAATCCTTCAACCCGACGTAGAACCGGCGCACCATCCCGAGGAGTAGTTATGGCGACCATCATGGTGATCGACGACGAACCATCCATCCGTGGCCTTCTGCGCGAAGTGTTGGAACGAGCAGGACACAAGGTCGTCGAGGCCAAGGATGGGCGCGAAGCGGTGGATCTCTATCAGAACGAGAGGGCCGACCTGCTCATCATGGACTTACTGATGCCGGAGGTCGATGGATTGGAAGCCACCTTGCAGCTGACCCGCGAATACCTCGATACGAAAATCATCGCCATGACCGGCGCGCAGGGAGATCGGAACTTTCTGGATATCGCGAAGCTCTTCGGCGCTCACCGGACATTCGAAAAGCCGTTCGACCTCAAGGAAATGCTCAACGCCGTCGAAGCGGAGCTGGCCAAGAAATAGCGCGCGCCCCCGTCAACCGCCCGCCCTCCTGCGAACGCCGTCCACGAAGGAAAAACTGCTGGAAACCAAGCCGCTGCTTCTGCAAGAATCGGGCGGTGAACCGGACCGCCACAGCGAAACTCCCGTGTCTCTGACCCCTACCCACACAAGGCTTCTCTGGTATATCTGGAGCGTTTTGATTCTGCTCGCAGGGATCCTTCCGCTGCATAACTTTGTCGGCCATGCGCATTGGCAATACATCCGCTGGGTCCCGTCGCCGGACCAACTGAGTTCCCCGGACGTCCTGCTCGATCTCGGCCTGGATGCGGTCGCCAACATTCTCCTCTTCATCCCCTTCGGCCTGCTCTATACCCTTCGCGGCCTGGAAGGGAAACCAATTTCACCCGGCCTCCTCATGCTCATGGCGTTCACCCTCTCCTTCGGCATCGAGTACTACCAGGTCTATTGCCACAACCGCAGCACGTCGCTCCTCGACCTGGTGAATAACGTCCTGGGCGCCTATATCGGGATGAGAATCGGAGGGGTCTATGTCAGGAAGAAAACAGCGGGAGCGGGGGAACTCGCAGTGTAGACCTATTGCCATCCCGTCGGATCATACCCGCGCTCACGCAGGCAACGGTCCACATAGTTCGTAAACGTCCCGCTCGGCGGCGAGCGTCTGAACAACCCGCGCAGAAATCCGGCGGTGGCGCCACTGGCGGCGCCGACCATGGCTCCGCTTCCCGCGCTTCCCAAAATCGCGCCGCCCACCGCTCCTGCTGCCGACCCGATCGCGCCACCCGCCGCCGTGCCGGTCGCGACCTGGGTCGTTTTCCCGTCGGCGGGAGAGGCCCCGGCCTCTTCGGCCAATGCCATGCAGTCTTTGATATCGGATTCGGCGGTCTCGGCGCCCACTTGTCGAAAATGGTCATTCGGATAGAGAATCGGCTTGTGCGTAGAGCAGCCGGCGAGCACCAGCGCCGTCAGACAGAGCACGATAGTCCGCTTCATGCCTCCTACTCTCCTCTTTCTCCGAGCTAGATCCGGCCGCCCAGATCCTTCCGTTGCAAGGTTCGCATCATCACCGAATCGTTATAGGCCACTTCGCTTAATGCATCCATGAGGTGAATCTTTTTCTCCACGGCCAATTCTTTGGCCTTCGTGTAATTCTTGGCGCTGAACCGGGCGACCGCAGGCTGTCCGTTCACGATTTGGCAGGCCAGCACCTCACCGCCGGCCACGTCCATCGTCCCGCCCTCTTCAACGAGTTTCTTCGCCTGCGGCACCGTGATCTGGTGCAACTGCGCGAACTCTTCCAGCCCACCCGTTTCCACCAGACGCCCATCGGGCATGATGCAGAGCCGTTTGAAGTGAGGCGACCAGTCTTTGCGGAAATCGATGAACTTGATGTCGCCGCCTTTCGCCACCGCCCGATCCAGCGTACGATAATCAAGCCCGAGATTCTTTTGCGCTAATTTGGTCTTCAACTCCTCAGGCAGCGTCCGATAAAACACCTCCGCCGCCGCGTCCGCCAACGGGACAGCGCGCGCCCGGGCCAGTTGCTCCGCCTCGGCAAACTGCATCAGATCCAATACCCAGGTCTGCTTCGGTGTAGCACCGTCGGCATCGACCCGGCAGGCAAACAACCCTCGCGTGAGCAACCCGCCTACCTGGGGATACACATACACCCCGCCCTCGGTGAGGAGCTGCGTCATCTGCTCCAGCGGCACATCGTAACTTTCCGCCAGGATCTTCGCATGCGCCGCCACATCTTCCGGCAGCGTCATGGCGCAGGCCGTCACGTTCCCCGGCGCGTCGAACTCCGAATAGTCCTCGATCACGTTGTACAAAATCGGCGGCTTCGGCTTCTCAATCTTCTTCTTGATCTTAAACATGC
>CABVRW010000035.1:0-7042 GCA_902500785.1 uncultured Nitrospira sp.
CGTCCTTGTGTGTCGGCGGTGCTTCGCCTGGATTCGCGTCTGAGCGGGGTGCTGGAGATTTCGCAAGTGTTTGCACAGGTTGACGGAGGCAGTGCGATATTGTCGATAGTATAAACAGTAGGGATGTGAATTGTCGCGGGCCTGTGTCACTGGACATTGTGCGACCGGCCACCGGACATTGAAGGAAGCTGCAACAAGGAGGAGCGCACCATGATCGGGCAAGGTGTCACGAATCGATTCCAGGACATGAAAACCAAGCCGAAGCTGCTGGTCAGTTTCGGTCTCGTGAGTGTCATCATCATGATCATGGCCAGCGTCGGTGTGTTCACCCTGCGCCAGCTCAGCAGTCAGTCGCAAACGGTATACGCGGACTACACGGTGCCGCTGGCCGAGTTTGCCCAAATGGGAACAGCGTTGACCAAACATCACCAGATTCTGTTGGATGTGGCCACGGCAACCAAACAGGCCGACTTCGCCCTAGATGTGACCAAGCTGTCGCCTCTGAAGGCACAGATCGACAAGGTGGTGAATAACTACAAGGGCACGACATTGCGAACTTCACGATCAGGCCGGGACGAGATGAAGGACCTGACCCTGTTCGAGCCGGCCTTGAAAAAATACTTCCAGGACGCCGATGGCGCGTTAAGCGCCATGGTGGACAGTTTCGATCGAAGCTTCCTCTCGTCGGGGCAGGCCGAGCAGATGCGCGCCCTGGGTGTTCTGGCGTTGACGGTCAATCTAACGCCGGCGTTCGAAAACGCCGTGAAACGTCACAACGAGCAGGTCACCACCATCGAGGCGGTCGCCAAAGACCTCAACGACGACGCGCAATCCCTGGCATCGAGCGGTACGCTTATTCTGGTCGCCGGCGGTCTGGTCGCCGTGGCGCTCGGAGTGTTCGTCGGATACATTTTGGCCACCTTTCTGTCACGCGGTATTACCCATATCGCCAGCGTCGCGACGCTGGCCGCCGGCGGTAATCTGCAGGCGCGCGCTAAAATTCAGTCGCACGATGAGCTGGGTCAGATGGCGACGGCATTCAACACCATGCTCGACCGTATTACTGCCCTGGTCTCCACGGAGGAAGAACGCGACCTCATGCAGAAACGCCTCATGCAATTCCTGGTGTTGGTCTCCGAAGTCGGTAAAGGAGACTTGACCAAACGAGGCGAGGTGACGGCCGATGTGTTCGGTAACCTTGCAGACGGTTTCAACCTCATGATCGCCCGATTCGGCCAATTGTTGAAACAGGTGCGTGAGGCCGCCGACCGAGTGAACAAGTCGGCCGGTACCCTGCGTGATTCGGCGGGACAGATGTCGGGAACCGCCCGGTCGCAGGCGGAAGAATCCGTGCGTACCCTGAGCGCAGTTGAACAACTGGCCGCCGGTATGCGTCAGGTGGCAACCACGGCCGGTGCGTCGTCCGACTCCGCCAAACAGGTGTTGTCGGCGACGGAACGAGGAAACGTCGCGGTGCAAGAAACGGTGCGCGACATGCAGAGCATTCGGTCTTCCGTGCAACGCATGTCCAAGAAGGTGAAGGGACTCGGCGATCGTTCGCTCGAAATTTCTCAGATCGTGTCGACGATTCGAGATATCGCCAATCAAACGAACTTGCTCGCGCTGAACGCCGCGATCGAAGCGGCGGGCGCCGGTGAAGCCGGTGCCCGGTTCGCCGTCGTCGCCGATCAGGTCAGAAAGCTGGCGGAAAGCTCCACGCAAGCGACGCGCGAAATCGCCGATCTGGTGAAAGTGATTCAAACGGAAACGCAGGACGCGGTGGTCGCAATGGAACACGAAACGGAGGCGGTGGAAGCCGGTTCTGCCTCGGCGCTCCGAACCGGTGACGTGTTCGCTGAAATTTCAGGCATTGCGAAACGCTCCTCTGAGTTGGCCGAGAACATCGCGAGTGCGGCATCGGAACAGACCTCGTCGACGGAAAAAGTCGGACGTGCCATTAAGGAGTTCACCGGCGGCGCCGTGGCGACGCAACGGCAGACGGACTCAACACGACTCACGATCGAGGATATGGCGAAGTTGGCCGAAGGCCTGAACTCCTCGGTCGCCCAGTTCAAGCTCGCGTAGAGGAACTCTAGAAGAGCGGTGCTGTCTCTCCGCTCGGATGTTGAGTGAGTCAATGAGCTCTGATTTTGATCGCGACCAATTGCTGGACATTTTCGTCGCCGAAGCCGGCGACGATATGGAGCGGTTTTGGAAGGCGTTGCATCCAGAGGGGAACGCGCATCCGGAACCGAGCGACGTAGCAGAGTTTCATGCGGTCGGTCACAAGCTGAAAGGCGCGGCGTTGTTGTACGGATTCGCCGGCCTTGGCCAGCTTGGCGCCTTGCTGGAGGAAACCCTGGAGCGAATTCAGGAGATTCCTTCGGCGCGATGGCCCGCGGTGTTGCAATTGATTCGAGACATAGTGGCGTCCTTTCGAACGCAGGTCGCGGAGATCGGGCGGGGAGGGGGCGAAGACCAGTCCGTTGTGGAAGAGTTCGTGCGGCGTTGTGCGGAGTCGTTGTCGTCCGCCGCCCCTGAGGCGTCGGCGGAGTCCGCGCAGACCTTAGAAGAACCGGAAGACGACTATCTCATTCCCGCCCTGGATGATGAAGTGCTTGGGTACTTTTCGCCGGAGGCTGAAGAATATCTCACCACCATTCAGACATTGCTGCTTCGGCTGGAAGGTGATCCGCGGGACGCCGAGACGATTCATCAACTGTATCGGGTTGCCCATACACTGAAAGGATCGGCCTATACCGTTGGATTTCAGGTTGTGGGAGACGTGGCCCATCCGATCGAAGCATGCATGATTGCCGTTCGCGAGGGAGCGGTGGCGATTGCTCCGTACTGGATCGTCATCCTCCGGCAGGCGGTGGACGTGATCCGTGCTCTGATGGCGCGCGATGCGCAACAGCTGCCTCGGTTGCGGAAAGAGCTGCCTCGCATCACGACCTCGCTTCGCGAATTGGAGCATGGCGTGAGCCAGGTTCAGGCCACGATTCCTGTGCCGAGTCTGAATGAGGAGAGGCTCTCGCAAGAGATCGTGTCCGCGGGAATCCCCGTTGCCGATGCCCCCGTTGAAGTCATGAGCGCGGCCTATTCGAGCGAACTCTCCGAAGCTTATCTGATTCCCGTGCTTGATCCTGAGGTGATGTCTTACTTCGCGCCGGAAGCGCAGGAATATTTGGAGAGTCTCGAAGCCGACTTGTTACGAGTAGACAAGGATGCGGCTAACCCAGAGACGATTCATCAACTCTTTCGCACGGCCCATACGTTGAAAGGATCAGCCTACACCGTTGGGTTTCAGTCCATTGGAGATTTGACCCACCACATTGAAGACTTCATGGGCGCCGTTCGCGAGGGGCAGCTGGAACTTCTGCCTGGGCATACAGATTTGTTGTTGCGCACGATCGATGTCATTCGTGCCTTGATGCGCCGCGATCCCTCCATGTTGGGGCGCACGAGACAGCGATTTGCCGCCGCGTTGCAAGAGTTGAAACAGTTGGGGCAATCTCAATTGGTTCCGAATGAGAGCCAACCTGCCTTATCCTCGACGCCAGAGCCTATCGGTGTCGAAGCGGCCGGAGACGAACCGGTCAAAGTTGCCGAGGGAAAAACCGGTGAAGACCGTGAGGTCATCCGGGTCAGCCGTGATCGCCTGGAACGCCTGCTGAATCTGGTCGGTGAATTGGTCATCGATCGCGGACGTCTCGAACAGCGATTGCGCACGCTGGATCAACTGGCCACACAAGTTCTGGCCAACAAGAATCGGTTGACTGATGCGGTGCGGACGTTTGAGGACAAGCATACGTTCTCTTTTCAGCCGGCTCCCGCGTCACAGGGTGAGGACGTGCCACAAGCGTTTCCAGGGTCCGGTGATTTCGGCAGCTTGGAGTTCGACACGTACGATGACTTCAACATCCTGGCCAGGCGTATCAGCGAGGTGACGGCGGACATCACCGAGTCGATGTCGCAGTTGAGCGGATCGATACATCGCGCGCAAGACGACATGGGGTCGTTGCAGCAGTTGACGCTGGGCATGCGCGATGAAATTGCTCGCGCCCGCATGGTGCCGATCGGGACGCCCTTTACGCGATTTCGACGTGCGGCCCGTGAGATGGCCCGGGCCACGGGAAAAGAAGTCAATCTGGTGACGTCCGGTGAACATACCGAAATCGACACCGGCGTCGTCGAGCGTCTCGTCGACCCGCTGGTGCATTTGGTCAGGAATGCGGTGTACCACGGGATTGAGCCGGCGGGAATCCGCCGCAGTCAAGGCAAGCCGTCGGCCGGCACGATCTATCTCCACGCTGCGCATCGAGGGAACTCGGTGCTCATCGAAGTTGAAGACGACGGTGCAGGCCTCGACATCGCCAAGATCAAGGCCAAAGCCGTCAAGTTGGGCCTCGTGAGGCAAGAGGTCGCGGAAAGCCTGCCGGAGAGCGAAGTCATTAGGTTTATTTTCCTCCCTGGATTCTCCACCGCCGAGGCCGTCGGAGACCAAGCAGGCCGGGGCGTCGGGATGGATGTAGTGAAGCGGGTCATCGAGACGATGAACGGCCACATCGAAGTGGAATCGGTACAGGGGCAAGGCACGAAATTTACCATGCACTTGCCGTTGACGCTGTTGATCGCGACGGCGTTGCTGGTTCGTGTCGGGAAGGAACGGTACGCGATTCCTCTCCCGAGCGTGCGCGAGGTCACGATGCCGACGGCGTCGACAGTCCAGCAGATGGGGGATCGTTCCGTGTTGCAAATCGGCGACGAAGCGATCGAAGTGTATCCGCTCGGGAGCCTCATTCGTCGAGACACGGGCCGCATCGATGGGGCGACACCGGTAGTGGTTGTGCGAACCTCGACCGGTGCGCTTGGTTGTGGGGTCGATGAGTTGCTGGGACGACAAGAAATCGTCATCAAGTCGTTGGGATCACTGAAGCCGTATGAACGATCCGTATTCGGCGGCGCGACCATCGATCCGGAGGGACGGGTCGTGCTTGTGCTGGACGTCAGCCGGTTAACGACGCGTGAGTATCATGAAGCGGTGTCGATCGAACATCAGGAGAGCGGGTCGATGCTTGAAGAGCCGATGCAGCCGGCTCAGGCTCAGCCTCAGGAGCGGCAGCTGCCGTTGTTGCTGATCGACGATTCACTGAGCATTCGTAAATTCGTCGGACGCATGCTCGAAGCGGCCGGGTATACCGTCGAAACGGCGACGGATGGAGAGGAAGGCTGCCGTAAAGCTCTGGTGCAGCAGTACCAGCTGATCATCACCGACCTCGAAATGCCGAAGTTGAACGGGTATGAAGTCATTCAAGCGCTTCGCGCAAGGCCTCAGACCCACTCGACACCGATTCTCGTCATGACTACGCGTGCCGGAGAAAAACATCGTCAGATGGCCGTCAGTGTCGGCGCGTCAGGCTACATCGCCAAACCAGTCGAGGAACGGGCTTTGATCGCGGAAGTTCAGCGTTGGACGGGGCGTGAAGCGGGGCTGAGAACCTAAGCACATTGTGTCGGTCGGCACCGTTGTTGGGAGCATGAAGGGCAATCATGGGGCTTCGTGGACATAAGGCCGCAACCTTGTCGTTCGGACAGACGGTTAGGTTTCTAGTCGCGCTCATCGGTCCTACGCATGTTGCCTTCCCTGCGCACTGGGTGCGCGGCATCATCACGCCGGCGGAAGCGGGTCACGACGGCCCGGTCACGTGGGCGAATTCCTCCTATGACAGGACCGATCTCGCCGCTCGTTTTGCCATTGCGGGTCCCGGACAGACGGCCGAGACCCGGCTCATCCTCTATGGCAACGAGCAGAAATCCCGATCGTTTTCGGTAGAGCAAGCCCTGGGGCTTGTCGATGTGGACCGAGCGCAGATCCATCCGCTTCCCACACAGTTCCGGGGAGGGGAACGTGAACGCCTATTGGGCTTCTTTATTGATGAAGCCTATGTGGCGTTGATTGCGAATCCGTTCTGGGTGCTGGAGCTTCCAACCCGAAATAATCCCTTGGATGCCTTCGTGCTTCAGTTGTCTGATCGTCAAGTCGGAGTGCCTGATTCAGGCCTTCCTGTAGAGTCGTTCGTCCATGAGGACGCCATGCAAATCTCAGCCGGGCGGATGAGATAGACATCGAGGGTTGAGCATGTTACGCGCGCAGATACGCAAACAGTCCCATGTGGGTATGAAAAGCGCAGTTGAAGCGCGGATACAGAACATGATGGCGTTTTCCGTGGCGGGACAACGATTCGCTGCTCGAACCGAAGAGATCGGCGGCGTGACGCCTTGGCCCGGTGCGACGACGGTTCCCAGCGATACGCCGTTTATCGCCTCGCTGGTTCGTCATGAAAAGGGATGCCTTCCGGTGTTTGATCTCGCGGCAAAGTTTCACCGCGCCATGCGCGACGATGAACGGTTGTGTTTGATCGTCAAGCATGTCGATGGGCCTCTCGCCATTTGCATCGACGCCCATGTTCCCTCGCTTCATATGGTGGCGCGCTCACTCATTCAGTATCGTGACGGCAACGACCCCGATATCGCCGGAACCTGTATCGCCGGCGAGGAAGAACTCCCCATCATCAACCTGACAACCTTGGGGGCCTCATCGAATCGTCTTGCGCGATGAGCCTTACATCGTTTAGAGGAACGACATGCCAAAGATTCTGATTGCTGATGACAGTATTGCGGTTCGTAAGGTGGCCGAACGTCTCCTGACCGAGGCCGGAATGGGAGTGACGCTCGCCGCAAACGGATCGGAGGCCCTGGCGCTTGCGAGTAAAGATCGTCCGGACTTAATCGTTTCCGATGTCATCATGCCGGACAAGAGCGGGTATGAAGTCTGTGCGTTCATACGGGCGCAGGCAAACCTCGCGGACATTCCGGTGCTGCTGATCAGTGGAATTGTCAACGACGAAGTGTCAAGACAAGCGGAGTCCTGTAAGGCCGATGGAGTATTGAAGAAACCGTTTCAGGGATCTTCGTTGAAGGATCGCGTGTTGGACCTTCTCACAAAGCGTTCACAAAAACCTGCTCCGGTTCCGGAATC
>CABVRW010000035.1:7142-36906 GCA_902500785.1 uncultured Nitrospira sp.
ATCTGGCAATCGTGGCGCAGCGCGACGCTCGAATCACCGAACTCGAAGCGTATCTTGAAGATGAACGTCGACGCAACCACGAGCAGATGCAGAAAATTCAGCAGATCCAGCAGGTGCTGGATCAACAGCACGAGCAATTCGCAGCCCTGACCTCCCAGGCGCAGGCGCTGGATCAGAGTCTGGTCGAGGAACGCGCACAGCGGGCCACGCTTGCGGAACAGTTGGCGGAGGTCTCAGGTCGGCTGCATCGGATCGGTGACCTTGAGACCGAACTGGCCGACGAACGACGGCGCACGGAGGCATTGTCTCAACAGGTTGCCGAAGGAGATCGCCAGGCCGCGAGAATCGTGGAGTTGGAGGCACACCTTGCGGCAGAGCGTGGAGCCGCGACACAACTGGTTCAACAGATCAGTGCCCTGGAACATGTCGAAGGCCGTGCGCGTGAGCTTGAAACGACCCTCGACGCCGTTCGTGAGGAAGCCGAGCATTACCGAAAGGCCGTCGCCGAATCAGAACAGATTGCCGCGAAGGTGCCGTTGCTTGAAGAGGCGTTTGACAAAGCTCGCGCGAGGATCACGGAACTTGACGAGACCCTCACGGCTGAGCGGGAGGCTTCGGCGGTATTGCTGGCTCAAGTCAAACAGTTGGAAGACGTTGCTCAGCGTGCTCGGGAACTGGAGCTCGCATTAGCCGCTGAGCAAGAGCGTTCGATGCAACTCGAGAAACGAGCGAGTGAGGCGGAACACCTAGCCGAACAGTCGAATCGCCGGTTCGAAGATATGGCGAGGAAACTGGGTGAGATCGCGGGGCTGGCTTCCCAACTAGGCAATGGAAAACGCTAGGAGGCTTTCACCCGTCCATCGGTCCGGGCGAGTGCAAGCATCACGGGTAGGACGCCACCGTGTCGACTGAAGCAGAACAAACCGAAGACGACTTTCAAAGAGAACTGGTTGAGCTGTTCGGTCAAGAGGCTCAAGAATGGCTCGTGCAGATCCATTCGGCCCTGACCGAGCTTGAAAGCCAGCCCGATCCGGATCGGCACACTCAGCTGGTGGAAGCGGTGGTGCGAGGCATTACCAGTCTCGGCGGCTCCGCGGCCACCGTTAACCTCTCCGATGTCGAGCGCGCTACCTTTGCCCTCCTGCCGTTCATCGATACCCTGAAAGACCGGACCACGGCCACAAAGCAGGACTACGGCACAGTCCGCGAACAGTTTCGCCTTGTCACGACCTCCGTCACCACTGCCACGGGCATTACCCTGGAGCTTGGACCTTCAGCGGAAGCGCCTGCGCAATCCGAGCCGGCCATTGATTTCCTAACGCTCCTGAACGCGCTTCGTACGCTGCAGGATGAGCAGGCGGCACAGGGGAACGCACCCTACAGCCTCATTCCGCAGGTCCTGCAACGCCTGGAACATGAGGCGAGACAAGGGGCCGACCAAATGCCGGCGAGCGTCTATCATCAGCTGTTGACTGATCTGCAGGCGGCAGATGCTCAGTATCTGGAGTCGCTTCGGCAGCAACTGCCGGTGGTCGCCCAGCACTTGATCAGGCTTCGCACGGAAGGATTAACAGTCCTGGAGCCCGACAATATCCTCGGGGTCTGCATCCAGAATATTGAATATCTCCAGGGGCTTGCCAAGCAGGCGAATGCCGCTTCGCTGGTGACGTTTTTAACCGGCCTTCAAAATTTCGTATCCCTGATCGTCCAGCACCGCATCGTCGTGGCCACGCAACGGGTCCAGGCGGTGGAAGCGCGCATTCGCGCCGTCGTGCTGACCATCGAGGAATGGATCACCGCGGGTCAGCTGGAACGGGATGCGATGAGCAGGTTGCTCCCGGCAGTCTGAGCAGGCTCGGATCCGGGAGAGATCCGCCGAGAGAGGACCTTCCACAGACAATTCGTTCCGTTGGGAGAAGCTCACGCTGTGCTGAGGACTCCACGATCATGCCGGAAGGGCGTTCCTTTGAATGGGCCGATGGTCGGGCGACGATGAATGGATCGATGACATGGCTTGTCACGTGACCACCAGCGGCGAGCAGTGAGAGGACACGAGGGGATGGAACAGAACCACTATCGGCAGGCTGAGGAGGCGGTCATGCGGGTGGCTGCCGCCGTTCAGCGGCAGGAATCGGTGAACGTGACGGAGATGACTGAGCTTGCCGGTCTCATCGTCGATTCGATTCAGGAAAACGATCAATTGGTCGTTGAGGCGCTGTCCAGCCCTGTGGGTCCACCGCTCGTGACGAATCTCGTCAATGTCGCTATTCTGGCCACGAAGGTCGGGATCGGCCTGGGCTATTACGGCGCGGAGTTGCGGCGCCTCGCCTTGGCGGGACTCCTGCATGACATCGGCATTTTCGCCGTGCCGCAGCACTTGCTGACGAAAACCGGACGCCTGACCTCCGAGGAGCGGGCCTTGGTCGAGCAACATCCGCGCTTGGGGTGTGGCGTGATCGAGGGTCTCGGTGCGGACTATGCCTGGCTGGCTGAAGTGGTGTTGCAGGCGCATGAACGTGGGAAGGGGCAGGGATACCCGAATCGTTTGAAGGGGCGGGAGATCAATGAGCTGGCGCAGATCATCGGACTGGTCGATATCTTTGATGCGTTGGTCAGTCCACGTCCGTACCGCCGACGATTGCTTCCGCACGAAGCCATCCGTGAGCTCTTGAATACGGAGCGCACGGCGTTTCCCCGAGAGATCATGAAGGGGTTGGTGGAGCAACTCTCGGTCTATCCGCTGGGAACGAAAGTGCGTCTGAGCAGCGGCGAGGAAGGCGTGGTCGTGCGTATTACGCCCCGCTATCCCTCCCGTCCGGTCCTCCGCGTGACCGGCGCACAAGACACCTCCGTCGCCGATCCGCCGCGTTATCTCGACTTAAGTGTGCTGCCTCACGTGTCGGTTGCAGAGACCGTTGATCCACCGGCGCTGGAACGGGTCACCTTCACATCTGCCCCACCGGCAGTCGAAGCCCAGGCTCCGACGCCCAACGCATCGGAACAGTTTGCGGCATTGCTCGAGAGTCTTGATGCGATCGCCGGCGTCATTCAAGCCGCAGTGGAGCGGCCTACGACTGGCGCACCGCCTGTCCACACTCCGTCGACCAGCGACGTTCCTGACCAGATGCCGCCTGTCAGACGTGAGATTCTGGGCCTCTTCGTGTTGGAGGCCCGTGAATGGCTCAACCAGATTCAGACGGCACTTGAGCGGTTGGACACGACGAGCGAGCAGGCTCGCCGCGCAAGATTGACGACGATTTTATGGCAGAGCGTGAACAACCTCGCTCGATCCGCGGCGACCGTCGGGTTGTCGTCGGTGGAGGACATGGCTACTCGATTGCTTCCGATCCTGCAGGCCGCCGCAAGACACGAACGGACCGTGACGGCTCATCACGTGGCATCGCTTCGAGAGGGCTTACTTCGGATCAGCCAGATCGTGCAGGAGCTGCAAACGAACGAATCACCCTCACCCGAACATCTCGAAGTCGCTGAACTTGCGCAGGAACCGGTCCACGAAGTGCGTACATCGATGGTGGCAGAGGTGACCGCTGTGGAACCTCTTCCGCAGGAAGAGGCCGCTGCCGATCCGCGACCATCTTCCTCCATTCTTGATGCCTTGCGGCAATTGCATGTGGCGCGAGGGCGATCGCTTGAACCGGTGCGTGATGTGCTGGAGACGGTGATTCAGCGCGCCGAATATGAGATGGAACGCGGGGGAGGGGTGATGGATGCGCGTGCCATTGGGCGAATGTTGCAGGAATTGGACGAATTGGATGAGCACTTTCTCGCGCACATGCAGGCGCGTGTTCCCGCGGTCATCGACACTCTTAACCACATCGCCCGCACCAGCGGGGAGCGCGTGCTTCCACCCCAGGAGCTGGAGCCGATTTTTGACGAAATTGACGCGCTTTCCGAGTCGGCCGAGCGGGTCTCCGCGGCGAACATCAGCCTGTTCCTGCATGGTCTCCGCACATTCTTGCGCGTCACGGCTCAACACAAGCCGTCCGCCATCCGCGAACGACTGGCAGCCGTGGAGGAGCGATTGGCGGCACTCGTCCCGTTGGCACAGCAATGGGTCGATGTTGGTCGAGTGGAACGGGCGGTCATTTTTGATATCCTGCCTATGGCATAACAAGTCGCTTGGCGATACTGGTTGTCCCGTCGACGCTGCTCCTCCTCATCGGTCCTCACCCGCTCAAAGATGAATGCCTGGTTTTCGAGCGAGAAATTAGGCGTCACATCGCCTAATTCTTGAGCATATTGCGGGCATTCCCACGCAGTCGATGCGATGGATATCTATCCACATGGTTGCGCACAGCCCGTCCACAGTTCTTGTGGACGGGTAAGAATGATGCCAGTGAAATGAAGCGGGCGGTTCAGCTTGTCAGGCCTGGACGAGCGCATGACGGTCTGCTGAAAATAGTACCCGGAGCGGTCCGGAAGGGAATCGAGCATGGGAGTTCACGGCCTGCGCGGAGATGGGCTCGCACGGCGACCGAACGCACTGATTTGCGCCACGACGCGATCTCGACTTCGCCGCTGGCCTGAATTTGTCTCGGTCCGATACATTTCCACTTGCGGTTCAGGTTGAGATTGTACGACCATCACCGCCATGTCAAAACTTGTCTCAGTCAAACAGCAGGAAGGGCACGACGCAAAAGCAACGGCCTATATCAAAGCCTACATGTTGTTTCCGGCCGGCATTCTCGGCATGATCTCGATGATCGGCGGAGTCGGCGGGTTGGGGTATCAGCTCATTGCCACCGACACCTATACCTGGGGAACATTTCTCCAAAGTTCAGGATTGTTGTTGTTGGGGGGAATGCTCGGCTGGGTGCAGACGACCTACCACCGGTGGATTCTGAGCCATCGTCCGGAAGTCTTTGCAGCGCGCATGCGGCAGCCGACCCTCAATAAGAGTGGCCGCCCCAAGCGAGCCAGTGCGTCGAACCAGGATGAGGCCAGCGGGTCGCCATGGGCACCGGTTGCCTATGTGGCGGGCCTGGCGTTGCTCCTATTCGGATCGACGGTCGGCGTAGTGTATGGCGAGGTCTATCCGGTCGCGGCGTATTTCTTGCCCCTGGCAGGGTTCTTTTGGGCGAAGCTGTTTTTTTGGAAGTCGGTGCTGAAGAACTGACGGTCCGGCGACGAAGGCTATGGGCGGCGTGGTTGGCGGGGCTTGGCGGGAGTCCGACGTGCCTGCTCCAGTGTCGCCAGGCGCTCTTCCAATGCGCGGACGCGTTGGCGCAATTCCGGCAACTGCGGAATCACCGCCTGCGCCTTGAGAAACGCCGCATGGGGCATGACCGGCGCACCTGATACGACTTGATTAGGTTCCAAGCTTCTTGTGACGCCCGATTTGGCGGCGATCATCACCTGATCGCCGATCTGCAAATGATCGGCGAGGCCGGCTTGGCCGCCGATCATCACATACCGTCCCAGCGTCGTGCTCCCGGCAATGCCGACCTGCGCGACGAGGATATTGTGCTCACCGACCACCACGTTGTGAGCGATCTGCACGAGGTTGTCGATCTTCGCGCCGCGCTTGATGACGGTATTGCCGAACGTCGCGCGGTCCACGCAGACATTGGCGCCCAATTCCACATCATCCTCGATGAGGACCCCGCCGAGTTGAGGAATTTTCTGGTGACGGCCTTGATATTGGACATAGCCGAATCCGTCACTGCCGATCACCGTGCCACTGTGCACGATCACACGGGCTCCGAGGCGGCAGCCTTCACGGATCACGACATTCGGATAGAGGAGGGCATCGTCACCGATCACGCTGTCGTCACCGATGAAGACGCCCGGATAGAGCGTCACCCGCGCGCCGATGGAGACACGGTCTCCGAGCGTCACGCCGGGCCAAATCGACACATCGGGGCCGATGACGACGTCTTCGCCGCGCGTCATGTCCTGAGCGATGCCGCGCACGCGAGCCCGGGGCGCAAAAAACTCTTGGGCCGCTCGCGCAAAGGCATAGCCGGGATTGTCCACCACGAGTTGCGGCGAAGGGCAATCGGAGAGTCGCCGCCCCACGAGCAAAACGCCGATGGCGGCGCGTTGCGGGGCTTTCAACTGGCGTTCCGACGTCAGAAAGGCAAGGTCTCCCGGTCCGGCCTCTTCCAGGCTGGCCACGCCGGTTACGGTGGCATCCGGTGAACCGATCAGCTCTCCCCCGAGATACTCGTGGAGCTGCCGGAGGGTCAGCGGGGTGCGCCTCGGTGCGGTGGTCATACGGCTAGGCTTTCTTGGTTTTGGTCGATCGTTTGGCTGCGGGTTTCTTTGCAAGGGCAGGCGCCGGCGCAACGCGATCCTGCACGTAGGCGATCACCTGGCCGACCGTGGTCAGGCCGACCAGATCCTGGTCGGGGATTTGGAGATTGAACACCTCTTCGATGCGATACAACATTTCGATCACCGCCATCGAATCCAACCCGAGGTCGTCGCGCAGGTGATGAGTCGGCTGAATCGACGCTACGTCTCGTTTGAGATAGTCCGCCAGCGCCTGAATGATCTTGTCGGAAACCTCTGTCGTCTTGGCCATAACCGATTCCTTCGTTCCTTGCCGCCACGCCGCCCGTGCGCGAGTATCGTCGACTGACGCGCGTCAGGCCGAGATCGTTTTCAATACGACCGCGGCATTGTTGCTGCCGAATCCAAACGCGTTGATCAGCGCCACCTTGGTCTTTCGTGCCTGTGGTTGCGCAGAGAGTCCTGCGAGGGCACAGGCCGGATCCGGATCGTCCAGGTTGAGTGTCGGGTGGATTTGCCCGCTGGTGAGTGTTAAGGCCGACACAATACCCGCAAGAGAGCCGGCCGCGCCCAGTGTGTGGCCGACGAGCGACTTCGTCGCACTCACCGCAAGTTTGTCCGCTCGCGACTTGAACAGCAGGCGAATCGCTTTCACCTCGACCGCATCACCCACCGTCGTCGACGTGGCATGGGCGTTGATGTAATCCACTTGCGCCGGAGTGACGCCCGCGTCCTTCAACGCCAGGCGCATCGTGGTGGCCACCTCTTCGCCGTCCTCGCGCGGAATGACCATGTGATAGGCTTCGCTGGTCGCCGCGTAGCCGGCCACCTCCGCATACATCCGAGCGTTGCGTTTCTTGGCGTGGGACAGCGATTCGAGAATCAGCGCGCCTGCGCCTTCGCCCATGACAAACCCATCCCGCCCCCTGTCGAAGGGGCGCGATGCGCGTTCCGGGGCATCGTTATACTTCGTCGAGAGGGCGCGAAGCGAGCAAAATCCTGCAAACACCAGCGGGGTAATACTGGCATCGGCGCCGACTACAATCACGGCATCCGCCGTGCCGGCTCGAATGGCGTGCATCGCCTGCCCCAGGGCGTGGGCGCTCGACGAGCAGGCGGTTGAAATCGTCAGGTTGGGTCCTTTCGCGCCGTAGGCCATGGCCACGATCCCGGAGGCGGAATTCAGCGTGATGACCGGAATAAAATTCGGATGCACTCGATGCGGGCGTTTCTGTTCGTACAGCTGTGTGATTTCCCGTTCGCCCATCACCATGCCGCCCATGCCGGCGCCGACGATGACTCCGACCCGGTGCGGCTCCTCCCGCTCTATCCGGAAGTCCGCATCGGCGAGGGCTTCCTTGGCCGCCACCAAGGCAAATTGGGCATAGCGGTCCACTCGGTCACCTTGGCCGGCCGGGAGATGCTGCTCGGGGGAAAACTCCAGAATTCGTCCGGCGACGCGCGACCGGTAGCCCTCCAGCGGAAACGGGTCGAAGGCAGAAATGGCCGAGATCCCGGAGCGGCCTTCCAGCGCCGCTTTCCAGAATTGTGGCACCCCGATGCCGATGGGGGAGACGACTCCCAGACCTGTGATGACGACTCTCGCCGACATAGAACCCTTTCGCTGCTTCCTTCCGGCGCCTCGTGCGGCCTGTCTACTTACCGTACGGTGGCGCCACAGTCAATGCTGTCCGCATCTGTCAGTCGAGCGCGACACTACGACGATCTCTCTCGTCGTGGCCGCCGGCGGACTCTTTCAGCATCCTCTCAGTAGCGCACCTTGAGCAGCAGATAACAACCGAAGGTCAGAAATACCAGATTGGCCATCCAGCCGGCCAGCATAGGGGACAGTGCGCCCCCGCGCCCCAAGGCAATTGCCACGGAATGGGTGGACCAGTAGAAAAACCCCACCGCCATGGCCTGTCCGATTCCCATGGCCATGCCGCTGCCGCGTACGCCGGTGCGACGAAGGCTCAACGCAATGCCGACGACCACCATAATAAATGTCACGCAGGGAAAGGCAATCCGACCATAGTAGTCCGTGAGCAGGCGTGGCAAGATAGAGCCGCCCAATTGGAGCCGATCGACATACGAGCGAATCTCCTGCAGCGTCATCGTTTCCGAGTCCAACTCCAGCCAGGTGGTAAAGTCGTCGGGAATTTGCGCCAGGGGCAACGGGGCGATCCGAAAGTTGCTCACCGACACCGTGCCGTCCTGCCGAAACGAACGTCTGATCCCGTCTTCAAGCATCCATCCTTGCGGCGTATAGACCGCCCGCTGCGCCTCGGCGATTTGCTGGAGCTCGAACGTCGGGCTTAAACGATAGAGGCGGATCTTTCGCAGCACGGTGCCTCCGGGGTCGATCGTGTCGATGTTCATCAGCGTCTGATCGCCGAGGCTGACCCAGGGCTGCGCGGCCTTCACCGAGACCGGCACCGGTCGTTTTTCGATTCGGCTCGTCTTGATCTGCTCGGCCTTGGCGAGGGCGAGGGGAATGACGGTCGAACTGAAGAGAAACAGCACCATCGC
Source organism: uncultured Nitrospira sp. (assembly GCA_902500785.1). Lineage (GTDB taxonomy): Bacteria > Nitrospirota > Nitrospiria > Nitrospirales > Nitrospiraceae > Nitrospira_A. The sequence continues at coordinate 15,927 of CABVRW010000035.1, forward strand.
CAGCACGGTGCCAAAAAATAAGAACGGGGAGGTGATCCAATAAAGGCTGATGCCGCAGCTGCGCATCGCGGTGATTTCATGACTGCGGGACAGCAGCCCGATAGTGAGGAGTGTCGCCATCAAGACGGCCAGCGGCGCGATTTGGTACGAAATGGCCGGCATCTTGAGCACGAAGTAGGCCAGCACATCGAGGACATGGGCGTCATACCGCAGGAACCGACGAACCTTCTCGAAGAAGTCGATGACGAGATAAATCGTCATGAGCCCGGCGAAACACATACCGAAGATCTTCACGTACTCACGCAACATATAGCGGAAGAGAATGTTCATACGGTTATTGCCGGCTCACGCGATAAAACCACAGAATCGTGACGAGTGTGAAGATCACGTTGGGTAACCAGGCCCCGGCGAACGGAGAGATCCAGAGGGTGGTGACCAGAAACTCGCAGGCGACATTGATGACATAGTAGGCGATCACCACGAGCACGCCGACCGCAAAGCCGCCGATACTGCCCGAGCGCTTCGAAACGATCCCGACCGGCACGCCCAAGATGCAGAACACCAGCGAGGCCGCAGGAAAGGCCAGATCCTTATAATATTCCATCATGCGCCGCAGCGCATTGGTATCCGTCCAGCCGGAACTTTCCAGTTTCGCCCGAATGGCCTCCATCGGAGTGCGTTCCTCCGCGCCATAGAGGCTCGCACTCACGGTCAATTTGAGGTCGTAGGACGTAAACGAAATCTTCTGATACTCCTCCGCGTTTTGAGGGCGGCTATGGATCACCCCGTTCATGAGCCGCAGCGCGACCTGGCTCGTGGCCGGGTCGGTGATGACCTGGTACTGCTGCGCAACGATGATGCGCGGATCGGCCGGGTTGCGTTCATCGGCCACGAAAATGCTCCGGTTGTCCCGCCCCTCTTGGGCGTCCGGTACGTAGATCATCATCTTGGGAATGGCCTCATTAAACACGCCGCGATCAAGTTCCAAGACGAGCTCGTCGCGCAAGAGGTTGAGCGCCACTTTCTTGAGATTGACGTTGCTCCAAGGTTGCCCGTATTGCGCCATCATCAGCGTCAGGCCGCACACCAGTGCGGCAAAGAGAAACACCGATTGGGAGAGCCGCAACAGGCTGAACCCGGCCGCGCGCATCGCCACGAGCTCTTTGTCGAGGGACAACCGGCCGAACGCCGTGATGGAGGCGATGATGCCCGCGATGGGCAGGGTGAGGACCAGAAACGAAGGCAACAAGTGGGCGAACACTTTCAGGACCGAGAGGAAGCCGATTCCCTTCGTCACCAGCAGTTCCACCAGTCGCAGCAACTCTTTCGTGAGCATGACGAAACAGAGCGCGGCCAAGCTGATGCAAAACGGGGAGAGGAGTTCGCGGAAAATATAGCGATCGAGGATGGTGTGCAGCACGAGGGCGGTCGAAATCCTACATCGGAGTCGTGAATGGTCGCACTATAGAAGAGTCTGCGGAGCTTGTAAACAGATCAGATGTCCTGGTTCAAAACTATCCGCTTGACAAGATTTCCACCCCATGGTACATCGCTCCGCACTTTTCAGCAGGTCACGATGGTTCGGGTTGAATATTGTCTCAACGCCCCGCAAGAGCTTTCACGCTCGTCGCTGTTATTTCTCCTTTTATCGTCATCATTACCATGCCATGCGACTCAGCCGGCGAGCTGATGCGCCCATTATGTCTGTGCGTTGAGAAAGGGAGGACCGTATGAAAACCAAAGGGACGGTGAAGTGGTTCAATGATCGTAAGGGGTTTGGGTTTATCAGGTTGGACGGTGGAGACGATGTCTTCGTGCACTATTCCGCGTTGCAGGGCGACGGATTCAAGACATTGAAAGAGGGCGAGAACGTCGAGTTCGACATCGTCCAGGGAGCCAAAGGGCCTCAAGCGGCCAACGTGTTGAAGGATCTCGCGCCGGCCTCCTGAACGGTCGAAGCACAGTAATCCGCGGCCCCTCTGTCTGCATGGAGGGGCCGCCGGCTGCATGCTCATGCCATCCGCTCCAGACGCCGCGTTTGCGGTGTTTCTCTTTTATCCATTTGTTTGACAAAGAAAAGACAGACTGTTAGCGTTGACTCTCAACGTCGGGTGAGGAGTCCTCTTGGCTGTCGATCGCCGAACTGTTCTCCAAAACGCACAACTGTTTGCCTCCAAAGGGCAGTATGAGGCGGCCATCGCCGAGTGGCGGAAGCTCACCACCGACACCCCCGCAGACGGGACGATTTTCAACTCCATCGGCGACCTCCAGCTCAAACGGAACGCGACCACCGACGCCGTCACCGCGTTTCTTCAGGCCGCCGTGGCCTTCCGTTCCGAAGGCTCGGTCCTCAAGGCCATCGCCGCGTACAAGAAGATTCTCAAGGTCGATCCCACGCGAATCGACATCTATCGACACCTCGGCGATTTGAACGCGGAGCGAGGGTTGTTGAGCAGCGCGGTTCAAGACTATTTGACTCTGGGCAAACACTATTTCAAGGATGGCCGCAACAAGGAAGCCCTGGAGATCTATCGCAAGATTATTTCACAGGATCCGTCGAACCAGGATGCGCAACTGCGCGTGGCGGAACTCTGCGTGCAGGAAGGTCTCCTCGACGAAGCGATTCGAGTCTATCTCCAGCTGGGACGAGAACGTTCGGCCGCGCAACAGTACGATCATGCCAAGGCCATGTACATGGCGGTCCTGCGCCTGGACCCGCTGAATGCCGAAGCCAAAGAAATTATCACTATGATCGAGGCGGGCGGAGGCGGGCCCTTGAACTTGGCCCGCGCAGCCAAACCGGCTGCGACCACGGCCAAGCCGGGTGAGGGCAGCGATCTCATGGCCGAGGCGACCCGCCGTATCGAAGAAGGCCAGTATGCCGGCGCCGAGGCCATGTTGACCCAGCTCCTGAGCCGGGAGCCGGGCAATCCTGAAATCTGCCAACTGTTGGCGCGGCTGCATCTGTTGCAAGGAAACCTGCAAGTGGCGTTGGGCGAATTTCGATTCCTGGCCGGGGCAGCCCTTCGCGCGCAAGACTATGCCATGGCCGAAGCGTTGATTGCCGAGTATCTCAAAGTCGAACCGGCATCCGTGCCGATGCTGGAACTCTTGGGGGAGCTGTATCAAGAAAAAGGGGATGCGGCCACGGCAGCGCAACATTTCGGCAGGGCGGTGGAGATTTTGTTGGATCATCCCGAGCCGGGCATGCCCACGCTGCCGGCTGAGCTGTTCGAGAAGGTCCAGGCGCTGGCTCCGGGGAGCCCGATCGCCCGCAAGCTTGCGCCGGCGTTCGATCCCAATGCATCGCCGTCCGCCGAACCGGAGGCTGCCGCGCCGATGATGGCAGGAGAGCCTGTCGCGGGTGAGCCGGAACCGTTGCCTGCGCCTGTCGCCGCCGAGCCTGTGGCGGACATGTCCTTTCGATTACAGGATGCGTCGGCCGCTTCGGCTCCCCTGCAGGCGGCTCCGGCCGTGAAGGCCAGCCCGCCGCCATCCGCAGCTGCTCCGGCACCGCCCGTGTCTCAGGCCGCACCAGTCCCCACTGCTCCGATCCAGCCTACTCCAACCGTCCCTTCTGCCGCGCCGCCTGTCGAGCAGGTGGATGCGGAAGCGCGGTATGCGCTGGGCATGGCCTATAAAGATATGGGCTTGTTGGAGGAAGCGAAAGAAGAGTTCGTCTCCTCGATGAAGGACTCAGGATTTTTTGTCGATTCTTGTCTGATGATGGCGCTCTGTCTCAAGGAGCAGAATCGGCCCGACCAGTCGATCCAACTGCTGGAAAAGCTCATTGCCGATTCGCGCTGCCGGGGAGGCAATGCGCAACTCGTGCGCTATGAACTCGCGTTGTTGTATGAACAAACCGGTGCCCGCGATCGAGCGATTACCATGTACCAATCCATCCCCTCATTCCACGATGTGCCCCGCCGAGTCGAAGCGCTGCGCGCTCTCGGCTCCAATGGGGTCGCCCATCCGGAACGTCCGGCCTCCAGTCAAACGAACACTCTGCCGATCATCGGCCACTAACACTCGTTCCCCCAACGCACGCAATCAGTATGCGACCATGTCGGAGCCAGGGGACTACGTCTGCGCGCGATTGACCTGATTCGGCGCCGGTCGTCCGGCACACACTGCCGTAATATTTTCCAGGCAGATCATCCCCATTCGCACGCGCGTGGCGAGGGTAGCAGAGCCGAGATGGGGCAGAAGCACCACTTGCCGAAGGTCTCGCAACCCGGGGTGAACATCCGGTTCCTGCTCAAAGACGTCGAGTCCCGCACCGGCCAGGCGACGCTGCAGAAGCGCCTCGACCAGCGCGGCTTCCTCGACGACAGGACCTCGCGAGGTATTGACGAGGAACGCCGTCGGCTTCATGAGCGCCAGCTGCCGCGAACCGATCAAGTGATGGGTGGAGGGAGTGAGCGGCACGTGCAAGCTTACAAAATCAGCGTCCCGTAGCAGGTCCGGCATGGCGCGCTGTTCCCATTGGGAGGAGATCTGTCCGCGGGCATGCGGGGTGCGCGAGCTATAACAGATGCGCATGTTAAATCCGGCGGCCCGCTGTGCCACCGCCTGTCCGATGCGTCCCATGCCGACGATCCCCAGCATCTTTCCCCAGACATCCGTTCCCAGCATGTGAGTCGGCGCCCAGCCGGACCAGGCTCCGGATCGCACGTAGGCGTCGCCTTCCGCCACGCGCCGCGCCACCGCCAGCAGCAACGCCCAAGTGAGATCGGCGGTGGAGTCGGTGAGGACGTCCGGCGTATTCGTGACGACAATGCCCCGCGCGGTCGCCGCAGCGAGGTCGATATTGTTGTATCCCACGGCATAGTTCGCGAGGATCGTGAGCCTCGTCGCCTCGGCCAGCATGGCGGCATCGACGCGATCGGTGAGGGTGCAGATGGCGGCATCTGCTTCGCGGAGGCCCGCTGTGATGGCCTCCCTCGAGGGCACGGCCTCGCTCGGCTCGTTGAGGAGCGTGAATTGCTGCCGTGCCGCCGTCATGACCGAGTCGGGGAGCAAGCGGGAGATATAAAGCGTGGGACGCGACATGGAACCTCGCCTGGTTGCCGGACATCTTATCGGATCATGTCTGACGCAACAACTCACTTGTCCTGCTCTCTATCGACCGACTACAATGAATCAACGTAATCACAAGCATGACCCTCATCCTTCCCAATACCTCATCCGTCGTCGTCAGCAGCCTTCGGCAACTCCTTGGACGTGCGAAGGTGCAGGACGACGTGCCCACGCTGACGGCCTATGCCGTCGATGCCAGCATTTACCGGATGACGCCGCAAGCCGTCGTCCTCGCGGAACAGGAAGAAGACATCGAGAAGGTAGTGCGTTTCGCGGTGGCGCGAGGGATCCCGCTCACGCCGCGCGCGGCCGGCACGAATCTTACCGGGTCGGCGATCGGCTCCGGCATCATTCTCGACGTGTCGAAGATGAACCGCATCCTCGACGTGAACGAGGAGGAGCGTTGGGCGCGTGTGCAGCCGGGTATCGTCCTGGCGGAATTGAACAAACAGCTCGGTCGGCGCAATTTGCTGTTCGGTCCCGATCCGTCCAGCGGAGACATGTGCAAGCTCGGCGGTATGGTCGCAAACAATTCATCCGGTCCGCACACTCTCATCTATGGCGCCGTGAAAGATAATGTGCAGGCGCTGCGCGTCTGTCTGCCGTCCGGCTCCTGGCTCTCCGCCGCGTCGATGAACGTGAACGAGCCGGAGTTGGTCCAGACTCTTGCCGCCCATCCCTCGCTCCAGCCGATCTTCGATCTCGTGCAGCGGCAGCGCAGTCTGATCGACAGCAAGAAGCCGACGGTGAGCAAGAACAGTTGCGGGTATAACCTATTCGGCTTGGCCGACGGGTTGAGCCGGGGTGTCTTCGATCTCCCCAAGCTCTTTGTCGGCAGCGAGGGCACGCTGGGCATCATGAGCGAAGCGACGCTGCGGCTGGTGCCGAAGCCGCAGGGCACGCTGACCGCGCTGATTCATTTTCGCCGCCTCGAAGAAGTCGGGGAGGCGGTGCCGCATCTGTTGAGCCTTCGCCCGAGCGCGCTGGAAGTCATGGACGCCAACACGTTGAACTTGATCGGACGGGCGGCGCATGGCATTCCTGCCGATGCCGCCGCCACGCTGCTGGCGGAACTCGACAGTAATGACGGCGAGGCCGATTTGCGCGAACGGGCCGACCACATGGCCGCCATCTGTCGACGGTACCAGCTCTGTGGCGACCTCACTCTCGCTTACGACAAGGAACAACGCGACCAGCTTTGGAAAGCGCGGAAGGCGCTATATCCCACGCTGTACCGGTTTGACCCACGTAGGAAGCCGATCAATTTCGTCGACGATGTGGTGGTGCGGGCCGAACGGATCAGCGAGTTGATCCGCTACCTGGAAACGTTCTTCGAAGGGCAGCATGTGCCGGTAGCGATCTTCGGCCATATCGGGAACGGCAACGCCCACATCGTCCCGCTGCTCAATGTGAACGACCGGCAGGACTTCGACAAGATGGTGCAGGCGTACCACGAGATTCACGAAGCCGTCCTCTCGCGATTCGACGGCTCCATCTGCGGCGAGCATGGCGACGGCCGCGTGCGGGCGGAATATGTGCGCAAGATGTTCGGAGAGGAGCTGTATCAACTCTTCGTGCAGGTCAAGCAGGCGCTCGATCCCACACAGGTCATGAACCCCGGCATCAAGATCAGCGAGGCGTCGTTCACCGAACACATCGACTACACCCGGCTCTCGAAATCCTGCGCGACCTGCGCGAAGTGCAACTCCGTCTGTCCGGTCTACGACGTCTTCCAGTCGGAAGACATGAGCTCGCGCGGGTGGTTCGAAATCGTCACGGCGAAGGACTACAACTACCTCGACTCGAAGCGGGTCGTGGAGGCCTGCTTGAATTGCAAATCCTGCCGCACGATCTGTCCGGCCGGCGTGGATGTGTCGGAACTGATTCTGCAGCGGCGCGCCGAGCATCCGAATCGGGGATCGCGCTGGCTCTTTGCGCTTCAGGCGAGGTTGCCTATATTTGAAGTGATACTTAAGATTCTGGCGAGATCACAGCCGCTGTGGGATCGACCGTTTCCACGCGCGATGCTCGAACGCCTGGCTGCGCCGGTGATGAGAGGTATCGCCTCGACGGCTAAATTTCCGGCGGACATGGTCCTGCCCAAACTCGCGACGACCCATTTGCGCGACCGCTATCCTGAGTTGACGCCTCCGTCGAAGTCGACGACCGGTCCCCGGGTCGCCTACTTCCATGGGTGCGCGGCGAACTACTTCCAAGACGGGGTGGGGGACGCGGTCATCGCGGTCTTGCGCAAACACAACGTTGAACCGGAACTACCGCCGCAGTGCTGTTCCGGGACGCCGATCGAAACCTATGGACATGTGGACCTGGTCACAGACAACGCCCGCTTCAATCTCCGATCGTTGGCGGGTTATGATTCCGTCGTTACCGGCTGCGCCTCCTGCACGCTGATGCTCAAGGAATACAAGAAGTTTTTCGAAGGGGGGCCGGAACGACAGGCGGCGGAGACGTTGGCCAAGAAGGTCGTACACATCACGGAATTCGTCGCGCGATCCGACCAGCAACCCCCGATGGGGACCCCCGCAGGCCAGGCCGGGAAGGTGACCTACCATTCCTCCTGTCACCTGCGAGCCGCCGGCGTGACAAAAGAACCGCGCCAGTTGCTCAAGCAGCTGCCGGGTTCGGACTATGTGGAGATGACCGATGCCGATCGCTGCGCGGGTGGAGCCGGCACGTACCTCGTGAAGGATTACGACACCTCGCAGAAGATCTTCGATCGGAAGCGGCGCAATATCGAACAGAGCGGGGCGGAGACGGTCGCCACCAGTTGTCCGGCCTGCATGATCCAGCTCAGCAACGGGATGCGCGGACGCGTGGCGGTCAAACATGTGGCGCAGCTGCTCAACGACGCCTATGAGGCGGGCGCAGCAACGGAGAAACCACCAGGAGCCGGCCAATGACCTTTCGTAAAGTGGACATCATTTTCGTGGCGCTGGCGCTGCTCGTGGTGGGAGGCGTCGCCTTGTTGCCCTCGCCGCGCGATCGCAATCCCAAGGTGCCGGCCGACAACGCCCATCAGGCGGTGACGGTGGAGCAGGATTGCCTGGCCTGCCATGTGCCGACCGGCGCCCGTCCGTTGCCGGTGCAACATCCCAAGCGACAAGACTGCTTGCATTGCCATGCGCGGACGCAGGGGTAGGGGAGAAATGTCTTATGGACGGGGCGCGTCTCTCGTACGGGAAACGCCGTCGCCGACTCCCGCCGTATGCTATAAGCCATAGGCTCCTATCACCAATTTTAGGGAGGATCTGTAGACAATGGTGAAAGTGTTGATTCTTGGGCCGACGTTACAACAGCGTGTGACGGAACCGGAACTGGATGTGGAGGTGGAAGGATCGGTGGCCATCAAGGCGCTGATCGAAGGCAATCCCGACTTGCTGGATGCCCTGGCCCCATTCGTGGTGCGCGGCGAATTGCTGGTCACCGTGAACCGCAAGGTCGGCTCACTCGATTCCGTCGTGAAAGACGGCGACGTGTTGAAGATCTCCCACCAATCCCGTGCCTCCTACGACGGTACCACCGACATTCCCACCTGAGCCGACGGCCTCGGCGCTCTCCGGCCGTGTGGCGCTCCTCTTCTCTCCGTCGCGCCATCCTGGTAGACTGGCCGCCGCAGAATCGGCCGGGCCAGGATTGAGGGCGGGATATGGCGCGCAACGATCAAGCGGTGCGTCTGTTGGTCCTGTTGAAGCAGCTGGAGGCGTCACGACACGGCCTCACGCTGGAGCAGTTGGCTGAGTCGCTCGCGCCCGGATCCACCCGGCATCCCCGCACCCTGCGTCGCGATCTCGCCGCGCTCGAAGAAGCCGGCTACCCCCTCGTCACCGAACGTCTCAACGGTCACACCTGCTGGCGGCTCATGGAGGGATTTCGGAACATCCCGGGTCTGCGATTCTCTCCCTCAGAACTGATGGCGCTGACGTTCAGCCGCCGACTTATCACCCCCCTGGAAGGCACGGAACTTCATACCTCCCTCCAGTCGGCGTTGGGAAAAGCCGCCGCCGCGCTGCCGCCGCAAGGCGTCGCTCTGGTTCAACAACTCGACGGCACGTTCAGCGTGGGCCTCGGCCCGCACAAGCGCTATCGGCAACATCGCGAAACCATCGACCGCCTCACCAGGTCCATTGCCGACGCCACCACGGTACAAATCCGCTACGACTCCGTCTCGCGCGGCCGCACCACCAGGCGAGAAGTGGATCCCTATCGCCTCTGGTACGCCGCCGGCGGCCTCTATCTCATCGCCTATTGCCACCTGCGGAGGGAGCCGCGCATGTTCGCCGTGGAGCGCATCAAGTCCGTCACGCCGACCGACCATCCCTATCAGATGCCGCTGCATTTCGACCTCGACGCATTTGTGCAGGATGCGCTGACCGTCATGCGCGGCCCGCGTATCGAGGTGGAGTTGGAATTCACCAAGGCCACCGCCGCTTGGGTGAAGGATCGAGTGTGGCACGCCACGCAGGGAACCAAACGAACCAAAGGCGGTGCCTTACGAATGACCCTCTCCGTGGCCGATACCAGGGAACTGGTCGGGTGGGTACTCAGCTTCGGGAGCGGGGTGAAGGTGCTCAAGCCGAACAGCCTGAGCCAGGCCGTGCGGCACGAAGCTCAACTGATACTTAAAGAACGATGATTCCTCAACAGACTGTGGGCTGAGCCAAGTGCGCATTGCCGGGATGGACTGAAATACAGCGGGACCGTGACCTCCGATGTCACGGGGGCAGGGTAGCATCGGGCAGGCTGGGGAAGCCTGTCGACACCATGCCGGGGCCGATGGCCTAAAAGGAGGATACCATGCAGATCCCGCGACCACTGTTGTGTCTTGTACTGAGTGCGCCGTTCATGCAGACGGTCCAGGCGGAAGATCTCGGCAACCTGAGCGCCAACCCCTTCCTGTTCGACTCCACCGCGAATCCATTCGGACAGAGAAGCCCCTTCGCCCCGAACGGAGTGAGCAATTCTTTCAGCCTCTCCGGCAGCCCCTTCAGCAATCAATCGGCCACGAATCCTTTCGCCACGGATGCGCCGCGCCTGTACGATCAGCAGGGGAATTATCGCGGCAAACTCAGCACCAATCCCTTCGATCTCGATTCGACCGGCAACCGGTTCAGGCGGTACGGGTCGCCCTTCTCCCCCGACTCGCTGAACAATCCCTACGGAGCAGGCAATCCGTTTCGTTCCGATTCGCCGACGAATCCCTATGGGCAGGGATGGAAGATCGAGGGGAACCGGTGAGGGAGGAGAGGTGAAGTGAAGACACATGCCTCCGGCCGGCTGATCTACTCGCCGAGCGATCTCGTGCGGTATCTCGCCTCGCCCTTCGCCTCATGGATGGATCGCTACTACCTGGAGTACCCTGACCTGGCCACCCCCGACGAGTTCACGGAGGACGCCGCCCTCATCGCGCAAATCGGCGAGCGGCACGAACAGGCGGTGCTGAAGGAATTCCACTCATCCGGCGCCACGATTGTCGAGATTCCGACTCGTGATGCGGGCGTCGCCAGAAGCGAGACGCTCGCCGCAATCCGCGCGGGGGTGCCCATCATCTATCAGGCAGCTCTTGAGAGCGGGCCGTTTTCCGGGTTCGCCGATTTCCTCATGCTCGATGAATCCGGGCGCTATCAGGTGTGGGATACGAAGCTCGCACGCACGCCCCGGCCCTATTATGCCATTCAGCTCTGCTGTTATTCGGACATGCTCGCCGCCATGGCCGGCGGTTCGATGCCGGAGAAGTTTGTCCTCATCCTCGGCAGCACGGACCGGGTGGAGTTCCGCCTCGAGGATTTCATGTACTACTATCGCCACGTCCAGGCCCGGTTCCTGGACATGCAACAGGGATTCACCGGGAACCTCTCGGACCGCCCCGAGCCGCTGCCGCGAGCGGATCACGGTTGCTGGACGTCCCACGCGGAGCGTCTCTTCCAGGAAACGGATCACCTCGTGCAGGTCGCCGGTATCACGGTCGGCCAGATCAAGAAGTTGAAGCGGGCCGGCATCAGCAGGGTGGCGGACCTCGCTGCCGCGTCAGGCCGCTCCGTTTCCAAACTCGACCGCACTTCCCTGGAAAAACTTGCCGCGCAGGCTCGTCTGCAATGTCAGACCAGGGCCGACCGGACCGAGAAACCAGATGCCCCGCCGCGGTATGAGCTGCTGCCCCAGACCGGAGCGAACGGCGAACCGGTGGGCCTGGCCACCCTTCCACCCGATGTTCCCGCCGACGTCTTCTTCGACATGGAGGGCTACCCGCTGGCGCCCGGCGGATTGGAATATCTGTTCGGGGTCTGCCAGCGAACCGACCGGCCAGGCGAGTGGCAGTTCAGGGACTGGTGGGCCCATGATCGCGACCAGGAAAAGCTGGCCTTCGAAAGCTTCGTGGATTGGGTCTTCGCGCGTTGGAAGAAGCATCCGGGCTTGCACATCTACCACTACGCCGCCTACGAGGTCAGCGCGGTGCGACGGTTGAGCACGCAGCACGACAGCCGCCAGGACGAAGTCGACGAGTTGCTCCGGCACGAGGTCTTCGTGGATCTCTATCAGATCATTCGCCAGGGCCTGCGCATCGGCGAAGACAGCTACAGCATCAAGTCGGTCGAGCGGCTCTATCGACCCAAGCGCGCCACGACCGTGGCGACCGCCGCGGACTCCATCGTGCAATACGCCCGGTGGATCGAAAGCGGGGAGCCAGGTGATTGTGACAAGAGTGCCATCCTGAAGGGTATCCGCGATTACAACGAAGCAGATTGCCGGTCCACCGCCGAGCTGCTGCAATGGCTCAGGAACGTGGCGCGCAAAGGGAAGATCGAGGGGGCGGCCGCGGTTGCCCCATCTGAACCGCCGCAGCCACGCGAGCTGCCGCCGGAAGTGATCGCGCGGCTGGAGACGGCGGGGAGGCTGCGCCACGGACGCGACCCGGTGTCGATGGTCCTGGCCGACGTGATCGACTTTCACCGGCGGGAAGAAAAACCCATGTGGTGGCGGCTGTTCGACCGGGCCGAGGCGACGCCCGACGAACTGCGCGACGATCCGGCTTGCATCGAAGGCCTCGAAGCCGTGGGATCTCCGGTTCCGGAGAAACAATCGCTGACGCAAACCTATCGGTTCGATCCCTCCCAGGAATGCAAACGTGCCGTCGGCGACAGGGTCATGTTCACACATAATTTGGAGGCCAAACTCACGCTGTCGTCGTTGGATCTGTCCACCGGCAGGCTGGAACTCAAAATCGGCAAGAAGGGGCTCAACGAGAAGTTCGGCGGTTCGTTCCCCAGGCAGGGGTCATTGATACCGGACGAACATATCTCGCACACAGTCATCCAGGAAGCGCTGGCTGACGTGGCCGCGCGGCACCTGTCGAACAGCCTCCATGCCCCGGTAGCCGCGCTCGGGAAACGAGTCCCGCCTGCAACCCTGTTGAGCAAAGCCGATGCCAACCCGACTGAGGCGGCCGTCCGTGTGGCACGTTCGATGTCCGGGGACTGTCTGGTCATCCAAGGGCCGCCGGGCACGGGCAAGACCTACTGCGCTTCGCGGGTCATCCAGGCGCTGCTCGCGGCCGGTAAGAAAGTCGGGGTCGCGTCGAACAGCCACAAGGCGGTGATGAATCTCCTGAACGCCTGCGGCGAGGCTGCGCAAGCGAGCGGCGGGCAGATTCGTGGCATCAAGGTCGGGGGCGAGTCCGACGGACAATTGTTCGTCGACCACCCCGGGTTGCAACATATTCCAGACAGCAGTGGCGCGTTGGCTGCCTATCGCGGGGGCGTCGTCGGTGGCACGGCCTGGCTCTTCACCAGGCCCGAGTGGGAAGCCGCGCTCGATTTCCTCTTCATCGACGAAGCGGGGCAGGTGACGCTCGCGAATACCATCGCCATGGCTCGTTGCGCCAACAACCTCGTCCTGCTCGGCGACCAGATGCAGCTCGAACAGCCGGTGCAGGGCTCCCATCCTGGCGATGCCGGCCTGTCGGCCCTGCAGTATGCCTTGAAAGACGTGGAGGCCAGCAGGCCCGATGTGCCGGTGTTTCATGCCGTGGTGCCCCGAACCGTCGGACTCTTCCTCGGTGAGTCCCGCCGCATGCACCCGACCGTCTGCCGCTTCATCTCCGAGAGCATGTACGGCGGACGTCTTGGCTCCCATCCCGACTGCGGCAGACAGAAGATCGCCTTGCCATCGGACAAGCCGTCGCTGCTTGTGTCCCGCGAAAGCGGCATCGTCTTTATCCCGGTCGAGCACGACGGCAACATCCAGCAGAGCGACGAAGAGGTGGCGAGGATCGCGGCCATCTACGATGAGCTGCGCGGGCGTCTCTATACAGCCAAGGACGGCTGCACCAGGCCGCTCGCCCTGGAGGATGTCCTTTTCATCGCGCCCTACAACGCCCAGGTCCGTGCCCTGCAGGCGGCCCTTCCCGAGGGCGCACGGGTCGGAAGCGTGGACCGGTTTCAGGGGCAGGAGGCGCCGGTCTGTATCCTGTCCCTCTGTTCGAGTTACGGGGAATATGGTTCGCGCGGCTTGGCCTTCATCCTCGACCGCAACCGGGTGAACGTGGCTATCTCACGCGCTCAATGCCTGGCGGTGGTCGTGGCCGATCCTCGTATCGCAGGGTCGATTCCAGGATCGCCGGAAGAAATGATGTTGCTGAATCTGTTGTGCAAGGTCGTGGTTGAAGGCAATGTGGTGTGCGACGAGAGCGGACGGGCGCGGAATCTCCATTAAGATATTCCCGAAGTCGAAGGAATCGGGATCGATGTCCATGATCGCAATTCCTTGCGCCGTAGCGGCTGACCCGACGTGCTCTCGTAGTTCAAGAGCGCCAGTAGTTCCGCCGATGCCGGCGACGTAGAGAAGGGCAACAGCACGAGGTGAAGAAGAGGGGGCGGAAGCGGCTCATGGTGAGGCCTCCTTTAAAGGCGACCTGCCTCTGACCGCCACATTCCTGGATATGCAGAATACAGTGAGGTGAAACAGTTCCGTGTCGATTGATGACTTTGAAATGGATGTAGTCCATGTGAGGAGGTGGCTACGGCTTTGGCCGCCCGCAGGACCGGCCGGGCCATGCATGCGGCGAGGGTTTGACGAGGCTAGCGAGCCATTCGCTCTTGCGGATCGCCGCCGGCGCGGGGCGGCGGTTCGTGGCCCGTCCGGTCGAGCACATTTCGTACACAGCCCGGCATCCGGGCTTCCGGCCAGCGGTCGAGCGGCGGCCCGACCTCCCATGCCTCGGCAATCGCCGGCTTGAGATCGCTCGGCGAGACATTGATCGTCCGGAGAAACGTGCCGTGCGGTCGGTGGGCGCGATAGTCCGGCTGCCGTGCCGGTTGTTGCAGATAGCGCGTGATGAGATCGGCCGGCATGGCATGGAGTACCGTGCCATGAAAGAGGAGCGCGTGGCGTTTTCGCCGTTGGGCATTCCCCGAGACTTTATGTCCGTCGATCGCGAGATCGCTGACGCCGTGAAAGGCGGTGGCCGGTTCCCAGCGATGGAGCGCGCGGGCGATCCGTTCGAGGATGAGCCGATTGGTCGCGCGGATATCCGAGAGGTCGGGATGGAGCGTGAGGGGCAGCACGAATGCGTAGGAGAGACAGCCTGGTCCTTGCAGCACGGTCCCGCCGCCGCTGGCGCGCCGGAGCACCGGGATGGCGTCCCGTTCGCACGCGACGGTATGGACGTCGTCCAAGAGTCGGCAACTGGCGCCCAGCACCACGAAATACCGGTCGCTTTCCCAAAAACGCAGGACCGGATCGCCGCCCTGCTCATCCAGTTCGTCGAGCAGCGCCTCATCCAACGCGAGGTTTTCCTGGGGGGAGGGGAGGGTCAGGTCGAGCAGACGCAGCGGACGCACCGCTTACCGTTTCGGCAGGTAGATGTGCGTGGCCTGTCCATGAAACGTTTCGGCTGCTTCCATGACCGTCTCGCTCAACGTGGGATGGGGATGAATCGAGGCGGCCACGTCTTCGGCCGTCGCACCCATTTCGATCGCCAGCACACCTTCGGCGATCAGCTCACCCGCGCCGGCCCCGCAGACCCCCATCCCCAGCACGCGGCCGGATTCCGCCTCCAACACCAATTTCGTCAGGCCGTCGTGACGTCCCACCGTGGTGGCACGGCCGGAGGCCGCCCAGGGGAACTTTGCGATCTTCACCGCCTGCCCCGAGGTTTTGGCCGCCTCTTCCGTCAATCCGCACCAGGCGATTTCCGGATCGGTGAAAATCACGGCGGGAATCGTTGCATCGAACGCCGCCTGCTGCCCGGCGATCACACGGGCAGCGACCAATCCTTCATGCGAGGCCTTGTGGGCGAGCATCGGCTCGCCGACCACGTCGCCGATGGCGAAGATAGTCGGCTCCGCTGTCCGCATCTGTCGATCGACCTGGACGAAGCCCTGCGCGGAGATCTGAACCTTTGTCTGTTCCAGCCCCAGCTGGCCGCTGTTCGGCCTCCGTCCCACGGCCACGAGGACGCGATCGAAGACCTCCGTGGTCTGTCCGTCCGGACCGGCACAGGTCGCAGCGATGCCGTCGTTCCGGGCTTCGAGCTTCTCCACGGAGGTGCCGAGCCTGATCGCCTTGAACCGCCGCTGCAGGCGCTGTTGCAGCGGCCGCACGAGATCGGGATCGGCTCCGTTCAACAAACGAGGCAGGGCTTCGACGACCGTCACCTCCGATCCCAACGCCTGGTACACGGTGCCCAGCTCGAGGCCGATGTAGCCGCCTCCGACGACGAGCAGGCGGCCGGGAATGTCGGGGAGGTCCAGCGCGCCGGTCGAATCCATCACGCGCGGATCGTTGAGCGTGAGCGAGCCTGGAATAGCCGGCCGCGAACCGGTGGCGAGGATGGCATGGGCGAACGAAATCTCCCGCTGGTCGGTCGCATCCGATAGACCGGTCACAATCAGCGTCGTGGCGTTCTTGAATTGGGCCCTGGCTCGGATCACCTCGACCTTGCGCGCGCCCGCTAGGGTCTGGATGCCTTTGGTGAGTTTGCCGATGATCGTCTCCTTCCGGCGGCGCAGGGCGTCGAGGTCGAGGCTGGGCTTCTCGAAGCGGATGCCCCAGCTTTCGGCGTCCTCCGCGTCGGTGATCAGCCGGGCCGCATGCAGCAAGGCCTTCGAGGGAATACAGCCGCGCAGCAGACAGACGCCGCCCAACTGCGGGTCCTGATCGATCAAGACCGCGCGCAATCCAAGATCCGCCGCTTTGAATGCGGCGGCGTAGCCGCCCGGTCCCGCCCCGATCACCGCCACGTCGTACCGAGTCTCAGTCATCGTCGTCCTTTCCGCTGGTCACAAGCCCATGAACATCGCCTGAAAGTCTTCCAGCACCTTGACGATTTCGTTGGTGAAACGGGCGCCGTCGGCCCCGTCGATCAGCCGATGGTCGTAGGCCACGCAGAGCGGCAGCATGACGCGGGGTACCACTTGGCCGTCGCGATAGACCGGCACCCGGCGGCCCTTGCCCACGCCCAGGATCGCGACCTGCGGCGGCATGATGATGGGCGTGAACGGCCCGGCGTTGAGCCCGCCCATGTTGCTGACAGTGAACGTGGCGCCCCGCAGCTCCTCGAGCTTGATCTCGCGGGATCTCGTGCGTTCGGCCAGGTCGGCGATCTCCAAAGAAATCTGGAGCAGATCCTTGTGATCGACACGATGGACGACCGGCACGATCAATCCGGCCGGCGTCTCCACCGCCACGCCGATGTTGTAGTAATCCTTGTAGATCACTTCGCCGTTCGTCAGATCGAGCGTCGCATTGAACTGCGGATAGAGTTTCAGCGCATGCGTCACGGCCTTGAGGAACAGGGTGGTCAGCGTGAGCGTGGCGCCCTTCTGCTTGAATTGGGGCGCATACCGTTTGTGCAGGGCCAAGAGATCTGTGACGTCGGCTTCCTGGAACTGATGGACGTGCGGGATCGTCGTCCAGGCCTGCGTCACCGTGGCCGCGATCTTCCGGCGGAGCGAGGAGATCGCTTCACGCCGCTCGGTTCCGTACATGGTCGTAAAGACGTTCCCGTCCTTGTCCTGTGCATTCTTGCCCGCCGGCGCGACGCTGCGTCTCGTCCGCTCGCGCACGTAGGTCTTGACGTCTTCGGCCGTGATCCGGCCGCCGGCTTCCGACCCCTTCACCTGCGTGAGGTCCACGCCTAGCTCGCGAGCCAGGCGCCGCACCGAGGGAGGGGCAGCTACCCCCGGGCCTGCGGAGACATCGCGAGCCGACGGTTCGCCGGGAGGCGGTTCCTGCGCCTGGGGTTCGGGTTTCGTGGGCTGAGCCGCGGCTGGTTGCGGGGCGGCAGCGGGTTGAGACGACGGCTGTTCCTCTTCCTCGCCGGCGTTTTCATCCGTGGCTTTGACGGCTGGTTGCGGCTGAGGCGAAGGAGTTGGGTCCTTGGCAGGCGCGGATTTTTTGTCCGTTGTTGGTTTCTTGTCGGTCCCCTTTTGCTGGGCCGGTGCAGAAGCCTCTTTCTCTGTCTTCTCCGACGAGTCCGTCTCTTGAGCCGGCGGCTTTTCCTTTTCTTTCACGGCGTCCGCATGCGCGGCTTCGATTTCGCGTTCTGGCTGGGGCGAGGGCGCGGGTTCTTTGGCAGGTGTGGACTTTTTGTCCGTTGCCGGTTTCTTGTCGGTCGCCGATGGGTGGGCAGGCGCGGCGCCAGTCTCTTGCTCCGTCTTCTTCGACGAGGCCTTCTCTTGATCCGGCTGGGCGCCATCGCCGTCCAATTCCATCAGGGCTTGTCCGACCTTGATGTGGTCGCCGTTTTTGATCAGCACCTTGGTGATCTTGCCCGCAGCCGGCGCCGGCACCGGGACGGTCGCCTTGTCGGTTTCCAGCTCGATCAGCGATTGCCCGCCCGTCACTTGGTCGCCCTCGTGGACCAGGACTTGAACGACATCGCCGCCTTCGATCCCTTCCGCGAGAAACGGCAGTTCCACTTTCATGCGATCCGTATCCCTTTCGTTTCGCTCATCGCGAGCTCAGCGCTGCCAGGGCGCCAGGTCGTCTCCTTCGATACCCAGATCCTGCGCCGCCTGCTTGACCGTTTTGGCGTCGATCCGCCCGTCCCGCCGATGCAGGGCGTAGAGGGTGGCGACCGCGAGATGTTCGGCGTCGATCTCGAAGAACCGGCGCAGGGCCTTGCGCGTATCGCTGCGGCCGAACCCGTCGGTCCCCAGGGCCAGCAGCCCGCCCGGTATCCACGGAGCAATCTGCTCGCTCACCAGGCGGACGTAATCGCTCACCGCGACGCAGGGGCCGTCCAGCGCCGGGGCGGTCTTTTGGAGGTAGCTCATGCGCGGCTGCTCGTCCGGATGCCGGATGTTCCAGCGCTCGGCCTCGAGCGTCCGGAGACGCAGTGTCTTGTAGCTGGTCACGCTCCAGACATCGGCCGCCACGCCGTACCGTTCGAGGAGCAGATCCTGCGCCCGCAGCGCCTCGTTGACGAGCGGCCCGCTCGCCAGCAGATGCGCCCGATGCGTGCCGGGGGCCGGGGCCGGCCGGAAGCGATACATCCCTTCCCGGATCCCTTCTTCCGCCTGCGGCGGCATGGGCGGCATGGGGTACGACTCGTTGTAGAGCGTGATGTAATAGGCCAGGTCTTCTTGATCCTGGTACATGCGCTTCATGCCGTCCTGCAGAATCACCGCCAGTTCGAACATGAAGGCCGGATCATAGGCGGCCATCCTGGGTACGGCGCTCGCGAGCAAATGGCTGTGGCCGTCCTGGTGCTGCAGGCCCTCGCCTTCCAACGTGGTCCGCCCCGCCGTGGCGCCGAGCAGGAACCCCCTGGCCCGCATGTCGGAGGCGGCCCAGATCAAATCGCCGACCCGTTGAAACCCGAACATCGAGTAATAAATGTAAAAGGGAATGGTATTGAGCGCATGCGTGGCGTAGGCGGTGCCTGCGGCGATGAACGACGACATCGCGCCGGCTTCGGTAATGCCTTCTTCCAGGATCTGGCCGTTGGTCGCTTCGAAGTAATAGAGCAGGGAACTCTTGTCCACCGGTTCGTAGAGCTGGCCGAGGTGTGAATAGATCCCATATTGGCGGAAGAGCGCCTCGAGCCCGAACGTGCGCGCCTCGTCGGGAATGATCGGCACGAGATGCGGTCCGAAATCCTTGCGGGAGAGCAGGCGTCCCAGCATGCGGGCGAAGCCCATCGTCGTCGAGACCGCGCGTTCGCCGGAGCCCTCGACGAACTCCTTGAACTCCTCGAGCGGCGGCGTCTGCAGGGATTCCACCTTCACGCGTCGTTCCGGGATCTGCCCGCCCATGGCCTTGTTCCGCTCGACGAGATAGGCCGCTTCCGGACTGTTGTCCGGCGGCCGGAAGAACGGCGTCGAGGCCAGTTGGTCATCGGGCACCGGCACACCGAAGCGCGTGCGGAACTCCCGCAGCTCATGCTCGTTCATCTTTTTCTGTTGGTGCGTGACGTTGCGCCCTTCGCCGGCTTCGCCCAAGCCATAGCCCTTGATCGTCTTGGCCAGGATGACGGTCGGCTGTCCCTTGTGCTCGACCGCCGCTTGGTAGGCCGCATGAACCTTGCGCGGATCATGGCCCCCGCGCAGCATCTTATGGAGCTGCTCGTCCGAGTAGGACTCGACCATCGCGAGCAGCCGCGGATCGGCGCCGAAAAAGTGTTTCCGCACGAACGCGCCGCCTTCCACCGAGTACTTTTGATACCAGCCGTCGACCACCTCGCCCATCCGCTTCACCAGCAGGCCTTCGTGGTCCTTTGCGAGCAACGGATCCCAGTCGCTGCCCCAGATCACCTTGATGACGTTCCACCCCGCGCCGCGGAAAATGGCTTCGAGCTCCTGGATGATCTTGCCGTTGCCGCGCACCGGTCCGTCGAGCCGTTGGAGATTGCAGTTGACCACCCAGGTCAGATTGTCGAGTTGTTCGCGGGAGGCCAGCGTGATCGCTCCGAGACTTTCCGGCTCGTCCGTTTCGCCATCGCCGAGGAAGGCCCAGACCCGCTGCCGGCTCGTATCCTTCAGGCCGCGCTCCTGAAGATAGCGGTTGTAGCGCGCCTGGTAGATCGACATGATGGGCCCTAGACCCATAGACACGGTGGGGAACTCCCAATAATCCGGCATGAGCCAGGGATGCGGATAGGAAGGCAGGCCCCGTCCGCTGCCGCTCAGCTCGCCGCGGAAGTGGTGCAGCGCCTCTTCCGGCAGCCGGCCCTCGACGTAACTGCGTGCATAGATGCCGGGCGACGCGTGACCCTGAAAGTAGACCTGATCGCCGCCCTGCGGCGCGTCCTTGCCATGGAGAAAATGGTTGAAGGCGACTTCGTACAACGTGGCCGCCGAGGCATAGGTCGAGATATGCCCGCCGATGCCGGGACGCTGCTTGTTGGCCTTCACCACCATCGCCATGGCGTTCCAGCGGATGAAGCTCCGGATGCGCCGTTCGATCTCGAGATTGCCGGGGTAGGGCGGTTGCTCACTCGGGGGGATCGTGTTGACGTAGGGCGTGTTAAACGGAGCAGACACGGGCGCGCCGTGTGCGCCGAGCCGGTCGCGGAGCCGCTCGAATAGATATCCGGCCCGCTCGGTCCCCTTGGCGTCGAGCACGTACTCGAGACTATCCAGCCATTCCTGGGTTTCCTGTGGATCGTCGTCGGCCTGCGGTCGAGGAACGGAATCGTTGTCGCTCATATCACGCCCCCGTTGGATAATTCACATCTTAACGAGTGGGACGACCGAGCGCAAAGAAAGATTTACGAGGGTTTCCGCTTCCCTCAAGAGAACGTTCGCGTTGTCTCGTCGGACCCGCGTCGACGTCTTCAACGGAAGGTTCAGCGTTCCCTCGCACCGGATATCGAGGAGAGCAGGGATGGGGCGGGGTGAGCCGGGCCGGCTGAATGACTCACCCGCCATGAGCCGTAAGC
>CABVRW010000036.1:0-2866 GCA_902500785.1 uncultured Nitrospira sp.
AATATGTCCAGGGTCAGCGCCAACGGGGAACGGAATTGGAATGGAGTTATGCTTTCGCCGGAGCCGGACTCGGCTACCGGTTGCCGGTGCATCCGTTCAGCCAGGACAGCGCGGTGAACGTGTCGCTGACCTATGAAGCCGGATATCGATGGTTCAAGGGAACCGGCCATACCTCCATGCAATATGGCGTGCCCAAAGACACGTACGAAGGGCGCATCCATTTTCGGATCCGCGCGGACTCCTTGAAACGGAATTTGATGGAACTGCCTCATGAGGGGTTCACGATGGGCGGAGACGTGATTCACGGTCACCGGGCGAAGTGGGATCAATGGGGAGGCGCGCCGTTTGATACGCCTGATTTCAGAAAAGAACAGACTTACCTTCAAGGCAGCCTGTATGCATTGGTGGCGACCGGTCTTCCGTTCATAGAGAGCGATAAGCACCGTTTGCTGACCAGTGTGCATGGAGGAATTGGAAAGGATCTCGACCGGTTCTCGGCCTTTCGCCTTCCCGGACGGCCGACCGGATATGAATGGGAGGCCATCTCGCTCCCCATGATCCATGGGGTGGCCTTCAACGAACTGTTTCCCACGCGCTACGCGGTCGCCAATCTCCAATATCGTTACGAGGCGCTGTTTTTCCTGTATCCCTATGTGGAGGCGACATGGGGCCTGGTCGAGCGTCCGGTCTTCACGACCAATGGCGCGGTCAAAAATACGACGGACTCCATGCCCGCCCTGGGTGGCGGGCTTGTCACCGGCGCGCCATGGAAATCGCAGGTCGAGCTCAATTACACGTATAACTTCGGCATCTATCGAGATCCTGGCGGCGCGCCGCCGACCAAAGGGGGGCATGGACTCATTTTTTTCTGGTCAAAACAGCTCTAGCCGGAAAACCCTCTCGCTATCGAGTCCAGACAGTGGTAGGATTTTCCAGTAGTTGTAGCGACTATTACTTCTCTCAGCCGGGAGCATACCTATGAAACCCAGAGTCCTCGTAGCCGACGACCATACTCTCGTGGCGGAAGGGGTCGAAAAACTGCTGGAACATGATTTTCAATTATGCGGGCGGGTCGCGGACGGACGAGCCCTGGTTCGAGCCGTCGAGAAAGAGAAGCCGGACATCGCCTTGGTCGACATTGCCCTTCCCTTGCTCAATGGGCTTGATGCATGCCGTCAGATCAAGAAGTCCATGCCGGAGGTCAAATTGCTCGTCCTCACCATGCATGGCGAGCAATATTTTGTGACGGAAGCGTTTCGAGCCGGAGTGTCAGGGTATGTGCTGAAACAATCCGTTGCGGAGGAGTTGGTATTTGCAATCAAAGAAGTGCTGAAAGGGCGGTTGTACGTTTCGCCGAGTGTGGCGGAAAATCTGGTCGAGCAAGCGCTGAATCCTGCCGAGCCAGGCCCCTCACCCACCACGACCTCGAACGACAACAAATTGAGCGCTCGTCAAAGGGAGGTTCTTCAGCTGATCGCGGAGGGACAATCCACCAAGGAAATCGCTTCGACCCTCAACGTGTCGATCAAGACCGTTGAATTTCACAAGACCCGCATCATGAAACAGCTCGGCGTCCATAGCACCGCCGAACTGACCAAACACGCCATCTCCATCGGCTTGATTGCGATGCCGCACCAGCCCACCGTCCCCGTTCCTCAACCCTGAACGCTCAGGGATGTTGATCCTTTAGTTTCGTGAGGCCCTGTGACAGGGCGAATCTCGTCAGCTCCGCGGTCGTGCGGATACCGAGCCGCCGTGTGATATTGCCTTTGTGAAATTCCACCGCCTTCGTCGAGACTTGCATCGTCGCCGCAATTTCTTTCGTTGAACAGCCTTGTGTCAGCAGCGTGAGAACTTCCTGTTGTCGTGGCGTCAATTTGGAGGAGAAGCCTTCCGGTTTGACCCATGGGGTTTCAATGGCATCCTGCACTTCGAGCGAGAGTTGAGGTGAAATGTAGCGGTGATTTTTGAGGGCGGCATCGAGCGCCGACAGCAGCTCGGTGGAGGCCGACTGCTTCAACACATACCCGGACGCGCCCATCTCAAATGCCTGGGAGATGTAGAACGGTTCGCTCATCATCGTGACGAAAATCAACTTGGCGCGCGGGACCGCAGCCCGGAGCTGTTTCATCACTTCCAGTCCGTTCATCGTCGGCATGGAGATATCGAGCAGAATGATGTCGGGAGCCAATCCTGGAGCAATGTCAAGAAGCGCCTGGCCGTTTTCGGCGGTACCTACGACTTCAAACTCCGGTTCAAGGAGTTGTCGATAGGCCTCCAATACGATGCTGTGGTCATCAGCGATGACGAGACGTGCTCTGGCCACAGCGTTCCTCCCTGGGTGATTGCCTCAATCTTTGGCTTTCCCGCCGATGTGAACTGTCCACATCTCCTGGCCCCTAGAATAACAGGCTTTCAGTTTCTTTACACCGGGCTCCTGTCACATGAGACAAGGGTATGAGGTACGCCCAGGCCTCAATGTACTTTTCACTTTGTATCATGACACGAGTGGTTGCGCGCCTAGGAAAGTCCCCGGCTTCCCAGGTGATGCCAGGGCATCACCTAGTATGGACCGGCGATGGAGCATGGTAAAGATAGGTTCATGGATGCAGGGAGCGGAGTCGGGACAAAAGGAATAGCCCGTGTCCTGACGCGGAGTCAAATTGAAACGCTATGTCTCGATGAGGATGATGATGATGGGGAGGTGAGTATGACTTTTCGTGCGTCCATCAAGCCAGAGCCGAATCCTAATCCCCCGGACCCGTCGCCTTTTCCTGAGCCGACCCCAAGCCCCTTTCCGCCGGAACCCTTTCCTTCACCCGTTCCCCCTCATCCGACCAGGCCACCGATTCCACAGTTGCCATAG
>CABVRW010000036.1:2966-36536 GCA_902500785.1 uncultured Nitrospira sp.
TCGTTGGCACCAGACGGTCGCAGGCCGTGAGCAACCATGAGGAGGCATCGCATGGATTCTCCTGAGAAAGTGGCAAACATCCGCCAGTGGATCGATCCGCAGGAACGGATTACGGTGGATTTTGAGGATGAGCGGGATCTGAACGCCGAGGTGATCGAATGCGACAGTCAAACCGTCACCATGCTCCTGGAAACCGCCTTCCCCCACTATAAACAACAGCTGACGCTTCCTCTCAGCATGATTTCGGTCGGTGAGGACAAAGGGCGATATACCAGAAATCCGGATAAACCTGTCACGTATGGCCGACTCCGGCTGACCGTGCACGAGCCCCGTCCCCAGGCCGTATAGCGCAGCCACCGGAGGGTGGGAAAGGGAGTGTGCAGTGAAACACAATGGACCTCGGACAATGGCGGAGGCCAGGGCAATGCGAGCGCGCTCCAGTGTCTATCTGGAGTCCACAACCGATGAGCAACTGGGGCTCCTGCCGGGAGAGGCGCGCAATGTGAAACATGCGATGAGTTCGGCCGTGACCGTGGCCTCGCCCCAGACCAGCCTCAAAGAAGCCGCTTCCCTGATGACCGCACTCAACGTGCCGGTGATCGTGGTGTATGACGGCACTCGACTCGTGGGGATGATCACGGATCGAGACATGGGTCTGAACCAGCAGGTGCGTCAAGCGCCCGAGGAGGCCGCCATCGACGGATTGATGCGAAAGCATGTGCCTTGCTGTGCGGAAAATGATCTGCTGGCAGATGCCCTCTCCGTCATGCACGCCTCAGAGATAGACTGGCTGCCGGTGCTTGATGGCCGCGAGCGGTTGGTCGGAGTTCTTTCGGCGTATGTGTCTCCCGCGAGAAAGACCGGACATCGGTGATGAGGGGAGTAAGGTCTCCTCTCAAGGGGTTTGCCTAGTACGTGTCCTCGCCCTCTCTCTTCTATTCTTCACATGACACTACACATCACGAACTCAGAGGAGGAGCGTGTATGACGTCTGATATGTCTGGGCAACCAATAGGGGTATTCTTCTTCCTCGCCCTGTGTACGCTCGCGGATGCTACCCGACTGAAAGGCTTTACGCAGCCAGCCATAGACGGCGATCCGCATGTCGAACCCGCTTCTGAGTTGGGCGTGGAGTGTGCGTGGCCTCACTTACGCACGGATCTCGCGCCTTGACGACGGTATCCGAATAAACCTCATTCAGAACCCTCGAAAGGAGTCGCTATGAAAACGATGAAGCCCCAGGGATCGGTCAGCAAGGACGTGCAGGCCATCAGAGAGCGCGCCCGCCAGCACATTGAAGAGGGGGCGTTGACCTCGGACTACAAGCCTGACCCCGAGACGGTCATCAAGTTGTTGAATGAAGCGCTGGCAACCGAAATCGTCTGCGTGTTACGGTATAAGCGGCATTACTTCATGGCGCAAGGCATGAACGCGGAGAGTGTGAAGGCCGAATTTCTGGCCCATGCGGCCGAAGAGCAGGCTCATGCGGATGAATTGGCGGAACGTATCGTCCAACTGGGCGGAGAGCCGAATCTGTCCCCGAATGGCTTGTCCGATCGAAGCCATTCCGAGTACATTGAGGGCGACAACTTGGCGGACATGATCAAAGAGGATCTCGTGGCGGAGCGGATCGCGATCGAGAGCTATCGGGATATGATCGCCTTTGTCGGCAGCGATGATCCGACGACGCGTCGACTGCTGGAGAATATTTTGATGAAGGAAGAAGAGCACGCCGAAGATTTGGTGAGTCTCCTAAAGTCATAAGCGACAGTCAAAGGAGTTTCGATGACAAGCAGGCACAACGCATGAAGCTGTGGCCGGGCCGGCCCTATCCGCTGGGGGCGACGTGGGATGGAGAGGGTGTCAATTTCGCTCTGTTTTCTGAAAATGCCACGTCGGTGGAACTATGCTTGTTTGATGGACCGGATGCTCGGAAGGAATCCCATCGGATTCGGATGGAGGAACGGACCAATCAGACCTGGCACGTCTACCTGCCGGAGGGCCGCCCCGGCCTCCATTATGGCTACCGCGTGGACGGGCCGTATGACCCTGCCGCCGGCCATCGGTTCAATGCCGCCAAGCTGCTGATCGACCCCTACGCCAAATCCATTGCAGATACGATCCGTTTGTCGGATAGCATGTTCGGCTATCGCCTCGGTGATCCGGACGGCGATCTGGTGCGAGACGACCGGGACAATGCTGCCGAGACTCCGAAATGTGTGGTGGTCGACCAGGCATTCAGTTGGGGCGGTGATCGGTTATTGGGCACCCCCTGGTCCCAGACAGTGATTTACGAGGTCCATGTCAAGGGATTCACCGCCCGGAACCCTGATGTCCCTGATCATCTGCGCGGAACCTATGCCGGTCTTGCGACCCCTGCCGTCATCGAGTATCTGCAGGGATTGGGAGTCACAGCCGTTGAACTGCTGCCCGTGCACCATGCCGTGCAAGATAAACATTTGACGGACCAGGGTCTGACCAACTATTGGGGCTATAACACAATCGGTTTCTTTGCCCCTGACATGCGATATGCCCTCTCGCCGATTCGCGGACGGCATGTACGGGAATTCAAGACGATGGTGAAGACGCTGCACAGCGCCGGCATCGAAGTCATTTTGGACGTGGTATACAACCACACGGCCGAAGGCAATCATCTTGGCCCGACATTGTCTTTTCGGGGCATCGACAACGCCGCCTATTATCGACTCATGGCCGATGACCCTCGGTATTACATGGATTATACCGGCTGTGGAAACAGTTTGAACGTTCGGCACCCGCGGACGTTGCAATTGATCATGGATAGTCTGCGCTATTGGGTGCAGGACATGCACGTCGACGGATTCCGGTTTGACCTTGCCTCCACGCTCGCGCGCGAGTTGCACGATGTCGATCGACTCAGCGCCTTCTTCGATATCATTCATCAAGATCCGATGTTGTCGCAGGTGAAACTGATCGCCGAGCCCTGGGATTTGGGCGAAGGCGGGTATCAGGTCGGCAATTTTCCTGTCGGGTGGGCGGAGTGGAACGGCAAGTATCGTGATGCGATTCGCCGCTACTGGAAGGGTGACGGCGGGCAAGTGGCCGAACTCGCCTACCGCTTGTCGGGGAGCAGCGATCTGTACGAAATGAGCGGACGCCGCCCCTTTGCCAGCATCAATTTCATCACCGCGCACGATGGGTTCAGCTTGAACGACCTGGTGTCCTACGGCGAGAAGCACAATGAGGCTAACGGCGAAAACAATCAGGACGGGCACAATGACAATTTAAGTTGGAACTGTGGCGTCGAAGGACCGACCGACGATCAGTCGGTCAACGATCTCCGGATGAGGCAGAAACGAAACATGCTCGCCACGCTGCTGCTCTCGCAGGGCGTGCCGATGTTGTGCGGCGGGGATGAAATCAGCCGTACCCAGCAGGGAAATAACAATGCGTACTGCCAGGACAATGAAATCAGTTGGCACAATTGGAATTTGTCCAAAGCCGATCGATCGTTGCATAACTTCGTCAGGCAGCTGATCGCGCTGAGGCAGGCGCATCCTGTGTTCCGCAGACGCCGCTTCTTTCAAGGCCGTCAGATCCACGGCGGCGAGATCAAAGACATTGTCTGGCTGCATTCGGACGGCAAAGAAATGGATGAGGCGGATTGGGGCCAAGGGCACTTGCGCGCCATCGGCTTGGTGTTGGCCGGCGACGCGATCGAAGAAAAAGACGCTCGCGGCAATCCCATTGTCGATGACACATTTTTGTTGCTGCTCAATGCCCATCATGAGGGGATTCAGTTTGTCATGCCGCAGCATGATGAGAATACCCTCTGGCACCTGATTCTTGATACCGCGATCATTCAGCCTCAGTATTTGCACCTCTCCTTCAAAGGCGGCGAGGAGTATGAAGTGCATGCCCGTTCGCTCGTGATATTTCGTCGAGAATCCGTCGCCGGCCTCTATCTCCAGTAAGACGATCGGCCGCGCATGCTGCGCGGACGATTCGCTCCCCCTGACTCATTACTCCTTCTGATCCTCCGTACCTATGTCGCCGCACTCCACGCGATTGGTCAGGGTGTATTCCCTGATGAACTAGGGATATGTCCAGTCCCTCCCAGGCGACACCGGCTGTACACCTATAGCTACGCTGGTACATGCCAAGGAGGCTGACATGAAACCTCAGAAGGCTACAGGAATCAAAAAACAGGTGGTCATCACTCTCAGGAATGAAGACGCGGGCCAAGAGGTCAAGCTCATTCGTAAAGGACGATTGGGATTGGCTTTTCCGACACAGTTCGGTCGCGCTGTGAAGCCGCGAGGGCAGCAGCTCCGAGGCCTACCGGTCGCTCCCAAATGGGAACCACGGACGTCGGTCTCCCCGTCACAACCACAAGGAGGATTGTCATGAATGCGGACCAGTTCAAAGGTAAGTGGGTGCAGTTCAAGGGTGAAGTAAAACAAAAGTGGGGAAAACTCACGGACGACGACCTTACACAGGCCGAAGGAAATTACGACAAGTTTATCGGAAAGGTGCAGGAGCGGTACGGGGACAGTAAAGAAGAAGTCGTGCGGTGGGTCGACGACTGGTATGCGCAGCAGGGGAAGCCAGGCGCCAAGTCTGGAGAAGCGCCTCGCCCACGCTGAGCCCGCATGACCATGCATCTGTCATCACTGTTTCTTAGATAGTTCAGGAGGCCCGGGAGATGAAAAAAGTACTGGCACTCGGATTGTTGTCCGTCATGGTTTCGAGCCCTGCATGGGCCTTGTTTGAGACCAATAAACAGCTGGTGGAAACCGCCCAAATCACGCTCGAGGAGGCGGTTCATCGCGCTCTGAAATCCGTTCCGGGAAAGGCTGTCGAAGTCGAGATCGGGAAAGAAGACGGCCGGACGGTCTATGAAGTGGAGATCGTCGATTCAAACAAGAAGACCCAAAAAGTTTATGTGGATGCGCAGAGCGGTCAGACGAAGATGGATAAATAAACTGGTGCGCGTGCGGGCGATTCGGCGTCCGCACGCGTTTCGGAGGGGGGTGGTACATGAAGCGTACAGTAGGCCTCTTGTCGGCGGTAGTTGTGACGGGAGCGGTGATGTGCGGCGGAATCAGCCTGGCGGCCGTCCCATTCAGTCCATTTTTCCAAGAGCAGCAGAGCCTCAAAGGTCAGCGACAAGACGCTACGGCGAGGGTCGTGGTGAATCAGGATCAACTAGAGGGGCTATGGAAGCAATTCAAGGGAGAGCTGAAGGAGAAGTGGGCCCAGTTTACCGAAGACGACCTGCTGACGATCGAAGGACGCGTGGATAAGTTGGAAGGCAAGATTCAGGAGCGATATGGCGATCGGCGTGAAGAGGTCAAAGAATGGGTGGACCAATGGTTTGATCGCCATTCTCGTCCGGAGGGATCGCAATCGTAAAAGGCGCAGGCACTAACAAAAAGGAGTCAATGCAATGAAACGATGGGCCTCGACTATGTGGATGTTGACGGTGGGCTCGGTCATAGGTGTGTCAGTGCTCGCCGTACCCTCTCTTTCGCGAGGGGAGGACCAGGGATTATTCCAGCAAGTGGATATCGGGTTGGTGTCTATCGGCGGTAGGGCAACTTACGTCGATCCGAAGGACGGCACCAGCCGCTGGTTCGGAGGTGGTCAAGTACGGCTGCACCCCTCTCGATACTTCGCCTTTGAGGGTTCCGCCGATTATCGTCGCAACGATATCGGAGATACCCGCGTGCACAGTTACCCGGTCATGGTATCGGCATTGATCTATCCGCTGGGAACCACGAGGCTGGCTCCGTTTCTGCTTGGGGGCGGCGGATGGTACTACACGACGGTGAAAGGTCCGGGCGGTTTCGACGATACGCAGAACCGGTTCGGCGCGCATGCGGGCGGCGGGCTGCAATTCTTCTTCAATAAGCACGTCTCAATCGATGGTACGTATCGCTACATCTGGTTGGAAAAAATTGAATCGAAAGACCAGAATATCATCGATAAAAAGTTCCGGGATAACGGTCACATGATTACGGCCGGCATCAACTTCCATTTCTAAGAGGCCGGACGAGCGTGGCGGATGGAGGCAGCCACGGTGGACGAGGGCACAAGATGGCGGAGACAGGAATGCTGGACTAATGGCTGCTGCAGTGCGGATCGTCATCCTATGGTGTCTCCTTCTGTCCGGACACATAAGCGCAGCCGCTGAGGGCTCTGATGAATATATTGCCGGATATGCGGCTGCGCTGGTGGAATATGAGTTCGACCTTCCAGGAACTGAAATTCAGGTCGATCGAGGGATTGTCACGGTCTATGTCAAGCAGTTGGGCGCGGAAGATCCTGCGAAGATTGCGGAGGCGGTAAAAAAAATTCCCGGAGTAGTCGATGCTCGCGTGCGAGAGCGAGACCCGGAACAGTCCAGAGTGGTTCCCTCATCACGCTCCACGACTCCTGAGCCGGAGTCGAAGTTTTTGCCACGAGGACTGCTCTTCGACCCGTTGCATGCTGATCCCCGATGGCCCCACTTCAGCGCGTCTTATCATTGGTTGTCGTCGGGACGTCAGTTCGCGAGCTCCTTCGGTGAATCCTTTGCCTTTTATCGGGATGCCGCTCCGTTCCATGGGCAGTGGGAGTTCGGCATGCAAGCAAGCGTATTTGGGGTCTTCGACACGCAGCGAAGTTCGATTGATCTCATCAATGCCGATTACACAGTCGGACTATTGACGAGTTACCGGGCCGACAAATTTTCCGGTTTTATCCGTATCCATCACCAAAGTTCGCATTTGGGAGATGAGTTTCTATTGAGCAACCCCCAGGTGACCCGGGTCAACTTGAGCTTTGAAGAAGTCGATTTGAAGCTGTCTTATGACCTGACGACCTGGCTCAGAATTTATGGAGGGGTGGGTACGCTGATCCGCGTGGATCCCAGCGGACTCGGCCGTCATACGAGCCAGGGTGGCGGAGAATTCAAAAGTCCCTGGACTCTGTTGGGAGGCAAGATTCGTCCGGTTGCCTATGCCGACTTTCAGGCCAATGCTCGAACCAACTGGCGGGTGGGACAATCGATGAGGGCCGGATTTCAATTTGAAAACGCGACGATCGGAGATCGGAGACTTCAGGTTCTCGCGGAATATTTTTCGGGTCCGTCACCCAATGGGCAGCTGTACACCCAGACGGTCGAATGGATCGGGATGGGGGCTCATCTTTGGTTCTGAGGGCCTAATGACCTGCCTTCGCTCTCATGGATGAGAGGTGGGTGGATTTCTGGAGACTGGTCGGGCTCTGGCCGTTGGGTACTCCGACTGGAGTCGTGCGCTGTGGTTGGTCGAACGGGTCAAATCATGACAAGAGACGGCGCCGCCGTCTGGAAGGAGGGGAGTGATGCCGGATTCAATGAGAGGACACAAGCCATGCGCACATCCAAGTTGTGGATGCGCGGCTGAACCAGGCAAGGAATTCTGTTCCGATGCCTGCCGGAATGCGAAAGCGCCGACCGGTCAATGCGCCTGCGCCCACGGCGGATGTGCGACAAAGAAGAAAGATTAGCGAAGCGGTCGGCCAAGTAGGCTGTCACGCTGTGCCACTGGTTTTCACTATTTCAGAAGAGGTGCCATCATGCTGAGCTGGGCTGTAACCTTCTTAGTCATCGGGCTGATCGCGGGTGTGCTGGGAGTCAGCGGCGTAGCGGGGACTGCCACCCATATCGCCTATGTGCTCTTCGTCGTCTTTTTGATCCTGGCCGTCATCGGAATGGTGATGGGCAAGCGTCCACCTGCGGTGTAATGAGAGCGACCACTATCGTCTTGTGCGTACGGTGCTCACAATAGCTTCGTAGAGCTGGCCGGCGGCGCGTTCTTTAGTCACGAAGACCGCCGCCCCCGCGCCGATCATCGCCTCTTCGATGTGGAGTTCGTTTTGGACCGACAATCCGATCACGATGACATCGGGGTGTAGGGCGACGATGCGGCGGGTGGCTTCTACCCCGTCGATCTTCGGCATATTGACGTCCATCACCACGATGTCAGGTTTTAAGGCGGTTGTGATGGCAATCGCGGATTCGCCGTCACCCGCTTCGCCGATGACCTCCAGGTCCTGATAACTGTCCAGCACACTTCGTAGCCCTTGTCGAACCATCTCATGGTCGTCGACGAGCAGCACGCGCAAACATTGCGATGGGGCGATGGGAGAGGCCGTGAGACGTGTGGCCCGCGCTGCGTTGGCTCCCTGTTCGGACTGGGAGGGCGCGGCTATCGGGGCCGTGAGTATGATGGTCGTGCCGCTGTCTTCCGAGGACCGCAGAGTGAGATGCCCACCGAGCGCCTCTACTCGCTCTTGAACATTGAACAGGCCAAATCGGCCTGGGATTGTCCGGTCGGTCTCCATTATGGTCGTCGGATTGAATCCGCATCCCCGATCCGTGACGGTGATAGTCACGAGAGATTCTTCGGGACAGGCAAGGACAATGGACGCCTCATTGGTCCGGGCATGTTTGACGACGTTGAACAATAACTCTCGAACGCTCTGGTATAAGATCACGGCGCTGTCTTCAGCCATGTGAAGCTGATCGACCTCGCAATGGACTGTGACGGTCAGCGCATGGGTCTTCATCTGGTCGGCCAGCCATTTGAGCGCGGCCGGCAGGCCGAATTGGTATAGGACCTGCGGGCTCAGTTCTGCGACGAGGAAACGCGTATAATCGAGGGATTGCAAGAGAGCGTTATCCGCCTCGTTCAGGAGCTGATGGGTTTTCGGGTCTTGAATGTGCGGGTTGGCTTGGCCTAATTTCATACGCGCGACCACCAATAACTGAGCCAGGTAGTCGTGAAGTTCCGTCGCCAGCCGCCGCCGCTCTTGCTGCTCTGTCGCGCTCAAGTCGGAGGCCAAGGCGCGCAGGCGTTCCTGCGAACGTACCAGAGCCTGCGTCCGCTCTTGTACCCGCTCTTCTAACTCCACCGTCCATTTCTGCAGCTGTTCTTCGGCATGTTTTCGATCGGTAATGTCGATGGCCGAGCCGAGGTATCCGCGGAAAGATCCATTTTCCGTCAGGAGCGGGACCCCTCGATCCAGAATCCACCCATAGGTTCCGTCCTCACGACGTAGGCGGTATTCCAGTTCAAACGACTCGTGTTGGGAGAAGTGTGCCGTGTAGACTTTAAAGTAGTACGCCCTATCGTCAGGATGGATGCCGGCGGTCCATCCTTGTCCCAGTTCGTCTTCGAGGGCACGACCCGTATATTGAAGCCACGATCGATTCAGCCAGGTCCAGCCCCGGTCGGGTCCGGCCATCCATACGAGCACCGGAGTGGCGTCAGCCAGCATGCGGAAATGGGCTTCGCTCTCTCGCAGTCCTGCTTCGGCCCGTTTGCGTTCGGTGATGTCGCGAACGATGGCGTGCCAGCGTCGGTCCGGCTGAAGTTTGGCGCTGATTTCGACGGTCAGTGTCGCCCCGTCCTTTCTGCGCAGTTGCCATTCGGCGGAGTGGCGATGTCCGTCGAGCAATTCGGCTTTGATGTCCTTCAGACGTCTATAGTCATGCGGGTCGAGGAGGTCGGTCACACTCATGCTGAGGAGTTCTTCGCGGGAATATCCCAACATGTGACAGGCGCGAGTATTCACATCCAGGTAATGTCCCGCCATATCCGCCATGACGATGCCGTCGGAAGCCTGCTCGAAGAGATGTCGAAACCGCTCTTCGCTTTCTCTCAGTGCCTGCTCGGTCCGCTTCCGGTCCGTCATATCGGTGATGAGGACATAGAATCCTTCGACCCGTCCCTCTGCCGTCCGTTCCGGGACATAGGTCGACAAGAGCGTTTCTTCGCCGGCTTGCCTCAGGCTGGTGGTTTCGAATGTAATTTGTTCGCCTTCCAGCACCCGGCGGATGAATTCCTGCACTTGGGAATAGTTCTGTTGCAGGAGCTCCTCGACCGATCCTCCGATGATCCGTTCCCGAGGGAGTCCAAAATGCCGTTCATACCCTGCGTTGACAAAACGATACCGTTCGTTTCGGTCCACATAGGCGATCAGCACCGGTAAGGCATCGGTGATGACACGCAACTGCTCTTCGCTCTGTCGAAGGGCGGTTTCCGAGCGTTTACGATCGGAAATATCAAACATGACGCCGGTGATTTGCCGCGGCCGCCCGGTCGAATCGGGGAGCACTTGCCCGGTCACCGCGATCCAGTCCTCGTCCTCAGGCGTATTGCGGAGGATGCGGCACTCCAGGTCGTAGGCGGTCCTGTGTTGAACGGCGTCGTCGATGGTTTGGCGCACCCGTTGTCGATCATCGTGGTGAATCAGATCTTGAAAGGCGTCGAAGGTGCTCCCGAAGCTCATGGGGGGCAGACCGAAGATGGCTTCCAGTTCAGGAGAGAAGGCCAACGTCTGGCTATCGAGGTCGTGGTGAAAGGTTCCCATGCGTCCGGCTCTCAAGGCCAGACGGTGTCGGGCTTCACGCTGTTGGAGAATCTGCATGATGTGCTTCTTTTGGCCGTCGGCGTGGTTCAAGCTGCCCGCCAGGGTCCAGATGAACGCCAGCATGATCAACAGGACCGAGGCCACGGCCAGCGCGACGCCGAAATTGAAATCGTAGTGGCCTGATCGCTGAGCCGTGATGCGAATCCATCCGGCGAGAATCGGCAGTGTGACGGCAAATGGCAGGAGACGCCGCAACATCAATCCGCCGAGCTTCTCACTTGTCAGTGTGGCCATCAAGCCTCTGGTGGGACGCGCGGAGAGGATACCCAGCCCCAAGACAAACAGGAGGAAGGCGCTGTAGAGGGAGATAGCGGAGAACGTGCCTACTTTATAGAGTGTCCGGACACCGTATAAATAGCCGACCAGCGCGATACCGCCGATCGTTCCTCCCACCAAGGCGGCATACTGGTCGAAGGAGTGCCTGGCCTGACCGGCGATCTTGTTCGTATCCAGCCATAGGAGCGCCAGCCCCAACAGCAGGATGGCGAAGGCTGTGGCGGGAGCCATGCGTCCGGGATGCGGATCGATCGACAGGTCCGGGTGTGAGACGAGCCACTCGTCCATTGCAAGGTCGATGGAAAGCAGGTGTTCCGACAGGGGCAGGATAGCCAGAAGGCAGGCAAGCATCGCTGCGCCCTGCGCGGCATGCCGCTTCGCCGTCGTGACGGTAGCCTCATCCGCTTGCAACCAGAGAGAGACCCCGCAGAAGAAAACCGCCAACAGTGTTGTGGGTCTCAGCGTACGGAAAGAGGAATGCAGGTCGTGGAGGAGCGAAGGATCATAGGCCAGGCAGAGGAGTGTGATAACTGGAAATACGATTGCCAATCCGGCGGTCGACAACACCAGACGCTGCAATGTGAGTAGCATCGAGGTCATGCGAGATACACAACTCTCCGGGTGAGGGTATCAAATCCTGCGGTGAAGATCCTTCATCATACCAAGGCGAACGGAACACGAACGACACCGGCGTCCACACGAGCGTCAACTAAGGGGGAACGGCGCAGCAGGGGATAGGGTAAAGATTAGCGAGATCATACCGCCTTCGAAAATGATTGAGCACTGGGGGATCCCCTAGTGTGTTCGGATCCAGTCGCCGACAGGTCATGGGGAGGTCACGGGGCAATGCCGAAGAATGGTTTCGTAGAGTTGGCTGGCCGCAGACTCTTTCGGTAGGAACGCCACGGCCCCCGCTTCCGTCATGGCGAGACGCACTTGGGGATCGTTCCTCACGGAGATCCCGATCACGACGAGAGACGGAAATTCGTTGGACAAGATACGGGTCGCTTCAATACCGTCGACGAGCGGGAGGTTGACGTCCATGATCACCACGTCGGGACGAAGCGAACGGACCATGTCGACGGCGGCGCGACCGTCGGCTTCTTCGCCGACGACGATCAGATCCGCATAACCATCCAGGATGCTGCGAAGTCCCTGACGGACCATGGCGTGATCGTCGACTAACACGATTCGAATCCTGCGCTCAGGGTCTGTGGTCATGGCAACCGGCGTATGGGAGGATACTGCGAATGGAGTCGAGGGAGAAGCCAAGGCGCTATGGGAAAGGGGCAGACGGAGAATCGCCACTGTGCCGGCGCCGGGCGCGGCCGAGAGTTCGCATGAACCTCCCAATGTTTCCATCCGTTCCCGGATGCTGAGCAGGCCGAATTTTTCTTGGGCATCTCCGAAGTTGGTCAGTTCCGTCACGTCGAACCCGCGACCCTCGTCCTCCACACAGATCCACAGTTCCCGTTCCTCTTCGACGGTGACGGTGATGGTGGCTCGGTCGGTGTGGGCATGTTTGACGACGTTGAACAGCAACTCGCGGACCGATTGAAACAACAGGATGGCCTGGTCGTCTGGCAAGGCGAACGACGTGGGACCCGTATTGACCGTGACCGAGAGTGAGTGCTGCTTCATCTGTTCTCCCAGCCAGACGAGCGACTTCGAGAGACCGAACTGGTACAGGATGTGCGGGCTCAATTCGGCGACGAGCGAACGGGTGTAGGTCAGGGCCTGATCCAGCATCGCATCCACCTTCGAGAGGGCGGCCGATGCCGCCGGATCTTGCACTCTAGGAATGGCCTGCGACAGCCTGAGCCGGCTGGCCACGACGAGTTGCGCAAGATAATCGTGTAATTCCACGGCGAGCCGCCGGCGCTCACGCTGTTCGGTCAGAGTCAATTCCGACGCCAGCGCGCGCAGGCGTTCCTGCGACAACATCAGTTCCCCAGTGCGTTCGATGATGCGACGTTCTAACTCGGCGGTGGAGTCCTGCAGGCTGCGTTCGGCGTGCTTGCGTTCGGTCAGATCCATCAACATATCCACCCCGCCGACCAATTCTCCGGAGGCGTTGCAAAGCGGTGTCGGATGGGCCGCGACCGGTATCCGAGTTCCGTCCGGGCGTTCGAGAATGGTCTCAAGACCGCGTATCGGACGATTGAGTCTCAGGGACTGGGCCAGCGGGCAAGCGTCAAGCGGCATGGGGCGGCCGTCCGGCCAGTACAACCGCCAGGAGCCGCACCATCGGGCGGTGCCGAGCGTGGGTCTGCATCCCCAGAGATCCACGGCAGCCTGGTTGTAACGCGTGATCCGTCCCTCGGCATCGGTCATGTAGACGGCGACAGGAAGGGCTTCGACCAGATTGGACAACTCACGTTCTGCCTGTTTCCGTTCCGAAATCTCGCGGGCAATTGTTGATGCCCCCACGATTCGACCCGTTCGATCCTTGATCGGCGACACCGATAGAGAGATGTCTACCATCGTGCCGTTTTTGCGCTGCCGCACGGTTTCGTAGTGATCGATCCGTTGTCCTAGGCGGAGACGCTCTAGAATTCTTGGTTCCTCATCGAATCGATCCTCGGGAATCAGTCGATGCACCTTCTGCCCGATCATCTCCTGCGCCGTATATCCGAAGAGGCGTTGCGCACCTTTATTCCAACTGGTGATCACACCATCGAGATCTTTGGAGATGATGGCGTCATCGGAGGAATCTACGATCGAGGCTAGACGCGCCAACATGAAATCGGTCTGATTGGTCATTTCAAATGGAGTGGTTTTGTGGCTGTCCGGAGCGTACATGTAGGCCTCATTTCACGCGCACAGGGCTACCGCCTACCCTATTTTCCTGGGCCAAAATCACATTATAAGATGTCGGAGCGATTCCGACTACCTAGGCAAAACGCTAGCGTAATCCTAGAGGGATGCCGGGGGAAATCCTAGTGGCCGCCCGTAAGGACCTCTATATACTATGTGCTATCGATCGAGGGAAGACAAATGGAAACCCCATATGGAGCAAGCATGAAGAAAGCACTCGGTCCCTCCATGGATGAGATTGGATCCACCAGCCTTGACCAAGCGGAAGATCGGACGTCGGAGTCCTGTCCCACGCTCGGTTCCAACGGCCTGGTTCAGCAAGGCCCCTTGATCGAGGTATCAGAGTCAGACGGTGTCTTGAACGTCCATGCGGATTTCCGCTCGATACCGGGACTGTCCAGTGTCGAGCATATCGCTGTCGAATTTGCTCAGCAGGGGTTGATCCTCACCTGCGACGCGGTGCAGCGCTATGTGCCGCTGCCGACGGATGCCCAAATCGAACATGCCAGGGTGACGATCGCCGGAGGCATCGTGCGGATATCCGTCCCGACTGCGGATTGGGGGCACCGTTGGCGGTCCATCGTCATGTGGTGAGGATCGACTCAGCGCCTCACCCCGTCGTCTGCCAGCGCCTGGCGGATCGCGGCGTACAATTCATCCACGGCGGCTTCTTTCGAAATCAACGTAGTCGCGCCGGCCCGCAGCATGGCTTGCCGTGTTTCGGCCGTATTGTGCACCGATAGTCCGATGACGGTCACCTCAGGGTGGTTAGCCTTAATGTCGGCCGTCGCATCGATCCCGTTGACCCCCGGCATATTGATATCCATGACCACGACCGCAGGGCGCAGCCGTTCGACCAATTCAAGTGCCTCTCGGCCGTTTGACGCGTCACCCACCACGGCCACATCCTCATATTGCTCCAGCATACTTCGCAACCCCTGGCGGACCATGGCATGGTCATCGACCAGTAGGATGCCGATCGTGGATGAGGACTGGTGGGGAGGGCGCTTGATTTGGATAAGATCGCTCCGCGAAGGGGTCGTCTCGGAACCCGTCTGTGCCGGACTATCGTCGGCCTCGGATCCCGGCCGCCCGCTCCAATTGGGAGTCGTGAGTATGGCGCGGGTTCCGCGTCCCAAGACGGACTCGATGACCAGTTGTCCACCCATCGCAGCCATGCGTTCCTGAATGCTGAACAGGCCGAAACGGGTGGGGGCGGTCCCGCAGCGATGGTATGACGCTGGGACAAATCCGCAGCCGTCATCGGAGACCACGACTTCCAATTGGTCGTCGTCCTTAACGGTCAACGTGATGCATGCCTCCGTGGCCTTGGCATGTTTGAGCACGTTAAACAGCAGCTCGCGCACGGATTGAAACAAGAGAACTGCCTGGTCCTCGGGAAGCGCCAGTGGAGCGGGCCCCTGGCGCACGGTGACCGCGAGCCCATGCCGTTGCATCTGCGCGGCCAGCCAGTTCAGTGCTTGGAGCAGGCCGAATTCCTTGAGCGTGGGAGGCGTCAACTCTGCGACCAGAGAGCGGGTGTAATCGAGAGATTGGGTCAGGGTTTGGTCGGCGTCCTTCAAGAGCTCTGAGACCCGGTCTCCTGTGACCAGCGGAATGGCCTGCTGCAATTTCATCCGTACCACCACCAGCAGTTGCGCCAGATAGTCGTGAAGGTCTGCGGCCAATCGTTTGCGCTCGCGTTGTTCGGTCAGGTTCAATTCCGTCGTCAGCGCGCGGAGATGGTCTTGCGATTGCAGTAACTCCTCGGTTTTTTGGCTCACGGCCTGTTCGAGGTCCACGCTCCAACGTTGCAGCCGTTGTTCTGCGTCCTTACGTTCGGTGACGTCGAAGCTCGCGCCGATATACCCGAGCAAGCCTCCGTCCGAGGAAAGGGTCGGCATGCCGACGGAATGAATCCACCGATACGAGCCGTCATGTCGCCGACAACGGAAGGAGGCTTCGAATCGGGTTCGAAGGGAGGTCGCCTGCAGATAGGTATCGGCGGCATGATGGCGATCGTCAGGATGGACATGGCGAGCCCAGTCGAGTATGTCGATTTGGTCGAGCGCGTCGATACCCAAGAAATCCAGGCAGGCGTGATTGACGAACTCGCAGCCATTCGGCCCATGCATCCAGATGATCACCGGCGCGCTGTCGGACAACGTCCTGAAGCGCATTTCGCTTTCGCGTAGGCGCTGATTCGCCTCATCACGTTCCCGCAGCAGGCGCGCTTTTTCCTCCGCGAGGGTGAGAAATTCATCCCGCTGCCTGGTCAGGTCTTCTCGCTGCCGGTACAGGTCGAGGAAAATGCCCGTCTTGCTGCGCAGGACCTCCGGCTCAATGGGTTTGTAGAGGAAATCGACCGCTCCGGCCTGGTACCCACGAAAGCGATGGAGGTTGTCCTTTGGCCCCGCCGTCAGGAAAATAATCGGCACATGCTGGGTACGGCGTGAGCCACGCATCAGTTCAGCCAGTTCGAACCCGTCCATGATCGGCATCTGCACGTCGATGACGGCCAGCGCGATGTCGTGTTTGAGCAAGAGTTCAAGGGCTTCTCGTGCGGAGCCGGCCTGCAATATCCGGACGTTGTCGCGCGACAGGATCGCGCTCAACGCCATGAGGTTGGGTTCATGGTCGTCGATCAGGAGGATTGTGGCCGGAGATTTCGTCAGCACCGCACTCGGCCTCCATAGGTGCATAACAGTTCGGAGAGTGCGGCCAGGCTCATGGGGCGAGCATCGGGGCAGGCTGCCAGGGCTGCTTCCGGCATCAGGCGTGCATCGGCGGAATCCGGGCTCTGCACCGCCACGAGACCGCCGGCCTCGCTCACGGCGCGAGCTCCCTTGGCGCCGTCTTCATTCGCGCCACTGAGAATGATCGCCAGCAAGGTCCGGCCATAGGCCTCCGCAGCCGATTCAAAGAGGACGTCGATCGATGGGCGGGAGTAGTTCACGGGTTCCTCATTGGACAGGGAGAGGCGGTGATCTCGTTCCACGAGAAGATGGTAGTCAGGCGGGGCGAAGTACATCGTGCCCGGCAGGATGGGTTCCTTATCCTCCGCTTCCTTGATCCTCACCCGGCACCTGGTCTGTAATAATGCCGGAATGTTGTTGGGCCTATCGGCCGGCACATGCACGGCGACCAGAATCGGCAGTGCACAGTCGGGCGCCAGCGGAGGGAGCAGTCGCGACAGGGCGGCGATGGCGCCGGCGGACGCGCCGATGACCACGGCGTGAATGTCGCGTAGCACGTTGTCCAGGGGGAGGACGCTCACACATCGCCTCGTTTCTGATAGATCCGTTCGCCGGAAAGCACCTGGGCGAACGTCTCGGCGTGGGCGTTGAAGCGCAGGCTTTCCCTGGCGCCGACACCGAGAAACCCCTTTCGGACGAGTGCCGCCTTGAACAGCCCGACTGCGCGGTCTTGCAGCGGACGGTCGAAATAGATCAGCACGTTGCGGCACGACACCAAATGCACCTCGGCGAAGACCGCGTCTGAGACCAGACTATGGTCGGAAAAGACCGTGCGCCGGCGGAGCGTCTTGTCGAGCCTGGCGGCTCCGTATGCGGCGGTATAGTAGTCCGACAGCGAACCCTTGCCGCCGGCCAGGTTGTGGTTGCGAGTAAATAGGGCGAGACGCTGGAGATCATAGATCCCGGCCTCCGCCTTCGCAAGCGCGCCGGCATTGATGTCCGTGGCGTAGAACATGGTCCTGCTCTCCAGCCCTTCCTCACGGAACAGAATGGCGAGGGAGTACAATTCCTCGCCCGAGCTGCACCCGGCCACCCAGACCTTCAATGAGGGATAGGTCCGGAGGTGTGGAATGACCTGTTCGCGCAAGGCCAGGAAATAGCCGGGGTCGCGGAACATGTCGCTCACCTGCACCGTGAGGTAGTCCAGGAGCTGCGGGAGCACCGTGGCATCGTAGAGCACGCGCTCTTGCAAGGCGGAGAAGGTGGGGCAGCCCATCCGTTCCCGTGCCAGCAGGAGTCGTCGTTTGATCGAGGCCCTCGAGTACCCGCGAAAATCGTAGTGATATCGGCGATAGATGGCCTCGAGAAACAGCTGCAGTTCGATCTCGTCGGCTTTCACCGCCGCGCTGTTGGTCATCGCGGCATCCATACGCGCACCAGCGACAACAGTTGTTCGACGTCGAGCGGCTTGGCCATGTAGTCGTTCGCGCCGGCCGCCAGCGCCTGCTCCTGGTCGTGTTTCATCGCCTTCGCCGTCAGGGCGATGATGGGGAGTTTCCGCCATTCGGACCGCTCACGGATGGCGCGGATAGCGGTGAGGCCGTCCATCTCGGGCATCATGAGATCCATCAAGACCAGGTCGATCAACCGATCGTGGTTGCGCAGCGACTCCTCGAGGACGGTCAGGGACTCGCGGCCGTTCCGAGCGATCTCGATCTTCGCGCCGTGCGGTTCCAGCACCGCGCTCAAGGCAAAAATATTCCGCACGTCGTCTTCGACGATCAGAATCCGACGGGCTTCCAGCACCGCGTTCCGGCTGCGGGCCTTCTCCAGCATCCGCTGCTGATCGGGCGGCAGCGCGGTGACAACCTGGTGCAGGAATAACGTGACCTCGTCGAGCAATCGTTCGGGGGATTTGGCCCCCTTGATAATGATGGACTGCGAATATTTGCGCAGCCGTTGCTCCTCATCGAGTGAGAGATCTCGGCCCGTGTAGACGATCACGGGTGGGAGCGTGAGATGCTCCTCACGGCTTAACGTCTCGAGTAACGAGAATCCGGAGGCATCGGGCAACGTGAGGTCGAGGACCATGCAATCGAAGGTTCGCTCGGCGAGTTGGGCGAGACATTCGGCGCCGCTGGCCACGCCGATGGTTTCGACTTCATCCGATCCAAGCAAGAGCCGCAGGCTGTCTCGTTGGGCGGGATCGTCTTCCACAATGAGAACCCGGCGCGGCTTTTCCGTGAGCCTGGTTTCGACTTCCCGGAAGGCCTGGACGAGTTGCTCTCGTTTCACCGGTTTGAGCATGTATCCCGCGGCGCCTAATGAGAGGGCCGTCTTCTCATAATCGTGGCCGGAGACGACGTGAACGGGAATGTGCCTTGTCCTGGCGTCGGCCTTGAGGCGATCAATGACGGAGAGCCCGGAATGGTCCGGTAATCCGAGATCGAGAATGACTGCCCGCGGCAAATGGCGTGCCGCGAGGGTCAGGGCATCGGCCGCCGTCGTGCTGATCAGCACCTGGAAATTGAGTTCGTGGGCGAGGTCCGCGAGAACCCTAGCAAAGGATTCGTCGTCTTCGACGATTAAAATCACTCGTCGGTCCGCCGCCAGTTGTTCCCGGTCATCGGCGATGTGCGTCGTCGGGATGCGTGCCTCGGACGCTGCCGTCGGCGTGGCGGTGACGTCGCTCGGCTTGATCCGCTCGGGTGGAACTCGCGCGAGCAAGGAAGGTGAAGGGGCGAGAGAATCCCCGGACGAGGAGAGGCGGGGCAGGAGCACAGTGAAGGTGCTGCCCTGACCGGGGGTGCTTGAGAGACGAATTTCTCCTCCCAGTAACCGGACGAATTCGCGCGAAATGGACAGTCCCAGGCCGGTCCCGCCGTATTTGCGGCTGGTGGTGCCGTCGGCTTGGCAAAAAGGCTCGAAAATCAGCTCATGCTGATCAAGTGGAATGCCGATGCCGGTGTCTTGAACCGTGAAACCCATGCGGCCGTCCTCGATCTGAGAGATTTCGAGTGACACCTCCCCCTCCTCGGTGAACTTGATGGCGTTCGACAGAAGGTTTTTCAGCACCTGCTCCAGTCGTTGCCAATCGGTTTCGAACGATTCGGGAGTGCCGGGACGTGTCCGCAGGATGAGCCGCAACCTCCGCTGCTCCGCGAGCGGTTGGAACATCGACTGCAAATGATCGATCAGCCGCGAGATCGATTCTTCTGTCGGCGCGAGGTCGATGCGGCCGGACTCCACCTTGGAGAGGTCCAAGACGTCGTCGATCAGCGTCAGGAGATCATGGCCGGACGACTCGATCGTCGTGAGGGATTTGATCTGTTCGAGCGAGAGATTGCCCTGGGGATTCTC
The DNA here is from genome assembly GCA_902500785.1 of uncultured Nitrospira sp. Taxonomy (GTDB): domain Bacteria; phylum Nitrospirota; class Nitrospiria; order Nitrospirales; family Nitrospiraceae; genus Nitrospira_A. Next base: position 22,556 of record CABVRW010000036.1, read on the forward strand.
GGCCAGCAGCTTTGTGAGAATAAGGGTGGAGTTCAACGGGGTCCGCATTTCGTGCGACATGTTGGCTAAAAACTCGGACTTGTAGCGACTGGCTTGTTCCAATTGTCTGGTTTGCGTTTCGAGCATCGTCGTGGATTTATTCAGGTCTGCTTTCTGCGTTTCGAGAATCTGGGCCTGCTCCTCCAACTGCGAGTTGGTCTGTTCCAGCTCCGCCTGTTGTTGTTCGAGGCGACTGTGCGATTCCTTGAGCGCTCGGGTCTGTTCTTCGAGTTCTTCGTTGGAGACCCGGAGTTCCTCGCTCTGCACCTGCAGCTCCTCGGTCTGCCGCTGAGTCTCCTCCAGGAGTTCCTGAAGCCGGGTCCGGTATTGAGCCGATCGGACCGCCACGGCGATCGATTCCGCGACACGATCGATGAACTCACGATCTGAGTTCGTCACGCGATGGAAGAACCCGAACTCCATGACGGTGGTGACTCGTCCGTCCAGCTTCAGCGGAGCGATCATGAGGTGGCGCGGAGCGCTCCGCCCAAGACCGGAGCCGATAGTGAAATAGCCGTCCGGGAGGTCATCCACCACGACGAGGCGTCGATGTTGCACCGATTGACCCAGGAGTCCGTCTCCCGCAACGAACCGCTCCGGCATGGCGGTGCCCTCCGGTACGCCGTAGGTCGCTGTTCGATGAAACCCGCTCCCGTCGTCGATGAAGATGGCGCCGGCCTGCGCTCCGAGGTATTCGGCGAGACCATGCAACAGGTTTTCGCCCAGCCTGTTCATCGTCTGCTCCCCCGTCATCCGTTCGCTGAGCAGCGTTTGGCCCACCCGCATCCACTCTTCCTTGCGCGTGGCGAGCCGGCTGCGGATGAAATGCGCGCCGAAGGCCCCCAGCGCCCAAGCCGTCACGATCCCGGCCCCGCGATTGATCAGGGGCACGAACGGGTCGGGGCCCAAGGGACTGACGAATAAACCTACGACGGTGAGGATCGCCACGGCGACTGCCACGGCGATCGGCACCGCGGGAAACCAGACCAGATAGGCGAGCACCAGCGGAATCAGGTAGAGCACCCACAGGGTGACGCCGAGCGGCGTGAACATGTCGAGAATAAAGACGATGGGCAGGGAGAGAACGATGGCGCCGGACAGCAACGGATGGGGAGGCTGTTGAAATCGTGTCATTGGACTTGTAGGACTTCTTCTCGGACCGAGATGGTGACGGAAGTCATGCCGTCGCCCCTGGAATCCTGCTCATCTCGATGTTCGATCGACTTACGAAGGCGCATCCCTACAGAGGGATTCTTCCAGGTGGAGGGACGCTGCTTTCCGTCGATGAATGCCATCAACCCAAACGGATACCTGTATACACCATGTTTGGCGAGATTTTGTACTGCGATTCCGCCTGCGCCCACACTAGGGAGACCCCTAGTCAGCCGCTATGCAACAGGCGAGATTGGGCCGATAAGATTACTGGGGGCGGGAGGGAGGGGGCAGCTCAGGTGCAGCATTGTCCATCACTCGGACGGCTCGACCTTGATGGTCCAGCTTGAGAGTGACTCTTTGGCCGACGGAGAGGTTGAGAAAGAGCTCGGGTTTGGCGATTTGAAACGCGACATCTTTGCCGAGATCGGTGGTGACCACGCCTCGCCGCTCTGACATATTTATCATGCTCAGTGTTCCGGATACGGTATCGTGATCCGCAGCCGTCTCGGCATGCACCGCTGCCAGCCGCTGGATTTGCATCTCCGCCAGACTGCCAAACAGCAAGGCACCCGCGAGCCCCCCCAACAGCATTCCTCGCAGCACCGATTGAGTTCTGCGACTTTCTCCGGGTTTGTTCATGGCGACTGGTCTCCTTTTTTGACACAGCTCATGCAAACCGTGAACATCGATGCGAGCTACTTCGGCAGACCCGGCATGAGCGGCGGCGGCGGAATCGATGGTGGCACCGGTAGAGGCACAGGATCCGTAGGTTTAGGGGGAACCGTAGGCCCTGGACCTGGTTGAGGCACCGGCGCCGGAACCTCGACGCCTGGCTGGACCGCAGCAGTAAGCACCAGGCCGCTCAGGTAGAAACTGGTCAATAGGAGCTTCATTGCGAATATCCCCCGTGTTATGTGTGACCCGTGAGATCCAAGGATCACCGGCGTGCCGCTCATTGCGAACTTGCGCCGGAAGCGGGCGGCACTGACTCCATGACCATTTTGTGACAGATCTCCGCGCATCGCCGGCATTCCTTCGCACAGTCTCCGCACATGGGGTGGTGGGGCGCATGTTCTTCACAGACGCCCGCGCACACTTCGCATAGCTCGGCGCAGAGCGCGCATATACGTAGAGAAAACGCAGAATTCCGCCCCATCCATTGCGCGGCCAGCAAGCAGATGTCGGCGCAATCACGGCAGAGTCTGATACAGCGCGCCATGAGATCCTGCGCAGTCTGATGTGACATGCCGACCATGTCGTCTCCACAGGTATTGCAGATACGGGCACAGGCCAGACAGGCCTCAATACACTGGTCCACCTGTTTTCCCATCTGCCGCTGAGGTTGAGCGTGTGTCTGCGCCATTACATCACCTCCACAATTATGTTCGAATCAGGGCTTACACTCATCATTCGATCTGACTGTAGCGCCGGTCGCTGGGATCGCCTACTAGGAATACCTCTTGGCCGTCTTCGCAGGGGCTAGGGTCCTCACCAGCTGGTCAAGAAGGCAAAGAATCAGGTACGGTGCTGATCGAGCATGCCAACGTGGCGATAATCTAAAGTTATTGATGAACTAAAAAGGCTCGAAGGGGAGCGCATGACTGGACAGGACGAAACCAGCGCAGTGTCGGATCGGGAGCCGGAGCTTCCGGCAGGGGCCACGACCACGGCCTCTTCTCTGCTGTGTCCAGGCCATAATTGCTGGCGCCTTGAATCCAGTGAAAAAACGTCCTTTCTCATTGACGGGGAGGCCTATTTTCGGGCCTTTCGCGACGTGGCCCTGCAGGCAAAAGAGTCCATTATGATCGTCGGCTGGGACCTCGATACCAAAACCGATTTGCTGCGAGGAGGAGCCGCCTCATCGGAGTTTCCCACCAAGTTAGGAGAATTTCTCTCCGCATTGTTGCGGCGGAAAAGAAAATTGCGGGTCTATGTGCTCAATTGGGACTTTGCGATGATTTACGCCTGGGAACGGGAATGGATGCCGACCGCCGAGCCTGGCTGGGGGCGCCATCGTCGGCTGTCCTACCGTGTCGACGGCCAGCATCCGATCGGTGCCTCCCACCATCAGAAGATCGTGGTCGTCGACGACGCGATCGCCTTCGTCGGCGGACTGGACTTGACGAAATCCAGGTGGGATACGAGGGCCCATTCCTTAGACGATGTTCGGCGGGTGGATGCGGATGGTACTCCCTATGCTCCCTTTCACGATGTCCAGATGATGGTGTCAGGCGCGGCGGCGGGCGCGTTGGGGGATCTGGCCCGGACCCGCTGGCTGCATGCAACCGGCCGGCGTCTTTCCCGACCGAGCCTTCGACCGGTGGGGGAGCTCTGGCCTGGTTCAATCGTTGCCGATACGGAGCACTGCCCCGTGGCGATCATGCGCACGCAACCTAAATATGAAGAACAGGTTGAGGTTCGAGAGATTCAGCAAGCCTATCTCGACGCTATCAAGAGCGCTCGTGCGTCCATTTATATTGAGTCCCAGTATTTGACGGCTCATACGATCGGGCGTGCGCTCATGGCTCGCTTGTCCGAGCCGGAAGGCCCTGATGTCGTACTGGTTCTGCGCCATAATTGTGACGGCTGGCTGGAACGTCAAACGATGGGGAGTTTGCGCGCCCGAGTCTTGAAGGATCTGGAGTTGGCCGACCATTACGGTCGGCTGCGAGTGTATGCGCCGACGGTATCCGGCACCGCGGGAGCGGAAAAAGTCGATGTGCACAGCAAAGTGCTCATTGTGGATGACCATTTTCTCTGCCTGGGCTCCGCCAATGTCTCGAATCGTTCCATGGGGTTCGATACGGAGTGTAATCTCGCGATCGAATCCTTCGGACGCCCGCAGTTGCAAGCCGTCGTTGCCGGACTTCGCAATGACCTCATCGGCGAGCACCTCGGGGTAGAGCCGGAGGTGGTGAGAGCGGAGCTGGATCGCACCGGTTCGCTGATCGGCGCGATTGAAGCCCTTCGAGGGGGCGATCGTAGCTTGGACGACGGCTGCTTCGACAAGAGCGATGCGGCTGCTGCGGTGATTCCTGAACAGGTGCTGGTGGATCCGGAACGTCCCATGGCCGTCGAGGAAGTCTTAGGGCTGCCCCATCTTAAAGAGCGAGAAGACCTTAGCCGACGCCTGTTCATGGGATTGTCCCTGGTGGCGGCGATCGGTGCTTTGGCTGCGGCATGGCGTTGGACCCCGATGGGTGACGTGATCAATGTGGAGAGCTTGGTCGAGACCGTACAGTCCCTGGGACGGGGACCGATAGGATTGATTATGTTACTGGGCGGCTATGTCGTGGGTGGGTTTATGGCTATCCCCATCACGCTGCTTATCGTCGTGACAGTGATCGCCTGTGGGGCTTGGCTCGGTGCTCCGCTCGCGCTGGCAGGATCGCTCCTGAGCGGCGTCACCCTGTTTACCCTCGGACGTGCCTTGGGAAGATACCGAGTGCAACAGTTTGCCGGGAAGCGGGTGGCCCATTTGAGCCGGCGCCTCGCCGAGCGCGGATTCTGGGCCATTCTCATGGTCAGAATCTTGCCGATCGCCCCGTTTTCTCTCGTCAATCTGGTCGCAGGCTCGACCGCGCTTTCCTTCCGGCATTTCATCATGGGAACCATGCTCGGTATGGCTCCCGGTATAGTGGTGACAGCCGCCCTGGTCGACGGTCTGGAGGAAGCGGTGCGACAACCGACTCCGATGGCTGTCACCCTGCTCGGATTGCTGATCGCGAGCGCCTGGGTCGCCGTCTGGTACCTCTCGCGGCGGCTGCTGGCTAAGCGGCCGCTTGCCGCCTCCGTGACCGTGCAAGCGGCGCCGGCTACGAGTTAATAGGCGGTGGAACAACTCGATTATTGCTCAATATACGATGATCATCTCATGGGTCCTGTTGGTTTCAGATAGCCCTGGTCCGCAGGATGGACAAACAGGTCGTCCGTTGAGTCCGTCGTTCGTTGCTCGGTACAGCCCATTTGCGATCCTTGACGGGATACGTTTCACGATTCACGCTGTTCGGACTTCGGAGACGCCGGCGGCCTTCTTTTCGCATCCTGCACCCACTTTTTGCGAGGGACTCACGCCTATGCGCCTCCAGGTGGCTTCCTACAATATTCATCGCGGATTTGGACGGGACGGGCGTTATGAGCCGCAGCGCATTCTGCAGGTGCTGCAGGAGTTGGACGCCGACATCATCGCCTTGCAGGAAGTCGATCTATTGAGGCCGGGGACTCCCCAGATTTTGCCGTGGTTGGCGGCGAGAACGAACTTGACGGCGGTTGCTGGAATGGTGCAGTCGAAACCGGAAGGAGACTATGGCAATGCGTTGCTGACCCGGTTTCCCATCAAGGAGGTGAGGCGATGGGATCTTTCCGTCGGGACCCACGAGCCTCGAGGTGTGTTAGATCTCGATGTGAATTGGAACGGTCGATCCATTCGGGTACTCAATACACATTTAGGGTTATGGCCCCGCGAACGTTTCAAACAAGTGCAACGATTGCTTGAACTATTAGATGTGCGGCGACCCGATCTAACCCTATTAATGGGAGACCTCAATGAGTGGCAAGTCCGGGGGAAGTTGTTACAGGGACTCCGTCGAATGTTCGGTTCCCCCGCTGCTCCAGTCACCTTTCCCGCTCGATGGCCCTTATTGGCACTGGACCGAATCTGGGCTGCGCCGGCATCGGCTCTTGTGGCAATTCAAGCCCATAGGACGATCTTGAGCCGGAACGCTTCCGATCACCTGCCCGTACGCGCGGAGATTGCTCTGGAGGACAGCCTCACCTGAAGAGATCAGGTCTGCGCCATCAAGGGCATCTCGGATGACTCAGGAAGTTCAATAGAATACTGGCCACGTCCTAGATACTTCAAACGAAGTTGGCCGATTCGGCTCAGCCGATCCACTTCCGAAAAAACTTGGTTCCACGTCAGTGTCGGACAGGCCCGTACGAGCATATCCAAATCGCATCGTTGGACCCTTGAGAACACATCCAGAATCATAGTGGCCGCATGACTGTCTCCGTCCGAGGTGTGGCGAGGTAGATCCGGCCGCGCAATCGATGCGTCGGCATGGGACTGCGTGCTGAATCGCACGGCGCAACGCGGGCAGTAGGTGTGCGTGAGGTGATATTCGCCGCTCGACAAATGATGCAGGCTGAGAAAAGTGTCAAGAGGACCCCAGCTTTCTTCCATTCCCTCGGCCTGCACAAATTCTCTCACGCTATTGCACGCGCAGCAAATGGGAATGACTATGGCAGTGCTCATATGCCCCTCCATGGTAACGGTGTGAACTGCCTTCCAGAGACGAATCGTACGCCCCATATTAGGAACATTGGCCTAGGCGGAGAACTAGGACAACTCCTAGTTTCGTTCCTCGTAGGTCATAAACGCATCGACAATTCCTCGTCCCGGTGCCCGGTCAGACCACCCCCGCACGCTGGGTTCGGGGGTGGTCTGTGGTCATGGACTGTACGGCTATTGAACAGTGATTGAACCGTGGGTATCGGCCAGGCTGGTATGGGTATCGCCGGAAGGTCGAACCGAATACTTGACCGTACCGATACGACTGAAGCAGAGGCCTGCGGTTTCATTGCTGGCCAAGGTCGTGGAATTGTCCACGCCCATGCCCATCGCTTTGGAGAACCCGTTTCGGCAGGACACTGTATGTTCGAGCGGCCCATCGATCGTCACGGTGACGGAGTCCTGTCGCTGATTGATCCAGCGGACCTCGTCGCCCGCGCTGACCGTCAATGCAGTAGGCGCGATCGTCTCGTTGATGACGATGTTCTTGACGATACCCGTCTTGGTGCCTGCCTGGGTTTCTGTGCGGGTTTTCGTCGCCGTCGGAGAGCTGGAGCAGGCGGCCAACGAAATAAGTGCCATTGCGAGAATCGAATGTAGAACAATCTTCATGGTGTTCCTCCTCGGTGAAATAAATGTGATACTGGTATTATCCCCAAGCCTGTTATGAGGCGAACTCGAAGCCATGCTTCTCCATCGTAGGTTCGCATGTCATCTCTTTGGTGTCTCACAGTACCCAGGTCTGGGTTGTCCCCATACTCGGGAGACCCCCAGTATGCGTGCAGGGCATGCCTGGTTATGGTTAGTGGTGAAGATAGAGTGTCTTGCAAGGCGTTTCGACTCCCCCGGATGAACGAGGTTCCTGTGACCAAGGTGACTCCGCACAGAGGGGCGGCTGCTCGAAGCATGGCGCTCTGGCTCGCGGCGCTGCTGCTCTTGCTCAATGGCTGCGCGCTGACGTTCGGCTATCGGCATGCCGATTGGATGATCCGTTGGCAATTGGATCACTACCTGGATCTCACCTCGAGTCAACGCCGTGACGTGACCGCGCGATTGAAACCGTTACTCTCCCGGCACCGGGCGGAGGCGCTCCCGCAGTACGAGCAATTTCTGAAAAACCTGCAGGAGCGAGTGAGCCGGGGATTGACGCAGGAAGACCTGGAGTGGATGTATCGATCCTATGACCGGTTTCGAGCGGACCTCTTCGAGCGTCTCGTGCCGGACAGCAGCGCGCTGTTGATGAGCGTCAGCGAGAAGCAGGTTCGCTATCTCGAAAAGGTATTTCATAAGGAGGAGGCCAAGGCCGCGCCGAAGTTACAGGAGCCCGTATCGAAACGTCTTGAAGAGCGCACGAGAAAAATCCTGGCCAAGGCGGAGGATTGGCTCGGTCCTCTGAGTAGCGAACAAATTGCGAGGATTCGTCCCTTCACGTTTCTTATTCCGGACACCCAACCGGTCTGGGGGGACTATCGCCGGCAACGCCAAGAGGAGTTATTGATGTTGCTGCGCGAGCCTCTACCGGCCGATGTCATGAGCCGGAATTTACGACAGATGTTCGTCGATTCCGATCAAACCGCTTCCGCGAAATATCGCGAAATGGTGACAGAATGGCGCGCATCCGTCGGGACCTTGGTATTGGAAACCGACCGCATGCTCACGGCGCCCCAGCGGCGCAGGGCGATGGCGTCGATTCAGACGGTCATCGACGACCTGCGCACGCTGATTCGCGGTTCTTGATCAGAACCCAACCACACCAAACAGCCACAGCACGAGAATCAGGCTGACCGGCACGCCAAGCAGCCACAGTAGAATAGGCATCTCGTCTCTCCTTTCCTGATGACAGATAAGACCCGGAAGGAAAGGGCACCGCACGTTCACGCGATGCCTCTTTCCTTCTCGGTAGAGCGGACATTTCCGATGCATCGAAGAGAAATGTGCGCTGCCATTCTGAGCATGCGCCAGACGGTCGACAGGGTGTACTAGGTGGATCCCTGGGAAAGTACCTGTCCGGGTGGGCTTGGCTTGTGGGTAGGAGAAGGCACACCGAATAACTGTCGATCGCGGGTGTTCATGGATCCTCTCGGCCGTCCCTCTCAATCGATCGTTTCATTCCCTCCGGTAGGCACGGTGTAACGCGCTTCGATCGCGGCGCGAATCACACGCCGGCTTTCGCTGGCCGAAAGTCCTGATTGAGCTTCTATCCCGTGGATCGTCCGTGCCAAGGTTTCATCCTTGATCACGTCTCTGACCCAGGTGGAGTAATCATGCGCCTGGAGATGATGCATCCAGGTTGCGTCATCCACGCCCTCGCCGAGTTGCATGAAGAGAAACAGATTTTGAGCGCGAAGATTGAACCGGCCGGAACCACCCGTGAAATAAAAACTCCGGTCCGCAGGCAATTCACCCTCGGCATACTTGCGCCGGTGCCGACGGCGTTCGATTGTGCTCCGGGCGATTTCTAAGACCACGGGAGGGAGCTGTGCGGCGCGATCCCACATGATCGCTCGGCCTGGTTCAAGTTCGGACAGGTCCAAGGCCGGTGCGGTTTGCCCAACTGCGGTGCAATAGGTATTGATCGTGTTCCCGGGTGATTTCCCCAGAGCGAATAGGATCGTCACGGTCTCGAGAATCGAAGATTCTATCTGGTCGGGGTGCACCGTGACGTAGATCATCCCGGCTAACTCTTTCGCGAGGATCAGCGTCCTGGGATTGCCATCAACGGGGAGGAGATGGTGGGTCTCATCGATGAGCATCCAGTGCGGCCGACCTGTTCTGGCACGAAGTTCCTGGAGCCTCGGAAGGAGGCTGATAAAAAATGAGGGGCGGTCCTGCAACGGCAACCCGGTAAGATTGACCACGACGTGGTTGTTCGGATTGGCTAAGGCGGTGAGAATCTCAGTGAGGCCGGGCCGGCCTGGGCTGTGCCGAGGATGGTTGCCTGTGGAAAATTTTCATAATCGCCTTCCGGATCGATGACGCACAATTGATACCCTCGCTCGCCTAACCGCTCCAGAAGTCCGGTGGCCAGCGTGGATTTCCCGCTGCCCGAGGTGCCGGCCAGCAACAGGTTCTGTCGGGCGGGATGAAGTGTCAGATCATTGCCGTTCTCCCGTTTGCCCAACAGGATCTGATGCCTCGACACAGACTGTTCATGGACCCTCAAGTCGTTTTCCACCATATCGTCGATGAGTTCGCTCACGCCGGTTCCGTGATTGCCGCCGGTAGTACGATCCGCCGTCTCTTTCAACATCGGCACGGCGTTGGCCACGGCGACGGCATATCCAGAATACGTCAGCATCGCGTGATCGTTTTCTCCGTCGCCGATGGCCGCGATGTTGTGCGGGGAGAGACCGAGCTGTTTCAAGGCCGCCGCTAAGCCGGTGGCCTTGTTCACACCGGGAGCAAGCACCATGACCGCGCCTTTATTAAAGATGATGCGCAATTCGAGGCCCAGATCACGAATCACGTCGAGCACGACGGTTTCGTAGGGCACGCGGGTGGCCACGATGGAATGGCCGATGCTGAGATGCTGCACTCCACGGCGGCGCAATTCCTCTACGAACGCAGGCAGTGGAGCAGGGGCCAGGAGCGTGATTTTCTTGCTGGCCGGTCGATAGAGGACCGCTCCGTTCTCCGCGACGACCCGTTCACAGAGAGAGATTTGAGGGAACACGTCCAATAATTCCGGCAGGACTCGGCCCGAGACCACAATTAATTTTCGGCCGGATGCCACGAGCCTCTCCATGGCTTCGATCGTGGCGTGGCCGACTGTTCCTGCGGTGGCCAGGGTCCCGTCATAGTCGGCAGCCAACGCTAAATATCGCATCCCGGTTGTTCCTTCTCGGTTGGTCCTTCATAGGAGCTGTTGGTCGATTCACGCAAGCCATGGTGCACAAACTCTCGTCATTACGATCTCGAACAGTTAGGAAGTCTACTAGGGAGGTTCCGAGCTGGAGACTGTCCTGATCTGTGACAGAAAAAGATGGAGCGGGGGTTAGGGTAGATGACGTATGTCCATCTTGGTCTCTGGGTCAGACATAGTTGTCTCGTGCTCGCATGTATGACGGCCTGCCTAGGCTGCACGACTCTGCTACCACCAACCCAACAGGGGGCGGCAACCGAATCGACGCAACGATGCGTACCAGCCATGACCAAGCGGGCCCGCGCAGCTCCCATGCCGCGGCAACAGGAGCGCGCCGCCTCGTCGGCCTCAGCCTCGTCCCGGTTCAGTATCGACGCCTTGCGAGTGGCGGACGTGATCGGGGTCCTGCCCGTGATTGAGGAGATCGCCAGACGAAAGGACTCACCAGGGAAGACTGACGTAGATATGTTGATACTCCGTCAGCGCTTGACCGATCAAGTGTTACTGACCCTCTTCGAAGTGGCCTCAGCCACGGCGGAATTAACCTGTGAAAGGGACCGGGCCGATCAGGTCGCGGACCGTCTTGACGAATTCGATAACGCACGGGTCAAGCGATTGACCATCGCCTCCATCGTGCTCGGAGGGGTCGCCGGGATCATCTCCGGCGGCGTGGGGCTGGCGGCCGGTACGAGCGCGGCCGGGAATGCCGCTGACGTGGCCGGCGGGGTGTTCGCCTCCTGGTTTGGAGTCTCGGCGCTCTTCGCCCACTCCGAAATCGACTTTCGCCATGACCGCAATGCCCTGCGGGAGTTGTGGGAGAATCCCTCGGACTCAACGATCTTTTCTCCGGGCATCTGGCGGTTTTTGCATCGCTCCCATACGGAAGGGATGAATGCTCCTCGTGAACAGATCGTAAATGCATGGCGGCAGGCCGGCCGTCTGGGCGCCGGCGGGTCAGAGGATGAAGATCATCGACAGGACCTGTTTTTTGGCCCCGGAGGCCGTTACGGAGCGGCCGAGTTACGCGCGCGTGCCTCCATGCTGGAAACTTTGGAGGCATCGATCAGAGTGGTGCATGAAGAGTTGGAAGTTCTGCTTCGGGAGATTGTCGACCAGATGGAGTAAGGCCCCGAAGCGTCTTAATAAGGAGGGAAGCCACGATGAGGCGGAGAAGTCTGAAGACACGCGACGCTGGTCTGTTCAGCCGATTAGCGAATGAAGCCTCTCGGGTCTTGGGAAGCGTAGCTGCCTTCGGTGCTGCGCTTGGTATCGTGATTGTTTGGGGTTTGACTGGTCCCCTGTTTGGGTATAGCGATACGTGGCAATTGGTCATTAATACCGGAACAACGATTGTGACATTTCTGATGGTCTTCCTGATTCAGAATACGCAGAACCGGGACAGCGCGGCGATCCAGTTGAAACTGGATGAGTTGATACGGTCCACAAAGGGAGCCCACAATGCCTTGCTGGATCTCGAGAAGCTCAGTGCGAATGATCTTGAAGACATTCGCACCCTCTATCAAACACTCGCGGAGAAAGCTCGTCACGAAAAAAAAGGGGGGTGGGGAGATACGGGCACTCCTGACGTGAATCCGGCATGAATCTCGTCGCTGATCAGCTAGGCTGTTCCTGCTTCAGCGGCCTCAGATCGCTGGTCGCTGGTCCATTGAGGACCTTCCCGAATTTGTCAAAACGAGAGCCATGGCAAGGACAATCCCAAGTTTTTTCGGACTGGTTCCAGGCAACGATGCAGCTGAGATGCGGGCACACGGCTGAACATTTGTGAAGGGTTCCTTCCGCGTCGCGGTAGGCCGCAATTTTTGTGAGCCCATCCCTCAGCACCGCTCCCTGTTCTTTAGCGATCTCCCGGTCGCTGTCCACGTCTCCTCCGGTCATCCAATCGGCATACTGCGCGACGACATTGAACGACTCGCGCATAAATGTGCCGGCCGCCCGTACCGGCTGACGCGACGGATCGTAGAGCGCCGACCATGCTGATTCGCGCCCCATGATGAGGTCGGTGAGCAGCAGGCCGGCAATCGTGCCGTGCGTCATCCCCATACCGGAGTCACCCGTCGCAATATAGACATTGTCACGATCTCCGGGATTTCGACCGATGAAGGCCAGGCCGTCCACAGGTTCCATCACTTGCCCGGACCAGCGACAGGTCACGCCTTCCATTCTGGGAAAACGCTCCCGCGCCCAAGCTTCCAAGCGGGCATACCGGGCCTCGCCATCGTCGGCCTGTCCGGCCTTGTGATCTTCGCCCCCAACCAGGAGCATCGCCTCCTCGCGCCCCTGTGTCCCGGACCGGCGCTGGAATCGCACGTAGTGATAGGGATCGAGCGTGTCCCAATATAATGCCGGTTCGATCGAAGTCAGCGGTATGGCCGCTCCGATGACATAACTGATGTAGGCCGCCTGTTTGGTATGGATCGTCACCAGATTGTTGATCGGCGTGTTGGTGGCGATGACGACGGCGTCGGCCGTGACCAGACAGCCCTGCTTCGTTTCAAGCTTCGCTTGTGTACCGCTCGTGATGGAGGTGACCTGCGCCTCGCTGAAGATTCGTCCTCCGCCAGCCTCGAGGATTCGCACGAGGCCGGAGAGATATTTCATGGGATGGAACTGGGCTTGCCGTGGAAATCGCAGGCAAGGTCCCGTCGGGAAGTGAATGCCGGGAAGCCGATCAAGGCGCTCGACATCGGTGAGTCCGGCGCGCAAGGCGGCGTGCCATTCTTCGTCGATGTCCGACCGTGACTCCTCGGATGGCGCAAAGAGATAACCATTCACACGCGTGAAGTCACAGTCGATGACTTCGTTTATACAGGTGTGTTCGATCCAATCGATGGCCGCCGTGTGACTCTGCGCCGCCAGCCGCGAGCCCGATTCTCCATGCAGACGCTCGAGAGCGACATAGCCGTCATCGATCGCATTCGACAGATGCGCCGTCGTGCGTTGGGTCATGCCTCGACCGGGCTGCCCATCGTCCAGCACGATAACGGATTTGCCCGCTTTCATCAGGCCGTAGGCCGTTGTCAGCCCGGCGATACCGGCGCCGACGATACAAATGTCGGCATGGGCTCCTGTCGTGAGTGGGGACACGACGGGCATGTCGGCCGACATCCAGATCGATACGGTTTCCCCTGAGCCATCGGTCATGATCACTTTCCTTGTGATTGAAGGGTTGTACGAACGATTCCTCGTCGCCGTCAGCGGCGGAAGCCATTCCGCAGCGCGCCAAGGGGGCTGAAGATCTTACTCATGGCCTGCCACGCGGTGACTGTCCCAGAACAGGAACGGCCTGGAGCCTGTAAATGGCGATCCGGGGGGGAAGGCTCTCGTGCCCACTTCCCTCTGCCATGCGGTCATGTCTCTCACCAGCAGGAGGGGATGGACGTCCGAAGGATCTTGTTCAGCGGTCTGGCCTCGCCCTCGGATTTCGCCGATGACCGTCACCAGAGTATCTTTCTGGAGGGCGGCGGAATCGTTCATTTCTTGCTTGGTATCAATCGCGCTAAAGCGACCTGTCGAGGGACCGTCGATCGGATGTAAGAATCTGTCCAAGGGAAGGTGCAGAATTTCAACCTGTGTCCGGCCTGAGGACTGTGTCACCTCAAGGACCTTGCCCCCCC
>CABVRW010000037.1 GCA_902500785.1 uncultured Nitrospira sp.
GAAAGTGTTGTTTCCGCCCCCGTTACCGTTACCACCGCCCCCGCCCCCGTTACCGCCACCACCGCCAGGCAGGGTCAACGCCGCGATATTGAGGTACTCGTAAGGATTTCCCCAGGGATCGACCATGTCACCGGCCCCCACTTCGGCAAGCGTGTTCGGCAAAAATTCATTCGCGGCTTCGTACGAATCGATCGCTCGCTCGATGTAGCGAATCTCCGCGATGCAGCGGGCCAGTCTCGCCTTATCCAGATAGCCCAGATAGTTCGGGATCGCCAACCCCGCCAACGCCCCGACAATCGCCACGGCAATCATCAATTCAATGATCGTAAAGCCCTGCTGCCTCTGGCAGCCTGTCCGGTAAGTCATATGCGACCTAAAATCCCGACGCAGAAGGCAACGACGCAGGCTGGGCCTCGATGACATTCGACGTGGTCTGAAACGGTTCCATCGCCCGCGTGAGCTGTTCGACGGTCGCACGTAATCGGTCGGCCTCCTGCTCCACTTCCTGCAACGCCCCACGGGCTGCGGCGGCTTTCAATCGTTCCAACTGCGGAGCGATGGCGGCATGGTGCGCCTCGATACGGGCGATCTTCTCCCGCAACGCGCCGACCATTTCACCCAAACATTGCGCTTCCACATGGAGATAATCGGCCTTGCGAATTGAGGTGCGCACGGTCAAATCCCCGTCCGCCACGGACTGAAAAATCCGGCGAAAGCGATAGAGCGGACCCGCGATCCGATGTGAAAAAAACACGCCGTGCACGAGCAGGAGAACAGACACCACCGCCACCACCGGCCAGAAGCGGCTGTGTAGCAATTCAAACTGATCGGCCACCCGTTGCGCCTCGACCGAGGAAATCGGCAAGTGATTGAGCTCCAACATCAACGGGACGAAGAGCGCCCTCGCCACGGCCGCAATGACCACCACCACGTAACAGCAGCTCAGCCCCAGGAAGCGCGGCTGCACCGTGTCCCATAGAAAATGGCGTCGAAACCGTGGCCGGCTCATGATGTCACAACCTTTCTCGTCCAGATCAAATGGTCCTGATTCTTATAGATAATCCTGCCGCCGGCGGCCGGTTCATAAAAAAATGCCAGTTGATACTTGGCCTGGTCGGCGCCCTGATAGGACACCACGAACAAGGTCTTGGCCCCTACTTGGCTTTCATCGATATGAGTGATCACATAGCCATCCGCCGTCAGGGAACTCGTTCCGAATCCGATGCGATGGTCATCGATAAACATATGTTGGTCGGCATACCCTTCGGCCTGTGTCTGCCACGCCCCCAGAAGATACGACGGAGCCGCCTCCGGCTCGGAGGTACAAGCCGTACACAACCAGAGCGCGAGAAGACAGCTCACTTGCAAAATCGAACGCACGATGCACCTCTTTGAAGTGGAGTTCCTGAATCTCTCCATGACACCGATTCAGTATGCCGTACCTGCTTGCAAATTCAATTTCTTTGGGAGTTTTAACAGGGAATCAGCCGCGTCACCGGGCGAATTTTCAGGCGTGAGTGCCGATCGATTCCTGTGAGAGAGCGGTGAAGAGCGGACTTAGTCGCCCTGAATGGGAATGTAGAGCAGACTGCCTTGACGATTGATGAGCAGGAGCGCGAGGTCGGTGGGACGAAGGGGCTCGGCGAGCCGTTGAAAGGTCGCGAAGTTGGGGATGGGTTGCCGATTGAGTTCCACGATCAGATCGCCGGGCTGTAGACCGGACACTTCCGCCAGGCTGCCGTCTTCGATATCCGTCACGACAAGACCGGAGTTGACAGGCAAATCCAGCTGGCGCGCCAGGGCCGGGGTGATATCGTCCACGATGACGCCGGACAAGGGATGCGCGGCGTTGCCGGCGGTATCCGGTGTCTCGGTTTTCTTGGGCCGTTCCCGCGGCGCTTCCTGCACAGTGAGGTCCGTCTGCATCAGCCGCGCATCACGGACCAACTCGATCCGATGCTTGCTCCCGATCGCCGCCGCCGCCATCAGGTTGCGCAAGTGTCCGCTGTCCATGACATCGCGCCCGTCGAAACGCACGACGACGTCGCCCCGTTTCAATCCGGCGCGTTCCGCCGATCCCTTGGCCTGCAAATCGGTGACGATCGACCCCTTCACGTCCGGCAGGTGAAAGGTCTTGGCCAGCAACGGCGTGACGTCCTGCGTGGATGCTCCCAGAAACCCTCGTACCACGCGGCCCGTTTTAATGAGGCTCTGCATGGCCGTTCGCGCCATGTTGCTGGGAACCGCAAACCCCACGCCGACACTGCCGCCCGTCGGGCTGGCAATGGCTGTGTTGATCCCCACCAGCTCTCCGTTCGTGTTCACCAACGCCCCGCCCGAATTCCCAGGATTGATCGGCGCATCGGTCTGAATGAAGTCTTCCACATCGGCCACCCCCACATCCGCGCGCCCGACCGCGCTGACAATGCCGAACGTGACCGTGCGACTCAATCCTAACGGATTTCCGATCGCCAGCACGAAATCTCCGACGGCAAGCGCGCTCGAATCACCCCAGGCCGCAGCGGGAAGGCCGGTGGCACTGATTTTCACTACCGCGACATCTGTTTTCGGATCGGTCGCGACGACCCGGCCTTTGAACTGCCGTCGATCGGCGAGAATGACTTCCACGTCCACCGCATCGGCCACGACGTGGTTGTTCGTAATGATGTATCCGTCCGACGAGACGATCACCCCGGAGCCTTGACCATATTGCCGGCGAGGCGGCACGTCCTTGAACATGCCGAACGGCAGACCTTCGTCGCTGAAGGCCTGTTCGTGCACCATAACGGTCGAGGCGATACTGACGACGGCGGGAAGAACCTTGGCGGCGGTGGCCCGCACTTGCGCCTGCAAATCTCCGGATGTACTGACACGCGACGGGCGCACCGTCAATGACTCGCCGGACGCAGCACACACCGCCGGCCCGACCCCCAACAGGGCGCCGAGCACTCCCGCAGCCAACAGGCACGGATAAGACTCACCCATCGACATCGGGCGAACGCTCCTCCAAAACGGCAGGCCACAGCCTATCATGCGGGAAGTGGTTGCACACCCAGAACTCATAAATCGACGTGCCGGAGGCGTAACGCGTTCGAAATTACCGACAGAGAACTGAACGTCATGGCGGCACTGGCCAACATCGGACTGAGGAGAAGGCCGAAGAACGGATACAACAGCCCGGCAGCGATCGGCACACCGATCATATTGTACACAAAGGCGAAGAAAAGATTTTGTCGGATGTTGCGCATCGTGGCTTTGCTCAAACGGCGTGCCCTGACAATGCCTCGTAAGTCACCCTTGACCAGGGTCACGCCGGCATTCTCCATCGCCACATCGGTTCCACTCCCCATCGCCATGCCGACATCCGCTTGCGCCAGCGCCGGAGCATCATTCACCCCATCACCCGCCATCGCCACCACATGGCCCTGCTGTTGAAGCTCCCGCACGATCCGGCTCTTGTCTTCCGGTTTCACGCCGGCCTTGACCTCCTCCAACCCCAACTCCTTCGCCACGGCCTGGGCCGTGACGGCATGATCGCCGGTCACCATCACCAGATGAATCCCGTCCTGCTTCAAGAGCCGGAGCGCTTCCGGCGTCGAACGCTTGATCGGGTCGGCTACCCCCAGCATCCCGATCGGACGCCCATCGACGGCGACGAACATCACGGTTTGCCCGGTCTGCCGCATCAACTCCGCGTTGGATTCCAACCCTGCCAGATCCGTCTCGTCATCCATCCGCATCTCCCGCAGCAGATCAATGGTCCCCACCGCGACTCGCTTGCCCTCGACTGTGGCTAGGACGCCTTTCCCCGTCTTCGAAAGAAACTCGGACACTGACGCCAGCGTGATACCCCGCGCCTCGGCCCCACTGACTATCGCGTCGGCCACCGGGTGCTCGCTCCCTCGCTCCACCGACGCCGCCAATCGCAACAGATCCGTCTCGGACCAGGGCGGCATGGCGCTCACGACCCGGAGTTTGGGCTTGCCTTCCGTCAGCGTGCCGGTCTTGTCGAACACCAACGTATCGATCTTTTCGATCGTCTCCAGCGCCTCGGCTTTCCTGAACAGCACCCCCGCAGCCGCGCCGCGCCCCGTCCCCACCATGATCGACATCGGCGTCGCCAACCCAAGGGCACAGGGACAAGCAATGATCAGCACGGCGACGGCATTCAGCAACGCATGGGCAAGGCGGGGTTCCGGTCCCAAGACCGCCCAGGCCAGCCCGGTGACGATCGCGACGCCCACCACAATGGGCACAAAGTATCCGGCCACCACATCGGCCGTTCGCTGAATGGGGGCGCGGCTCCGCTGCGCATCGGCCACCATTTGAACGATGTGCGCCAGCAATGTGTCCGCCCCCACACGGTCGGCCTGCATCACGAGACCACCGGAGCCATTGATGGTGCCGCCCGTCACGCGGTCACCCACAGTTTTTTCCACCGGCAAGGATTCTCCGGTGATCATCGATTCATCGACGGCCGTCGATCCCTCCAGAATGACGCCATCCACCGGCACTCGCTCGCCCGGTCGCACACGCAGGCGATACCCGACCTGGACCTGTTCGAGCGGCACATCTTCTTCACGGCCATCCTCACGCAACCGCCGGGCGATTTTCGGAGCCAACCCCAACAGCGCCCGAATCGCGCCGGTGGTGCGGCTCCTCGCCCGCAGTTCCAACACCTGGCCCAACAGGACCAACACCGTGATGACCGCCGCCGCCTCGAAGTACACCGGCACCGCCCCGCTCTCAAGATGAAACGATTGCGGAATCAGTGCAGGGAATAACGTCGCGAAGACACTGTAGAGATACGCCGTGCCGGTCCCGATCGCGATCAACGTGAACATGTTGGGGCTGCGGTGCACGATCGACGCCCAGCCGCGCTGAAAAAACGGCCATCCGGCCCAGAGGACCACCGGCGTGCTGAGCAGGAACTGCACCCAGGCCGATTGCGTATCCGACAAGAGATGTTGGATCGGGTGACCGGGAATCATGTGCGACATCGCCAGCACGAACACGATTGCGGCCGGACCCAGCCCCATCCAAAACCGCCGGGCCATGTCCACCAACTCAGGATTTCGCTCTTCCTCCACGGTGACGGTTCGCGATTCCAGCGCCATCCCACAAATCGGACAGGGCCCCGGCTCCGCCTTCACCACCTCCGGATGCATCGGACAGACATATTCCGTTTTGGTCGGCAACGGCTGAATCGAGGCCGGTTCCAACGCCATGCCGCATTTGGGACAGGGCACCGGCTTGTCCTCCGACACCTCAGGACACATGGGGCAGACATACTTCGTCCCAGGGGGAGCCGGTGCTGCGGGAGCTGCCTGTGTTGATGAGGCCGATGGAAGATACCGCTGTGGATCGGCACGAAATTTAGTGAGGCAACCCTGGCAACAGAAGGAGTAGGTCGTGCCCTGGTAGTCGAAGGACCCGGCCGCCGTGGCCGGATCCACCGTCATCCCGCAGACCGGATCGATGACGCCGGAACTCGCGTCGCTCGGCGGCATGGCGCCGAGCATCGGGAGCGACTTTCCCTCCGCCTCAAGCGGCGCGGTCGACGGCGACAGATACCGGGCCGGGTCGGCCCGGAACGTGTCGAGACAGGCCTGACAGCAGAAATAATACGTCTTGCCCGCATGCACATGAGATCCGGCGGCGGTCGCAGGCTGAACGGTCATCCCGCAAACGGGGTCCCGTTCGCCGCCCTCAACCGACTGCTGGGCAGGCATCGCCTGCATCATCGGCAATGGACGCCGTCCGGCGCCTGGCATGGCCGAGGCAGCAGCAGGCGCCTGCTTCACATATTGATCCGGCGCAGCGCGAAAACGATCTCGGCATCCGGTACTGCAGAAATAGTAGGTCTGGCCGTCATGCTCGACGGAGCCCGCCGCCCTCTCCGGCTCTACCGTCATACCGCATACAGGATCAATCGCCATCGTTCCCTATCTGGTGATGGAGTGCTGAGCAATCATTGTTCGACACTCACCAAATCATGAAATCGTCCAATCATACGTGCGGCGCTTCGCGGCGCTAACGCTTCCCGTCACCATCCAGAATGCTGTGAATGATCAACTTCAAGTTCTCCGGATCGATTTGTTCGACCTTGATGTTGCCGTCGATGAGCACGGTGGGCGTCTGTTGAATCTTGATTCGATCGCCCCATTTCCGCCCGTCTTCAAATGCCTTCGCCGGCTTGGCGCTGGCCAGCCCCGCTTCGAATGCCACCGGGTCGAGACCGACCTCGCGAATCAACACTTCGCGAATCGCCTTGTCGATGATGCCGATCTTGTCCGTATGGATCGTTCGAAACAGCGCTCGCTTCATCTCGCTGCCCTTGCCCATGGCCTTGGCCTGTTCATACATATCGAAGGCCGTCGGCAGCTTACCGGGAATCACCGGGTATCCCACCATGACCGCATCCAGTTTCGGTCCGAACTCCTTCTCCAAAATGGCCAGTCCTTCGCCGTCAAACCGGTGGCAATGCGGGCAGTAGAAGTCGGCAAATTCCACCAATTGAACTTTCCCCGGCTTGTGCGTCGACTTTTCGTCGCTCAGCATCTGAAAGTTGCCCTTGAGTTCCGCCTTGCCGGCCAGCGCGGTTCCTGCGACCACGAGCGCCGCCAGCGCGACCAGCCCCGCCAACACCACCCCCTGCCATACACGACGCTTCGCCATACGCTGCACTCCTTTTTCCAAACTTGGTTCGTTTCAACGGGCTCATGGCATTATAAACAATGCTCGCCCGTTATTGCGTCTGTTATAATGCCAACGATGCGGGTGAAACTTCTACAGGGGATCGGAATTTTATGGCTCGCTGCGCTCTTGGCAGCCTGCGCTTCATCCGGTGACACACGAGCGTTGGGGGAAAGTGGACCGCCGGTCCCGCCGTTCTCTCAGGTGAAGGCGGCGCCGGACTCGTTCAAGGGACAGACCCTCGTGCTCGGCGGACAAGTGCTCGCAGCGCGGCGCATGAAAGACGGCACACGGATCGAAGTGCTGCAGCTGCCGCTCAACGACTCACAACAACCAACGCTCGATCTCATGAAGTCTGAAGGGCGCTTTGTCGCCATCCAACGCGAATTTCTTGATCCTGCAACCATTCCCCAGGGAACGTTCCTGACCATCACCGGGGCGCTCACCGGCTCTATGACCTTACCGCTCGACGAGACCGACTACACCTATCCGGTGATCGATATCAACACCTTCCGCACCTGGATTCCATCCCAAGACTCAAACCTGTCCCGAATCCGCCCCTACCCCTATTACTATAGCCCGTTCTGGCATCCCTATTGGGGCCCCTATGGGCGCTTTCCCTACTACTGGTAATCAAACTCCCGCCAACCCGGAGTTCCTTCGACAACATCCGCTCAGTTCTGGATAAATCTAGAGCAGCGCTATGGATTGCGGGGCCGGAACAGGCTTGGGAGGAATTGGAAACCGAACCATTCCCTTGTGACCATGCCGAGTGGTACTCGAGCAAGGACTGCGCGGGGAGGGTGAGCGAATCACATATGTGGCTCAAGCCGGTTGGATCCGGCCCCCCTCCGATTTCTTCTGAAGACCAGAAGCATGTGGGCTCCAAGTTTCGTATGGTGCAGATCACGGATCGCACGGTCTGCCTCTTCAGCTCGCGCCATCTCAACTTGGGCGATTCCCAAGAATTGTCCATTCAACGTAGGCAACATCTCCACCGACACCACCGTGCCACAAGCAGAAAACAGGGTTCTCAGGTCCGCTTCCGTGACTGACGGAGGGAGCCCATCCACACAAACCTGGACACCCATAGCCTGTTGGTCTCCGGTGTCCAAGGACAAGGTGCTGACTGTCGAGGGTGGGGCTGAACTCGGCTGATGATGGGAGACGGCATACTGTTCACACACCAGCAAGCGCTTCCCATAGACAGGCATCCGATGGAGGGCCTCTATGGCCCGCAACGCTTCATGCTTGTCCGACATGATCACTTCGGCAAACCCCAGAAGCTGCGGAGTACGAGCGATGGTGACGGACAGCACGGTCCCGAATGCTGCGAAGCGTCCCACCAGTTCCTCTTCCGTCACGGATGCAGGAAACCCCTGCACATGTAAGGTGCACGCCATGGGATCCTCCTTGAAGTCAGGGCAACTTCAGGTTCCGACGGTTGGGGCATGGGTCTGACAACTCTCAACAAAGCTATCCACCTCTCTTTTCATCAATGCATAACATTCGCAGGACTCCTTCTCGAGGTCCTTCCCGCGAAGGATGGTCACCCCGCCGCGGTGAGATCTGAGAAGTTTCAATCGTTCGAGACTCGACAGTGTACTGGCGACCCCTGGACGTTGGGAGCCAATCATGTCGGCGAGGTATTCTTTCGTGAATTCGAGATCATCGGATTGACGACGGTCACGGGCGGTCAGGAGCCAGCGGCACAGCCGCTGTCGCATGGAATGAAAGCGATTACAGATCGCCGACTGGATGACTTGCGTGATGCGGACATGGGTATAACGCAAGAGGATGGCGGTAAGCACACGGGCTCTGCCATTGATCGGATCTACCGCTTCCTTAGGGAGCCCAGAGCGTCCCCCCGAGCTGCGTCACCGCTTGGTAGGGCTGGCTGGAGACCCCTAACAGGATAGGAACCCCGACAAACCCTTCGAAGCCCACCATGCCGACCTCAACAGCCTGACCTGCGGCCGAGATGCCGATCAGCGAAATGAGGGCGGTGCGGGGGAAATAGACATGTCGAATAGAAGTTCCGACGCTATACAGAACCTCCCCGCGTTTGAAGGTCACAGGCTCAAGGTCGTCACGAAGGGCCGCGTAGGATCCTGCGTCCAGCGTGTTGAGGATACTGTTCTGGTCGGAGAGATGAACAGTGGCCATGGATGCTTTCATTCGGTAAGCCGTAATTATAGGAAGATTGACGGCTTCGGTCTGTCTGCTTCAAGACAGACCCCATCGTTTTGGAAAGTCAGTCGTACGGCGTTAACGCAACGGAGGCTGATGAGGAATCGACCGCGTAAGGAGGGGAGTCGAAGACGATCGATGTGACAGTCAGCGTGCTGGACGTCATGTCATCTTACGCCTTTATTCAAGCGGGATGTCAAACATCACGACCGGAATAAACATTTTGGTGTGGTATCGGTCGGCGCGGTCTGTCAGGTGCGCGAGCCGCTTGGAGAAATACCAGTATTAGTCGGTGGGGCTGGTCCACAGTCTGGGGTTGCCGGGATCATGGCCGAGGTGCCGCAGGCCTGCTCATTACTGAGGTGCCGGCACATTTCGTCTTGAGAAACGCCGCCTTCTCTTCCCGATCCTGCCGCAACGCCTGTTCTTCTTCGGCCTGTCCCTCATCACGAAACCGGACGATCGCGTGGTCGAGTTGGGAGACATCTGCAACCGCCTCCGTGCAGCGGCGTTCAAGTCCTGCCCGCAAATACTCTTCAAGCAGCCGGTGCTGTTCGGCATGGGCCGTCTCCCGAGTTGTCTTATGCCCCGCCGTGGCCTCCAGTTCGCGAGTCGATTCCAGTAACTCTCGTGGCACCGGTCCCCCATCGAACAGTGCTCTGAGCGCATCAAGGCTATGGGAACAGGCCCGCGGCGGGTCGAATAGGAAGAGGCACGGGAATGAGCAGAGCAGCCAGAGCGCCGTCATCGGCCGGCCTCTCAACATACTCATGACTTCTTCGGGGGAACCTTCTGTCCCTTCTTGCGCGCTTCAGACAGGCCGATTGCCACGGCCTGTTTCCGGCTTTTGACCTTCTTCCCGCTGCCGCTCTTCAACGTCCCCTTCTTGCGTTTGCGCATGGCCTGCTTGACTGTTTTTTGAGCTGCCTTGCTGTATCGCGCCATGGTGTCCCTCCCTTGCCGGCAAGAGCGATTGAGTGCGGCATCGGCTGTTGTGGTCTTCGACGAAACGACATCCATTCAGGCGGCATGGTCTCTCTTACCCAGGGGCATGGCTCGCCTCTCTACCCATCGCCGATGGATTTCAATGGGTTTCAACGATCATCCCGCCCCCTGATCCTACCGAGGGGGCCGCGAAGCGCCACTGGGTAAATCCCCTGTCATGGAAAATGCTAGGGACATCTCCAGGCGCTGGATGGGCGACGCTCGAATAGTATGTGTCCACCTGATTTACAGGGACATTCATCCGACAGACTGATGGGATTTTTATGGGAGGAGCAGGCCATGAGTAGCCTCGCGTGGAAAGGATAGGCATGCTATTCGATACCGTACGGAACCGACGACGACAGGTCGAATTGTATCTGGGACGCCACGGATTTGAGGGCATATCCTCGAAAGAGGAGGTCAATACCGTAGTCTCTATGCAGTCGGGCGGTCAGACCTATGAATTGCGGATGCAACGGGAATGGCTCGAACGGCTGACCCAGTCCACCATCGACGCTCGACTCGACAGCCTTCGACTGATTCCCTTCTTGCAAGCGAATCAATCTGCGTGGGTCGGAGTCACGACGACTGGGGAGGAGGTCGTGACACACATCGAACCGGATGCGAGAGCGTAGCAGGATGCGAACAACGCCCGCCGACGGATGAAGAGCATGGATTTTTTTCGTATCCTGCGGGCTATATTGAAACCGACCCACGGCCTGTGAGGTGATCGAGAAGCTTCGCAACAACCGAGTATTCCGCAGCTTGTGAGCGCCACCTTCGCAGAGAACCGACAGGATCCTAACTGGCCCGAGGGTACGACATGGTCCTCGAATCGAGAGAGGCCTGATACAAGGAGGGACAGCATGGCACCCAGGGCGAAGCCTTCACAGAAAGCCCATCCAAAGAAGGCGAAAAAATGGTCCGCTGATGTCATGAGGCGATCCGACGCCCTGGATCTAGAGGAAGGAGTCTTCACCAAAAGCAGTGCGAAGCTGGTCGCCGAATCGTTGAAACGGTCCGCGATGCGGAGCCGGCGTCGAAAGGGAACGCCGTTTCAATCGGCCATGTCCATGCTCAATTTTCACATCAATCGTGCGGGCAAGTCCTTGAACCCTACGCAAAAAGCCCGCTTGGAACGAGCGAAGGACGAATTACGCAGGCTATTCGGACGGACGAGCATGAAGAAAAAGAAACCATCAGGCAAGAAAGCCAGTGACAACGGCTTGCGACGCCGTACACACTAAATCGAAGGGACCTCCCTCTCACAAGTGGAGTCTCATGCCGCAGGCTACAACGCATGACAATGCGCTGTCAGCACACAACGAATCCATATTGAAGAGTTCCCTGATCGAGTCCGAATGGCGCTCAAGAAGCCCTCTCCAACAACGCCCCGTCCATCGTCAGAGATGAACGGGGCGTTCCTGTTACCGATACGACCGAGCAGCCTACTTCACCATCAACAACTTCCCTCCAGGCTGTTTGGGATAGAGGTGGTCACGATACTCCAGCGTATTACCTTGTGTCGCCGTGAAAAGATCGCTCGTCGGGATGCCGATGTATCTCGTTTCACCCGGCTTCAACACCACTTCGGTTTTGAACACGAACGGCGAACTGGCGTTCACGGTGTCGATCATTTGAAAACCGCGTTCGGAGCTCGTCGTATTCGTGACTTTCATCAAGACCGGCCGACCGGGCCGCACTTTGAAGTCAATGACCGTGGTCGGTGGATACCAGGCCTTCAGGCCACTCAGTTCGACGGCGTACAACTGCACGTCGACTTCCAATTCTTTGAACGGTTGCCCCACGACGGACCCAGTCTCCAAATCACCGACCTCGACGCCGCCTGCCTGGAGCGCCAACGCCGATGTTCCACTCGACAAGACACCGAAGACGCCCAGAAAAAGAACCGCAATCCTGCTCAACATACAGAACCTCCTGTCAGGTTAAAGAGATGAGGACGGACGATGCTCCTGCGCCAGGCAAGGCGGAAGACCGGTGCCTTCCAATACCTGGCCACCGACAATGTGACCATTCACGATTAAAAACAGCACTTTGATACGTTTGGTCTTGTCCGAAAATTTTCCGCTGGCAACGGCCAGCACTTCACGGGATCCGTCTGGTTGCGGCTGATCCGCTTCGATCAGGACATAATACGAATCGAATCCCTCGAACTCCCGATTGAATGCTTGCGCCCGCAACAATCGCTCCAGCTGATCGTCGGCGGCCCACACCCCTGACCCACCGGCCAGCACGAGAATCTGAACTATGGCCACGAAGAGTTTTCGCATAGGAACTCCTCCTAGGGAGTCGAGTTATAGCCCCAGCATGCTCGCTCGTCTACAGATGCGCGCTCACGCATGCCTACCGATGCTACAGGATCGTGTCGTTGAAACTTGACGTTGGAAGACACCGGACCCGGCAGGGCTAACCTGGTTTCACGAGGGTCAACGGGCCAGGGGATGAAGCGTAGGTGACGGCACCGGCAAGGGATCAAGGGGGAAGCCGGATGGACATCGCTTCCCCCTTGGAAAACACATCCTGCTACTTACCTTTCGGCTTACCCTGGTGGCTCGCAGCCTGCTCGGCATGCGCCAGGGATTCCTCTGCATGCTTGATGGCTTCCTTTGCATGCTCCAGCGCTTCTTTCGCATGCGGATCGTTACTGGACTTGACCGACTCTTCCAAGTGCTTGATCGCTTCCTTCTCGTGCTCCACGCCTTCCTTGGCATGTTTGATCGTTTCCTTGACGTGCCCGCCCCCGTCGGCAAGGGCGTAGCCCATCGGCGCAGCAGCCACCAACGCAGACACGACGAATGCAACGATTCCTGAACGCAACATGGTCATCATCATCCTCCTCGGTAATGAGTGGGCAAACTCGTCCGCTTGATCTCATTCTACTCCATTGGCCCGGCATTGTTCAGCAGGCGAAAGAGCCACGGCACTCGGCATGAACGATGAGCGCGAACGGAACAAAGGAGGTGGGAGAGGGAAGCGCATGGGCGTACGCTTCCCTCATCGGAGCTCACTGCGTGGTCAGCGCAGTCCAACCGTCGAGCCCCGTCCACCGATCATCGACTCACAGGCGGCGTCAGCCAAGGCAGTCGGCAGACGCCACAACGTCCAAGATCTGTCGTGGCACGGCGAGCATCGGAATCCCAACTCGCATAGATCCACGATTCAATTTGTCGGCTCCCCACGCCAGGCATCGTCAGACCGGCACATTTTTCCATCGCAAACACGGACGCCCCGGAGGATCGGGCTCGTGACCGGCCCGGTTCAGACTCCACCACGAACGTGGTCCCGACGGGAAACGACTCAGCGTCCGGCGTGAGCAGCGCCTTGGGACATACGAAGAAGCGGAGTCGTTGCGTCCCGGTGCGCGCGTCCACGCTGGAAGTCAGCTGCGGCCAGTCTCGATACCCGAACGGAATCGACAGGGTCGCGGCAGGGGGTGTCGACGACCATCCCTCGCTGATATCGAGGGCCAACCCCAACAACCGCACCACGGCCACGTTCAATCTCGCCCTGTTCTGAGCATCCAGAGCCATCTCTGCACGACGCGGTGACGCCACCGCACAACCGACCGGCATGGAGCGCCTCTCTTTCTAGCAGGCTGCGATCGTTATCGCGTCAGTTCGCCGACCGTCGGACTCTGGCGCACGGCCGCTCCTTGCCGCACCGCCCCCGTTTGAACCTTCGCCCGGATCGACGCGGCGCGCGCGGCAAACAGCCCGGCCTCAACCGATTGTCCGAGGGTGTCGAGCACTTGCGCATACCGTTCCACCAACAGGCCGACGGTCTGGTGATGCAGTCCCAGTTGTTCTTGTTGGATCACGAGCGCGCGCTGATACAACAACTGCGCCTGGATCCAGAGTCCCTGCTGGTCGGCGAGGAAGGCCATATTGCCGACGATTGTCCCGGTCAAGGAGGTCTGCGGGCCGGACGTACGCTCCGCGATGTCCAACGCCTCGTCGAACAATCTTTGCGCCGAGGCGTAGAGCCCTTCGGCCTGATAGAGGCAGGCGGCATTGTTCAAACTCATCGCGACGGCAGGATGTTCCTCGCCGAATCGCAGGCGACGCATGTGCAGGGCCCGCAAGTAAAACGGTTCCGCCAAGGCATACAATCCGCGCCCCTTGTAGAGCACCGCCAGGTTGTTGAGCACCGGGCCAAGATCCGGATGATTCGCCCCGTGAGCGGTTTCCATGAGCGTGAGCGCTAAGTAATACAAGGATTCGGCCGCGCTCTCCCGTCCCTGTTTCCGATACAGCTCGGCAAGATTGTTCAAACTGATCGCCACATCGGGATGCGCCGCACCCAGCACCTTACGCTCGATCGCCAACACACGTTCATAGAGCGGCTCCGCGCGGCTCCAATCGCCTTCGGCATGGGCGACCTCCGCCAGGTTGTTTAAGGCCGCGGCGACATCTTCATGTTCGGGGCCCCACTGTTTTTCCCAAATGGCCAGGGCGCGCGCGTAGAGCGGTTCGGCCTCCGCGAGCCGACCCTGGTCGTGATACAGCAGACCGAGATGGTTCGCGGCCGCGGCCACGCGACTGTTGTCCGGATACTCCTGCTCAGCCTTTTGGAGGGCATGCTGCAAGAGCTGTTCGGCCTCGATATAGTGCGCCGCCTCTCGGGCCGCCACACCTTTCGTAAACAGCTGAGTCCAGACATCCGGTTCAGCGGCCCAGAGCCCCTCGACACCTACGCACAATGCCATTCCGGCCACCAGCGTCATAGGCAGCCACCGCGAAGCCGTCCTCATGTGACCCACCATGGCTTGCCCCTCTTTCCTCAGATTCCATCGACTCCGCGTCATGCGCCCTCATGCCTCATCGATTTTCGCTCACCGTGGTCGGAGCCCCGAAGGGCCGGGGTGAAGGGGGAGGCCATCCCACTCACCCCGGGAGGCAGATCCTGAAGAAGGGTGCACAACCTCAGGATCCGAGGGACTCAGTATTCGACCGGTCAATGGGGAAAACGGCCACCCACCGCTCCCTGATGGGTAACCTGTGAAGAGGTCGGCGAGCCCCCCCAGACCACACTTTCTCACTCGTGTGCTATTCCGCACGCTCCTAGTGCGCCTTGTGGCCCTGCGCACAGAACTCGTCATATCGATGCACGAAATCCTTCTGCGCTAACGGAGCATGGCAGGCCCGACATTTCGTAAAATCCTCGGCCAACGCTGTGCCGTCCGGCCCGTAAGCCCCAAACACCCAAGCGCCGTTCTTCAAATTGTCAGGCACATCTTGTCCCCACCCCTGGTGCTTCTCCATGACGAAAACTTTGGCGAGGTCGCCTTTAACCAACTGCCCCTCCGGCCCCTTCGCCAGCGCGTCACCATCGGCCTTGGCCTTATAGAGCTCCATGACCATGACCGTCGCATCAGGAAAATCAGACACCGGGCAGGCTTTCGCTCCGACGGGATTCACATACAGCTCACGAACTTGTTTGGCATCGCCCCGTTGCACCTCGGTCAAGAACTTGGGCCATGTTTTGTACTCTGCAGGAAGGGCAATCTCGCCGTCCTTAGGAGCAGCGGCGACCGCCGCAGTCAAGGTGATCCCGCCGTACCATGACATCCCCAGCAGCACAACAAGGCACAGTAACCGTCTGACCATGGTGTCCGTCTCCTTCCTCGCGATCTTTCTTGCCTGACCGTCTTGCTGGCCAACTGCATTCCGCCGGCCTCGATGACATTCCGGCTTCCCCGAAGGGCCGGGGTGAAGGGGGAGGCCATCCCACTCACCCCGGGAGGCAGATCCTGAAGAAGGGTGCACAACCCCAGGATCCGTCGTTGACAGGCTTATCGCTTCATCGCTCTGCGCCCACTAACCGGAACCGCTTTGAGGTGCGGCGTCGGATCATGGGGGCATGGATCGGTTCGATTCCCTTCCACCAATGCCGTCACCGAGAGACGAAAAATGCGGAGGCTGCCTCCCCCGATCTTCGTGGCGCCGAGACGCCCTTCATCTATCCAACGGTAGATGGTCCACTTACTCACGTTGAGCAACTGCGCAGCTTCCTTGACACGCAAGAGCGGCTGATCCATCCCCGCACCTCTGCGAAACGTTGGCGGTGGACAGGAGCGGTTTTCGACACCGCTCCTTCCCGATTGCGGGAGGGGGCACGAGCCTCCCAAGCACCCGGGTCCACCATGCACGGAACGACTCAGGACGTTTTGGATCCGTCGCGGAAACCGGCAGCGGAGGTCACAGGAAAAGCGCCCGCGCTGTCCGTTGATCCGAGATCGAAGGACAATCCGATCATCGAACTCAGCATGCTTGAGTGAAATACCTCGGGCCGAACGCCAGGAGGTGGCGGATCACAGGACCAACACCATTCCCGCCTCAGCATCTGCCGTGACGGGACCCTAGGCATAGAACCTGTAAATCGGTGGCGACGTGCGCCCCGCCCGAACTATCCCCTCGCGGGGACCGGCGGCGCGCGAGCGTGAAGGGACGAGGTGTCCCCGACGGAAAGGAATAGCGGAGGAGAGATCAACGTGAAGGATTGAGCAACCCACGCCGCGCCCACATCTCCATGCGAGATCGGGCCGACATCGGTTGTGGCCTGACAGGCCCACGAACAGAGCGTGGAATGTGATTCCGTGCCTGAGTGCTGGTGATGACTCTCCGTCGGCGCGGCGTGGGCAAACGAACAACCAGGCGCCACGAGAGCCAGCGCCATATAGACACAGACAACCCCGAGTGCCAGAGCGGCGACTGAGGTCTTGGAGGTACGTCGGTTCATAATCTGCATGGTCTGATAGTTCTCAACTGTTCTACCATTTACGCTTTTCCTCAAAAGTTGTCTACCGACGGATGCTCACGGATGCTACACAATCGAACCGCCGGCGAAGGTGCCCGGCATCCTCGCATTGTCGGAACCACGCTCTCCCCCTGCGAAAGACGACCGTGGCTCCGAGCGTGATGCTGTGCGTACCCCTCCGGAGACTCCTGATGGATCGAGGAATGCGCGGCACACCCGCACGATGCCACGATCGTCGAAGGGTCGAGCGAATGATCTATTGGGGAATTGAATGTGGAGAGGCAACGCAAACAGATTCGGCTGTCTACCGACGGTTGCCTGTGGATGCTACGGCAAGAACGATTCAGTCGAGGTGAGAGGTGAGAAACTGCTCAAGTTCCTGGAATACCTGAATCCTGTCCTGTTCGCGACTCAGCGCCTGATCGGCGAAAGGCAGTTCCACATATCGATAGGTCGTCACGTGTGCGGCTTTCAACGCCTCGGCCATGTCGCGACCGTGCGACACCGCCACGGCACGATCCACGGCGCCATGCATCAAGAGCAGCGGCGTGCGGATCTCCTGCGCGTGAAAGACCGGCGAGGTCTCCCGAAGTCGCTCACGGTCGTCCCACCAAGAGCCGATGCGCGACTCGACCACCTGTTTCTGATTCAAATACCAGCGGCTGTCGGAGAGTAGCTGCGGCAAATCGGTCACTCCGCCGAGGCTGACGGCGCAACGATAGAGGTCCGGCGTCTTCACCGCGCCCATCAGCGCCGCATAGCCTCCGTACCCGGATCCGACGATACAGATCCGGTGCGCGTCGGCGAGCCCGGATCGAATCGCCCATTGCACGCTGTCGGTCAAGTCGTCTTGCATCTCCAGTCCCCAGCGCTGGAACCCGGCCCGGAGAAACTCATCGCCATAGCCTTCGGTCCCGCGAAAACGCGGTTCCAGCACCGCCCATCCGCGGCTGACAAACCACTGCGTCCAATAATTGAACCCGCCGCGGCCTTGCGAGGCCGGACCTCCATGGGGAAAAAGAATCAACGGCAGCTCACGGGGCTCTCGATCTTTCGGGATGGTCAGGAACGCAGAGAGTTCTTTTCCGTCACGCGCCGTGATGAACGTCTCCCTTGGAGCCACCAGCGCGGCCGCGTCAAGATCCGGGTAGGCTTTGCCGAGCAGCACCATCCGACCGTCGTGCTCGTCGAACAGCGACCATTGCGGAGGATGCACGGCATCGCTCGATTGCACGATATGCCAACGCCCATCGTCACTGCTGCTATGGATCACGTTTGTCCGGCCTGGAATCGCCCGGTCGATGCGGGCCTGGAGCCGTTGCGCATCGAAATCCCAGAAGAGCACCCGCTGGTCCGCCGCGCTGTATCGGACCCCGACCACTTTCCGGCGGCCCGGCGCATATACCAACTCACCCATGAGATCATGCCTCGCATCGGCGGCGACGAGGACGCGATCCACCCTGCGATCGACGACGTTGACCTTAAAGATAGCGGCCTTGCCCTGATGTTGGTCTCTCACATAGAGCCAGGCAGGATCGGCATCGAAAGCCAAGGGCAACAAGCCGGTTTCTTTCGCCAAGTCGTATTGGGCGAGGTGACGCCAGAGACTGGACTCCGGCTGCTTTACGATCACATGCACCATGGTCTGGAACTGGCCGGCCCCTGCGCGCACGTGCCCTTCGCGATCGGCGACCCAGTGCGAGATCGTATTCACGCCCGGCTCCAGCCCTGGATTGACCTGCACGAGTTGTCGCTCGCCGGAATACACATCCACGTTGTAGACATCCGGAGACAGCGGCCGCTCCAAGTCGAGCGCGAGCAGCACATGCCTGGAATCGCGGGGAATGGTTCCCACGATACGATCCTGCAGCTGGGGGAAATGCCTTTTCCCGAAGAGGGAAAGAAAGGATGCCTGTTTGAATAAATTGGGAATCTGCTGCGTCCCATCCCGGTTCACCGCCAACAGCCTGGTTTCGACCGAATCGATGGTGTCGCGCGTCGCGGCGAATTGGATACCGACCAGCAACCGTTCGTCGTTGGCCCATCGAAACCAGGTCACGAAAAATTCTTGATTGTCCGACGTGACGACGCGATGGGCATCCTGTCCCGCGACGGTGTGAGTATCCAGATAGGTCTTCCCCTCGTGGGTACGAAGCACGGCGAGATGCCGACCCGATGGGGAGAGTTGGATGGACGTGATACGGGGAAGGGAGGCGAAGGCGTCCGTCGAAGGAAAAGCGAAGCCTGAATCGGCACGGGCAGGAGCCATGCTCAAGACAAGCAGGAGAACAGCAACAATTCCGTAGAGAGCCGGCACGGTCTATCCCTGAAGTTACCAGGACATGTCCATCCGGAAACACCGCCGACTTTACTTATCACATGTTCGGACAACCGTCGTCTATCGTATTTTTTCCATCACCGTCATCAGGCCACGAGTGGTCCGCGGCCGATTCCCCGCGGATCATGGCCACGATGGCGCAGGGACTCACCTGACTGATGAGCCCCTGCCCACGAACACCTTCCCCGACCTCGCAGGATGCGAAACAATCGAGCGTTTTCGCAACTCGCTAAAATTTGTACTCCACCCCGCCGAACGCGCTGATGCCCAGTCCGGGGTTGGCAAATCGATTCAATTGATCGTTTACCACCACCGCCCCGGCGTAGGTTTTGTTGGTCAAATTGCGCCCTTCGGCAAAGAGCGTCCAATGCTCGTCGAGATACCATCCGGACCGCAGATTGACGAGAGCATAGGACGGATTCTTGATCGTGTTGCTGTAGTCCGTATAGAACCCGGACAACGACCATTCGACGTTCGGCGCAATCCACCAGCCGGCCGGGTGATCGTACCGGACCTCCATGTTCAGACTATGTTCCGGCGCACCGGCGACCGTATTGCCGGCCTTGGCGATCAGCACGTTCGGCCCCACGCCTCCGCCGGCTCGCACGTCATCGGTAAACTTGAAGCGCGACCAGGTATAGGCCACACGCGTTTGCAGGCTGTCTTCCCGACCTGCCCCACCCTGTGCGAGCAGTCCCTTCTTCACGACCATTCCTGCGCCGGCCTCCACGCCGGTATGCCGCGTCCCATTGGCATTTTGGAACGTGCCCTGGTTGTTGATGATCGACGCGAGAATCTCTTTCTGCATTTCGAGATTGTAGACCGTGACATCCCAGTTGTAGCGTCGATCGGCGGACGTTCCACGGTGTCCCAATTCCAATTGCCATGCGCGCTGCGCATCGAGGTTCAGGAAACCCGTATTCGGCGTGCCGTTCGCATTCACCGATGAAAGGAGTTCAAGATTCAGCGGCGCCTCATAGGCTCTGCTCGCGTTGAAATACAACTGCGAGGTCGGCGTCGTCCGATAGACGAACCCGATCTTCGGATTGATCGCATCGAAATGTTGCAATGGCTTCTGCGTGCCGGTCGGCGTCGATGGCGTGGTGGGGTTGAACGGGTTGCCGGCCGGGCCGAAGTTGTCCACCGTCGCCTGGCGTCCCGTGTAATCCCATCGGCCGCCGATCACGATCGTAAAATCCTTCGTGGCATCGAAGGCATCTTCGGCGTATGCTCCGAAATACGTCGTCTTGGCCGTATAATTCTGCGTCAGCGCTCCGATGCTCCCGTTATTGTTCACGAACCGCTGCTGACGTTGATTGCCGTACCGCGGCTGAAATCCCATCACGAAGGAGTTGTTCTTCCCAAAGAGCGAATTGGAGTTCACATACCGAAACTCGCCGCCCACATTATTGTTCTCCTGCCTGATCGTCTGAAAAATAGGGTGGTCGATGTATTGATTCGAGAAGTAGGGAATGATCTCGAAGTATTGGTTGGGGGCGAACTCATTGTGGTAGGCAATTCCAATCCGCTGCAAATTATAGTACCGCCCGTAGTTGCACACCTGGTTGTTCAGATTGCAGGCAAAAAACGGAGGCGTTCCCGGAGGGCTTTGTCCCCCAACCTGTTGCCGATTTTGAAAGAGCTGGGTGTTGGTCAAGGAGCCGGGAATGCGCTCGGCGACATTCGCCTGCAGAAAGTAGGCCCTGATTTCCTGATGATTGCCGAGTTGAATGCCGATGTTGGCATTGATGCGCTCGCGGGCTTGCTGACTGTTGTCCTGAAATCCGTCCTGCCGGTTGCCGGACACGCTGATGTAGTAATCCATCGTCGCGTTCATGCTGCCGACCTTGAACGGCTGCAGCACTTTGCCGCTGGACACCTGGCCGCTCACCAGGCCGAAGCTGCCGCCGAGCATCCGCATCTGCAGGGTGGAGGCGCTATAGCCGGTGCGCGGCACGAAATTGATCGCTCCGCCGATGCTATTCGCGCCATACCGCAGGGCGTTCGCGCCTTTGTACACTTCGATGCGTTCGTAGGCCAGAAGGTCGATGGATTCGAAGTCCGAAAAGCCGTCGGCGTCGCCGAAGAAGATGCCGTTGATCAGGATGTTGATCCCGCGATGATGGAAATTATTGCGCAACGAGGTGCCGCGAATTTGAAACTGGCCCTCGTCCGCTCCAAAGCGCGACTGGAATCGCACGCCGGGCGCGAATTGCAGCACCTCTTGAAGATTGACGGCTGTCGTCTCCGTAATCTGCTTCTCCTCGATCAGGATGTTGCTGCCCGGTCTCCGCGCCAGTTCCTTCTTCACATCCTCAACATTTTCGATACGCTTCCCCTGCACCTCGACCGGATCAACCACCACGACAGGAACATCCTGGTCGGACGGTTCGTCGGCCGCACGCACGACAGACTGATCGATGCCCCCAACTAAGGCTGTGGCCAGACAGGCCACCCCTACTGCTCGTCTCCACAACTCCCCTGCCTTCATCTCTCGACTCCTTCTGCGTACATGAATGATAAGACACGATGATCTTGAATGATGGCCCCAAACCCGGCCGGTCAGTGAGCGCGGTGCTCGCGCTCTGAGGAAACGGGCCCCGACCCGTCAAGGTGCTCCAGCGGCACCCCCTGCTTAAATCTGCGACGAATGGCCTGTACCTGATTGAAATCCTCGACGGGATTGCCGGCCAGCGCGAGAAAGCTGGCCTCATAGCCCTCCTCGAACCGCCCGATACGACGATCAGGGAAAATAGCGGCCGGAGTGGCTTCGCACCACATCTTGAGCAGCGCGAGATTATCGAAGAGATGGAACGAATGCAGATGCATGATTTCCGCTAACGACGTGTCGGCATGGTCACTGCCGACCAGCAGTTGCACTCCCGCGTGATGGAGCAGGCCGAGATTGTCTATCAGAACCTGCTCCGCTGATTTTCCCGGCGCAGATTGGTGAGGATCGGCCGACTCCGCGGCATGCGCCCCGTCGTGATCATGCGGACGGTGCCCTGCCATGGATGGCATGGCGCTTCCTGCCACGGCCGTGGTCACGACCCGCACGCGCCGTTCGAAGGCCATGCGCGCATCATCGTCCGTGAGTCTGGCACGCTCCGCATCAGTCGGGCTCTTCACCAGCCATCCGGGAACATGCGCAATCTCGTCGACGCCCGCACGAACCGCGTGGCGAAAGTCCGCCGCCGTTTCGACATGGGCTGTCACCTGGAGCCCGGCCGCATGGGCCTTGGCGACGATGAGCGGCACCAATCGAGGATGCAGGCCGGTCCGTAACCGGCGCCCCGAAGCCTCTCTGCTCTCGTCCTCGTCTTCGGAGTGCACCACATACACCTTCACGAAATCGGGCCGACCACTCGTGATCAACGACCACTTCGCATCCAGGTCGGCCTCGGTCTCGATGACGATATACGCGCGATTCTCAAACCACCCCCGCTCGACCGTTCCGATAACCGGTTCATACCGACTCACCCGCAGCACATCCTCATACAGCGCGATGGGGTGGCCGCCCTTCCCCGTGAGTCCGGCATGCGCGAAGGTTGCGTCGATGCTCGTCGGCCGATTCACGGCATTGCGAATCTGCAACGCGAAGTCCCTGACGTTGTTCGGGTTCTTCACGTAGAACACGCCGTCCGTGAGATACCGCTGCGACACCGTCTGAAGATTCCATGGGCCTTCGACGTTGTGATTGTGTGCTTCCCCGAACGGCGGCAGCACGAAGAGGCCGGAGAGATCCACCGTCTCGATCCGACCCGGCGGCGGGGTACGCGTCAGGCGTCCCTGCGCCGAATACCACGTGGCCGATTGAAACCCTTGGCCATCAAACCACCGACCATTGATGAAAGCGTATTGCCTCACCTCCGATGGCCCCGCCGGGTGCGACGCCCCCGACGATGGAGACATGCCAGTCCCAGCTCCGCAGCCGGCCAGCAGCACAACCAGAACCCATGCCATACGACTCATCGTTCCTCTCCCACTCATGCAGAGCTGCACCGGCTTGGTCGCCGGTCATGTGCAGCCATTGCCAGGTACGTCTCAGACAGTCAGGTTCATTTCCTGCGTCTTATTGGTCTGCACCAGCCGATCCAGCGACGTGCGGAACACCCTGAGGCTGCCACGCCCGATCTTGGTGCCCTCCAATCGCCCTTCCTCCACCCATCGATAAATGGTCCACCGGCTCACCGCCAATACATCCGCCGCTTCCCCGACTCGCAACAGTGGCTTGTTCATGGCAACCTCCTGATTGAGTGAATGCGCGAGCGACGCTCGGATACTGTGCCGCTCGCGCTGAATGGCTAAAACAGTCCTAAGGTCACGCCGGCATAAATGGATCGGCCGTACCCGGCGAAGAACAGGGTCTTGTTCGCATCCGCCGTGCTATCCGCGACTACGTTGCCGGAGGCCGCATATTTCTTGTCCGCAATATTGTCGATTTCCGCAAAGAACTTTGCGAATCGGATCCACTTATTATTGTGGAACTCAAAGTTCTTATGGATATTCAAGTTGGCAATCACAAAGGCGGGAATGCCCACGGTGTTGTTGTTGTTCAAGAAGTAGCTGTTCATATAGTTGACTTCCACCCAACCACCCCACCCGCTGCCGTTATGATCGTAGGATTCCTTGAAATTGAACGTGTCGGTCGGCACGTTTGGAACGACTTTGCCGTCCCGCACGAATGCCGTCGGAAGACCGCCCGATAGAAACTGGTCGCTAAAATTGATGTAGCGCGCATCGATGTGGGTATACGCACCGGAGAATCGCAACCCGTCCAATGGCCGCCAGTCGTAGAACAATTCAATGCCCCGATATTGCGAAGAGTCCGCATTGATCGCGGCCTGACCGCCGGTATTGGAGACCACCTGGCTGATGATTTCATCCTTCACGAACGTGACGAACCCGACCAACTGCACGGTCAACGTCTTGTGCAATCGGGACTCCGTTCCAAGTTCCACGTTGAGATTTTTCTGCGGCTTCAGATCGAAATTCGTTCCGGCCAGGCCGGTAAAAGGGTTGGTCAGAAGGTTGCTGAAGCCGGGAATGGCATACCCGGTAGAGGCCCGCACCCAATGGCGATACCCATCGGTCGGCTTCCAACTGATCGACATCTCCGGCGCCCAGTTACTGAAACTGCGTTCCGCCCCGGCTCGGCCGCTCACCGCTCCCGCCGTGTAGTTGATCGTCTGTACACTCAACTGTGATTGCTCGAAGCCGAGACCCGCAGCCAAGGTCCATTTCGGCAAAAACTCCAATTCCTCTCGAAACCGCCCGCCGATGTTTCGAATCGTTCCACGGCTATTCTGCGCCAATGTTCCGCGCGTCCCGAAAAAGTCCTGGAGATTGTTGAAGGTCTGCCCTTCCTGCTCCATCTGATTCACGAAAAACCCGACGTAACTCCGCAACGGCATGTCGAACAGCCGTCCGTCATGACGTAAATCGGTGTAATGCTTGTAGTTCGGATTGATGTTGTCGGTGATCTGGGTGAAGGTCTGGTTGATGTCCTTCACGTCATAGTCGGCTTCCATCGTCAGGACGGTGTTGGCATCGATCTGCCGTTCATACATTCCACCGATGATGTTCCGTCGGTCCAATCGCCGTTGAGCGAGCAACACGGCATTGGTCGCGTTGTTGATGCCGCCGGCCTGTCGATGGTCGGCGTTGAATTGATCGATGGTCAATCGGGTGGGGACTCGCGAATCCAGCCAGTTCGTGATGGCTTTGAAGTACAAGTTCTGTTTGTCGTCCACCTTCACCCGAAAATTAAAATTCATCGTTTGCGTGCTGTAGTCGCTGTGCCGAATAAATCCATCCTCGGCGACGTGACTTCCGAACAACGAGATGTCCACGTTCGTAAATTGTTGGCCGACGGCGAACGCGTATTTCTGATAGCCGTACGATCCGCCGCTGATGAAACTCTCCATGCCGTTAATGTCACTGCCGCGTCGGGTACGGAAGTGCACCATACCGCCGAGCGCGTAGTTGTCGTAGAGGGACGAGGAGGCGCCACGCGTGACCTCAACGCTCCGCATGAACCAGGGGTCATGAATATCCAAGCGCGACAACCCGTCGGATTGCGTCTGGATGAATCCGTCTTCGTACATCTTGATCTCACGCACCGCGAACGAGGTCTTTACACCCGAGCCACGGATCGAGATACTGAAATCCCTCGGACCATTGGCCTGGCGCAACACCACCCCTGGCAAGGACTCCATTGATTCTCTGAGCGTTCTGGTCGGCTGCGACTCAGTCTCCGACTGCTCGGTCGCCGACAGCGTGATGCCTTCCGGCCGACGCTGTACGCGATCGCTGACGATGCTGACATCGGCTAGTTCGAAGTGCGGAATTGCCTCCTGCGCCTTCGACTCAGACGATTCCTTCACCACCGACGGCTGCGCCGGCGTCGCCGCCGCGCCCGCTGCCGGTTGCTGGTGCAACTCGTCCAATTCACGAAGGATGTTCTGCAGTTGATCTCTCAAGTCGCGCTCCCGTTCGCTTGTGTCGGCGACGGCTCCGGCCGCC
Organism: uncultured Nitrospira sp.; assembly: GCA_902500785.1. Classification (GTDB taxonomy): domain Bacteria; phylum Nitrospirota; class Nitrospiria; order Nitrospirales; family Nitrospiraceae; genus Nitrospira_A. Next base: position 25,511 of record CABVRW010000037.1, read on the forward strand.
GCCTCTTCCTGCGCATCCGCGCGGGATGCGGTGAAGGGTAGTACCATCACGATGCCGGACAACAACATTGAATAAATAATCGATGAATGCAGACGGGCCCACATACACTTCCTCCTGGCACACCTGTGCACATGACAGTACAGACACACCCCCGTCGTCCCTGTCAGAACGGACGGCAAGAGCGGCTAGCACACCTAGCGATATGTTATGAAATTATGATTGAACTGGCGGCGCGCGAGCGGCAGCGTGGAACTCCGCGCCGCCGGCGATGACGGTATGATCACTCTCGGCAAAGATTGTGACCACGAGAAACGGGTGCAGCACCAGCACGGAGGGCACGGCATCCGACGTAGGATTGACCTGACAGGCCCAGACACAGAAGCTGGAGTGGGACACCATCCCGCCATGGTGATGGCCGGTCGGCATCGGGTCGCCATGGTCGAACGCGCAGGCTATGGGAAAGACGGCCAGGGCAAGATAGATCCCTGCAAGCGCGGCCGCGAGCGCAACTGAGGGTGCCTTCATGCGGCTCATGGCATCAACCCCTGCAACGCAAGCACCGCGTTCGGAGCATCCCATTCACGCGGCCCGACCGCGCGACCCACCAAGGCGCCCTGCCCATCGATCACCACCGTGGTCGGCAAGGCGCGCACCAGATAGGCCTGCGAGACGTCCTGATGTTCGTCGAATAGTACCGGGAGCTGCACGTTCAGGTTCGCCAGAAAATGTTTGATACCGTCCCGCTGCAAGTCAGTCGTGATGGTGAGCAACGCAAAGCGTTCGGGATCCAGTTTCTGCCGCAACCGCTCGAAGGCCGGCATTTCGTCCTTGCAGGGCCCGCACCAGGTGGCCCAGAAATTCACCACGACGACTTTTCCCTTCAACTCTGCGAGCTGAACCGACCGTCCATCCATGGACTGCAGATCGAAGGCTGCGGCGGCGGTTCCCGGTGCGACCCGGGCGATTTTCAATGCGGCGAACGGATCGTCCGCCTGTACAGGGCTCACGGTCGCGCCCAGCCCGACCGCCAGCATCAGCCCCCACACCCATGCTGCTCGCATCATCATTCCAGTCTCAGCCCTGCCCGATTACCGAGCCGATTCATCCGCTACCTTCACCGATGGCACCGTCAACGTCTGCACCGCCAGCTTATACCCGGGCATGCCGTGCTCCACCCAGGCCAAGGCAAACAGGCCCTGCCGATTGACTGCCACCACCGGAGTCTGGCTTTTTTTCTCGTTGACCTTCTGCGGCGCCGTAAACGTCTCTCCTCGATCCGTCGACAGGCTCATCACCACGTCGCGTTTCACCGGCGCCTGCTCCTCCCACACCACCACGATCCGTCCCTCTGGATCCACCGCGATCTGCGGATGATCGGGAAACGTGTTTTTCGCGACGTTCAATTTGCGCTTGTCAGAGAAGGTCTTCCCGCCGTCGTCTGAATAAGCGATGTAGACGGCGGGAATTTCATCCGTCCCTTCGGTGTACCAGACCACGTAGAGCCGCCCCTGTCGATCGACTCCCATGGAGGCCGGACGATGCGGGCAGGCCGGGAACACCCACTGATCGTGCCCCACGATGACCGGTGTCTCGAACGTCTCCCCCTGATTCATCGAACGCGCCACAACCGTTTCGCGAACATTGCCTTCGAAAATCTTCCGCCAGGCCACATAGACCATGCCCTCGGGACCGCTGGTCACCGCCGTGCGGCAGCAGACACAGGTGCCCTCGTCCACCTTGAGGTTCTTTGTGATCGTTACGCCTCGATCCAACGACCGGGCCGCATACGTACCCGGCTCCTTTTTCCCCTCGCGTGCATCGATCCAGGAAAGGTGCAACCGGCCATCCGCATCACGATGCAACGCATCGAAGGTATGTTGAATCACACCCGGATCATCGTTCACCAGCACGGACGGCTGAAACGTCCGGCCGCCGTCGGTCGATCGGCTCAAGCGCAACTCCGTCGCAAGCGGTTGCTGCGGAGTCGCCCTGGAGTGGGTCAACCCCCAGGTGACAAAGACTTCGTCTCCATGCACTACCAGGGCGGGCGCTTCCTGTCTCCAATAGGGCACCTCTTCCGGCCGATTGATGCGCACCGCCGATCCCATCGGCCCGCCCGGTTCCGTGCTACGGGCGTAAAGGACCGACCGCACATCCCTGTCCTCTTCCGTCCAGGCCAAGGAGACATGCCCCTGTTCATCAACCTGCACCGACGGACCGACCAGGCTCTTCACCTTATGGTCGGTCACGAATTTCTGGCCGAGCTCGAAGGGCCTGGTCGACTCGGCCTGGACAGCCGCCAATGGGAATGCCACAGCGAGGCACAGGGCCAACAGCCCGCCCATGCTTTTTTTAGACTGTCCCATCAGGGTCCTTTCTTTCCCACCTTCATTTTCCGGCTCCTCTGATGAAGAGATCGACGGCTCGTCCCCCTGGTCCCGGAGACCCCGCAACCCCCGGAACCGACTCCATGGCTTCCTTCCGCGTCCGGGTGGGCTGGTCGCTCAATTCCATCCTTGGCACACCGACGAACGGCGAACCCCGTTCGGCTGCTGTTTCAGTTGATTCAATTCCCGCAGAATGCGATCGCGATGTTTCTGAAGCTCCTCGACCCGCGGAGCCCGCTCAGAGTCAGGACCGACCGCCGACTTGTCCCCTGCCAATGAAATCCCACCGAAGATCGAGAGGCCACGAATGGCCCAGTACCCACGAGAACCGGAATCATCATGTTCGCATCACCCAATAATGTCATGGCTGAAACACGCACCGCACGCCTAGCGATTTAAACTGTAACTGACCGGCAGATGCAGCACGATCATCGGAGCCGTCAGCTCATGCTTCATGTGCAAGGGACAGGCGCGCCGCACCGCTTCCATCGCCGCTTGATCGAGTGACTCGTGCCCGGAACTTTTCACCACTTCGACAGCCTTGAGTTGTCCGTCGTTGCGAATAGAGACCTTCAACACGACCTTGCCTTCCCAGCCGTTCAAACGCGCGTGACTGGGATAATGCCGCAACTCAATGATGCGACGGTGCAACGATTCGGCCAGCCAGCCATAGTCGGTTTTCGTGGCAGGCCTCGGCGTAGCCATGCGCGCCACGACTTGATGTTCCTGCAAGGTGGCCGGATCCGGCTGCGCCTCGGCAGGCGGTGCGGGTGGCGCAGCCACAGGCGCCACCGGAGCCGAAGAAGGGGCAATAGGCTCACTGACGGCGGCGACTGCTTCCATGGGCGGAGCCGGACTCGCTGGAGCCACTTCAGCCGCAGGAGCCGGAGGAGTCCGTTCAACCACCGGATCGACCTGTACGACTTGGGGACTCGCAGTGACGACCGGTTCAGGCCTCGTCTCCATTTCCGATGGCTCACTGCCTACCGCCTGGGCCTGATAGGCCTGAGCCGTCACAGGCGCCGCCTCCACAACCGTCTGTTCGATCGTCGGAGCCGTTTCCCGCACCACTTCAGCCGGGGTCGCGGCCTGCATGACCGGCTTCGTCTCCTGAATCTCTTGCGGCTCGATGGGCTTGGCCTGCACCTGAACCACTTCTCTTGTGGGCTGTATCTGCTCTTGCGGTCGAACCGTTTCGACGACCGGCTGCGGATCCCGCTGGACCGGCTGCACCACCCGTTCCACCGGTTGTATCGCCCGTTGAACCGGCTGAGGTTCCACCCGCGTTTCCACCTGGCGTTGGACCGGCTGAGGGGGAGGCGGCACGGTCCGCACGGTCTCAACTCGTGGCTTCACCGGAGCCGGAGCGGGCGGTTGCACTTTCGGCGTGGGGGCCGGCTCTGCCTGAGGCACCACCTCATGTGGGGCCTCGACAAGGGCTACGTCCCATTTGAACGGCTCTTGCTCCACTATCATGGCCATCTTCGGCAAGAGACCGAATGCGGCAAGCACGAGGCAGGCATGCAGCAGAAGCGATGCGCCCCACCCTGTCATCGCCTGCCTGGGTTGCCACGATTGCGCCACGAACACAGTCTCCATGAGACACTCCCTTTCGAAACGATTCGTTCGACCCTTACTTGAAGACCACCTTGGACACCGACCCGATCGGCACCTCGACCTGACCGAAATCAGATTCACCTTTGAAACTGCCGTTCACCGCAGGCACAAACTCGCCGTTCTTACCGTTGGTCAACGTCACCGTCATGACCGGCGCAGCCTGGTCGGCGCCGGGCTTGACCTCGATCTGTTTGATCTGGTCGAACTTGATATTGACCGTCGCCGTGCCGCGCTTCGACGGCAGATGCCGCAGCTCATGCGGGACGAACGAGGTCTCACTCATTTTTTCTTCCCAATAGAAGATGCCGTTCTTGAGCTCAGTTTCGACTCCCTGCTGGTCGGTCACCGCAATCGTGAAGGATTTCTCGGCCTTCCCGTCGGCAGCAGAAAGGCACGGCGCCCACAACAAGAGCGCCAGCCCCACAATCCCATACAGACCTATGCGTCTCACCAGCTGATCCACGTGCGTCTTCATGACTCCTCCCCTTGCTCCCTTGTTGCTGGGAATCGCCGGACCGCGCTAGGGTTCCACCGCGCGCGACAATTGCCCCTGCTGGACCATAATTCTGTTGTGTGGAAAGGCATGTTCGGTCCAGCCGATCGCGACCTTGCCACTGTTATGGATGGCCACCGTCGGATGCTCGGCCTTGGAGCCGCTGCTCAACGTCTGCATCGCGCCGAATGTCTGCCCGCGATCGGTCGAGACCCGCATGACCACACGCTTTCGGACTCCCGTCACCTCTTCCCACACCGCCACGACCCGCCCGTCCGGATGGACCGCCATATGGAGATTGTCCGGCAAAGAGGTTGTTGCGTGGTGCAGCGCCACCGGCGCGGAGAACGTCGCGCCCTGATCGTCCGACGTTGCGATGAAGAGGCGCGGCTGCTCATCCTTCCCCTCTGTATACCACCCTATATAGAGCCGTCCCCGGCCATCGAAGGCGATCGAGGGGCCGCGATGCGGACAGGCGTCGAAGACCCATCCGTCCCGGCTCACGACGGTCGGCGGGGAAAAGGTCCGACCCTGGTCGGTCGAGCGCGCAATCACGATGTCCCGCACATTGCCCTCGAACGTCTTGCGCCAAGCCACCCATAACGACCCATCCGGCGCCTCTGTGACCATCGGACGGCAGCAGGGACAGGCCATCCCGTCAATGACGACGTTCTTCTCGACTGTGATTCCATGGTCCCGCGAGCAGGCCAACATGACACCCGCGCCGCTGCGATCCTTATTCCGTCCGTCTAGCCAGGCGACGTACACCTCGCCGTTCTTGCCCGTGGAAACATTCTCAAACGTATGCGAAATGGCCAACCCGTCGTCGTTGACCTGAACCGGCGCCTGGAATTTCGCTCTTTTGTCGGTAGATCGTGCCAGTTGGAGATCCGATGCGAATAAGGCTCCGGGCTTCTTCACGGCCGTAGACCAGGTCACGAGCTGTTCGCCATCGGCCCCGATGGCGAAGCCCGGTGATTGATGAATGGCTTCCGGCCCGACACCGGAGGGATTGACCTGAACCTGGGCTGCCGCCGACCGATCATCCGGAACCAGGGCTGTCTTTACTTCCCCCTGCATCCCGCTTTTTTCAATCCAAGCAGCGTACAACCGCCCGTCTTGATGAAACCGGAGAGCGGGCGGGGAGATGACCGTCGTGGCCTGGACAAGATTGAGCGGCGCTCCCAGTATCGTAACGGCCTGGAGTTCAGACTCGGCACAGGCGACGCCGCCGAAGACGACGAGAGGCAGCAGGGCCGCAGCACCACGCAAGGCAACGACGACATCACAAACACGAAGCATGATGGAATCCTTGGTACTGTAACGATCTCATAAAGGAATGCGGCCACAGCATGCGAGACACCTCGCCGAACTGTTCACTCGCGATCTGCGACATCGAGTCGCGGAGCGAGGAGGCACACCATAGATGTGGTTTAGGAGTACACGGGTGGAGCGCGGGACCGACTGGGAGCGAGGAACTGGGGCAAAAGCACCGAATCGGAGCGGAACGATACCTCGCCGGCCACGGTGAACAGGTGCATCGAGTGAACGGGGGTGACCACATGCACGCCGGCCGTTGCACACATCCAGGCACAAATGCCCGATCCATGCATGCCGGCGTCATGGTGTGCCGTATGCTGGACTTCGTGCGCGACGGCAGAGCCTGTCGTCACGGCCAGCAACGCAATGATCGTACAGGCCACGACCCAGACGATGGTTCTAAAGGAGGTGCTTCGCATAGGAGAAAACCGGAATATTATGGTCGCATGCTAACAAAACCGCCAGGGAACCGTCAACGCAACATTCTCCTGACAGCATCCCCCTTCCGCCGCCGTTCCTGGCCGTCGATTGCCTGGTGAAGCGCTTGGGTTCACGGCGCGAAACCGGACGAGAGGTCGAAGGTCACGTCGACCTGTTCATCGTCCCTCAGCGTAACGGAATGGGTCCGCATTCCCAACAGCGGATGCCAGGCAATCAGGTCGTAGGACCCGGGCGGAACTCCATCAATAGCGAAGCTACCGTCCCGGCCGGTGATGGCAAAATATGGACTCTCCACGACATAGAGCCAATTCTGCATGAACTCATGCCGGTCACAGCCGATCCTCACGATCTGGCTCTGTTTGAGATGTTGGGCTGTAAAGGTCTCCTCCATCGAGGAATGGGCCCGCAGGTCACGGTTGTGCAGGGTACGATGGATACGCTTCTCTCGGCCGAATACGGCATAGGTATGGACGGTATGGGTCATCGGATCTTCGTTCACAAACTCCACCGCCGTCTCGGCCATCACCACTGCGGCATTCGGCCCGAAGTTACATCCCTTCGACCGGATCTCGAGAGCCGCCTCTCCGCCGGCCGCATAGGTGAATCTGCCGGCGCCCGGCGGGTCCCCGGCATAGGAACGCGCTTGAAAGGGCTTCCCCTTGCGCACGTCTTCCAGCACGATGACCACCCCGCTCAGCAACCCCTCGCGAACGTCGACATCCGTCAAGACCCGTTCCTGACCGCAGATATCGGCATCTTTTTTGACCTCGAACCGGCGAGGTTCCGGAGCTGGACCCGCAAAAATGGCCGTCCCCGACACAGCGCCGCCGTGCACCACGTCCGCCACATCGTAGGCCCCGGCGAGGTCCACCGGGGCTATCAACAACGCGCATCCACAGAGCATGCCGGAAACCACAGACCTCACGGCCTCCATATCCCACGGCCCATGACCGCCCGATGTGTTTTCATTCAGCATCATCCCTCCTCAATGGACCACCTGCCAACCCGCATAGACGACCCAATCCGTTTCGAGCTGGGGACCATTCAGTCGCTGGTAGATCGGCATCCCGGCTTCCACCCCCAGCCGATTCTCAAGCCCCATGATTTCAGGAAAGAGCAGATTGAATCCCACGAGAACATCGAGACGCCGGCCACCCTGGAGTGTCGGATCTACCGTCGGCACCATCTGCATAGCGGGATTGGCAAGGGCCAGGTCGCGCCCGCTGATATTGTCCCAATCCTGATAGTTGAGACGCACCGAGCTACTTACCCAATCCGCCCACTGGTAGGCCCCGTAGCCGGTCAGAAACCAGGAGTTCCCCAGCGAATAGTCCTCGCTGTTACGACCGGTGCGCGCGTTGTACATGAATTGCGCCCCCCACGAGACGGCTCCTGCAGATCCCTGATAGGTGATGCCGGGCAAGAAATCCACCGTGCCAGACCCCAGTTGCATCGGATAGGGAAGGCGAACCGTGCCCTGCGGGGTGAGTCCTCGCTCCGTGATGCTGCCGGTCGGAATATTCAGTCCCAGGTTTAAGTGAAACCGATGAGAACCGATGCTCGGCGTTTCGATCGCGTACAACCGCACTAGACCAAAGAGCTGGACGTCGCCGACCCCGTTGGATTCCGTCGTAAAGGTCCCGCCGGGACGGGTCAGGTGGTCCATGGATTTAGTACTGTAGGGAACCATCGCCATTACGGTCACCGTGTCGGTCAGCCCATACATCGGCATGAACATATGCATGTCCATCGCCATATTCGTGGGAGTCGCCATGAACCGCTGGAGTACGTCCGAATTGGCCAGCCGGTTGGTTCCGTTCCGCATTCCCTCCATTGCCATGTGCATGTACCGGTACGTAAACATGAATTCGCCCTTGTTGTGCGTATGCTCTCCCACCATGCCGATCGGCCCATGCGCATCCGCTCGATCCGGCGCGTAGAAGTTTCCGACGATCACGTTCTCCCCACGTTCGGCCAGACGCTGCTCCAGCGGCGTCATGAGCCCGTCCAGCAACGCGGCGCCCGCCTGGCCACATTGGAGTCCGCCGACCAGCATCCAGCAGGCCGCCACGACCATCCATTTCATCGCCGACTCCGTCATCATTCCCATCACCCCTACCCTTTCTATTCTATGAATCCCGTTCCACACGTGGTCGACCGGAGGTTCCGCGTTGAGCAGAACGCCCGTGGTCCCATCGGACCCCATCCAAGCCCCATCGAGCGACACATCGACGGTCCCGACGTGACCTCAATCGGGGCCATTCGGCGCGGAGGTCTCGACTAGCGGGCACGAACATGGGGAAACGATGGCTCGTCACCTGTTCAGACCGACCACTGACAATGTGCGTTAGGAAGCGAACAGGGGCGGAGCGCGGGGATTCGACCGTCGTACGGAAAGAAAATGGAGAGGATCCTCGTGATGGTTCGGAGCGAGCCAGACGAGGAACGGATTGTAGATGAGATGCACCTCGGCGTGGTTGGCGACCGCTCCCGTGGCGCACATCCAGGCACAGATCCCGGTGCTGTGTGAACCGGCCGTATGGTGCGAAGCATGCTCAAGGTCATGGGCGATGGCTACGCGCATCGCGCTGCCCGACATGAAGAGAAGCACCACCAGCAGGAAAGAGGTCGATGATTTGAAGAGAACGCGTTTCATGGTCCCACACCAAAAAAACCACGCTGCCAAATAACAGCGCTAGGGGACAACGAGCCACTCCGCAGGAGATTCACTGCCCGGCGATGCCGATGATTCGCTCCACCCGGTCGTCTCGACCTCCGAGATCGTGGTAACGCCGGTACTGCGCCAAAGCCTTGATCATGTCCTTGCGATGAAGCTCGTAAAAGACCCCGAGATTATAATGGGCCTCCGCCGAATTGGGCTTGAGGGCCACCGCCCGCTCGTGTTCCTTTTCCGCCTCATCCAACCGATTCAAGCTGGTGTAGACCATGCCTAAATTCAAGTGGGCTTCGGCATATTCCGGGCGATAACGAATCACCTCCAGGAATTCCCGCTCAGCCTCAGCGAGCAGCCCTTGACTCCGATAGACGAACCCGAGGTTGTAATGAGCATCGACCAGATCGGCCTTCACCGCAATGGCTTCCTTGAAGGCGGCAGCCGCCGCGTTCAGGTCGTTGCCGCGCTCGGCGAGGCGTCCGAGCAGATACCAGGCATCGGCATGCCCGGGATTCGCTTGCGTGAGACGGAACAAATACTCACGGGCCAGCTTGAGGTCACCTTGACCGTCGTAATAACTCGCCAGATGATATAAGGCCTCTCCATGGTCAGGTCGCACCCGCAGCAGGGACTGATACATCTTCACGGCATTCGCACGATCATGCCGTTCTTCGAAGAGCCGCGCCAAATCCAGATGCGCCTCTTCGTTTCCAGGCGCAATGTCCAGCGCCTGCCGCAGCACCCCTTCCGCGTCGATTCCGCGTCCTTGCGCGAGATACACATCGGCGAGATCGTTCAGGATCTCCGCGGAAGCCGGGCCCAACTTGAGCGACTGTTTGTACGCCTGGATCGCCTCCTCGGGATTGCGTTTGTTCTGGAAGTAGACAAGCCCCAATACATGGTACGCCTCGGCCAACCGAGGATTCTGCGCCAGCGCCTGCTTCAACGCCTCAATCGCGCCGTCGGCATTCCCCGCACGAAACAGCGTGACGCCTCGTTCATAACTGCGTCGGGCGGATTCAGGGGAAGCGGGCGAAGCTATCGCGACCTCAACGAGTGGCACGAGAACGGCCAGGCAGAAGACCGGAACGCTCGTGAGGAGACTGAGAGAGAAGCTGGCCCCTTGCCGCATCGAAATCCGCAATGGAATCCGTGGGTGAGCTTCGCCTGCAGAATCGGCGAAGCGGTGAGCCTCACTATAGATCGCAGCGCATCCGAAAGCAACGCTGGGAAGCCCGTCGGATTCGTTGATCGAGACGCAGTTGAGACCTCCGCCGCTGTTTCGGTAGGATTCCCCTATGAATTCCTGTATACTCCGCGGCCGAGCCGATGCGCTTACGGTGAGCCTTGCCCGTGAGAAGGCTCGTGAGAATGAAGGTACGCCTGCATGTTGACTCAAGTCCTGAACGTCATATTCGGCAGTAAGAACGACCGCGAGATCAAGGCGTTGCGCCCGATCGTCGAGCGGATCAACGGGCTCGAAGCCGGCCTCAACCCGCTCTCCGACGAAGCTCTGGCCGACAAGACGCATGAGTTCAAGAAACGCCTTGAAGCCGGAGAGACGCTCGACGACATCCTGCCCGAGGCCTTTGCCGTCTGCCGGGAAATGTCCCGCCGTCGATTGAACATGCGGCACTTCGATGTGCAGCTGATCGGCGGTATGATCTTGAATAAAGGCCGGATCGCCGAAATGAAGACCGGCGAGGGCAAGACCCTGGTCGCCACCCTGCCGCTCTATTTGAATGCCCTAGAAGGCAAAGGCGCCCATCTCGTCACGGTCAACGACTACCTGGCCAAACGCGACGCTCAATGGATGGCACAACTGTACCATGCGCTCGGCCTCTCGGTCGGGATCATCCAGCACGACGCCTCGTTTCTTTACGACCCGACCTACGAAGCGGCCGACAAACGACTGCAGCACCTGCGGCCCTGCACTCGGCATGAGGCGTATCGCGCCGAGATCACCTACGGCACCAA